>NZ_DASQYZ010000161.1:0-149405 GCF_035638955.1 Oligoflexus sp. | reverse complement strand
AAGGCCGAAAGTGTGTCGCGTCCCATGACAAGGCCGCAGGACCCGCACGAGTGCGTGCGTTCACTCAGGGCTTTCTTCCTCACTTCACCACAAAGACAGGTTTGCGACAAACGCGTATGAAAAGTGTTGATCAGTTCCCCACGACCTCCGAGCTTTTCAGCTGTTCGGAAAAGTGATGCCTTAAGGCTGGCCGGGGCGGATTCACCAACAGATTTCCCGTAACGCTTTTGCAGAGCCTTGTAACTGATATCCTCAAGCTTGACGACAGAGCCGAGGCTCATGATCTCGTTCGAGAGATTGCCTAAAATGCATTTTCTATAGGCGGCGATTCTTCGATCAATATCCCGCTTTTCCAGGGCCAGCTTCTGATGGTTTCTGGTCCTGCCAAGACGCACCCCTTTTTTAAGCGCACCACCTCGAAAAGCTCCTTTATTATTGCTGTGCAGCGAGCGCGACATTTTTCTTTGCAGGGCTTTGGACTCCAGGATCAGTCCCTTGAGCCAATCCCCTACGATCAGGCGTTCATAGGAGACAATCCCATTGGATATGGCAATTTTTTTCGGCCCGAAATCGACGGATACACTTTGTCCCTGAAAGCCCTCGCCAAAACGGGAAACAAGACGCGCCTTGTGCCGTCTACGGGGCGCCGTTGACCACCTATGCCTCGTTGTTCAGTGGTGGACAGATTCCGGCCACGGCGCCTTTGACGATTTACTCCACGGGACTGCATATGCATCTGCTGGGTCAGGCCAGCCGTTTGCATCTGGAGCACAAGGATGGTCGCCCCACCTGCCTCGTCGATATTCCGCGCTGGGATTTTCACTGGCAGGGAAGTTATGTTCTGAAAAATACCGTTACCGTGGCCCCTGGGGATCGATTGAACCTGGAGTGTCGCTTTGATAATCCTGGCAGCAAGGATGTGAACTGGGGCGAAGGCACGGAAGATGAAATGTGTCTCGGTTTCGTTTACGTCACGCTGTGAGGGGCGGCGCAGGCGTGGATTTCTTTCACGATCTGTTCCAGAGAGATCGGATCCTGGATCAAGGACAGATGATCACCCGCCGTGCGTATGACTTTGAGATTGGAAATATAGGGTCGCCAGCCACAGGTGCGACTGCGGAGTGGTTTTCGTTTGAGGCGTTCATCGGCCACAAACAAAACCGCAGCGCCTGGGTAGCGGCGCATCCTGCGCATATAATCCTGGGCATGGAGGCCATTGCGATGGCCCCGTGCCTTATCCAACGCCCCAATGCGAGGGTCGGACGCCTGAGCTCGCGGTCGCCATTTGCCTCGCAGATAGAGCAGGAAATCCCTGGGGCGCATGCGAAATACTCGCAGAGTTTTCATCCAGCCATGTTTCCAACGGAATACGTGTTCGGGCAAAGTTGCATCGAGGAGGAAAAGACGTTTCACTTCGTGACCGGCGTCGGTCAATTGCCTGGCCACTTCAAAGGCTAAAATTCCCGCAAAGGAATAGCCCAATAAATAATAAGGACCCTGGGGCTGCTGTTCCAGGATGGAGCGTTTATAAATCTCGGCCAGCGCCTCGAGCGTAGGGGGTCCAGAAGGATCGGACGGTTGGCATTCATGTTCAGAAATAAGAGCCAGCGCTGTCCATTCGGGAGGCAGAGCCCTGGCTAACGGTTGATAGATGTGAACCCCGGCCATGAAAAATATCGGTGTGCGCGGGGGCGCTTCATTCAACCTTACCAGATGACAGGCCCGTGCTGTGGTGGTTTCCGGTCGCGACTGCCAATAGTTCGCGAGAGCGCGCGCCGTGGGTTTTTGGAAGAATATGGCCGGCGGAATCACGATGCCATGCTTTTCGCTCAGGGTGCTGAGCGCAAAAATCGCCAGGAGGGAATGCCCGCCGGCTTCAAAAAAATTCTGATCACAACTGAAGTTGTCTGACTCCAGTGACTCAGCGAGGACGGCCGTGATCGTTTGTCCCAGCGCGTTCAGCTCAGAAGGACGAGTTGGTTCGTTTTCAAGCGGCCATTCCATAAGGCGGCGTCGATCCAGTTTGCCATTGAAATTGGTTGGCATCGTCTCGAGAACAATAATCCGCTGAGGAAGCATTTCCATGGGCAGCTGCTGCTGGAGATGGGAGCGGACCCGTTCGATATCGTGCCCCGATGCTCCTGCTAAAAATGCTATGAGAAAGCCCGAATCCTCGCCTTGGCGGCGGTGGACAACGACCGCGTGGGTTGCCAAACCCGACTCCAAAATACAATTCTCGATGGCCGTCAGCTCCAAGCGGACGCCCCGCAATTGCACCTGGAAATCACGTCGTCCGAGCATTTCCAGATTGCCGTCCTCATGCCAACGACCGTAATCACCGGTCCGATAGCAGAGACCGTCTTCGGTAGCGATGAAGCGCTCGGATGTCTCGGCGGTTTGATGCCAATATCCCAGGCCGACGCCGGGGCCAGAGAAGCAAATTTCTCCGTCGATCAGTTTAAGTCCGACTCCAGGAAAGGGTTTGCCGACCAGAGTTTTGGTGACGAGCTGATGGCGTTCAATGGGCAGAAGCGTTCCCATGCAACTGATTTCGGTGGTGCCATAGATGACAAAAAGCTCAGCCTTAGGAAAGAAAATTTTCATGTTCTCTATCACGGTCGGCAGCACGATGTCGCCGCCACTTGATACGTGACGCATAGGGGAAAGATCCCGGTTCGCATCGACGGAACGCAGGTAACGAAAAAGGGTCGACAGAAGACTGGGGCCGGCATGAAATACGGTTGATCGCTCGAGATGCTCGACGAGTCGCGGCAGATTGAAAATATCCACGCGACTCACGAGGCGAACGGCGGCGCCGACTGCCAGCGGCAAAAGAAGATCGAAGAGGCTGATGCTAAACGTCGCTCGGGCCACATTGCAGAAAATGTCGTCGGCATTAAAACGAAAAGCCGTCTGAGCCGCCGCAAGATAATGATGCAGATTATCCTGCGAGATAAGAACGCCTTTAGGGCGACCGGTGGTGCCGGACGTATACATAAGATAGGCTGGGATATCCTGCCAGTCGGGTGGCAAAGGGCTTGTGTCCGGATGGGACGCGGCCATGCGCTCTTCATCCAACAGATAGCAAAGGCGCTCGGAGGCCAGACTTTGACCGAGATGCTCGCGATGAGTCAGGATCAATCGAGGTTGGGCTTCGGTGCGAATGCGATCGATATGAGCTTGAGGATGATCAGGATCCAGAGGCAGATAAACGCCCCGGCAACGAAATATCGCGATGATCGCAATGAGAAGGTCAAAACCCGGACGGACGCATACACCTAGAATGGAGCCCGGCTGCACACCATTATTTTGCAGCTGCTCGGCGAGCGCAGCGCTGGATGTTTGCAGCTGCCCATACGTCAGTTGCCTGTCTCCCGAATACGCGGCAATCGCGTCAGCGCGCGTGGTAGCGTGTGTTTCAATGCGCTCAATCAATGCCTGAGGATGAAAGGGCATGCGGCATGGTCCTGGGCTCAGTGTAAATTTATTAAAAAATATTTTTATTTTTTAAAACATGAAGCGGCACGAAGCGCTGTCGATCAGGTTTGTTGCGTTCTCTTATCATACCGCAGATGGGCGGCCCCGTGAAAGCCATGGGCCCACTTCTGCAGTCCTTGCATGTTTTTCCGTGTGGCAGGAGGCGAATAAAAAAATTTACGGCTGATTTCGGCTTTCTGACGTTCAAGGGCCAGGGATCTTCCCGCAGTAGCGCATCCACCGCTGACCGAACATATTGATGACCTCGACGTCATCGTTACCACCGAAGTTATCAAGGGACACGCCAAGTGAAGTTGATCCTGGGTCGCAAGGGGGCGGTGTCGGTGGATTGCAGGGCAGGTTGGACGGGCTGTTGACGAGACAGCTGGGGCCTGCCTTCACTTCAATAACATCAGCGACTGGAACGGCGGCCGCAGGCTGACTTGGACACAGGGTTTTTTCATTAAAGATCGTGCCTTTGGGATGATCCCAGTCCAAAGGCTGTTGGGTGACCTGATCCTTGATAAATTTTCCCGATGAACCGATGCGGCGGCCTGGACTTTGAATTGATTGCCTCCGGTGCAAAAGGCTCGAATGGTCCAACCGCCCATGACCGTCTGGCCATCACTCCTGACCAGGATACCGCCATTTTTTTTGGGAAGATTCAGCATCTGGTTGGTCGTACACGTTTTCGGAATAGCGGGACAATCGACAAAACTTTCCACAGTCCTGGCGACACTACGCAGATTGAAACGATCTTCCGAAGCTGCACTGAATTGCCGGGAACCGATCAGGAGTTTATAAGCAAAGGGCAGGACGAGGCCCAAAATCCCGATGCCGATCAGAATTTCGAGCATACTGATGCCATGACTGCCTGAGAATTTTTTTATTGGCATAAAACAATCCATTGGCCCGACTTCCCCCAATCATCCTGCCTATCCCAATAGGATGCGAATTCCTGGGTCTTGGTGGGGCATGAAGGTTTGGGGCTGTCCCGACCGTCTTCACAGCACATCGTAGGCCCAACCTTGGGATCGATGACGCTTTCGGGTGGTGGCGGGCAGGAACCCTGACTGGGAGTGCAGAGGTTGCCAAGCTTGACCGTGAAGGGTTGACCGCTTGCGCTCTTATTTATGACACCACAGAGAATGCCCGATTCAATCAGAATGCCTTCCGGCGCATTCCAATCCATGAGTTTACCGCGCAGAGGATCTTTCACAGCCTGGCCATTGGCATCAAGCAGGGCGACACGCACTTCCAAACTTTTGTTGGGCTGGCAGCGGGCCTGAACGCTCCAGGGTCCGGACCTGGTCGTCCCACTGCTGTTGACCAGGACGTCTCCATCATAGTCCACCAGAGACCGCAGCTCCTGGCCCTGGCAGGCTGCAAGAGCCCGGCAATCGGTGGCCGTGAGCAACGTTTTTTTCAGGAGCGTCGCCTCGGCTTTTAAGTCAACGGCGCGTCTGGTTTTCGAAACGTTGGAAATCATGTTCATGACGATCACGGAGCCAATCGCAAGCAGGGCCAGGGTCATCAGCGCATCGACAAGGCCGGCGCCTGCCTCACGGATGCTTTTGTCGCTTGGAAAACATCGGACCCATTTCATGCGAACACCCTATATTTTGCTGCAAATCGTATATTTGGTAAAATCGATGCCGCCCCAACCATAGCGATCGACATAGCGGAAGATGCCTTGATAGCCATCTGGGCAGCTGGGGAAAGCTCGCTGGGTGTCGCTGCAGTAATGTCCCAGGTATTTGCAATTCACACAGCCTGAGGCTGTGGCGAGTTCAGCAGGGAGCGGGCCGGTCCCCTGAGCGGTTCCATAGCAGGGGCTGCTTTTTTCCAAAACAATATCAGCTGAGCCGGATCCGCAGGCATCCTGCAGAGGCATGAGATCACTCCAAGCCATGGGCTTTTGGGTCAATGGATCCTTGATAAAGGTATTGGAAGCATCGAGTGCCGCCGCCGTTACCCAATATTCCGTCGTGCTTTTGGCTTTACATTCAATTTTGACGTTCCATCGACCTATCTTTGTGCTGCCATTCGCAGCCACCAGCACCCCTCCGGATTTGTTGGGGAGAGCGAGGGTCGTGCCGACGGCGCAGGCTGAGGTGAAGTTCACGGCGCTACAGTTGCTTTGGGATTGCAGGGCGCTTTTCACTTTCAGTTTGTCGACCCGCCATTCGCGATGAGACTCCGCACGCATTTCCTGTTCACTGCGGTGACCCACAAACTGCAGGCCGAGAAGAGACGCCCCCAAAAGGGCAATCACCACCAGTAGGCCTGAGGAACCGGTTTGCGAAGATCCCAATGATTTCATGCAAAGCGTCCTATTGTATCGATCGATTTTGAGCTTTGGGGTGGGGTTCATCATAGCAGAAAGGGCGCATATCGTGTCAGCTTTTCAGCTGCAGACGGGGAGACTAGCCCACCCGAAGGTGGGCTGGTGCGTTTCATTCATAACGCATGCTTATCATTCGTAACGCAGGGCGTCGATGGGATTGAGCTGGGCGGCTTTGCGTGCCGGATAGATACCGAAGACGATACCCACCCCCGCAGAAAACAGGAACGCCAGCGTCACGGACGAGGGCGTGATGGTGGTGTTCCAGCCTGAAACAGCCGAGAGCGTCGTTGTAATGAGCACAGCCAGCAGAATTCCGAGCACACCACCGACAAGGCTGACGACCACCGATTCAATCAGGAATTGCCACAGAATATCCGCGCGTCGCGCACCGATAGCTTTTCTGAGACCGATTTCCCGGGTACGTTCGGTGACAGACACGAGCATGATATTCATGATGCCGATGCCGCCGACCAGCAGCGAGATGGATGCAATCACCGACAGGAGCAGGGTCATGATCTTGGTGCTCTCGCTCAGGGCGTTCTGAATATCGGCCATATTTCGAATCGTGAACGCATCCTGCTGCCGCGACGGAGGCACACGTTTGCGCGCATACATCAGTTCCTGGGTACGATCCTGGACGGCATCCATGGCTTCGGCGCGTTCGACTTCAATTTCAATAAAGTCCACATAGTCCTTGCCCAGGAGCCGATGCATGGCCGTTTCCACTGGCAGAAGTATCTGATCATCCTGATCGCGAAACCCGGTCGCGCCTTTTTCCGGCAAGAGACCGACGACCTGAAAATTGATCTTGTTGATCTTGATCATTTCCCCGATGGGGTTTTGACCGTTAAAGAGTTCGCGCACCAACGTGCGACCAATGACAGCCACGCGCGCCCGCTGTTGATTTTCCTCGTCGGTAAAAAAGCGCCCGACATCCGGTTCCAGGGAATGCATGCGGGCATAGGCCGACGTCGTGCCGATCAGTGAGGTGGCCCAGTTTTTATTGCCAAACGTGACCTGACCCCGACCGTTGACGTTGGAGGCCGCAACCTTTACGCCTGGTACACGCTGCTCGATGATCTCGGCATCTTCGACGGTAAATCGCGTCACCGCTCCTGCTTCGGACATGGCACCACCAGGACCGCGCGAGGCGCCCGAGCGTAAAACCAATAGGTTGGAGCCCAGCGAGGACAGTTGACTTTCGATGGCCGATTGCGCGCCTTTGCCTAAGGCCAGCATGGCGACAACCGCAGCCACACCAATTAAAATGCCGAGCATGGAAAGCCCGGTGCGGACTTTATTGGCAGCGAGTGTTTTGATGCCTTGCACAAAGTGTTGCCAGATATGGCTCAAGCCCGATCCGCCCTGGGTGTCGGCCGCGCCAAGTGTTGGCGGATTGGTAACCTTGGGCAGCGGCGCCAGGCGTTCATCCGACTGAATCTCGCCGTCGCGCATCCGAATCAGTCGACGTGCCTGCTGGCCGATTTCATCTTCATGGGTGACCATAACTATGGTGATGCCCTGCTCATTCATCTGTTTGAGCAGAGCCATGATTTCTTTTTCACTCTTCGAATCCAGGTTCCCCGTCGGTTCATCGGCCAGAACCATGAGAGGCTTATTGATCATGGAACGAGCGATAGCCACGCGTTGCTGTTGACCACCGGATAACTCGTTGGGTCGGTGCTCCATGCGGGTGCCCAGGCCTACGGTGTCCAACACGGGATGCGCTCGCTCAACCTCCAATTTGCCTTCCGAATAAAAGAGGGGAAGGGCCACATTTTGCGCGGCGGTCATACGCGGCAGCAGGTTGAATTGCTGGAAAATAAAACCCATCACCTTGCGGCGCAAGACGGCGAGGTCATCCTCATCCAACTGCGAAACTTCCCGGCCATTGACCAGATAGGATCCCGATTCGGGCACATCCAAAAGCCCCATGATATGCATCAAGGTGGATTTGCCGGACCCCGATGGCCCCATGATGGCCACGAAATCGCCACTTTCGACCTTGACGGAAACATCGCGCAGCGCATAGACCGTGCTATCGCCCATTTGGTAACTTTTGTTGACGTTTCGCAGTTCGAGCATGCTCTTACCTGCCTCCGCGGTTGCCGGCGCCACGAGGTCGGCCCATCGGCATGAAGGGATTGCCGCCCGGGCCCTTGCCATCGCCCATCGTAAGATCGGAGATCAGGATGGTGGCGCCTTCCGTGACACCTTCGACGACTTCGGTTTGTTTGCCATCGTTGGTGCCGATTTTAATAGGCTGTTCGATGGGCTTGTCCTTTTCCTTGGGATTGGGCATCAGGACAAAGGGTTTGCCTTCGACAAATTTGATGGATTCGCTGGGAATGGTCAGAGCATCGGTTTTTTCCGAGATCAAAAACGTGACGTTGGCGGTCATGCCACTGCGCATGAAATCAGGTGTTTTATTGGGTAGAACGTCCACGGTATAGGTGGTGACGTTGTTCACGGTCTTGGCGTCATAGGCCAGTTTTTCGACTTTGCCAGGAATTTTTTCCCGCGGATAGGCGTCGAGCAGCACCGTGGTGGTCTGGCCTTTTTTGATTTGGGCCAGGTCGGTTTCATCCACCTGAGCTTTGATGGTTAAGCGATTCGACATCGAGAATACGGAGTCCGCATTGGAAAAGGTCTGACCGGCTTCGACGTTGCGCAGGATAATGGTGCCGTTGATCGGTGCCATGATCGGTGTGGGCCGGTACAGTTCCTCCCAGCGTTTCACTTCCGCAGAACCTTTGGCGCGCGCGGCATCCAGCAAGGCCGCTCGTTCCGTCGAACTCATCCAGGCCAGAATCTGACCTTTTTTCACTTCAGCCCCTTCCGCCACCAAAACCTCTTCCACGCGACCGGCGATGGGCGGTTTGATTTCCAGGCGGTTTTCGGGTTGCACAACGCCCGTACTGAGAATGGTGACCTGGAGGGTTTGCCGGGTGACCTTGGCTTCGGTGTATTTCACGGCAGGGGCACTTTTCTTTTTCTTGTAGTAATACCCGGCCCCGCCCACTAATAAGGCTATGACACCTAGAATAATCCAGATCTTCAGACGGGATTTTGATTTGGCTTGACTCACTGCAGTGCTCCTCTTCCCTGCGCTTGTTCCCATGCGGCTTCGGCGATAACTCGATTGCCCTGACTGGAAAGCACCGCGCGCTGTCTTGTGATCAAATCGCTTTCGATCAGATCCCAGTCATCAAAGGTGGTCAGGCCGTTATTGTATTTGCTTCGTGCGATTTCAGCACGCAGCGTCACCGCTTCGCGAAAACTCTCGTCCACTTTCAAACGCTCGGCCGACTCAGCAAGGGTAACATGCGCCTGCCTCAGACGGGCTACGATATCGCGTTCGGCGTTTTCCCGGGTCAACCCTGCTGCCGTGAGTCGATTGATGGCCCCCTGCCGCGTGTAATAATCCGAGCCACCCGAGAACAGAGGCACGGTGAGGACAAGACTCAGCGACCAGGCTTCATCTTCCGGAAAAAACTTATCATCCTGCCGCCCGATGCTGCCGCGCACACCGAGCTGTGGATAAAACCCGGCTCGCGCGAGCGAGAGATCCGCGGTGGCCGTTTCCTCCTGCGCGCGATTCAATCGGTAGTCCGGGGTGTTGCGGGCGAGGCTGGCAAAATCCACGAGGCCAGGAATATCGCTTAGCGGAACGTCATTGCGCAATTCATAGCTGGTGTCATCCCCACGCCCGAGCACCGTGTTCAGTCGTGCTCGCGTGACATTGAAATTATCGCGAGCCTGCATCTCTTCAAAACGAGCCTGTTTTAAATAGGCTTCGGAAAGACGCACGGCACCCTTATTTTCCTGACCTCCTGCGAAGCGCAGTTCCACGAGTCGCAGGTTTTCCTCGCGGCGTTTGATGATGTCCTGATACAGGCGAAGCGATCGTTGCGCCTGCATCATGCCTGAATAGGCTGTTTTTAGGTCATAACTCAAACGGGCTTTCAGAATCTGAATCTGCTGCTCCGTTTCGCGAACACGCGATTGCGCCTGGCTGACTCGCGACTGGGTGGCAAAGCCATCAAAGATGGTTTCGCTGGCTTCGATGGAGGCTCCGTAGCTGTCGTTGACTTTGCTCTGCAGATCACCGTAAGTGCTGGGATCCATGCTCCGAGTGGCATCACTGCCATTGATTCCCGCGGTGAACGATGCCGAAATCTTTGGCAGATAGCCCGATCGTGCGACCTGAATATTGGTGTTGGCGGCATCAAGGTTTTGCTGGGCGGCCTTGAGCTCCGCGTTATTCCGGGTCGCTTCGGTGACAGCCGCCTGCCAGGTCAGAGCGCTTTTCGCGCCCTGCGCGTGCTGGGCGCTTTGCGCGCTCTGACCCTGCAGGGTCAGAGCGCTTTTCGCGCCCACAGATGAGAGAGGAATGAGAATGCCACTGATGACGAGCCAGATGCCGATTCCATGCAAGACCTTGGTTCGGAGCCTGGGTTTGATCACATTTTCCATCGGAGATGTCTTTCTGGGCTGATTCTGTTCTTGTACGGATTTACCGCAATCATCAGCGAAAGGCTAGAGGGCGGCGCGTGAGAAAGGAATTATGAAGGGAAAAATTCGGTGGGGAGGGATCATGGCATAGAGACGCTCCGTTTCGAGCGCCTCCTGCCCAGGCTGGAACAGGGTTTTAACCGGCCCACTTTTTAAAGACAACGCAGCTATTGACGTCACCGAAACCAAAACTGGATTTGGCCGCGATCTGAATCGCCTTATTCCGGGCTTCACGCGGGATGCTCGCGGCAATTTTTACGATATCCGGATGCAGGTCTTCGCTGTTCAGCGAAGGATGCACGAAACCTTCATGCAGCTGCAAAACGGTCGCAATGCATTCCACGGCACCGGCGGCGCCCAAGGCATGACCGATCATCGATTTGGTCGAGTTGATCATAGGGAAGCGTTCAGCCGGCAATTCCAGTGCTGACAGCCAGTTCGCGACTTCCAGAGGATCGGCGCCGGTCGCCGTCAGGTGACCGTTGATATAATCGAGTTCTGCCGATTGCACACCGGCGTTCATCATCGCATCACGAATACAGCGGCGGACACTATAGGGGCTCGGTGCCGTCATGCTTCCGCCGCGACGCATACCGCCGCAATTGATGGCAGAACCAAGAACTTCAGCATATATACGTGCGCCGCGGGCCTGAGCCGATTCCAGGGATTCCACGACCAAAACGCCGCCGCCACTGCCAGGAATAAAGCCTTTTGCTGTCGCACTCATGGGTCGTGAGGCTGCGGTGGGCGCATCATTGCTGTTGCGATTCAGGACCTTCATGGCATCAAAGCCGGCCCAGATATAAGGATGCGCGCCTTCAGCGCCGCCGACCATCATGCGTTCGGCGAGGCCGTCACGAATTCTTTGGACACCCATAATCAAAGCTTCGGTTCCGGTACTGCAGGCACTGCTGTTGGTCGTCACCTGGTTGCCCAAGGCGAACAGTCCACCAAAACGGGCGCTGACGGAGCTGGCCATGATCTGTTCGATGATGGTGCTGCCGAGCCGCCTGACATTTCCAATACTGGCCTGTGGGATGACTTTGTCGGCGAGTGTATCCACGCCGCCGATGCCCGTACCGATGATCGCACCGGTTTCTTCATTCAGTTGATCAGAACCCCATTGCGGCAAAGGCAGGCCTGCATCTTTCCAGGCGTCCACACCAGCGATGCAAGCAAAAGTCATGGCGGTGTTCATGGCCAGGAGTTCATCGGGACTGAAATAAGTGGTCTTAATCGTATCGATATCCTGCGGCACACCTGCCACCTGGCAGCCAAATTTCAACTGCTCCAGTTCCGGCAAATGGCGCAAACCCGACTGCCCCTTACGCAGGGCCTGGCTGAAGTTTTGCAGACCATGACCGTTCGGAGCGACCACACCCATACCTGTGACTACGACGCGTCTTTTACTCATTGCTTTTTCACTCCCATACCGGACAGAGTTCCACGAGCAATCAGCTCGCCCTGTTCGTTATAAAGTTCCGCTTTTGACCTGATTTTGCGGAAACGCCAGCTTTGTTTTTCACCGTGAACCCGAACTTTTTCACCCGCATGAACCGGTTTGAAAAATTCCATCTCGACGTCGGTAAACAGGGTCACATATTCCGCTGGATTAAGGCCCTTACCGCTTTTCGCGTCGATATCAATCAGATGCAGGCCCATGGCCACGACCACGGTCTGCGCTACAGTTTCGATCAGAATGGACTCAGGGACGACGTTTTCTTTTTGATAGAAAGGCAGTTCCGGATCGAAGGTGTATTCGCCGACGATTTTTTGCGCATCGAGGTCCACGATCCGATCCAGAAATCGAAACGGATGTGCTTGAGGCACCATTCCCAAAATGGATTCTTTCATGTCAGCCGTCATGCCGATCCCTCCTCTTATCGAACCAAAATACCGCCGCGCGAATTTGCAGAAGGCAGTGGATAATCAGGATAATTGATGCCGGTAAAGCTGCCGACGCGCGCCCCTTTGATATTATAAATGGGCTGGTCATCGACCAGAACGCGCGCATCACCGACAGCGATGGCCGCGCCTTTACCTTTAAGGATCGACAGACGCCGAATATTCACTTCGTAACGCACCACTTTATCATGCGGACGAATCTGGCCCAAAAATTCCACGCTTTCGCAACCCAAGGCGCGGCCACTGCCCAGACCACCGTTGGCGAAGCAATAAAAACCAACAAGCTGCCAGACCGCATCCAGACCAAGACAGCCCGGCTGCACAGGATCGCCTTTGAAATGGCACTGAAAGTACCAGGCATCCAGTTGCACATCCTGCTCGGCAATGATGGAGCCGCTGGAACCGTTGCGCTTCAGTTCGACAATGCGATCAAACATCAGAAAGGGAGGCGCGGGAATCCGCCCAAATTCTGGAATGGGTGTGTCTTCCACAAGCAAACCGTTGGCATGTGCAATCAGTTCGAGCTTGTTAAACGCGGTGCGCTCAAGAAATTCAGCGTAAAGCATGGCGAGGCTTCCTTCGATTGTTGGGACTCATTCTCTTACATAACCTTTGTAAGCTCAGGCTCCAACAGTAATGTTGCTTGAGAGCCCCTCTTGCGAAAAGTTTACACAAGGACTAGGATTTTTTCGTTTGTATTTCAGAGTAGAATCGCTACGATTCTTCGCTTTTTCACCCTTTTTAGCGAGGCACATTATGTCACAACGGCAACTAACACCCTTCGAAAGCTGGGTGATTGAACAAAAAGGAACGGAAAGACCCTTTACCGGACTTTATGTAAACACGACGGCACCTGGCGTTTATCACTGCAAAAAGTGCGGGGCTAAGCTCTACCGGAGCGATGATAAATTCCATTCCGAGTGCGGCTGGCCGAGTTTTGACGATGAAATTCCAGGGGCTGTGGACCACAAAACCGATGCCGATGGGCAGCGTACCGAAATCCTTTGCAAAAACTGCGGGGCTCATTTGGGACATGTCTTCAAAGGCGAACGTTTGACGGCCAAGAATACGAGGCACTGCGTGAACAGTGTGTCGCTCGAATTTGAACCCAACAAAGTTCCAGGTGTCCGCACCGTGGTTCTGGCTTCAGGCTGCTTTTGGGGCACAGAATATTATCTGGGACGCATTCCGGGGGTTTTGAAAACCCAGGTGGGCTATATCGGTGGGCATGTCGAGAATCCAACCTACAAACAGGTGTGCTCTGGCACCACAGGTCATGTGGAAGCCACAGAAGTCACTTACGATCCGGTGCAGGTGGATCTGACGGAAATTTTGCGGGTGTTTTTTGAGACCCATGACTTTGCACAGACCAATGGCCAAGGTCCCGATATCGGCCCGCAGTATCTCTCGGTGCTGTTTTACGAAAATGATGAAGAGAAAAAGGTGGCCCAGGAGCTGATCGATCAGCTCAAGGCCAAGGGCATGCAGGTGGCGACAGCGCTCAAGCCACGCGTTAAATTCTGGCCCGCCGAGGACTATCACCAGCGGTATTACGAAAGCAAGGGTGATACACCTTACTGTCATCGGTATCGCCAGATTTTTCCACGTGCCTGATTTTAGAGTCCTTCTCCCGTCCGCCATGGACCGATCGCGGTGCTCACGGGGCCGGCATTCACGCCCTGATGGGCACCCGCGGGAATGTTGGGTCTGACGCCATTGCTATTCAATGTTGCATCAATGATTTTCAAGTTCTGGCCACAGGCCGTGGCGATGTCCTTATCCACAAAATCATAGGCAAAGAGTCCGCTGTGGCAAGCTTTGCAGGGTTGCAAGGCGTCGGCCACCGGCTTGAAATTCTGCGGAGCCTTGCATTCCCGATAGTTGGGAATACCATCCAGCAAAGCATCAGCGAGGGGTTCCAGGGCTGAAAAACGCATCTTGATCGAAGCGCCTGGACTGATGTTGTCAAAACTGATCGCGTTCAATCCTGCTAACGGGACTGTGCGACCCTTGGGAATCTTCAAGTTGATGTTGGTGCCAATGGGATATTGGGTTTCCTTGCCACCTTCCATCAAAACCAAAACCGGACGATACAGAACAAAGCCTGTGGTGGCCGGTGTTTTCACCGACATGTTACTGAAGGTGATGGAAGCCGGCGCCGCGCCGGCTGCAGCATTCACGGCCAGCGTGACCGAAAACGTGGCGCCCGTGAGAGCTGGCTTGGCCGATGCCAGGTCAAAACTCATCGGACCACTGGCAACGTTGACAGCGGTCGTGGTCGGACCCGCGGGAATCGTCATGTCCACCGGCGTGGCCGGCGACGATGGTCCGTCGGTAGGAGAAGCCGGGCTCGATGATCCATCGGCACGGCCTCCAGAATTATTCCCCTGCTGTCCCGAACTCACAGCCGTGGTAGGCTGCGAGCGCGCGACTTTGGGTGCTTCTTCGGCACAACTGCTGAGCAGAAGACCGGCAACGAGCAGGCCTGACAAGGGAACGCGCAGCATGATTTTTTCCTTTCGATCAGACTTTGCTGATAGCCGTGTGAGGATTGCCACCGAAACCTTGCACCACGGATGTCGGTGCTTTGGCCAACGCTGACACAAGGCCCCACAGGCCGTTGACGCCGGGAGTTCCCGCGGGCAGACCCACGTTGGCGTCCACTTTACCAGTTGTGCCGAGCTTCACGTTGGGACCAATCACCGTCGCTGACGTTACGGATGCGTGATCCGAACCTGGCAACGAACGAGCAAAGTCACCAAAGATCACAACCGTCACGTTACTCGTTGCGGTCACCATGCGATCGGTGAAAACTTTCAGACCTGGCATGATTTCAGCAATAAATTTCTGTCGGGCACGAGCTCCCGATGTATCACCGTGCGTATCCCAACTGAGGCCGCCACCAGCACTTGCGGTCACCACGTTGGCGCCGGATCGAATCATCAATTCGGCCGCTGCAAATTTTGCTCTCATATCCGTCACCGCAGTTCCAGTCAGGCCGTAAGCCGTCATGAGTTCCTGGGCGTTGAAAGGCTGCGCTGCCTTCGACAGCGTATCGAACGCTGCTTTGTAACCGTTGGTCATGCTGGACAACGATTCAGGATTTCCCTGCAGACGTTGAAGTGACATGATTTCAGCTGCGGTAATGCCTTTCGCCGCGATTTCACGCTTGGGCATGGTGGGATCTGGAGCGCCACCGCCCAGTGCATCGATGGTCGATTTCATATCGGTGATCTGCTGCAAGGATGTTCCGCTGACAGCCGTCTGTGGACCAGGAACCATTTCCGCGCCAACGTTGGCGGCTTTGATGGAACCACTGCCACCCATACCTGCAGCCAGACTCAGCACAGGGCTGAGGTTATTCACGGAAAATTGGGCTGTTTTTGCGCCCCCGTGAGCGGCTATGCCGTGGGCTACACCGACGGAAGCCATGTTCGCTTTAGCGAAGGCACCCAGGGTATTGAAACTGTTGTCGACGACCAGGCCACCGCCAAGGTTCAGCATGTTGGCTGCTGTCACACCGAACGTGCCAGCGCCACTGAAGGAGTCGGCCGAACTGAAGAGAGCATTGTAACCGCCAGGCAGAAACACGACCAGGACGGCGGATTGGGTTGCTGATTGGGCCAGGGCCTCGGGCGTCATGATACCAGGGACCATGCCGCCGATGGCCATGGCGCCGGTCGTGCCGGCTGTCAGCTTGATAAGATCGCGGCGTGATATATTACTTTTCTTGTGACTCATGTTCGTGTGCTCCTTAGTAAGCGAGAAAGCCGGCAGCCGTTAATACCGATGCCAGGGTATAGGCCCAGCGTGCCTTGATGTCTGTTTCTGCAGCTGTTTCCACTAATGCGACTTTCTTACAGGCGTTCACTTCATCCGGGGATGGCAGGCGATTCCAAGCCTGACGTGCGAAGGCCGTGCAGTTAGCGGTCGCAGATTCTTCGGTCGGCAGGGCTGCGTATTTGGTGTCGGCACCGGCCACAGTCAAAGCCCCTTCATAAGCCACGCGATAACTCGTAAACAGGGTCACAGCGCTGGCCTGGGTATCGACATACCAACGATCCGGAGCCGCGGCGAACGTCGCTGCATTGGCTGTCAGTGAAGCCGGAACGGCTCCGATCACGCGTGTATATTCTCCAGAAAGGGCCGTGTAAGGTTTCACCCGATAGCGGTCGCCATCTTTGGATATTTCAGTCTTGCGACCGGCGCTCAGGTTCACGCCGCCAAAACCCTTATAACTTTTGCCATCCGCCACAGAACAGGTCAGCATGGTGCTGGCCTTGGGATCGGTGCCGTCAGGATTGGTGCCCTCGGGCATTCCGGTTTGCGTGGTGCCGACTGTGGTCCCGGAAATATGTTTCGGTGCCTTGCCGCAAGCCATCAGGCCTGCTGCCAGTATGATTGAAAGACCTAAGCTTCTTTTCATGTTTCGTCTCCGTTATTGGCAGAAGGCGGGGTCTTTGGCCACAGTCGACAGTGCCGACTGGATCATGCCCGATGTTTTTATGGATTCCACGCAGCGATCAAAAACGGCTGCTTCACATGCATTTTCTTCACGGCCATAGAGATATTTGAATGCTGTGCGACAGGCATTGAACGCAAACTGTTCGGAGTCGACCATGGCGTTGACCAGTTCCTTGTCGTCTTTCAGCATCAGGCCGCCCAGAACTTCCTTCGGGGTGCCGTCGACCGGCGTAAAGGTCACGTTGTTGCCCTGACGTTGCACCTTGGTTAAAACCTGAGCGGTTTTATCCAGGGCATACCAGCCATCATAGTGACAAGCTTTACAGGCCGGAGCCGCACGACCCGTGGCCGAAACATCCGCACCAGGAGCGTTGGTCGTCGCGGTCAGGTGAAGCCCGACGACGTTATTCAACAGGCGATAGGCCGAGTTCAGTTTCACACCTGTCAACTCGTTGCCGGCATAACGGAGAAGCCAGGCCTGGCTGCGGAAATAGCCCAGACCGTTAACATCAGGTTGGACGCTGACGACGCGGTTGGCAGCGGCGCCCGTGGCCACGATATTATAAGGACCGTTGAACAGTTCCTTCCAAGGCTTGGCATTCTGCAGAATATACTTGCTCAGATGGTAGGCGCCGTCCTCCTCGGACGTGGCACCAGGAGAATCATTCATCAGGCTATTGGTAAAGCGCGCGAAACGTTCCTGAAAAAGAGGATCACTGATCAAAGCATCCACCTGCGATTGCGGATCGGTGCTTTGCAAAAGTGCAGGAGACGGTGCGGTGCCTAGAAATGCGACCGAAAGTCGCGTGGCACAACGCAGGGCTTTACCGGGATCGGCATCATTCTGGGCCTGGGCCTTGCTGCCGATCTGCAAACTGGTGAGCACGCCGGCCGTCAAGGCGAGCACCGCTCCCAATCCCAGGATCGTTTTTTTTCTGTTCGACATTCCAATTCTCCTGATGCTCATGAAAAATGTTGTGAACTTCCGCTGTGCATTGCATGTGCCAGGATTTGACAGTTGAAGATGTTGAGTCAAAGTATGGATTTGGAATAAAAGTTAACCTTTGGGAACGGACAAGAGGTCGGTCAATCGAATTGGACATTCCCGAATGAGGCTTTTATTTCAAATGGTTACACGTTTGACTCTGCATTTTATGATTTGGTTACGACAATTTGCCTTTTGCAGGGGTGTCTAACACCATGAAATTATGCTGATTTATCAATTCTTACCCGGCGTCAGCATGTTTCGGCTCAGGACTCTGACGGGACGGCAGAAATTAGCGTTGCGGACCTCGATTGACCAAGGGATTGACAGGCCAAAGTCTGAAACTGAATCGGGATCTTATAAGTTTTTTCCAACCGACCCAAACCGACCGCCGATACGTCCTCAAGTTTTACCAAAGCTTTTCTTTATCGTTCGATGAATTTTAGGAGGCTTCATGCCCCCTTTATCGTTCGATGAATTGTGGGAGGTTTTATGCCTCTGTTTACGATTCTTATGGGTTTGCTCCTGCTTCAGGTGCTGCTCACGGCCAGCCTTTTCTGGGACCATAGAGGGGGCCGGATGCTGCTGCTGCACCTGGGTGCGCAGACGCTCTGCTGGTCCCTCTTAAGACATTTAGAGGATCCTTCCCAACTCTTTGCCTTGGGGATGGAGCAGACCATTTTTTGGGCTAACATCCTGCTCGGCCTCGTCTGGGTCGATTGGTCCCGACCTTCACGCGGTATGAAAATCTTTTTTGCGCTCATGATTCTGCTGGGCGCTTCATCTGCATTGCTCGAACTCATCAACATCGAAGCTCGACTCCTGGTCGCGGCCACGCAGATCAGCTGTCAGGTCCTGATCGCATGGCTGCTGGCTCAAACCATCAAACATCAGCAGGATGCTTCTCTGTCGGCATTCCTGGGCGGCTGGCTCGGGCTGATGGCGATTCATGCCTGGAGCCTTGTGATGGTTCTGGGATTCGGCGAAGACCCGGATACGTCCTCGCAGTTTATCGGTGCATTTATTGCGGGGGCTGCTGCTTGTTTCCGTTTATGCTGGCTGCTGCTCGTGGAACGCAATGCGGAACTGGAAAAACTGCGTGAAGACCTTCAGGAACGCGAGGAAAGGCTGGCGCAAAAGGATCACGAATTCGTCGCCATCTCGGATCAGCTCGTCAGTCTGGACAAGGAATTTAAAAGAATCGAAAAGGATCTGCAGCGCAGTCAGTCGGAACTCTATCAGCAGGCCAAGACCACAAGTCTCGGTCAGTCTTCGGTGCAGATCAGCCATCAGCTGCAGGGCATTCTGGTCGGCAGCATGAATCGTATACGCCGCATCATGCAGGGACTGGAGGATAACGGGCACCGGGATTCTGCTGTCTGTCAGCAGCTCGCGGTCGTAATGAAAAGTATGGACCAGGCCACGGTGCTGACGAGCTCGCTGCAAAAATACGGCGGCGGACGCAAGGAAGCGGGGGACACGCTGTTGAATGTCCAAACCTGGCTGGAGGAAGTCATCAGCCTTTGCGATCAGAAGATGAAGAAAAGTGAGATTCATCTGGAAGTGAAGCATGACGCCAACGACCTTTGGGTCAAAGGTCGCGTCGCGGATCTTATGCATGGGCTCATGATTCTGTTGAATAATGCCTGTGAAGCATTGGAATACAGTGAAATCAAGCGCATTACCATTGAAGTAAAACGGGTGGCTCATGATGATCAGGAATGGCTGAAATTTATCATCAGTGACAGCGGTCAGGGCGTGCCAACCGGCATTCGTGGTCGCATATTTCAGCCGTTTTTTTCGACTAAAAATCAAGGGCAGGGGAGTGGTCTCGGTTTGACGATCGCATCCCGCATCTTCGCCGATCATGGCGGCGGCATTCAACTGGACGCGGAGGCCCTGGCCACCACCTTCATCGTGGAACTGCCGCTGCAGAGCTCAATGCCGGTGGTGCAGGAACACGTGCCTTGACACCACCTTCAGCAGAGCTCGATGCCAACGCGTGCCTTGACAGACACCACCTTCAGCGGAGCTCGATACCGGTGCAGGAACGCGTGCGTTGCCGCTTATTTACGAGCAAAAAATCCCTGGATGGCCGCGGTGGTTTCGGGTGATCGCAGGCGTTTGATAAAGGCTTCACCTTCGACGCGCATGTGATTCAAGAGTTCGGGCTCGCTACTTTTCTTCAGCAAAGCCTTGGCTTCAAGCACAGCGGCGCGTGGTTTGGTAGCCAGGAGCTGGGCTCGCTGCCGCGCAAATTCCAAAAGTTTGGACTGTTCCACAATCTGATTAATCAACCCATACTGCAGGGCCGCGTGGGCATCGAAGGGTTCCCCAAACAGCAGCATTTCATGAGCCGCTTTGGATCCCGCCAGCCGCGGCAGAAGCAGGCTGGAGCCGCCTTCCGGCACCAGACCCAAATTGATAAAAGGCAGCTGAAAACGCGCCGTATCTGCGGCATAGGCGATATCCGCAGGCAGCAGCATCGTGGTTCCAATTCCGACTGCAAAACCCTCCACGGCGCACACTATAGGCTTGGGAAATGTGGCAATGGCGGTGAGAAAGTGGAAGACTGGAGCATCGGTACCGGAAGGCGGAGTTTCCAGAAAATCCTTGAGATCGTTCCCCGATGAGAAGTTGCCCCCTTCCCCATGAATCAGGACCGTGGCGATTTCCTTGCGCTGGGCAGCTTGATTCAACTCCTCGGTCAGCTTTGAATACATGGCGCTCGTAAAAGCGTTTTTGCGTTCCGGGCGGTCGAGGACCAGCTCCAAAACAGAACCTACGACAACACTGCGGATACCAATTGTGCTCATGAGGGCTCCCTTGTCATGCGATCAGGACCCCATCATCAACAATTTATATGGACTTGCAAGCCTTCTCTTCAAAGGCATGGTCTCAGGCGGCCCGGAGGCGACACAGAAGGTAGGAGGAATCATCTTCGAGGGTTAAATGATGCCGATGAATCAGCTCTTCGATATGCTGATGGATCTGGTGAATATCGAGATCGGCCCGAATCTCATGGGCTACGTTTTTCAAATGATTGCGTTGTCCGGAATCAGCCTGATCCAGAAGGCCATCGGTAAACAGAAAAATCACGTCATCGGCCTGGGCTTGCCAGGAATCATGGCCAAAGTTGGGTTCCTCGCTGATACCCAGCGGCGAACCACCTTTCAACATGAAATGCTGACCGCTACGACCGCTAATCAGAATCGGGGTATGACCTGCGTTACGATATTCAACGCGAAAGGTGTCGAGGTTGATGCAGACAAGAGCCATCGTTGCCATCAAGCCCGTATTCTGCGCCGTGGTGCGAACCACATGATCCAGTCGATCCATGAGCACATGCAAAAGCTCCGCGTCGGAAAGCGACTGAATGGGTTCAGCAGCGGCCAAACCATAAAAGGCCCCATGCAAAGCTCCGGTGAGCAATGCGGACGGCAAGCCGTGGCCGGTGACATCGGAGATGGCGAGAAGCAGGCGCTTGCGCGGGGCATCGTAGGAATATCCGAGCCAATCGCCACCGATCTTGGCGCTCATTTGATGGGAACTGCGAATTTCGTAGCGCGGTGTGATGCTGTCGGTGCGAATAAAAGCATCCTGCACCGTATGAGCATCGTCGAGACTTTGCTCCAGCTTTTCACGAGCCAGATGTTCTTCCCGCTGCTCTTTCTGCGTGCGGTGGAACTGATCTCCCACAGCCACACCCAAAAGGATGGCCTGCATTGCGGCCCCGATAATAGGAAATTCAAAGCGAATGGTCTGTTGCCACTCGGGGCTGGAAGCCACCCAAACATTCAAATCCTGGATGAACACCAAAGCATTGCCGATCAGAACCGGCAGCCAGGCTATCGAAAAATAGCGCGCTGGTCCATAGCCACGGGCCCAGATCTGCAGTCCCAGGCCGTAGTAAAAGAAGATGTAAAGCATCGACGCGATGGTGGAGTACTTCATGGCTTCTGGTGACATGTCGACGATGGCCCAGCCTATAAAGAACGTACTGCGCAGAGGCACGAGTCGAATGATCATATCGAGTCGGGGGCTGAAACGCTGAGTCTGTAAGGTGTCGCGCACAAAGATGGCGCCGAAGAGGTGGGTGATCTCGCCGATCAGGAGCGATGAGCGATTGGACCACCATGAGGTATCCGGCCAGAGATAAAGCGAAGCCATTTGATTATAAGAAAACTGATAGAGCAGATGAAAACTCAGAAGCAGGCAACTGTAGTACAAAAAATTGCGATGCCGTGTGCGGACAAAGATATAGAGAGTCAGGACATACGTAAAGATCATGACGCCCGCATAAGCGCCTAGGAAAAACGATTCCCGTTTCGCTTTTGCAGCCAGGCTATGTTGCGTATGAAGCCGCGGATTTAAATTGAGCGCATGATCGGACTGCATCTGAAAATACCAGATCCCCGGCGCGTTCGAGGCGAGGCCCACTTTATACACGGGGGAACGATGCTGATCCTGATGGGATCGCGGCTGGCTCATGCCGGCTTCATAGACCGGCTCCGTCTGTCCTGGGCGATAGACCCGCCAGGTGCTCAGGAGGGCGGAGTCGAACTCCAGCCAGTGCTGGGGCTCATCAGTTCGATGGGCAGGCAATTGAAGCCGAAGCCAGACCGTGGCGCGCGTAAAACCGAAGCTGATCGAATTTTTGGGAATGCTCTGAAAAACCTGATTTTGGGCTGTGATGAAATCGCTTTGCCCGGTGGCATCGACCCAATACTGCAGGTGTTCGCCGCTACGCTCGTATTCCTTCTCGTCGTGCGCCAGGCCATCGCTGACCAGCAATAGCGCGGCAAGCGTGCTGATAAGCAGCGCAATCCACGAACTCTTGTGAAGGCACCAGGTCACCAAAAAACACCTCCGCGACTCTTTAAGTATCGGGTGTTTTTGTGATTTCTAAAGAGCGGCGGGGTGCTACACTGGGTAGAAAAGCAAAATGCCGAACGTGAAAAAAGGACCCGCGATCCATGGATGATTCTCAACATAGCACGCATCGCAAGATTGCGCGAAACGTCTCCCTGCTGAGCCTGTCCGTGGGCATGACCATGGTGATCGGTTTGGCCCTGAAGATGCTGCTGCCACGGATCATGGGTCCGGAAAAAATGGGCATTTTTTATTTTGCGGATTCCTTTACTAACGCTTTTTTCGCCTTTCTTCCCCTTGGCTTCACCACCTATATCAATCGCACCATACCAAGCGATCACAATCACGTCCGGGATATCTTTGGGACCATTGTTCTGGTTGAACTTTTTATGGCGGCTTTGATCGGCGTGATCATGTTTGTCAGTCTGATCCTGTTTAAGAGGACAGCAGGTTGGGAAACGTGGGGCACGGTGATGATCATGGGAATTTATGCCGCCACTTTTCATTTTCAGCGCAACATTTTGCATAAAATTTTTATGTCCGTCGATAAAGTGCGACTTGTTTCCGTGATCAATGTGGTCGTGAAGATCGTTCTGGTGGGTGGTTGCCTTGTGGCTTTCAAGTTTCATCCTACCATCCTGATGGTCGCCGTGATGCATGCCATCTCTGAAATTTTCGGACTCGCTTACATGATGTATCAGTCGCGTCGGCATCAGTTCTTCGGCGCCGGACCCAGCATGGACCGTTTGAAAGTCCTGCTCAAGGTGAGTCTGCCTTTCTATATGGCGGGTGTGCTGACGACATTTTTTACGGAAACCGACACCAATATGCTAAGCTTCATGAGTTCCGATATCGAAGTCGGGTACTTTGGTTCGGCCAATAAACTCATCGGTGTATTTCTGCTGCTGATTCCGATTCTGCAAAGTTCCTTCACGCCCGCTTTATCCCAGGCCCTGCATGAAGGGCAGGGGAACTTTGAAAAGCTGTACAAGCAGCTCATGAACGTCCTGCTGGTTTGTTCCTTGCCTTTAAGTGTGGTGCTGGTTCTGTTCGGCGATTACATCGCCCGTATTCTTTACGGCGACGGGTTTCAATCCAGTTATAAAATTCTCTGCTTTTTAACGCCCGTCCTCACCATGATGTATATCAATACCTTTACGGGAGCCTGCCTCTATCTGTCGAGTCCCGGTGGCCAAATCTCACGCATTTTTATCATCGGGCTGGCGATCAATGTCGCCCTTGATTATGTGGCCATTCCCTTTGGGCTGAAATTCGGCCCCGGCGGCGCGGGTCTGGCTGTGAGTTTCTGTACCTTCATCTGCGAAGTTTATACTTTTCTGGCCATGGTGCGCATCTTTCCCAATCGCGTGCTGGACCTGAAGCTCTTGAAAAACATACTGGTCATCCTCGCTCCGTGTTGGCTGGGCATGCTTTTCTATGATCCCATGGTCGCTTTGAATCTATGGCAACGGCTGGCCATCGCCGCGCTGGCTCCATTTTATGCGCTGCTGACTCGGCTCGTGACTATAGCTGAAATTCGCGCCTTTGTCCGGTTCTTAAGGTCTACCCTCACTTCGTGACATACCTATCATTCCGTGACGTTTGACAATTCGCTGGCTTTTGGGCAGTTTTATCTGCCAGTCCACCCTCTTTGCGTTGGAGAAAGCCATGCTTGCGAATCGAAACGTTCGACAGATAGCCCTTGGTGGCGCCCTCGTCCTCCTGACCTTTGGATCCCATCTTGGGGCCGCGATGACAGAACCTTTGCCGATCGGTGCGGCTCTGTCGCAGACTTCCAATGTGGCTCTTCTGGGGCAGGAGCAGATTATCGGCGTGCGCCTCGCCGAAGAGTATTTCAATAGCAAAGGTGGCGTCGGCGGTACTAAAATCCAGGTGATCCTGGAAGATTCAGCCGGCGACGAAGCTTCGGCCATCAACGCCTTTAACGCTCTGATTCGAAAAAATGTTGTGGCCATCGTCGGACCGACTCTGTCGCAGCAGGCTTTCGCCGCCGATCCCCTGGCTGATAAAGCCAAAGTACCTGTCCTGGGTCCCTCCAATACAGCCAAAGGCATTCCGCAGATAGGCCCCTTTGTCACCCGCGTGTCGGCTCCCGTCGCCATCGTAGCGCCGCATGCGCTTGAGGCTGCCCTGAAGCGGAATCCGCAGCTTAAGAATGTCGCCGTTCTCTATGCGCAAAATGATGCCTTCAATACCTCCGAATCGATGACGTTTCAGGAAGCGGTCAAGGCAGATAAGCGTCTGACGTTGGGTACGATTCAAAAATTTCAAACGACGGATACGGATTTCACGACCCAGGCCAGTGAGGTCATGAAGGTCAAGCCGGACCTGGTGATTATTTCCGGTCTTGCCGCGGATGGCGGAAACCTCGTTAAACAGTTACGACAGCTTGGATACAAGGGTTTGATCGTCGGCGGCAACGGGCTGAATACCCCCAATGTGTTTCCCGTCTGTCAGAAATATTGCGATGGTATTCTGATTGCGCAGGCTTACTCGCCTGAAGCCGGTGATGCCATGAATAAGGCGCTGGTTGAACTTTATCAAAAGAAACACAAGAAAATGCCAGGACAATTCACCGCCCAGGCCTTCACCGCAGTTCAGGTCATCGTGGAAGCTTTGAGTGCGATCGATCAGAAAAAGAAAGTGACCACTTACGACGTGAAGGAATTGCGTCAAGAGCTGAACAAGCAGATTCTCGGCCAGAGTTTTCAAACCGCGCTGGGCCCCATCAGCTTTGATAAGGACGGCGAGATTGTGCAGAAGTCATTTTATGTCGCGGAAATTAAAATGGACGCGGATAACAAGAACGGCAAATTCTCGTTCCTCAAATAATCAAGGTGGAACTTCATGCTGCAGATCCTGCTGAATGGGCTTTCCATCGGATCCGTTTATGCGCTCTTTGCGCTCGGCTATGCCCTGGTTTTTTCTTTGTTGGGGGTGATCAACTTCGCCCAGGGCGCGGTCTTTGCCGTCGGCGCCTACCTTACATGGAGTTTGACCACAGGCAGCTGGGGCGGGGGTCAGGTGCCCCTTTGGGAAACGGAAATGCGATTGCCCTTTCTGGCTGCCGCCGCGGTTTCCCTGGTCGTCTGCGCAGCATTGAGTGCCCTGATAGAAAGGTTTGCCTTTGAGCCGCTGCGGCGTCGCAAGGCCGAGCCTTTGCTTTATCTCGTATCAAGTTTGGGTGTCGCCATCGTACTGGTGAACGCGCTCCTGCTTATGTACGGCGCTGAAACCCGCAACTTCGATCTGGACACGCTCAGCTTTATTCCTGTTCTGGTGGAATGGGGTGATCTTCGGGTGCGTGGCATCCAGTTGGTTATCCTCGTCGTTTCCCTGCTGGTCCTGGCCGCCTTGCTCCTGCTGTTTCGCTTCTCCATGGTGGGTAAAGCTCTGCGTGCTGTGGCGGAGAATCAAACCACAGCGAGTCTGCTTGGTATTCCCGTGCATCGTACCATCGTCTTGACCTTTGCTTTGTCAGGAGCTCTCGCGAGTCTGGCTGGTACATTGGTCGCCACAGGTTTCAGCATTCCTGGTCCACATTTTGGTCTGCTGTTTGGTCTGAAAGGTTTGGCGGTGATCGTGCTGGGCGGCATGGGCGAAATATCAGGAGCTGTGTTAGGTGGTCTCTTGCTCGGCCTGATTGAAGCCGCTGTGCCCGCCGAATATTCAGGCTATAAGGAAGCTGTCGCATTTGCTTTGCTGTTTTTGGTATTGATGGTTCGTCCGCAGGGACTTTTGGGTCGGCGGCCTTTGGAAAAACTTTGAGATCTCTATGGATTTGGACGCCTTTATTATCATTGTGATGCTGCAGCAGGCCTTGCTCGGCATTAGCCTTTATGTGCCGCTGATGAGCGGCCAGCTTTCGTTAGCCTCACCGGCGTTTTATGCGATCGGAGGTTACCTCGCAGCCCTGGTATCAACGAAATTATGGACCTCACCGGATGCCAGCCTCTATCCCTGGACATGGGTGCTCGGCGAAATGCTGCTCGCAGGCCTGCTCTGCTTCATCCTGGCCCAGGGCATTGGCCGTATGGTTTTACGGCTACGCGGCATCTATCTGGCACTCGCCACGCTGGCTCTGGTTGAAGTGGTGCGGGTGCTGTGTTTGAACCTGGAGTGGACCGGGGGTGCTATCGGTATCTTTTCCATTCCTCAGGTTTTTGAGGAGCAACAGGGCTATTTGTGGCTGTTTTTGCCGCTTTTTGTTGGGGTCGCCCTTCTGGTCCGTAAACTCGAAAGCAGTCGTATCGGCGAAGCCTTTCGGGCTTTGCGTGAAGATGAGTTTGCAGCCGCGGCCATGGGTATTGACCCGGCGCGTTACAAAACGCTGGCCTTTGCATGGGGCGCTGCGATCGCGGGTGTGACGGGTGCGGCCAGCGCGCATCTGATGAATACCTGGAACGCGCGGCAGGGAACTTTCGATGCCAGCATCAATATCCTGGCTTATGTTGTGATCGGTGGCCCCTGGTCGGTTTGGGGCGCGGCCTTGGGCGGGGCCATCCTTTCAGCGCTGCCGGAAATTTTAAGGCCGCTGCAGGACTATCGCCTGGTTGTGAACGGTATTCTTATTGTGCTCGCCAGTCTGTATTTGCCTCGAGGTCTGGTTCCCGATCGCCGTCGCAAACGCCCCAGGCCCTCGAGCTGGCCTGCTCTCCGTGAAGCCCGGGCGGACGGATCCGCGGAAATTTTACAGATGGATGCACTGTCGGTGCACTTTGGTGGTCTCAAGGCGGTTCATGCTGTCAGCCTTGGAATTAAACGAGGCGAAATTTTCGGTTTGATCGGACCCAATGGAGCCGGCAAGACCACGGTGTTTAATGTGCTGACGGGATTCGTCCCCGCCACGGCAGGGACCGTACGTTTTCTTGATCACGATATCACGCACGCTTCGGTTCACCATCGGGCCCGTTGGGGTTTGATGCGAACGTTTCAAAATCTTCGTCTGTTGAAGCAACAGACGGTTTTGGAAAATATTCTGTCGGCCACGCATCGCTTCAATGCCGAGCAAAGGCGAACGTTATTCCCGGCCGGTGCAGAAGCAGAAGCCTGGGCCTGGATGGAATTCACCGGACTTCTCGACAAAGCCGATCGTCATGCTGGTGATCTCAATTACGGGGATCAACGGCGACTGGAAATGGCCCGGGCGTTGATGGCGAGGCCGGATATTTTGCTGATGGACGAACCCGTGGCAGGCATGAATCCGAACGAAAAAGCGGGAATGCAGGCCTTGATCCGGCAGATTCGTGATCGCTTCGGTATCACGGTGATTCTGATCGAACATCATGTGCCGTTGGTCCTGGGTATCTGTGATCGCATTGCTGTTTTAAATTTCGGTGAGCTCATTGCTCTTGGCAAGCCGTCTGAGATTCAAAACAACCCTGCGGTTCGCCAGGCGTATTTGGGGTCATCTGAGGATGTGCAGCATGGGTGAGACGCCGCTTCTCCAATTGAATCATCTGTCGGTGCAGTATGGCGGAATTCAGGCGCTGCATGATGTGAGCCTGCATGTGGCAAGCGGTGAAATTGTCACGCTGATTGGAGCCAATGGAGCCGGTAAAACCAGCTGTCTTCGTGCCATATCCGGCCTGATCGCGCCCGCCCAGGGTTCAATGCAATGGATGGGTCAGGATCTCAGGAACCGGGATGCCGCCCAGCGCGTGCGTCTGGGACTGGCGCATTCTCCTGAAGGTCGTATGGTCCTGGCTCAGCAAAGTGTGGAAGACAATTTAAAGCTGGGATCCTTTGTTCATCGCGCTGATAAGGTCGGCTGCCAGCAATCTCTGGACGAGGTCTTTCAACTCTTTCCTCGCCTGCGGGAACGCCGGGCCCAATCTGCGGGAACCTTATCCGGTGGCGAGCAGCAGATGCTGGCCATGGGTCGAGCGCTTATGGCTAGACCGAAGCTCCTGCTCCTGGATGAACCCAGCCTGGGCCTTGCGCCCCTTGTAGTGGCTGAAATTTTTGATCGGATGCGGGGCATGAATGCACAGGGGATGGCTTTGCTTCTGGTGGAACAGAATGCTCAACTGGCTTTGCGTCTGGCGCAGCGCGCCTATGTTTTGGAGAGTGGACGGATTGTTTTAGAAGGCAAGGCCCAGGAGCTTTTACATGATTCTCGCGTAAAAGCTGCTTACCTGGGCGCCTGAAGTATTTATAGTGAGACTACGCGTGTCATGGTCGCGGCCCCAACCGGGCGCCTGAAGTTTATAGAGAGACAATGCCTTCGATGGCCGCGGCCCTTTGATACACAGCGATAATATCATCCGAAGCCTCGACCCGAGTCTTAAGACTGATCGAGATATACTTTCCAGTCCGCGAAAGTTTTTCCTCGATCAATCCTGTCGGCAACACGTCGAGCAATTCGCTCTTTTTCTGCATGGGCACAATAAACTTAAAAAGATAGTTTGAAGGCCAGGTGTGGACCGTGTCCAATCTGCTTTTAAGTTGTTCAAAGAAAGCCATGGGGTCACCTTTCTGCCTGTAAAAGACACAGGGCACCCCATCTTATGAAAATAGGTCGGTAAAAGCAAGGACTGCGCCTCCTTGCAGCGTGGCGCACCATCCCTCAGGTCTTTTTCTGTCCAAACACATCCACCAGATATCGTTGACTATTTTCCAGATCCCGCAACCAGGTTTCGCAGCCGTTGGCATCGGTCTTGGTTTTTTCTGCGTAAATCCGGGCAAAGGTCGCCCGCACATCCGGCGCCATGTGCAGCCCATCACCGCAGACGTAAATCAGAGCATTTTTCTGCAGGAGTTCCCAAATGGAATCCCGCTGTTCCCAGATCCGGTCCTGGACATAACGGAAGCTCCCATTTTCAGCATGCGAGAACGCCAGGTGCAGTTGGACGACAGTGTTTTGATGAAAATCTTCCATTTCGGTACGGTAAATAAAATCCTGTTCGGGTTTGCGACAGCCGAAAAAGAGCAGGGCGGTGCCCAGAGCCTGGCCCTGCTTTTTCAGAGCCAAACGCTCCTGAAGAAAGCCACGGAAAGGTGCAAATCCAGTCCCCGGTCCCACCATGATGATGGGTTTTAAAGGATCCTGCGGCAACTTAAAGGGCAGGGTGGGCGCTTTGACAAAGGCATAGAGCGCATCACCGACCTCACGACTCTGCAGGTAGGACGAACATACCCCTTTGAAGGTTCCGTTTTGAGCCAGCGAGGGTCCCGAGACAACACCAACTGTGAGCGACACCGTCTTCGGGTGCACCAACGGGGATGAGGAGATGGAATAATAACGAGGCCGAATCGGAGCCGCCATATCCAAAAACGCATCCAACGGCAGATGGCACGAAGGGAAGGCACAAAGGATATCGTAGACCGAGCGTCTTTTGCTGAGGATCTCTTTTTGATAGAGCTCATTGCCGGTCGCTGTGTCCTGCGCCCACGCTCTCAACGTCAGCTGGTCGTCCTGCACCAGACAGAAGCTGGCCAGCGTTTCAAGGTGGCGGCGGGAGACGACTTCCTGCAGCTCAATGTATTCGCGCAGCAGCTTGCCCAGAGCCACTGGACGACCCGTGGGAAGGAACCCGCCTTCTTTCACCTGCTGTTGCAAAGTCACCAGCGTATCGGTGGCAAATCCAAGTCGCGCCGCGACAGCGTCCACGACATGGTCGCGGTTATGAGCGAAGACACCTAAATGATCGCCAGCGCCATAGCTCATGCCATCGGGCAACTGCAGTTCGATATGCCGGGTGGAACGTTCCGCGCCCCCTTCATCCACAACTTTTTGCAGTTCCCGATTGTCGGTGATGCGGAAGGATTTGGCTTGAAAGGCCGCATGCAAAGGCCGCAGCGGGGAATGCTGCACAACCTGCACCTGGTAACGCCGCTGGCCTGGTTTATTGAGCGCCTGCGTGGAAACTTCCATTTCGAGTTCTTCGAATGTTTCTTTCCAAAAGCTGCGGGTGAACTGCTCGCAGTCGTTTTCAAAATCGGCATTGGCATCCGCGGCACCAGGTGTGAGAAGTCGAATCCCGCCCTTATCGGCCAGGACGCTATCCACTTCCTTGGCAAACATCTGAAACGATTTCCATTGCGTATTGCCACAGCCCAGGACCGCAAAACGCAGTCCATCGGCGCGAAAACGATCGGAGCGGATCCACTGCGCAAAGCGCTGCGCATTATCGGGCGGCATACCGTTGTAAGTGGCCGTCACGATCAGAACAATACCGGAATTAGGGAGAGCGTCCACCGCTTCATCCAGGGCCGCGACGCGCGCTACGAAACCAAGGCGCCTTCCCTGCTGAGCCAGACGTTGGGCTATTTCTTCACTCGTGCCCATATTGGAGCCATAATAAATAGCCAGCGCGGTCCCATGCTGCGGCAGGGTTTGCTCAGGCTCGACTGTTTGGGCAGCAGGCGCGCGGTGATCCGGTTTGATGGCGACGGGAGCGCGATGGAGCGGCAGACGCAGATGGGCCTTGATTCGGAAATCTGCAGGCTTCAGCGTCAGGGTTTCCTTCACGCGCAGCTGGTAGTCGGCTTCACCTTTAAGGTCAAAGTGCTTTAAAATAAGGGCCAAAGCTGTCGTGGCTTCCACCATGGCAAAGTGCTGACCGATGCAGGAGCGTGATCCCGTTCCAAAAGGCCGCCAGGCATGTTCAGGAATCTTATCCTCGGCTCCTGGAGCAAATCGTTCGGGATCGAAGGCTTCGGGATTCTTCCAGACAGCAGGATCACGATGCAAAGCCGGCAGCAGGACCAGGACTTCCTCGCCCTTCTTGATAGCATAACGGCCACCGATGATCGTGTCTTCATAGGGCGTCCGGGCGAAGGCGGGGGCTGTGGGCCACAGACGCAAGGCTTCGCGGAGCACGCGGTTCAAATATTTCAGATCACCGATATCTTTGAAGCTGGGCTGGTAATCCGGATCGTTGCCGAGCACGCGATCGACTTCCTCGACAGCCTTTTGCATGACTTCCGGATGGGTGACCAGAAAGTAAGTGGCAAAGGAGAGAAGGCCGCTGGTGGTTTCATGGCCGGCAATCAGGAAGGTGATGAGCTGGTAGCGAATATTTTCAAAATCGAGTTTTTCGCCGCTTTTCTTGTCAATGCCGTTGAGCATGAGCGACATGAAATCGACCTTGTCCTTGAACTTGTCCAGGTTCCGATTGCGTTCCGCCAGCAGTTCGTCGACCACTCGGAACATCAAATCACGGCCGGCGTTGAACTGCCGTTCAGATTTTTTATCCAGAGCGATTTGCAGTTTGGTTTTCTTGATCCGCGCCGCGGAATTCTGCAGGCCAAGAACCATAGCGTCCAGAAATGGATGCAACTGTTCCGAGGCGAACGAGCGAAAACGATAATCAAAACCGCAGAGGGCAATGGTGTCCAGGGTCAGTCGGGTGAAATCACCGGACACATCAATGCCCTGCTCACCGACCACCTGCCATTTTTGAAGAAGCTGATGGGCCACTTCCACCATTTTCGGCAGATATTCTTTCATCTGCTTCAAACCGAAACCAGGCAGAAGAATATTATGCGCCTTGTTCCAGTTTTGTTCCCCTGGCATAGCCGTAAACAGGCCGTCGCCAGCGAAACGGCGAATTTCGACCAGCACACCATGCACCGCTTTGTGAAAGCGCTTTTCGTCGCACAGCTCCGCCACCAGCTCGTGGCTGCTGACCACATAGAAACGCGTCCCTGGAATCACGAGCTCATAGATCGGATTGTATTGCTTCGCCAGCGCGACCAGCTCCTGAACGATCGTGTCGCCGAAGACCTGGGGCAAGTTACCAATAATCGGGAGTCGCGGAGGGTGCGGAATTGGATGCACAGCCGTCATTTGCCTGTCCTTCCCATCATGTTTTGAAGTGTCCATTCTAACATAATCAGAAATTCTTTGCTCGATCTGCGGAGGATATGGCAGCGGCAGGAGGCAGAGTCTATAACGGGATGCATTCCATCAATGAGGAGACCTTCATGTTCAAGGCTTTTTGGTCACTCGCCTTTGCTCATACCGTGGCAGCTGGATCCAGTCCGGTAGCCGCCTCCAGTCCACTCGTTTTTGAGGAACGATCCGTTCTTATGTATAATGCTGCTCATAATACCCAGCTTCAGCTGATTCCCTCGGTGCGCACGCAGGAGGGTGGGTGGATGGAGCCCGCCGCCACCGCCTGCGAGGTCCAGGACAATGGACTGCGCTGCCTCTTTCCAGGCCTGGGCCAGACCCTCGTGCAACGAGATGGGACCCGCGTTCGCCTTTCATTCCAGGCCGATTCTACTTTGATATTTCAGGGAGTTGGCCTGCGTGGGACTCTGAAAATACCCAGTGTACGCGGGTGGCTTTCGCATGGCCTTCAGTCCTGGTCGCAAACCGGTGTGATTCAGGTGCAGCCGGAAATTTCCCCTGACAAATTCGATGCCGCTTTGCAAAAGACCGGCGAGGATGAAGTCTATCGCCGGGGTCAGGAATTCTCCTGGTGGTACAGCTACCTCGGCAGCGACAGCATCAGTTTTCTTGCCGGCGTAACCACAGCGGATACCCTGCGGTCCTATGTCCAGTTTTCCAAACAAGGGGTTGACCAGTACGGAGTGAAACTGATCAGTGGCGCGGGCGAACGCCTGGCCATGAAAGCGGGCGATAGCGTGGGGGAAACCTGGAACCTGAGTCTCGGGCCTGACTTGCAGGAGCATTTGAATCGTTATGCCGAAGCTTTGCCCACTCGCCACAAGACGCAGCCGCAAGCCAGCCTGGTCGGTTGGAACTCCTGGTATGATCTTTGGGACGATGTCAAAGAAAGCGATTTTATCGACAATATCAAGCCGCTTCAGGAATTTTGGCAAAACCGTCGGCCCCTGTCGGCCTCGCCTGTGACCATGACATTGGATGATGGCTGGCAGAAAAATTGGGGCGATTGGTACCCGAACAGCAAATTTCCCTCGGGTATCGATGGACTTGCGCAGATGGTAAACGCCCAATCCATGCAGTTTGGATTGTGGATCGCCCCTTTGCTGGTCCATCCACAAAGTGATGTGGCGCGTCTGCATCCGGACTGGCTCGTGCAAGGCGCCGTCTATCGAAATCCAAAAGGCACCGCATTTCGTGTGCTGGATGTGAGTCAACCCGTGGTGGCTCAGCATCTGCAGGATACGATTCGGCGTCTTGTGGGGTGGGGCGTTCAGGCTTTGAAAATTGATTTTCTATTCGCCGGCGCGCTCGAAGGGGGACGTTCACGACCTTGGACCGGAATGCAGGCTTATCACGAGGCCATGCGTTTGATGCGCGAAGCGGCAGGTGACCGGACGATGCTGGTGGCTGTCGGGGCACCGCCGTTGGCCACGCTGCAGTATGCCGACGCCTGGCGGGTAGGAGGAGACATTGCATTTAAACCAGCCGTCTTTGGTTTACCGCGCCCGGCTCCCAGTTTTATTGCCAATCAAGCGCGATCGGTGGCGGGTCGGCAACCTTACTGCCAGGTGACTCTTTGTGATGCCGACCCAGCTCTTCTCAGGGCGCTTTCGCAGGATGAAGTGAACGCCGGGGTATGGGTGGCTGCCGCGACAGGAGGTGCGATGGTGCTCTCCGATCATCTCCCTCGCTTGGATCAGCAACGCTGGAGTTGGGGCTATGACGCAAGGCAAATGGACAATGGCCTGTCCGGTCAGCCCGCGCGTTTGCAGAGTTATTTTCCCGCCGACATCCCTGCCGATCTCAACAGTATGAAGGATCGACTTTTTACCGCGGAACAGAAGGTTCCCGAACTCTGGATTATGCCCGATGGTACGCGCGTGCTGCTCAATTTCAGTAATGGCAAGAAAACGGTTGAAGGCATCAATGTGCCCAAAAATGGGGCGCGCATTCTGCCTTAAGCGTGCCGATCGATGCCGGGAATGCTTAAAATAAAGCGCGTCCCGGCTTTTCCTTGGAATGCCGCAGCGACTGCATGGACTCGGTGAGATGGAGACGAACTCGCTCAGGCCGCTGAATTCCTTTTGCGAAGCTCATTCAGTTTTTCCCGGGCCCTGGGAAAGGACGGCGCATACTGCAAACAGGCTTCCAGATAGCGCACCGCAGCATCGTTACGTTTCATTTGAATCGAACACATCGCAAGGTTGAAATAAACGCGCGCATCGGTGGGCTTCAGGCGCAGGGCCTGCTCATAGCAATCAATCGCCCGATTGTGATCACCCATTTTTTTGAAGCACACGCCGCGGAGATTATACATCTCAGAGGTCATGTCAAAGGCACTTTCATGCTGCTGCGTGAATTCCAGCGCGCCTTCCACATCACCTTCATTGTAGCGATCCTTTCCCAGGCACAGAAGAAATTCAGGGCGCTCGAAGCCGGCTCGCATTGCGGCGTGGCACAGAGGAGCAGCCAGACGAAACTGTTGAAAGTCCATGAGCAGCTGGATAGCCTTGGTGTAGTAAAAGCCGTTGGGAATTTGAGCCAGTATCTTTTTCAAAAGATCGATCGCCGGATCCGACTGGTTTTTCTGCAGCAGTATCCTGGCCTGGAGCAGGGTTCGTGATGGCGAGGATTCATCACTGCGTGCGAGCTCTTCGAAGACCTTATCCGCTTGCGCCACCTGCTGGGCCTGCAGAAAGGCCTGGGCCAATCCCATGGAACTTCGCGGGCTGTTTTTCGTCAGACCTCGCAGTTCTGAATAGAGTTCAATGGCTTCCTTGGATTTATTCTTCAACAAGGAATCCTTGGCTTTGGTGTACTTGTTTTCCACGGTGCCCGAGGTGGTAAAGAGCGACAGCGTCGAATGAATGGCGACATCCAAATCCGAAGGCTGCACGGGAAACTGCAGATATTGAACGAGGCCATAGCGCTTCAGAACGTCATCGCTTTCCGGCTGCTCGTCCTTGCCAAACAGGATAACAGGAATGTTTGGAATGCGATCCGAGGTTTTGATTTCCTTGATCAGGAGCCAGCCGGAAATAAACTGAATGTTTTGATCGAAGATCAAAAATCCAAAGCTTTGCTCGGTCATCAACTGCAGGGCGTCGATGCCATTATCCATCAGCTGAATCTTGTTAAGTTCCAGTTTCTTGAGTGCCTTGACGATGGTTTCCCCGTGCTCTTTTTGCGCCGACAGAACCAAAACGCTCAGATCTTTATCGTAGTTTCCCAAGATGAAACCGCTCCTCTCGCATGGACTTCAAAAAGTCATTTCATGTTTGATATCGGCTGATTGCGGTCTTTTACTGATGGGTTTGCGGTGGACAAAGCCTGGTTTTTCCATAAAACCAGGCTCTTTGTCCTGTTTAAGCCAAGAGATGCAGAAGGTCGTCCCGCGTCAGGGATGGAATGACTGCGCCTTCGCCCACAGCGGCTGCTGCCAGGGCCCGCTTGACCGCTTGCAGCTCCAGAATCTTTTCCTCGACACTGTCGAGCGCAACAATCGGATGAATCATCACGGTGCGATCCTGACCAATGCGGTGGGCACGGTCAGCAGCCTGATCCTGGGCGGCCGGGTTCCACCAGGGGTCCAGGATAAATACGTGATCGGCCTGGGTCAGATTCAGTCCGACCCCGCCTGCTTTCAACGACATGATTAGGATAGGCGGCCCGTCGACGCTTTGGAAGGCATCCACTACGGCCTGACGGTCGTTTGTGCTGCCGTCCAAGCGTAGATAACGCATCCCCGCTGTTTGCAGTATCGGTTCCAAAAGATCAAGCAGGCTGGTCCACTGGGAAAAGACCAGAGCCTTGTGGCCTTCACTTAAAGCTGTCTCCAGATTATCGATCAACACCGTAAGCTTGGACGAATGCGCGGCTTCCTGATGGGGCAGGAGGCTAGGGTGACAGCACGCCTGCCTCATGCGCAGAAGCGCCTCCAAAGCTTCGATGACGGAACCGCCGGCTTGCAGTTTTTCCACGACATCCTTCCGCGTGGCCGTTTGAATTGCGGTATAAAGCTGTCTTTCCTCGGGCCAGAGTTCAGCATACAGAACTTTTTCAATGCGGGGTGGCAGTTCGGGGGCGACGTCACGCTTCAAACGCCTTAAAATAAAGGGTCGAATGATATGCCGAAGACGCTCCGCGACCACCTCCTGGCCATCCTCGATCGGGCGGCTGAAGCGTTCCCGGAAATCCTTGCGTCCTCCCAGGAGTCCAGGATTCACGAACGCGAATAGACTCCACAGATCATCCAATCGGTTTTCGACCGGTGTTCCCGAAAGCGCCAAACGGAATTTACCTTTTAATTTTTGAACAGCCTGCGCAATCCGGCTCTCTGGATTTTTAATGGTCTGCGCTTCATCGAGGACCAGAGTATTCCAGAGCGGCGTTGCAAAACGCTCCTCTTCCGTGCGAACCAATCCATAACTCGTCAGCACCACGTCTGCCTTGGGATCCCACTGCCTTTGCGGTCCGTGGTAAAGTGCCACGCGAAGATTGGGCCGGAACCTTTGCAGTTCCCGCTTCCAGTTGGGCAGCACACTAGTCGGGGCGATGATGAGGTTGCCGGACGACGCGAGCGTGGCGATAGCCTGCACGGTTTTGCCAAGACCCATATCATCGGCGAGCAGGGCGCCCAATTCCAAATTCTGCAGATGCTGCAGCCAGGCTACGCCCTGTTTTTGATAAGCCCGCAGGTCCGCTTGAAAATTCGTTGGCAGTCGCACATCAGCATTATGAAAATCAAAATGCCTGAGACGACGGAAGGCCTGAAGGTCGGGAGGACTCGCCTTGTTTTGCTCATCGAAGAGTTGAATGACTTGCGGCAGGGCGGCTTTGGGCAGCTGATTTTTTTCCTCCTGGGCCAGCAGCAGATCCAGGACCTGTTTACCAAAGCGGGCGAACCAGTCACGCGGCAGTTCAGCAAAACCACCGTCGAGCAAGGGCACCAGGCTATCACCGCGTTCCCAGGCTTTCAAAGCCATGGTTCCATCGATTGGCGAGGTTCCCGGTTGTCCTTCCAGTTCCATATCCAGATGCAAACGTCCGTCTTTCCAGGCGACATCGGCTTTCAGGCGGCCCACCTTACGGAATTGCCGCAAGCCATCCCCGCTTATGGATCCATCCCATTTTTTGAAATGTTCCACCATGCGAATCGCTTCTGGCGCTGCATACAGGCGGCCGTGATAAAGTTCCATGCCCCACTGTCGCCACAGGTCATCTTTCAGTTTACGCTCGCTATCGGGATCGCGAATCGGCACTTCAGAGCCCGTCGGTCGGAAGACTCCATCCCTGATAACGGCGATGGGGGGATCCCCATAGACAATGCCGGGCTGAAGCCAAAGTTCCGAGCCACGCGTTTCCAGATAAAGATCCAGGCGTGCCTCGGCATGGACGAACTTCGGCATATTGCGGGCGGTGTTCTCGACTTTGAATCGTCGTTCCCATTTAGGTAACGTTTCGCTGGAAAATTTTTCAAGATCGCGCAGCGGCACCACAAAACCTTGCGCCAGCATCTGCCGTTCCTCGGGATCCAGCTGCAATTCGCCCTGAGGATGCAATCCATCTTCGGCGAGGACGGCACCGTTACTGAACGTTTCTTTGATGCGCGCATCTTTTTTCCCCTGAACGTGGATGCCAATGCCTTCATCACGCACGACAATGACAAGGCCCAGGGGCTCGCGGATCACAGCGCATGGTTGGCTGTCGAGGGTGACCTCAGCCTCGACCAGCAGGGGAAGAATGCGCGCCAGCGTCCCAGCCTGCAAGCGACCGCGACGATCGCCCTGCAAGGCGGACTCGACCGCCAGATCCACTTTGGTCGGGGTCACTGGAAGATTGGTGACGCGCCCTGTGGAAATACTGGTCAGGGGAACCGTGAGGAGCTGCAGCTGACCATCCAGACTGATCACGCGTTCGAAGTGCAGGCCTCCCTGATCACGCGTGAAGGCGTGCACAATGGTGCCGGCTGCCGCCTTGGATTTGGGAAGTTCCTGGCCCTGCTCCTGGGCCCTTTTCAATGCTATAACCGCAGCCGTCACATGCGGACAAGGATCCACCTTGCAACCACAATCGCGATTCCAATCCAGATCGATCGGCAGAAGCGTCACGACTGCGCTGACACCGGTCTTTCGATCCAGCACGCGCAAGACAATTTCTTCGTCGCTGCTACGGTCACCAGTCACGGCATCCTGTCGCGCAAGTTCCACACCGCGTGACCAGGCATCCTTACTGGCGTTTTCGCGTATCGCTTCAAACAGATCTTCCATAGCTTCCTGCGACCTCAGTGTGTTAATATGGCTTTTAAAATCAGCCCATCCTGGAGGAGTAAAGATGCCTAACCGCGGAGTGTCTCGCAAGCCCTCGACGTTGACTGTTCAGCTTGATGGCACACTCCTGGCGCAGCTTGAACGTCAGGCTGCCCAGTCGCTGATCACTGTGGATGAGCTGGTCCGTCGGGCTATTCAACAAAGCCTGGCTGCCGAAAGTCCGAAGGCTTCCAAAAAAACGCGGCCGAGTGCCACCCAGCACGACGAGGCGCCTTTGGATGCCTTTCTGCCCGAGGGTGTGAATCCCTTTGCGCCGGCTGATGTGGTGACCGGTCTGGCCTGTAATTTTGAAGAGATCCAGGCCCGCATGCGCTTTGCAGGTACGCCAGCGTTGCTAAGAGACCTGGGATAAACCGCGACTTTAGCCCGCTTCGAGATAGTGCTTCAAGCGTTGATAGTGGGTCTGCAGAATAACAAAGTTCTGATCGTCCCCGCCACGATCCGGATGATGGACGAGCGAGAGTTGCAAGAATTTACGCCGCAGGTCCGCGGCACCCGCATCGCGCAATTCCTGAACATCACGCACACCAAAATAATCCATGGCCTGGGCCAGATCCTCAGTCGAATGGATCCGATAGCGTTTCCAAAACGTGCCCAGCATGGTTTCAAGATCCGCTTCGCCATACAATGAGAAATTTTTGAGATCCGCATAATAGCGAAACATGATCGCCTGCTGCGTTTCGCCTGCTATCGAGAGCCAAAAAGCTTCAGCGGCATGCGGCTCGCAAAAAATTTCGGATGTCGCTTGCCCACAGAAAGCGAGCGAGAGCGCATCGAAGGCGCGACACAGTCCCACCCGCCTTGAGCTCGCATAAATGCCCAGCGGGGAAAAACCGAAAAGCGGCAGAACGTCCTGGCCTCGGGCTCTTTGCCAGCTTTCGAGCAAACATTGTCTCAGGTCAGGTTCCACATCCTGGTACGACAGATGAAAGATCTGCTGGAGCTGAGTCGCGCGATGACGCAACGCAAAACTCAGCGCGTGAACTCCCATCCAACCCGCTTGCATCGCTTCTCGATAAAGTTCGGCTGGAACAAATTTTTTTAAAAGGATCTGGTCGGGAATTGCCGGCGGACGAGCCATGGGAAGGTCAACATTTTCGTGACCCTGATGAGAGTCGACCAGGACGGCAAAGAGCTGCTCGATATCCATCCACTGCAAGAGCGCCGCGATCATAAAGAAGTCCCCAGTTATTTCCGTACATTGTATCACAGACCGGTGGCACGGGACCTGCTTCACTTCAGCTGTGCGAACATGTGGACGGCTGCTCCCTGGGAAGTTTTATGCTGCATAATATGATGATAATATTCACACTTTTGGCGTTGGCAGGCAGCCCCACGGTCCTCATGAAGGCTGACGAACTTTCCGTCAAACCAAGGCCTGCACCCTTCACGCTGGATCAGGTGACCGCTTATACTCTGCCTAATGGCTTGAAAGTTTTGCTCTATCCTGATCCGTCCCAGGCGGAATTAACTGTCAACACCGTGTACAAGACGGGAGCCAAACACGAACATCCGGGCGAATATGGAATGGCTCATCTTCTGGAGCATCTGATTTTCAAGAGCACCCGGAATCATCCTAATATTCCACAGGAACTGGAACGTCGTGGCGCCCGATTCAACGCCAACACCAACGCTGATCGCACCAGCTATTATATGTCCCTGCCTGTGACGGCGGATACCTTGGACTTTGCCCTGGCGCTTGAAGCCGAACGCATGACCGGGGCCATCCTAACTGATACTGCCCTTCAAGCTGAACTTCCTTTAGTGAAAAAAGAATACGAGCAAAGCCATGGAACGGGTTTTCAACCCCTGCTCAAAGCCATGCTGCAGATCACCTATCCGCATCACGCTTATGGGCGCGACACGCTTGGGATCAACGAGGGCGTGCTGCAGACCCGTATTGAAAATTTGCGGGCGTTTTACCAGAGGCGTTACGGACCCAATCGTGCGGTGCTCAGTCTGGGAGGGCGCTTTGCCCTTGATGATGCGAAACGTCTGATTGAAAAATATTTTGCCTCCGTCTCCAGTCTTGCGAAAGATCCGGATGTCGAGCCGCCGCCACCTCAACCGCAACGAAGTGAACGGCAGATCATTGTGCCTCGACCGGGTGGTCCAGCGTATGTCGGCGTTCTCTATCGCGCCATGCCAGGTGCCGATTCACGATTCGTCGCCGCGCAGGCTTTGGTGCATTGCCTGGCGGGTGGTGCACACAGTATTTTACACAAGGAGCTGGTGGATCGTGGTTGGGCGGGCGACGTGTTCGGCTTTGTCCAGCAATCCGTTGGCGAGGGCTTTATCGCCTTCATGGCTCAACCCGCACCGGGCCGGGATCCCGTTCAGCTGATGCAAAAACTCGCCACCAGTTTGGAGACAGGATCGACCTCGTGCAAGGACCATGATCTGGCTCATTTTCAAAAAGAAAACCATAGCGGCTGGTCGACGCTGCTGCAGGATTCCCGTTCCCTCACCATCCAGCTGGGAGAATATGAAGTGCTCGGTGATTGGCGCATGATAGCCAGTGAACAGCAGACGGGACTCAAGCTTCAGATGCGTGACCTGAACGAAGCGGCACGCTGGATTACAGCCCACACACGCACAGCGGGTGTGCTGGATCCTCGCCCTTTAGTGCCTCTGCCTGCAGGTCTGCAGTCCAGCCTTCCACCCAAGCCCGTGGGTTCGCGCCTCTTCCGACAGCCTTGACCTTGTTTCTAGACGTCCCACTCATCCCTATTCTATAATCGGACCAACCAGGTGGGTGGTATATGGAACAAGGCCGCGTTCTTCTGCTCGATGATGACCGGGAAATTCTTGAAATCTGCAGTGAAATTCTGACTGTTCAGGGTTTTGAAACCAGTCTTTTTGAAGATCCGCAAGAGTCTATCCAGGCTCTGGTCGCCGGGCAGCAGACGGATGTGATCATAACGGATTTTCGCATGCCTGCCATGAATGGCCTGCAATTTCTGGAGCAGGTGACCCGCCATCATATTCGCAAGCCCGTGATCATGTTTACCGGGGTCGCCGATAAAGAGCTGGCTATCAAAGCTTTGAATGCCGGCTGCTATGCGCTGCTGGAAAAACCCGTGCGGAATCAGGAACTCGTGCATTATACCGAACAGGCGATGATCTCCAGTCGATGGGAAAACATCTCGACCCGCTTGCTTCATGAATGCCGGGATCTGATTGGTCTCTTGCGGAATCTTTCCACGGTTTATGAAACCCGATTTACGCAGGCCGAGAATATTATTTATCATCATAAGGCGGGTGTTCAACCCAAGCCGGCTGAGATCCAGGGCTACCTGAAGAATGTCGCGCAGGGGGTATCCATTGAAACGGAAATTCAACAGGCCAACCAGCTGGTCGAGGCGTTGAGCCGGGAACATGCGGCGCTGCAGGACCGCGAGAGTCGCTCATCAACCGGCTCGTTTTAGAGTCACGGTAAACTGGGTCCAATGATCATCTGGAAAATCTTCCTCAGCCTGCGACTTCACTTCGATACAACCACCAAATTTTTGAACATAGCGCTGCGCCAAAGGCAGGCCGAGTCCGGTGCCTTTTTCGCCGACGGTTCCTTTGCGGCTGGTCTTGCAGCTATGCGAGAAGAGCTTGAGAATCAATGTTTTAGGAATGCCAATCCCATGATCTTTGATCTGAACCGCGATTTTTTCCTGATCCGTCATCACGATCGAAATATCAATCCGGTTTTCCGCCTTGGAAAATTTGATGGCGTTCATAAGTATGTTATGGAAGATGGTATTTTCCAGCACCGTACGCTCGGCCAGCACCATGACCGTGGCTGGAATATCGGCTTGCAGCGTGATCTGAATCTGCTTGGCATCGGCTTTGGATTTCAGCACGTCCAGAGTGGAATGAATCGTCGCCAGGAGGGGGACTGGTTTTAAAACCAGATCCAGTTTGCCCGCTTCAATGGCTTCGAGTTCCTTGACCACTTTCAGGATGGATTGAGCCGACAGAGCAGCTTTGCTAATTTTTTCAAAGGACTTTTGGGCTTTGGGCTCCAAACCGGCCTTGCCGGATTGCAGTTCGGCCATGGATTGAATGATGAAGAGAGGGCCCGACAGATCATGGGTCAGCACCTGCAGCAAAGCCTGGGCCTCCTGCAGCTTATATTCCTTCTCATCCTTATCCATGGTCAAGGAGCGCAGCCGGTCCTGGATCCCAAAAGGCATCAGGAGGAGTTGCAGAGCGGCGCCGGTCATGATGCAAAGTACGGGATCCAGAGGGTCGGTGTTGATATCGAGGGAACCCAAAAGTGTGACGGTGGACCCCAATAGAAAAAGCCCCAAACCTCCCACATAAAACCGGGCCGAACGGATGTCCTGCCACGAGAGTCGCAGTCCGATGGTCACGAGGGAAATCAGCGCCACGATCAGGGATATCTGACTGAGGAAGAGCAGACTGCGGTCGGTATCGAGGCAGGCGGCCACCGCCACCAGACCCAGCGCGGCCAGGGATTGTCCGCGCAGGATCAGGTAGAACCGGCGCTTGTGATATCGTACGTGGAGAACCAGCATGGACAGTTCCAGGAGGCCCAGGATGGCCATCTGCGCGGTCAGCATCATATGACGTTCGAACCAGTCGGTCAGCTGTGGCGAAAGAATGGATCCGAATAATCCGCTCAGGTTCAGGAGCAGCGGCAGCAGGGTAAAACTATAGAAGGCATAGACCAGCAGCATCTGATGCCCCAGGGTCGCAAACAGCAAAAGGGCAGAAACCATCATGATGGCAATGCCGCCCAGGATCAATCCCGCGAGGAACGTAAATCGACTGTCCTCGATTTCCCTTTGAGTTGACGGAATGAGTTGAAAGTTGGCCATATCGAGAAACGAAGAAACACCCAGATAATAGGTCGTCATGCCTGGAGCCAGCGTCAGGTCCATGCGCATCCGGCGAAATTCGGCGTCCGGCGAGCGATCCCTGCGGCTGATCATTTCCTGCGGGGATGGGTTCGCAAGATCGGACGAGGGTTCGACGAGGACCAGCCTATGGGTGGCGGGATCCAGCGAATTGAGTTGCAAGGTCGCGGCGGATGATGTGCGGTTATCCACACGCAATCGGAACCAGCGTAAGGGGGAGCCCTTTTCATCCTGGTCCTTGCGGGCTTCAAAGGGATAAGCGCCCAGGGCTTCCAGCTGGCCGGTGGCAATGAATACGGAAGGTTCCAGACCGTCCCAGATGATGATGGAATTTTCACTTGCCGCCTGGGCCCGAGTGCCCAGAATTAGCAGGATAAAAATAATTTTTTGGAATGACATCATCAATATTCTCCCCCAGTGCTGTCGACCAGTTCCTTGAAAAGTTCAATGAGTCTTTGGTAAGATAATGCTTTATTACCGAACAAAAAGAGTTGGCGTTTTATTTTGCGATTGTTCTTTGACAGAAGCGTGATAGAATAATAAGAAAGCCAGAGTTCAATTGGAAAAGTCGCCTCGCAAGCGTCCTCATGAAGGTCAAGCAACCGTTGTCTCTTTTTCCCTTATCATTATGAATTCAGGTTTTCCGTGAAACTGTCCCCACAGTTTTCGCTTTTTAAGACTCTTTTGTTAAGGTTTTGTTAGTATGAGTAAAAAGTTGTTTATCGGTGGCTTGAATTTTAAAACCAGCGAAGAAGGTTTGCGGAACGTGTTCGAATCCATCGGTCCGGTTGACGAGGTGAAGATCGTCATGGACTACGAAACGGGTCGTTCCAAAGGCTTTGGTTTTGTAACCTTTGCTGATGCTGCTCACGCCAGCGAAGCCATCGCGCAATTTGATGGTCAGGAAGTCGATGGACGCCAGGTCAAGGTCAATGAAGCCATCGACAATAGAAAGCGTGGTCCACGCGACGCGCGTTCCGAACGTTTTTGATCGAAAGTAGTCTCAGGATTATTTTTGTTTCAAATATTCAAGAGGCACAGGGTCAGTCCCTGTGCCTTTTCTCTTTTCGGGTTGACCCAGAGACGCTGTTCCGATAGGGTTAGCGAAATTGGTCGGTTAGCTCAGCTGGATAGAGTACCTGGCTTCGAACCAGTAGGTCGGGGGTTCGAATCCCTCACCGACCGCTTTTTTCTTTTTTTATACCCTAATTAAGTTGTATAAATCTGGCGTATTGCCAGATGCGATGCAGACCCCGGGCAGCGAGATGCTGGCGGGGTCCGGCTCACACGCCGCTTGCGTTTCGAGCACGAGACTCACCCTCAGGTCTGCACGATTATGGATGACCATCATTCTTTTGAGAGACTTATGGAGCCTTTGAGGTTCCACTTTTCCGTTCTGGAATCCCTCACATAATATTTTCCAATCAGTCTCGCGCCTGAAGCTTTCATCTGGAAAATCCGGCCGGCGGAGTTCCCCTTGAAAGGCACGCCGTCGTCAAAGAGAATTGAATTCCCATCTGGCATAAGCCGAATAAAATCGAGTTTTCCGCTGCGAACGAAAGTGTCAGTCATACCATTGGGTCTTTCAATGTTCATGGACTGTCGCCCTGTGAAAGCTGCTTCGCGTATTTCACCTTGCAGGCTGTATTCCGCAGGAATGGTCTCCCCGGTGATAAGAATGATGCTTCCACGGTATGTCCCACTCAATTCTTCAACGAGCTCAGGTGATGTTAGGGGTCTTGCAGTGGTCCAGTTGAGCTCGGGGTCTTCGAGTGTTGGAAGTGCTTTGTTGTCCATCTCGTTAGGATGAGGGCTTGGGGTTGACAAGGGTTGCGGTTCTTCTTCTGTTCCCTGGCCTGCGGGCGTCATGGCTTCATGCGAGGATCCGCTTGGGGCTGCAGAGCCATGGTCAGCTGCTGCGGAATCCTGGATCCGGTTTTCTCGATCCTCTGGCTTGGGCTCACTTAACTCTGATGCGATCTCATTATTTTCATAAGACTGCCTTTTCTCAGCAACGGCCAACTCTTTTTCAGGACCGTCGGTTTCATCTGCGCGATTGAAGTGATAGACGCCCCACACGAGGCCCATGACAACACCAGTGAGAATAATGAATTTATACATGAACTGCCTTCATCTCGAGATTGTTATGAATTCGGTTGTTGTAGCCGAACTTGGAAGCCTAGGGCAAAATAAAAAACCCCCAAACCTCGCGGCTCAAGGGGCGTTCGACAGTCTTACTTTTCTTAGCTTAACCGAGGCGTTCGCACAACTACAGCCAACATCCGCTATTAATTGCGACCGGGACGAACAATAATCTTATCATCCGAATCGTCAGGCGATGTCTTTGGAGTATGGCTGAAGTCGATAGGAGTCTTGTCTTCATAGTCTTTGGGATTGCCAAAATCCATCTTTTCAAGGTCCTTCAGTTCATCAAGTTTCGTTGTCTTTTCATCCTGCGGATCTTGCATCTGACCCCCGGTAAGCTTGAATGTCTTATGCTTCTGGCAGAAAGCTGGACCAAAGTATTTCGCATTACAGATGCCTTTTCTCAAAAGACCCTGGGCTTCCTTCTTGCGCTGTTCTGTAGTTTTGTTGGGGCCGTCAGGGTTATATGACTTGTTTGTATCCCTTGAGACCTGTTCTTTGTACGTTTCAAAAAGACATTTTTCCACAGGGTTGAGACCAACCTGATCGTAAGACGCCAACATCTCTCCAGGCTTCGTCACTGGCGAAGGGTCTCCAGCATAGGAGCCGACGAATTTATGATCGATTTTCCCAGTCTTATCAGAATTACTGGAAGGCGGTGGGGGCGACTTGCTGCTTTTGTCGGAACTGCAATGGGAAGTGCATTTGGAATCGTCTTTGCTACCTGTATCAGACGACTTTTCATCCGACTTTTTAGGTTTAGGAATGAAGTCTTCGTTGATAATATCGCGCGAGAAGCTGCTTCCGCACTTGGGCTGGTCTTTCTCACACATAATGTCTGGACTGACAGTTGTCACATTGGGATTCGCTGCGCCCAACTTATAAGCAACGTCATAAATTTTCTTGGCTTCTTTATCGCCTATCGGCCCTGTTTCAACCGATGTTCCTTTTGATGTTCTATGATCCACTCCAGCTTCGTGAGCAAGGTTTGCAGCTCCCTTTATTCCAAAATCCAATCCGAATTTTCCTAAGAAACTTGTTTCGCTGGCGGCCTCGGTCGTCGTCTTAATTCCAGCAGCACTGTCCTTTGCCTCACGAACAGCTGCAGTACCATTTTCTCGGCCAGCTTTATCCCTTGCCGCAGCGCCCCAGTCATGGCGGTGCCAGCCGTCCTGTTTGCTATAGCGATATTCCAAGTGCCAGTAACCACCTTCAGTCGAAGTAGGTCCACCGCCTACTTTATGTCCATGAAGCTCAATTTTTAAATCAACCAGATTCTGCAAAGCTTCATCAACACATTTTCCCGCAGACTCTGCCATGCCAAAATTCAGAAGTCTTGCGGTACAGTTCGTAATGTCAGTGCGGCTTGTAAATAGACAGAACGCCGTTGCTGCCGCTGTCTCCTTTTCTTCCTCAGCGCATAATGGAATTTCTTCAACATCAGCCTCTTCATCAGTATTCGCACAATGGGCTGCACCAAAAGGAACCTTATGAGCAAAACCTGTTACAGGCATGATGCTGAGAATTGCTAGCGGCAAATATGCAAGTCGCTTCATGGCGTATCCAGCTCCTAGAGCAGTTTAGAGACAGCAGTCGCCAGGTTAATATCGCTCGATTGAAGTATTGTCAAAGAATATGACCGTTTAACCGGCAAAACATGTACTCCTCACCTTCACAGTCTTAATTGCCTTACGTCCTCAAAGCTGTATCAAAAACGAAGGTATTTATTCCAGCGCCAAATTTGAGCACGCTGCTTCCAGCTCCATGTTCATCCATGGCTCCTGCACGCCGAACAGAAATACACTTCACCAGCCCTTTTACCATCTCATGCCTCAATATCCGCAAGCCTCCCGACTCCTTGTGGGGCAGGGTCACTAACCAGAGAGGATTTATGAGCGAGCAGTAGCACCAGTCTAACCCGAACACCAGGCCCAAAGGGTACCTATCTCAAGGTTATGGAAGTCAAACGAAACTCACTCGACATGGCAATTGCTGAGCTTGATGAAACCATTCGACAACGCGGTGACTATCTTATGTGGCGCAATAATAAAGACAAGAATGAAAAGAAAGTTAGTATGTCAACAAGAGCCATAGTGGCCAACGGCGCAATTTTTCTTGCTCATTGGATTTTATACTTTTTCACTATGCAAATTGCTCAGCGGAACCTGGAGTCGGCCGTACATCGGTTAATAATCTTGGCTTTAGGCTTTTTTGTGGTGACATACGGGTTAATGGTCGTACGTCGACGATATAGTTCTCTGTTCGAATAACCAGGCCCGGTAGTAATTCAGTTGGTCCGTAAAGCTATCTAGTATCCAGCCATTCATCGTTCCTATTCCAGGCACAACCAGGTTTAACCACATGCGTGAGAACATGGGGGCAGGCAACGTCCAGTTAAGCGCCGAAGACATGAGAGAGCTCGAAGAAGGTTTCTCGAACATTCAGATCGTTGGGAAACGGGCTCCAGAAGCATTGATCGCCGTTCACGATATTGGCGTAAATATAGGGTCAAGTTCCAAGGGAACGCATGGAGTTTCACCGCTTCCAGCAACTAAAAAGTAGAGATTCTGAATATCAAGGCACCGGTGATCGTGCTGCTATCTCGAACGAAGTCGGATGTGGGCTCCTGAGTGCAGGTGCTGGTCTCCCCAGGGGGGTTTTCCCCTGGCCCGTTTCCTGCAATGGCATTTGCCGATGCTGGTCATCTGTGAACGGCATTGTAAACATGGATAGAAGGGGCATTAATATGCAAACAGAGACCACAACCCCAGGTGCCAAAAAACAGAAAAAAGCAGGGAAAACCGACAAATCCCGCCCAACGCGCAAAAAAGTTACTGCGGCGAAAGACGGTAGTAGCAACTCAAAAAGATCAGGCGCATCTTCTGCAAAAAAATCGTCCGTGGCCGCCTCATCCGCGGCGTCAACTCAAAATAAACGGAAAAAAACTAGCAGCAAGAATGCTCGAGCGACCCATGAAAAGCATTCTGCGAAAAATGCGACCCAGGACCTTTTGGAATCAATTTCAGAAACTCAGGAGACTCCTTCCCAAAAGCAGCAGCCTCATGAAAAAAATCATTCGCAAAATGGTAAAGGGAAGCTTGGGAGTTTGGAATCCTGGCCCCATCTAAGTCTCACCTTACATAACTTTGAAGATAATGCCCGTAACTCATGGGAGCACATCTCGGAAAATTTGCGAGGGAAACTCTACGATGTTGATGGCACGATAAAAAAGAAGCCCTATGCCTACGTCATAGGGGCGCTTGGCGTTGGGATTGCGTTTGCGACTGTCCTTTTATAATGACAGCAGTTGGGGCTGGGAAGATGGGCACACCACTCGGACCCACGATCTATGCAAATTCCCGAAGCGGCGAGTTACCAAAGTTCGCCGATAGGGACTGCATACAGACTCTGCCTGAATATTTTATGCTCAGGTGAAGATTACTTCTTGATATGGTCAATAAATGCGCGAAGCTTCGGCAAGACCTGAGACCCTTTAGGATAATACAAATAAAAGCCGTTTCCTTTACAGGCATATGGCCTGAGTACGACTTCAAGTTGTCCCGTCCTTAACTGATCTTCTATCGGATTGTCGGCAAGTACTCCAGCCATAGCCCGTCCCGAGCCGGCGAGGAACCAGACGGGTTTGGCTGGTGGTGAAACAGGGCTGCCGTGATCCGAGCCAAGCGAGGTGAGCGGCCTATTCCACTTCGGCCTGATTTTCAATGTATTGCTTGAGCACTGAAAGTGGAGCGCCGCCAACGGTCAGAAGGCAATACGTCCTGCTCCAAAAAATCGGCTTCCAATAATATTTTTGAATGTGTTCGGCAAATTCCTTGCGGATAATGCGGGAGCTTACCGTTTTCAGATTGCCCACGAGTTTGGATGGCTGCGCCTTTGGATTGAGTGCCATCAAAATATGGACATGATCAGCCTCGCCATTGAATTCCAAAAGACAGCAATCGGTGGAGCAGTTCATTGACATGAAAACGATTCGTGATGGTCGACGTTACCTTTACCATTCCAGCGGGCGCGCTCGGGATAGGGGCAAAGCGGGCGGGTTCTTTGCACCTTATTTTTTGGATTATCGCCCTGAAATTGAGTGGCGATCAGAACGTCTGGCGCTCGTCCCTTTTCCACCCACTCCAAGAGCGCTTGCAGGGCATCATGTTGCGGGTCTTCCGGGGCCCCTTGATTATCGACGCCATTAAAGATGTGAGGGCCGGCTCCTGTCAGGCAATGGCCCATGCCCGGAACCATGAAAAGCCGATAGAAGTCCTGCGCCTTGGGATACTTTTTTAACACCTGCGTGTAGTAATCGATCGCATGCTGCGCGGGAACAGCTGCATCCGCCCAGCCGTGGTAATGAATGATTTTGGAGTGCGTGGGTGAAAGTTGGGTGCGGTCGGCATTCAGGATAGCAGCCAATTCCCGATCGGCCTTGGCCACGGCCTCCCTGATAGGAAGCTGTAGAATATCCTGCCTGGGATTTTGATACACCATCGGTCCGAAGAAAGCGTAGGCGAGGCCCTTCGCAAGAGGCTCAGGTGCGCCCCACATGGTGGGTCCGGTAAACCAGGTCGGCCATTGAAAAGCTCCAGCCTCAAAGCCTTGTGTAAAACGAAAACCATGAACGCCCGGGGGACCATCGTAAATGGCCTGCACGGCGGCGATTTGAGTTTTCGACAGACAGTCTGTTGAACCTGGGCACAGAAGGCTTTTCAAGTTCGGCTGACAGGTGGCCAGAGGATCGATGATCCCATCCTTTAATCCATCAGCGGCATCACATTGCCGGAGAGCCTCACGACTCAGGGCCTGGATGTGGGGCTGCTGCAGCTTATCAGGAAGTTTGGCAAGGACCTGATGGACGTGAAGCAGAGCGGTGAATCCATGCGTCCAACGCAAGGCCGCGGCGCCGGCAAGGATGCCATCAAAATCCTCGGGATAACGCTGCGCTTCCATAAGCCCCTCGCGCCCACCGTCCGAGCAGCCCGTCATATACCGATAGGTTGCGGCTTTGCCATAGAATTTTTTCACGATGCCCTGGGCGACTTGATTGGTTTCATGCACAGCCCGATGACCAAAATCCACGATTTTTTCAGGCTGTCCGATCGACCAAAGTGTGTCGTCATCATAGGCCTTATGCCCGTTGTCAGTCCCGGCGACGGCAAAACCACGTTTGAGATAATGAGCGAGCGTATGATGATGGATGGTTCCGGCAAAGCCACCATTACCAATCTGCAGATAGCGACCATTCCAGTTTTTTACCGGCAGCCAGATTTCGATGCCTATGTCGGATGCTGGTCGAGGCCTGTACTGCAGCAGGAGCCGACAGAAAGCGGGTAGGCCCGTAATCTTGAGCTCGCTGCGGAAGGTCGCTTCACGCGCCGGGATGGTCAAGGACCCTTGTTCAATGCTCTGGAGGATGGCCGATGGATAGGCTTGCAAGGTCTCACAGGCCGCAGCTGAGGCTCCGGTTGCATGGGCCCACAGCAGAACAGTAAGAATGAAAGCGCGCATCAGGCACTCCCAAATCAAAGGTGATGAATTTTGATGCAATCTCCCATCTTGTTCGATCTTATAACAAACTAAATTCAAGATATGAAGGCGGTTTTAGAACCGCCATTTTGAATAATTTGTTTAAGAGAGTGAAGAATTTGTGGAGGCCTGGGGGGGAATGGCGGCGACGTGATCGCGGCGCCAGGGAGCGAAACGGGCTAACAGGATCATGCCCGGAATGGCAATGACGGTGCAGAAGGTAAAAAACCAAAACCAGCCGAAACTGCTTGCCAAAAACCCTGTGACGGAACTGAGGAGCACCCGCGGCACACCCATTAAACTGGTAAGAAGCGCATATTGTGTGGCGGTAAAACGTTTGTTGGCCAGACTTGCCATGAAGGCAACGAACGCCGCCGTTCCCATTCCTGACGCCAGGTTTTCAAAGGAGATCACAGCACCGAGCGTAACAATATCATGCCCACGTGCGGCGAGGATCGCAAAACCTGCGGTCGATGCCATCTGCAGAAATCCACAGAGCCAGAGCGCGCGGTTGATACCGGTCTTCAAAAGAACCACGCCTCCAAAAAAGCCACCAAGCAAAGTGGCCCAAAAGCCGAAGAGTTTCACGATCGCACCCACCTCAGTCTTGCTGAAACCAAGGTCCAAATAAAAAGGTGTCGTCAACGCGGCGGCAAGATTATCGCCTACTTTATAGAGCAGGATAAAGCACAGCATCAGCCAGGCTTGATCACGGGCGAAGTATTCTTTGAAGGGTTCCACGACGGATTCACGCAGAGTACGCGGCGGTGTTTCGGTCACCACGGGTTCGGGCGTAAATAATGTGTTGATGATGGCGGGAATGATGCAACAGCCCATAATAAAAAAGACCATGGGCCAGGACAGAATATCGGCCAGAATCAAGCCGCCGCCGCTTACGGCCAGCATGCCGAGGCGATAGCCGTAAATATAGTAGGATGATCCCAGACCCAGTTCGGCTGTTCTCAGATCCTCGCGGCGAAAGGCATCGATCACGATATCCTGACTGGCACTAAAAAATGTCACCAGGAAAGCCATCCCGACGAAGAGCCACAATCCAATGGTTCCCTGAGCCGGGTTGGTGAACCCCATACCCCAAATGGCCAGCATGAGCAGCACCTGCGTGGTCAGGATCCAGCCTCGACGACGACCCAGAAAGGGCAGGGCGTACCGGTCGAACAGCGGTGCCCAGATGAATTTCAAAGTGTAAGGCAGTCCGACCAGCGACATCAGACCGATATTTTCCAGGCTCACCGACGCATCTTTCGCCCGCGCCTGCAAAAGAGTAATCGTGATCAAAAGCGGCAGGCCCGAGGCCATACCCATAATAAAGGCCGTGATGAGGCGGCGATTGACAAGCTGGTTCAGGGGCAACATAGGCCGTCTTTCAATAAATGATTGAAATTTCCATTCTACCAAAACTCCCATCCAACGGAAAGTTTTCGTCAGAAATATCTGCCAACAGGTTCCCAGGCCTGTGTCAACGGACGAGACACTGTCGGCTTTATCTCCGCATTTTCAACGCTGGAACCAGCCAGCATCATACTCCGCTCTGACTATAAGGCCAAGGGAAGAAGAATCGCAGCCCATCCTGTCGTGAGTTGATGAACTTTACAGACCGGAAAGAAAACCCCGGCTTCCCTGCGACCATGCCTTCCAAGGCTTCGGGCGCCCTGCATCCGTTGTGACGGCGGTGTGCATATTGCACAGGCAAAAATTGCAAGCTATCGAATGGAGGCACTATGAAAGTCGGATTGAAGCATTTGAAGGGCGCCGTGCTTATGGTGAGTATCGGCCTCGCCAGTTCCCACTGCAGTCGACCCGGTCCGGAAGATTCTGAACTTTTGATCCGCAACGGCGGTCAGGTTGCTGAAAACAGCACGGGACCCGAACGTGTGTCAACGGTTGGTCTTTCGATTGGTTGTACTGGTACCGTCATCGCGAGCAATCTTATCCTGACAGCTGCTCATTGTGTTTCGAACAAAGCCATGAGCGTGGTCTTTCGAACGAACATGTATCAACAAGGTACAGGCGTTGTGATTCCTGTGGAACGCAAGGTCTATCATGCCCAGTATAAACCCACAGGCAAATTCATTGTGCCTTATGATATTGCCATGCTGAAGTTAGCCTCGAATATCCCTGCCACGTATAAGCCGGTCAAGCTGCTGCCAGCCGGTCAGCCTTTGAAACCCGGTGAAGCCGTCGTGCAGGCCGGTTACGGTGAAACCATCCAGCGGGGTGGAGGCGCGTTTGGTCGCCTGCGTGCGGTGGCGAACACTTATTCCGGTCGAGGCTCGTTTGGTCGCGTGATCGTTTCCAATCAAAATTTGAAAGGAACCTGTGCCGGTGATTCGGGCGGTCCTGTCTTTGTGAAACGAGGCGCGGAATGGTATGTGGCCGGAGCCCTCTCGGGCGGAGCGGAATCCCAGCAGCATGGTTGCCTGGGCGGCGGGACTTATACGGGCGTGGCGGAATTTCAAGACTGGATCATACGAGCGGGCCAGAATTTGTCCGGTAAGACCAATCCCTTCCCTGCGGCGCCTGCTGCGGCTGCACCCATTGCCCCCAAGGTTTTGAACTTTGGTCCTTTCGGCAGTAACGAAAGCAAACTGCTGGCGACTCTTGAAAGCCAGGATGGAAAATTCGTGAACTTCACGATCACCATCGACACAGAAACCCATCCCCAGTGTGCTTTCGATCATGTCGCCATTCAGGATGCTGCGGGCAATACCCGTAAAATCTGCGGCAAAGGATCCTGGGTTGCGAAAAATTTCCTGACCCCCGTGAAAGTGATTTTTAACTCCGACCCTTATGAAAATTCGAACACGGTGAAGGTGAGCGCCATCAATTATTTTGATGTCATGGCCCAGGATGAACAATCAAGTTCGTCCGATGTGACGGAAGAAATTCCAGTTGAGTCGCCCGATGGATTCAAAGAAGAAAGCTGAAAATATCAGGGCCGCCCCTTACGGGGCACCTGGCTTCCCCTTACGGGGCACCCGGCCCCGCCGCACCTGCGGTTTCCTGTAGCCAAAGCACCTTTACCTAAAGGCCATTTTTAAAGGTTTTTGTAGATTTTAGTTCACTCTGAAACTGGATGTGTCGATAGATAAGACAGTGGAAAGGGTGATTTCATGTTGTGTAAAAAAACAATAACTACAGGGTTTTGGCTCCTGCTGAGTCTGCTCACGAGTCAGAATCTTGCAGCGATATCGAGTCCGCCTCTGGTTATTTCAGACGAAATGCTGAGACAGCAGGACCCTATCGGGAAATATGTAATCACGGCCTCGGATGACAAGGCAGAGATGACGCCAGCCGGGATCATGCGTGGTGATTTTGATGCCAGGTTTACTGCCCATGGCGACAAGAAAACCATCTCGTATGGATACAATCGTCGCTGGCCGCACTGGGGGTATTTCGCTGTCACGAATCCGGATTCCACAGCGAAGAAGCTCTACCTCGAAGCAGGTTACAGCGCCATCGACCAAGTCAGTTTTATGAAAGTCAGTCCTTCGGGTGAGGTGATCAGCCAGACCATACTGGGTGATAAGCTGCCATTCACCGACCGGCCGATTGCCTACCGCCATCCCATTTTCGAAATGCATCTGGACCCAGGCGTCAACTACTTTTTGGTAAAGGTTGATACCACCTCCGGGGTTGTATTTGACTTTACGCTTTACGATGAAACTCTGATCAAAAATGCCAAGCTGAAAGAACTGATCATCGTCGGTCTTTTGCTCGGCGGTATCCTGACCATTTTCCTTTATAACCTGTTCCTGTTCGTGACGACTCGCGACAGCAACTACGGTCTCTACATTATCTATGTGGCCAGTTACTTTTTCTTTGCCATGGCCTATTTCGGTATCCTGCCTTACATCATGTTTTCCACCTGGGCCGATGCTCCCCTCACAGGCTGGGACCTCTACCTCATGGTCGACGGCATTTCCGTTGGCTCGGGCTTGTTTGCCATCGGGTTTCTCAGTCTGAAGCGCGAATCGCCCTTCTTTTATCGCTTTGTCATGGTGCTGGTCGGTATCTGCGCATTGAATGCCCTTAGCAACCTTCTTTTCCTGCATGGGCGGTTTCACCAGCTGCTCAGCCTGTCGATTGCCATGTCGTTCTTTTCGGGAATCTGCCTGGTCGCCGTTGGTGTGCGGATGTGCATCAAAGGCTATGCCCCTGCGGTCTACTACACGATAGCCTGGTCCTTTGTGATCGTCGGCAACTGTATGGTGATTCTGTCCGGTGTTGGTATCCTGGAACGTAACTTCATTACGAACTGGAGCCAGCTGATCGGCGCCAATGTGGAAATGATTCTTCTGTCCTTTGCTCTGGGCGCCCGCATCAACCTGATCAAGAGCCAAAAGCTCAAAGCCGAGCGGCAGATGCTGAGAGACGCCGAAGAGAAAAAGCAGCTCCAGGCCTCGCTGATTGCAACTCAGGAAGACAATATCCGTACCCTCGACGGTAAAGTCCGGGAGCGCACCCGGGACATTCGTGAGATACTCGCGAATATCAATCAGGGTATTTTTACCTTTCGCGAGGATATGAAACTGGGTGCCGAGATCTCGGATCACCTTCTGAAGATGATCGGTCGGAGCAACCTTACGGGGCAAAATTTAAGCGAAGCCATTTTTTCGCATACCAATCTCTCAGCCAATCAGGTGTCCCAGGTGATCACATCCCTGGAATTCTCGTTCGGGCAGGATATTGATATGGGATGGGAAGCCAACAAATCCCGGCTGGTTCGCGAATTTCAGCTGCAGGATCAGGGCAGGACGCTCCATATCGAGGCGGAATGGGGTGCTATTACGAATGAAGACGGCGAAGTGGACAAAGTCCTGGTCGCCTTGCGGGATATCACCGAGCTGAAAGAGCTGCGTGCCAAGGCGCAACGCAATGAGCTTGAAACGGCCATGCTGCTCGAGATCCTGGCCAACGATATTGAAAAGACGCAGAAGTTTATCAGCCGCACCATTCATGCCTGGCGGGAAATCGATCCCAACCTGAAGCGCTTGGCTACGGAGAAGGATCTGGCCTATCCGATTCTTTTCCGGACCTATCATACCATCAAAGGTAATGCTCGTTCGCTGGGCTTCGCGCGTATTGCTGACAGCGTGCATGACGTGGAAAGCCTGCTGAAAGATGCCGGGACGGATCCACGCGGGGAAAAACTTGAAAAACTCGTGGCGGCTTCGAACGCGTGCCGTGAATTCGTCGAATCCTATGAAACCATCTTTAACGAAAAATTTTCCAAATTCTTCAACCAGAAATCGACCCCCAAAGGACGCCGTCTCGAAGAATTCTTTGCCGACCTCGTGGCGCCTTCGCTCGAGAAAGTCGCCAAGGATACCGGCAAACCCGTGCCTCAGGTTGTCATCAATAACCCGAATGGCTTCATGATCCTGAATGACGAAATCGAAGACATCGCCCAGAATATCTTCCATCACCTGATCCGCAATTCCGTTGACCATGGGCTTGAGAACGCTGAAGACCGGAAGCGGTTGGGTAAAAGACCGTTTGGCGAAATCACCATTGATGTCTCGATCGATTCCAACAAGAACGCCAGCGTCATCTTCCGCGATGACGGCCGAGGTCTGAACCTGTCGCGCGTTTATCAGGTCGGCCTGGAAAAAGGCATACTATCCGAGTCGGCGACCGTGGACGACATGGTCGAGGCCATCTTCCAGCTCGGCTTCTCAACCGCCCGGAAAACCACGCTCATCTCGGGTCGCGGCATCGGTATGGACGCCGTTCGGCACTACTGCCGATCGCTTGGCGGGAAGTTCCGGGTGGTTCTGGACCACGAAGTGGACGAGGTCATGTTGAAGCGCATCAAGTCCAAAACTGAGCATGACGTTCATGCGACCTTCTCGTTCCGATCCGAGTTCAATCTAAGGCTTCCCGTCGCTTCCCATGAACAAGCACCAACCGCGAAACTTGCATAACCATGCTTAAGCTGCAATATGCAGATGAAGACCGAAATCTTCATCTGCACGCAGCGTGTTTAGGATAAAAATCCGTTATTCAACTGGCATTGGTTGTGCAGGCTGAGTGGGTTGCGTAGGCTGAGTTGTGGCGGTTTGCAGCGCCTTGATATCATCCAGGTGCTTCTGGGTGATGGGGCGGAACTCAGCGATGGCGATTTTCAGACCTTCATCGGTGGTGACTTTCTCAACTTCTGTGTAAAGTTGCAGAGCTTGCTCATACTTTTTGACCAAAGCTTCGATGACAGCAGGGCGGAACTCGCCTTCTTGCTTTTGGGTCAGGGTTTGCAGTTCTTGCGCCATCTGCGATTCAATCATTTGCGCATTTTCAGACAGTTGCTCAGGAGCCAGGCTCACGCTCATGTTGGACGCCAGCTCTTCCAGCCTTCTGTTGAATTCAGTTATGTCTGTGGAGAGTTGATCGATGAACTTGACCATCGCCTCGTCAGGATTTCTTTCCCGCACGAGATCGATGATTTTGGATTCAGAGCTGACGCCCACATGGAGCACCTGAATCACTTCAGAGGGACTCGAAAAGTCGACTGTGGGCTGAGCTGGCTCCTGGACGGGAGTTTGGGGTTGAGTTTGGGCGGCATATGCGGACATGCCAAGGGTCGAAATCAAAAGGCCAGCGCAGATTTTTGTAAAAACAGACATAATGGGTCTCCTCAATGTTCATAAAAGTGATGTCGTTACCATTTAAACCTTTCCACCCTTTTAAAGGGATTCTTCTATAAAACATATCCGGGGTATCCCTCATCGCAGAGATTTTTAGAAAAAAATGTCTTCGTTTTCGACGTGTGGGAAATAGGATGTATTTGTATGCGGATAACGACAAATCTTTCCTTATGAGCATTTTCCATAGGATTCTTCAGACCTGCATGGAAAGCGCCGAACAGGAGAATTGGAATCGTATAATTCGAGATAATGCTTGATGACGCCAAGGCTTCCTTTCAACCTCTTCTTGATGTTCACCCTGCTGTGGCCAGCCCAGGCGTGGGGCCATGCGGCTCATTGCCCGCAGGTGGACAAGGGGCTGCAGTATAATCTGGTTGATCAAGAAGGTGTCCCCAATATCCCGCCCACGAACAAAGTCGAATGGAAAATCTTTCGCGGTCATTCTCTGGATCTTAATTTTACTTCGCAAACCCTGTGGGTAAAAATTCAATGGTTGTCGAAGGCTCCAGGCGAACAAAAATGCATTCTCGTCGTGGATTATCCTTTCCTGGATAAGATCACGTTGTATGAGTGGGATGACACGAATTGGGCTGCGTATCATTCCGGCGATAGGAGTCCCACGAGCGATGCCATCGCCTATGCCCGGCATCCTTCTTTTGTTTTTCAAAGTGCGCCTGGCCCCAATGTCATCTATTTAAAAGTTACAACCCGCGGCCTGCTGCGACTCCCCCTTGAGGTGTATGATTATGAGTCGGGTCATCAGTCGTTTGTCACAAAATCGATCATTTCAGCTGCATTGCTTGGGGCAATTTGCCTTATCATTGTCTACAGTCTTTCCCTGTTTTTGACCTCCCGAGAACCTAGCATTTTTTTCTATGCCATTTTACAAACCTTGGTGCTCTATAAAAACGCCTGCGATTTAGGGTTCACACGCCTGCTGTTTCCCGATTCATGGCTGTCGTTTCTGAATAATGAGCTTTATGTCTTTGATGGCTCGGCGACACCGCTGGCAGGCGTGATATTCAGCCTTTCCTTTTTGGAGCTCAGAAAGCGCAGTCGACGTTTGTATTACTGTGCTGTTGGTATTGGTGGGCTGTCTCTGCTGGGCATACTTTTGCTGCCGTTTTCCTATCGGGGCTCGGCAATGCTGGCGATCGTTTCCATCCTCCTTTGCAGTATTTTTCTCACCGTGGCCGGATTAGTCATGATGGCCAAGAACTACCGGCCTTCCCGCTTTTTCACACTCGGCTGGCTGGTCATGATCCTCGCGTCCGCGGTGTGGGCGCTGACCAACCTTGGGATTCTGCCTTACTCAGCGTTTTTTGAATGGGGAACGGCGATCGGTGGGGTGGTGGAAGCCTCACTCACGTCGCTGGCCTTGGGTGATAAGATGCGCGACAATATTCAGGGTGAAAAGCATAAAGTCAAAATGCTCAACCGAAGCCTGCGTGAGCTTAACCTGAATCTCGAACACGACGTGGAACAGAAAACGCGGCATATTCGTTCGATCATGGCGCATATCAAACAAGGCATTTTTACGATAGACAGCGACTATAAGATCGGTCGGGATTATTCAAGATTTTTGGAAACTGTTCTGGCCCGCCCGGGTTTGCAGGGATATTCGCTGATCACGGCCCTGCGTGCGATTGAGGCACCGGAGGCCTTTCTCGATCGAATTCAAAATATCCTCTTCATGATCTTCGATGAACCGGTTGTGGCCTTTGAATTGAATGAATCCCATCTGTTGGGTGATGTGGTCATGCGCGATGGCAAAGTTTTAGAGTTCGACTGGTATCCGATGCTCGGAACGGAAGGCCGGGTTGAAAAAATGCTGGTCTCGATCCGCGACGTGAGCGAGATCCGACGCTTAACGCTCGCATCCGAGTCGTACAGCGAGACCATGCATGTCGTGGCCGAAATCCTGGCGACCAAGGACTATGTTTTTGAGCGTTTTGTGGATGAAGCGGAAGCGCTGCTGGGGGACAGTCTCAACGCTCTTTTAATGCCTCTGAGCGAAGCCTTGAGCGCCATGCCGGTCCTGAAGATCAATGTGCATACGTTTAAAGGTATGGCGCATTCTGTTAACTTTTTGGCCATGATCCAGGCCGCCCACGAACTCGAACAGAGCCTGGTCGACTGGAATGGATCAGCGTCCCAGCAGTTGGCCTTACAGCATCAAACTCGATCCCTCCTGGAGCTGGTCAAGCATTATAAGGAGACGGCCCAAAATCAACTGGGTCGTCAACTGGATCATTCCGTCCTACAGGTTCCTATCAGGACCATTCATGAATGGCTTTACGCCAGGTCGCAGGCTGAAGTGTACGAGAACCTAGTGGCGATGAGCACGGAGTCGCTCCATGACATCATACAAGGACTTGGTCGTGACCTGAAGGCCCTGGCTCGGGTGTTGGGCAAGCCGAATCCGGATCTGGTGATCGAAGGGGATGATGAAAGGCTTGAGCTGCGCATGGCAGCCCGACTGCGGCATTCGCTCCTGCATGTGGTTCGCAATGCACTGGATCACGGGATTGAAACCGCAAGGGAGCGCCAGGAACAGAGCAAGAGTGCCAAGGGCCAGATCCGCTTCCAGATTCAACGCAATGCGGGTCGCATCACCTTGTGTGTCACCGATGATGGACGCGGCCTGAATCTCGAAAAAATTAGAGATCATGTGGGCCGCCCTGCAAGCGCAGGTCCGATGCCTGAGAGTCTGGAAACGATGGCTTCCTGGATCTTCCTGGACGGGGTATCGACGGCCCCTCAGGTTTCTCACATCTCAGGTCGTGGCGTGGGCATGAGCGCCGTCAAACACTTTGTGGAAGAAATGGGCGGTCAGGTCTCCATCCGTCTCGACCAGCCGCTTGCCAATGGCTGCTACCGCTTTTCCCTGATTATCACCCTCGAGGGTGAGGCGCTGCGGCAGCAGACCTGGTCCGTTGCCAGTTAAAGCGACGAGGCACGTTGCTCAGCGGCTTCCCACATTTGCAGATAGGCCTCGGCCGAACGCATCAGCGAAGGCACCGCGTCGGTACCCTGTCGCGCATCCAGTTGTCGGATCTCTTCAATCCATTCAGGCAGCAAACCGTAATGCGCCACCCCTTCGCGATCGAAATCAAAGCGACGGTTGCCGGTTTGCGGCGGCAGGAACTGGACTTTACCGTCAACCGATGGGAACGGGTAGGTGATGGTCACATCATCTTCGCCGCTGGCCTGGGATGAAACACCCTGAATATCGCTCCCGATGCCAACGCCGGACGAAGGGAAAAACTCGCCACGCTCCCGTTGATACTGCAGAATCGTTTGCACAATATCCCGGGGCCGACCGTTGGAAGCTGCCATCAATCCACCCAAACGGAACATGCGTTGCCGAATTTCGGGAAGATTTTCAATCCAGCCATGCGATGAAACAAAGCCCGGATACTGAAGGGTTTCAAGCGTGCCCAAGGTATCCAGCAGGGTCGGGTAACTCAAGTGATCGATTTCGAGGATCATGCCCTTTGCAGCCAGGCGTTGGATCAGATAGCGGCCGATATCCTGCAGTGGGCGTTTGTTACAAGCGGAACCATTGCCTTGGAATTCGGTATATTCGGGCAGAGGTTTCAGCTTATCGATGAACACCCAGCCCAGGAGTTTGGCGGCAATGCCACCTACGATAGGAACCTTGCTGACCGTATCCGTCAGGAAACTAAAGTCCTCTTCGATAAAGCTTTTCATGCTGCGAATGCCTTGGGTACCGACCACGCCGCTGGGGCATTTTTCGAGTTCCCAATAGTGTCCGCCGATGGGTTTAAACAGGAGTTTGGCCGGATTCAGGAGGTCACCCAGGTGCTCCACGTGACTGGTGCTGAGCTTGCTGGTCAGATGCATCCATGATCCACCGGTTCCGCCTGCGGGGCGCGTGCCACCGAAAGCGTTATCAAAGCGATGGATGGGGAATACCGAGCGAACGCCCATGTTATACAGCTCGTCGACTTTTTGATCGATGTAGGCTTCATTGCACTTGGATGAGGACTCCGTACAGTCGAAAAGAGTTCCGTATTCGCTGCCCAGGACGACCGCCAGCTTATTATTTTCGAGCACGGTCCGCGCTTCCCGAGCCGAGCCTACGATGCGGAACCAGCCTTTGCCGGGACCACCTTCCTGGGCATCGATATAGTCCTGAAGGTCACGGATATAACGAACCTGCATTTCTGTATCCGCATCGCTTTTGCAATCACCTTCGGCCTCCAAGGGGTGAATCACAGCCAGCAGCTGGCAAAACGTGGGATTGCCCGTGGTATTGGTCACCATTAAGCGAAGGCCGGAAAGATAAGCCCGTTCGATCCAGCGATAGTAAGCTTGGATATGGGTATTGGTCGTTCGATTGGGCCAGTAGGGGAAATCAGGATACCCCTGGACCGCATGGCCGGATCCATCTTTGGTTGATGTTTGACCTTCCAGAAGATCCCATTCGCCATTTTTTCCATGAAGCTTGGAACATTCACCCAGGGCTTCGGTAACTCCAAAAGGATGGAAAATTTGACCTGACATGGCCGTGGCACCCAGCGCTTTGGGAAAAGCCAGATGGGTATGATAATCCACAAAACCGAATACGCCTTCACTCGATGGCTCACGTTGATCAAAATCCGGGCTGACCTCAGCGTTCAATTCAGCTTCGGGAAAGGCCCGGCAGGCCGAAGCGTCGAGTTTCACAAATTCCAGGGCGACTTCCTCGGGCTTCAGAATATCGAGGGGCTGCAAAGCCAATGAGCCCTGACGCATGGTTAAGCGGGACTGACTCGCAGCAGCAATCATCGTATAAGCACCGGTGTATGTTTCACCTTCGTGAACCACTTCGAGTTGGCGAATGGTCCATTCGGCTTTTTCATCGGCGTGCCAGCGTCTTTGCAAGGCGCCGTGCTCCGCCCCCAGCAGCGCACCTTCCGCGTCTGACAAGAGAAAACGGCCGAGGCCTGTCGGCTTCAAAAAAAAGGCCGAGCCTGCCGATCGTTCTTCATCCGCCAATAAACGATAGCTGGATCGGCCGCTGGCGCCCAGCCTTTGTTCCGTCAAGGGTTTGCGAATGGCAAAACATCCCTGAGCCAGTTCATAAGCTGGAGGCCCTTCCTGGGCCGGTTGACAGCCACTGATCAATCCCCCGAATGCAAAAAAGAAAAGCCAAGGTCTGCGCTTTTGCATCACCAACATGTTGTGTCCACCTGCATTGAGTTTTTAAGAGATTCTTAAGGCTTGATAGCTGAAATGCAGGCTCGGGACAAGTGAGGGTTAGGCCTATGCAGAGGAGTCGCATATTTTTTCGGCCGCTCGCAACGTCACGCATTCATACCACGGAAGATTCCATCCAGCTCGTCGCGGTTGGCCCGACTGACCTTGCTACCCAGGTCCGTGTTCACGGTTGGGGGAATGATCTCAATCACTTCGACGGAAGTTTTCTGGAGCGTATGCCGCAGGGATAAGGTGAAGGAATGAAGGGCCGCCTTGGTCGCGCCGTAGACCGGCATGGACGAGGCGGCTGGCAAGACCTACACCAATCCCCGATCCGCCGCCTGTGATGAGTATGGTGTTGCCTTGAGTTTTCATCCTTATCCTCTGCGATGGGGTTCTGCGTTTTCGGTTCTTATACCATGCCGCCGTTTGACCTGTTAGGCCGGAACAAAGACTGATCTTACGCAGCCGTTTTCCTTCTTTTTGAACATCTCATAGCCTCTGGGCGCTTCCTCCAGCGAGAAGCGATGGGTGGCCAGATACGAGGGGTCGAGGGCTCCACGGGCTGTGTAATCGAGCAGACGTGGCAGATATTTTTGCCCGTGTTGCTGGGCCGTTCGAATGGTCAGGCCTTTGTTCATAATGGACCCGATGGGAAATTTATCCATAAGACCATAGATGCCCAGGATCGACAGCGTCCCGCCTTTACGGCAAGCCAGGATTGCTTCACGCAGGGCGTCACCGCGATCGGTTTCCAAATGAAGGGCCTACTTCACGCGATCATAGGCATAGCCTATACCTGTGCCATGGGCCTCCATACCCAATTCATCGATACAGGCATCGGGACCACGGCCTCCCGTCATGTCTTTGAGAGCCTCCACGACACTGTCGACTTCAGAGTAATCGATCGTTTCCGAACCAGCTTTTTCACTGGCCATCTGGAGGCGCTCGGGGAAACGGTCGATCGCAATCACGCGTTCGGCGCCGAGCAGTCTTGCGCTTTGCTGAGCCATCAGACCCACACCACCGCTGCCCCAGACGGCGACGGTGTCACCTGGCTTAATGGAACAGAAGTCAGCGCCCATAAAACCAGTGGGCACGGCATCCGAAAGAAAAATCACCTGCTCATCACGGAGGCCTTCGGGGACTTTGAAACAATCCTGATCAGCATGCGGCACGCGCACATATTGGGCATGGGCACCGGCATAACCACCAAACGCATGACTCGCGCCATAGGCTCCCGCAGTGTGATAACCCAGCATTGGTTCCTGCAGTTCGGCATTGGGATTGGTGTTGTCGCAGAGCGAAAAGAGATTGTGTTTACAGTACCAGCAGCCGCAGCAGCAAATAAAAGACGGCACAACCACGCGATCACCCACCTTCACTTTTTTCACGGCTGCTCCGGTTTCGACAATCTCTCCCATGAATTCATGGCCGAGGATATCGCCCTCACGCATGGTGGGAATATAACCATCAATAAAATGCAGATCCGACCCGCAGGTCGTCGACATGGTCACCCGCAGGATCACATCATGAGGGTTGACGATCGTGGGATCCGGTACGGTCTCGACGCGAAGGTCATTGACCCCATTCCAGCAAAGAGCTCTCATAGTCTGGCCTCCTCGGATGTGTGGCGGCGTTTGCGCGCGTCGGGATTGTGGGCAAGCGTCGGCATTTCGCCTGATTCAACAAGACTTTTAATATGACGCAAAACTTTGCTCACAGCGATCTCGGGGGCAGCGCTGAAGGTTTTCGCAACTTTAGCGGCGGCGTGCACGCCGGGATCGAGATGAACGCTCAAGCGAACTTCGGTGCCGAAGTCACCCGGCGCAGGCGTAAATTCCAGTCGAGCTTCCAATAAAGCGGAATCACCGCGCCAGGTGAGGACCTTGGCCGGAACGTCTTCCACCAATTCCGCATCGCCTTCGAGCAGGATTTTGCCGTGGTCTTTGGCAGGAATTTTCCAATGAAGATGCGAAGGGTCCTGAATGTTAATGTCGATGGCCGCTGCCACCGATTGGGCCAGGTGCGTGGGATCCTGGCAAAATTCATAAAGGGCGTCGGCGGAGGCCAGCACAGTCAATGTGCATGAAATGGATGCGGGCGAGTCATTGCGGTGTAGAAAAGGCATCGGAGTACCTCCTTTCCATGGCGTGCGATGCTCAGGAAAGAGGTTCAATTCCGGGTCCAGCGCGTGGGACTCTTAGCGCTTGGATGTTTGAGTCTTTTTCAGCACCCAATATTTCCAGCTGCGCGGATGCGGTTCAAAACTGAGAGTCAGCCGTTCGTCCTTGATGCAGTATGAGGCTTGAAAATCAGCAAAATTCAGCACATTGGATGATGCCGTATAGGTGACTTTATCCACCGATGGTTCATCTTCCACACGTGAATCACAGACACACAGGTCCTTTTCCAACGTGCAGCTCATCAGGGGCGGACGGGAAAGGGCCGCGCATCGTTCGGCCGGCAAACCAGCGTCGGGACGGACGGCCGCTGTGCACAGATCGGTTAATGTATAGCGGGCCACGAGGGCATCCTGGGTCTGGATATGCATGGTTTTTTTGGTGAAGCTGATCTGACCTGTTCCATCCCAGTGGCATTGAACCGTATTCCCAGCCCCTTGACAGGCGTCAATATTATCAAATGGGAATTCGCAGGGAATGGCTTCCGATGCGTCCGGGCATTGGGCTTCAAGGGACCAGGACCCCTGGAGGGAACCGCCACAAGCCTGGAAATTTTCCACCGGGCAGAAAGGTGGTAAAGGATCGGGACTTAGCGGGAGTCCCGTGACGAAAGCAAATGCGGCGAGGGAAATGGGCTTTTTCATGTATTTTCTCCTGAGGACCTTCGATACATTTTGTTTGTAGATTAGTCCAGGACGGAGTAAAGGAGCTGTCTTAATTTTATGAAGGACAGGTTCCCATGCGTCTTCGAATTTTCGTGCTGGCTGGCATCATTCTGGCTTCCCCTGCGGCCTTCAGTGCGGTTCACAATAAACCTGAGTCGTCGTCCGCAGAAAGGGATATCCATTCACTGCCTCTGAAGCCGGCCGAACTGTACCGCCTCAAGGCCAAGGTGCGCAAAGCTTTGCGGAACTCTCTTGGAATCGAAGCGCCCGTGTTCATCACGGCTCTGCATGATTTGGACGGTGTGACCTGGGTTGAAATTCCAGTGTCGGAAGGCAGCGTCCGCTTGCGCCTGGATCCCAACGCGGACGCGGACTTGATGGATGCGGTTTTTATAGTGCAGCCGTCTATCGTGGCAACGGAGCAGGCCGAATATTTCCAGGAGGTGTTGGCCAAACTCCATGCTCCAGGAAAAATTCTGGCCCTGGGTCAAGTCAAGAGCCAGGGTGATAGTGTTCGCCGCATGCAGCTGTGGGTCCAGCAGGGTGCTGATGAAAGTGCGCGGACAATGTTGCAGCTGGAACGTCGGGGCAGGGCCTGGTCGCTGGTGCCTTATCGCTATAATGAAGCTGCCTTTCGTGAACTTGCGGGACAGGTGGCGACCCAGGCTGCGCTTGATCTGACCACAAGTTTTGAACAGCCTTGGAATCGGCTTGGTGCGTTGGAAGTCACCCTAAAAAGTAACCAGCTGCAGCCCAAGACTTTTGATTTTGTTTCGTATGACGATTCTCCGATCGGCTTCGATATTCAAAACGAAAAGCAACTGAGCCTGCCGCCTTTGGTAAGTGATAACGTGCCTTATGTCACAATTAACCCGACCACCGGCGCCATCCGGGCTGAACTTTTCAACTGACATTGCATGCTGGCACACCTTGTCGGGTGTGCTGGTCCCGCCCGTATCAATCTTATATTTTTCAGAACCTTCATCCTCTATCGTAAGATCAGGCATATCCCATGCCGGTGTATCGCAGTTGATAAAGGATGGCGCTATGATCAAATCAATATCCCTGGCCTTGTTCCTCGCAGCCCCAGCCTCACTGAATATGGCCCACGCCGCGGTCAAGCCCACTGTGCATAAAGGTGTCATGGTTCTGGAAGCCAATCAAATTCAAGCTGAAGGCCAGGCTGATTATAGGATTGAATCGAGCGGGCGCCTTCTGGTCAAAGGTTATGCGGATGCGCCTGCGCTGCACATGAAAGGTTTGAAATTTGATCAAACCTATCATGTCGCGCCGGAAAACCTTTTGTCATCACAGTATCAAAAGGTCGGCAACACCATTGACTTCGATAAGGTGAAGCTGAAGGTGACGGCGGTCGATAAAAATCGGAAGCTGAGTACAGCCGGCGGCACCAACGCCAAGGGCGAGGTCACCTTCGTGTTCGATACATCGAAAAAGATGATCGATCTGCAGCGTATCTCGGTGACCAGCCGCACCATGCCGATTCCATTGAGTATGAAACGCGCCGGCTGATCCTCGCTCAGGTATTCGGCATGAATTTTTCCAGGCCCTCCATACGCTGCGCCTTTTCCTCGTCGGACATCGACTCCCATTGACGTTTAAGATTCTCAAGGTCGGCGGGAGGAATGTCCTGCATCATGCGGGCAATCTCAGCTCGCTGTTCTGGAGACATTTGCTGAAAGATCTGCGCCGCCGTCTGCTGCAGATCAAAGTCATTGAGGCCCGCGTTTTCGGTCAGCGCCTCTGTGAAAATCACCCGTTCCTCGGTGAGTTCAGTTTCAACGCCCTGCTCACGAAGGATGTCGCGTACTTTGTTGAAGGAAAATCCCCTTTGACTGGCAGACTGATACATCTTTTCCAGTGGGAATGAAACGGCCTTGTCGGGAAAACCATTTTTAGTCAGGTTGGTCAAGACGAGGCTTATGAAGTCATTGATGTTGGAATCATTACTGTCCATAACCAGCTCCTTGGGTGAGTGCTCAAGGCGTTTGTCGCCGGGGCAAGTCTAAAACGAAACAGGTATTCGGACAGGATGTGTCCAAAACTAAATGACCCTTATGAGCGTTGGCAATGGCGACTGATATACTGAGGCCAAGGCCAGTTCCATGCTCCAGGTCTTTGGTCGTGAAGAAAGGTTGCATGATCTGCTCGCGCAACGGTTCGGGTATACCTGAGCCGCTGTCCGTCACGTTCAGGGTGATGCGTTCCGCATGCGCTTTCACGCCGATGCGAATCCAGCGTTCCGTGAGCGATTGAAGGGCGTCGTAGCTATTGTTCAGAAGATTCAGAATAACTTGCGAAATCTGCACGGCGCGACATTCCAAAGTCAGATCCGGGGGCACGTCGTCGACTTCAAGTTGGATCCCGTTATTCAGGATTCTCTCGCGACACATTTCCAAAGTTTCCTGCAAAATGGTTTGAAGACTTGTATCCTGAAAGGGATCATTCTCACCATCACGTGCAATCGCCCGCAGGCCCTTAACGATTTTGGTAATCCTGAGGGCCCCCGACTTGATGGCCTGAGCCATTTTTTGGACGGATTCACCGTTCAGGTCGTCGCTTTTCACAAGATGTTCCAGCTTTTGCGCGTAACCCTGGATGACGGTCAAGGGGTTGTTGATTTCATGAGCCACGCCGCCGGCCATTTGTCCAAGCGCTGCCATCTTTGAGGATGAAACCAATTTCATCTGCTGCTGCAGGATAATATCCTGCGCCTGCTGACGCTCAATGGCAAAGCCCATCAAACGAGTGGCCACGTCGACCAGAGCGAAATCCCGCGACGTGGGCTGACGCAATTCACGCCAGCACATGCTTACGGTTCCCAGGACCGATCCATCCTTGCTGAGAACCGGGGTCGACCATGCGGACCTGATGCCGTAAGAAAGAATCCACTCTCGATAGTCACCCCAGCAATCGTCCTGCGTCACATCCAATGAGACGATCCGTTTACCGAAATACGCGGCGGCCCCGCATGAACCGGCTTCAGGACCAATGCGGGCGCCATCAACGGCGCGCACGAAACTCTCGGGCCAGCTGGGAGCGGCTCCCAATCGCAGACACCCTTCCTGATCGATCAGATAAATGGTGCTCAGGACGCCGTTGGCCTGCTCCTCAATCAATTGGACAATGCGGGCCAAAGTCTGATTCAAAGGTTGGATCCGGGCAATGCATTCCAGAACCTGACTCTGCTGGTGCAGGAGTCCTTCATTAAGCTTGCGCTCCGTAATGTCCTCGAAGATGCCAATGTAATGACTGAGGTCGCCTGTAGGGGCATAGACGGGCGTTAGAGCGGTACTGAGGGCAATGATTTGCCCATGTTTGTGGCGGATGAGGGCCTCATCCTTGATGTTCTGATAGGGGCGCTCTCGTAACCTTTGGGACCAGGACTGCGCATGCTCGCCATCGGATGGCATCAGTTCAAGAAGGCCAATTCTACAGAGTTCTTCCGTTTCGTAGCCGCAGATTTGTCCCAGCTTGGAATTGACGTGAAGAAATGAGCCATCGAGGGCGACCCAGCCTATGCCAATGTCAACTTTGTCATACAGAAACTGGGAGCTCACGCCGCCAAAAGGCAAATCGAAATGTAAATTTTGCAGTATTTTACTCATACCCCAGGCAACGTAGGAGTTCTCATTTGAATGGGATCTTAATCCTGGATTTGATTTTTGTCGCGGAAAACTGCGAAGGGGGCTTGAGGGCGCTGGATGGTCCAACGCCCCACAGCTGGGATGGTTTTCATTAGAATATCGATTGATCCCTTTGATCCGAACCAGCCACCTTCACCAATTTATTGTAGAGTCCAAGGATCAGCAAAGTGGGTGCCCACTGGCCTACAAAGTTACTGGTGTTTTTCTGGCCACGAACCTGCAGAACGGCGGATGCCGCTACGGATCCCAGCGCAAGCCACAGGAAGAGGTCAGACGGAAGCCGAGCCGTTTGCTCTTCGATGGCTTTCGCGACCGGACCTTCGGTGTGATCTTGTTCGTCAGTACCCATCAGATTTTTTTTAGCGAGTGACATGGTTTTTCCCTTTCCTCGATTGTTTCAAAAAACACAGGAAAGTCAGAGTGCAAATACATTGCCAAACAAATTCAAAGGCAGAACCCGATTTTTACTGATCGTAAATGACATGGGTTTGAACGCGCGAGGGTTAAGGTTCACGACGGAAGATCTTATCGTCCAACGCATAGCGGCCTGGTCCCGTCAGAATAAAAAGTAAGGCAATCACGCAATACACCGAGGCGAGTTCATAGGAACCGCTTGGTCCAATGAAGGGATCACCCTTGACACCAGCGTGAAAGTAAACCGCGACCGCCATGGTGATAGCAACCCCCAAGGATGCCAACGGCATGACAAGACCGAGCACCCATGCCAATCCGCCTCCAAATTCAGCCAGTGCCGCGAGACCCTGTAAAAACCCTGGGACGGGCGCATCCGGACCCATCCAGCCAAAGGGTGATTGTATCTTGCTCCAACCATGCATCATCATCGCAACTCCGACGAGGAGGCGAAGCAGAAGCAAACCCAAAGATGTGGGGTCGGGAAGAGTCAGCGGTCGAAAGATTGCCTTCATGAGCCTTGTCCTTTTCATGTCCTAAGTTACGTGTGTCTGCCCCCCTTATGCCTGATAGCTGAAGAGGACAGCAAGACTTTTGAATATTATCCCCCAAACAGTCCCTCACTTATTTTTACCTACTGTCCCGGTCTGGAGAACTGATCTATAGTGACTTTCGGCACAATCGATTCCAAGGAAGGAACGACTTATGACGGAGACGACACCATCGGCAAACCCACAGCCTGAGCTGAAACCAGCGGGACAGGAGTCGAGCAGGAATGCCCCGGAACGCAGCAGTTTTGAAGAAGCTGGACACCTGTGCAAGCTTTTTATCAGCACGCTGCATCAAATCGAGCAAACGCCGAATGTGGATCTCATGGCGAGTCTGTTCGATGACAACGCGGAACTCTGGCGGCAATCGTTCCGGGAACCGTACCATGGCATCCCTGGCGTCAGAAGGTTTTGGAAGGAATATCTGGATCAGTTCGAGCATGTCCACTCCAACTTCCATCGCGTGGTGCAGCGTGACAAAATCATTATATTGGAATGGTTGAGTGAGGGCGCCTTGCTCGGTGGACGACCCATTCACTACGCAGGCGTCTCGATTTTGGAAAGCGGTGCCGATGATAAAATTGTCAGCTTCCGCACCTATTTTGATTCCGCTCATTTTCTAACACCGCAAGCTCTGGCTCATTAACGGCCTTGAGGATATCCAGGATCGCCTGCACCCATTGGTCCACGTTGCGTTCGCTGTCGGCCAGCTGCTGATAAAGGGCCTGGACCTGGGGCGGCAGGCCCCAATCATCCCAGCGTTCCTGCACACTATCCCAAATCTCTTTGGCCGCATGACCGCTGACCGCCAAGGGAATCGGAATACGGCCGAGCGCCTTAGTGAGAGCAAATTCTTCATGCACGCCCTGGGCGCTCATGATGCGATTGGATCGTTGTTTGTTGCCCGCAATAAAAATGGTGGAGCTGCAGGTCGAGATCAAGGAACGCCGATAAAACGTTAAGGTTGCCGGGACCTCGTCGGGACTGCAGTCATGAGGCGGGAAGGGACGCAAGAGGATCCGCTCTTCCACTTTCTGGCCAAGCGATTTCAAGCAGGCGCGTATGGCTCCCGTCACCACCTGGTCGCCGATGCCCGGGCTCATCGCCGACACCAGATTGTAACCATTTTGAATCAGGGCTTCGCCGAGGGACGCCGCCAGCTGAAAAACTTTCTCCTTGCCGAGTGGCTCGTATTGCGAGGCACTGGTTGAAATGAAGACACTCCGCGTCGCCACATATTTCTGGATGGTTCGCAGGATCGTGGTGATTTCCGCGTAATCATCGATTTCCACGGCATGGATTCCATAGCGTTCCAGATCCTTGATGCGGTATTGAAATTTCCTCCGCTCATATTCCCACTCCTCGTCCTTATGCCGTCCAGGCGAGGGCCGTTTGACGATCCAGAAATGCGGGCCTTTGAGATCCCCAAAGAGAATGCGCAGGCGTCCCAGCACATAATCAATATTGGGGTCCATGAAATTGAAGCCGAGGAACAGAAACGTTTTGGAAATCAGGTCCCCCTGCAGGTGCCGCATAAAGAATTCCCGCTGGAGCTCATAGCTCTCGTAATCCTCCTTGGTGATCACGACGTCGTCAGGGCTCTCCGCATCGCCGTGCATCTTGAAAAGGACAATGTCGCGTCCTCGCACCGATCGCGAAAAATGCTCGCGATTGTACTTCCGGTCAATCCGCTTGCCGCAGCGTTCAAAGGCTTTTTCTATCAGATGATCGTAGTTGGTCGTCCAGACCGTCTCGATGGGGAGGCTGGCGATCAGGTCATGATTCTCGGTGGGCTGCGCATCGCGAATGAATTCGGAAACGAGAATTTCGTTCAGCGTACTGCGGTCCATATTGAGGCTATTGACGTGGTATTGGGCGATAGCCACCAGGTCGTGTTCTTTTTCAATGTCGAGTTTCAGGTCATCAGCGATGCCTCGCATCATGCCTTTCCAATCGACGAATCCGGCCGCAGCAGACAGACCGGCCCCTATAAAAAGGGCCGACTTGCCTTTGAGCACCTCATCTGCGAATATCCGACAGAACGTGTCTTTGCTGTAAGTCAATGTCAGCCTGTCTCCATCATTCACTCATCAAAATCTTCATCTTCGTCGGCAACGATCAGCAGATAATTGTTCCGCTCTTTCTCGCTGGCTTCTTCGTCGGCTGCCAGACAGAACCCAAAGTCCGCCAGGCAATCCGATATCTCTTCCATAAAATTCAGGTAAGGCCCAGGGTGTGCCTTGGATTTGGGTCGCAACGCGGCATTGTCCCAGACCAGGAGCAATTCATCATTGTCGTTGTTTTCAATGCGATGAAGCGAACCAAAGAGTTTATCGTTTTTTAAAACTCTTTCCACTTCAGCTCTCAAATGAATCAGAGTGCTCGAGTCCATAGGCAGCACGTCTCCAAAGTTGCTATACTGGCATCACTGAACCCAAACGGCTCAACCGTGACACCCGTGTCATTCCCGGAATCCATCTTAAGAAGATTACGCAGGAACTCAAGGGAATCGATGAAAAGAAAGCAAATCCTGGGCCGTCTGCCTTTGTAAATCAAAATGACATATGAAACGCAATGCCAGCATGAGGAACCAGCCTTTGAAGTCGAAACGAAACCTTCTGTTCGTGATAACGATTGTTCCTGCGGTTGCGGGTCTCGGCTACCTTGGCTATCGCTCTCTTGGTGCCAGGTCAGGCGATGATGCTGCGCCCCCCATTGAAACGGTCGAGCCCTTGCCACAGACGTTCAGTCGCGAGGATCAGGGCTTTGTGGAGTGCCCCGAGGATTTAAGTGAAGATGATGAAGGCGGCAGTGAACTCATCCAGCCGCCTCAGGGGACTTACTGCATTGCGGACCTGCTGCCATGGGGCGTGGCCCCGAGCCCTTTCCAGCCAGACAGCTCGTTGGACAGTCTGCAAAAGATGTGCGGTGATGTGTTTGCGGATTTTTTATTTTATCATGGCGAGGGTCAGTGCCAATGGGGAACGGCGATGTTTCACGGCACAAGTCGGGAAATTCAGATCGCCTGGAACAACTGGGCTGATAAAAAACAGCCGGCGGCCCTGCGCTTTGTAGGAAGCGACCTGCATTTTGCCCAAGGCGTGAAACCAGGCCTGTTGGTCAAGGATCTGGCTCAAATCAATGGCAGGCCGCTGACACTGGCGGGCTTTGGTTGGGCTGAATCGGGTGTTCATCGCAGTTTCCAAGGCGGAACTCTGCAGATGTTCGATGCCCCGAACACGCCTTATTTGATTCACTATGGTTTGGATTGGGAGTTATTTGATTCCGCCGGCGAGGATGAACACGCCAGCATAATCGTGGGTGAGTCTGACCTGGAATCGACGACTCCGGCCTTGGAAAAATTCAAGGCGCAGGTCGAATATATTGAGTATCGCTTCCCGAGCGGGCCAGCGTCGCAGCCGCTGACCCCCTAAGCCGCACGATCCGGATCACCTGGTGTCGGCCCAGTGGAGGAGTCGCGGTTCGATGACCTCTTCATAGAAGATCTTCACGCAGGCCGTGATGGGAATGGCCAGGAGCAGACCAAAGAAACCTGCAATTTCGCCCCCAATAAAGACCGCGATCAAAACGGTTGCGGCGCTCATATCCATTTGATCACTCTGCACCCATGGACTCAGGACCCAGCCTTCCAAAAACTGGACAACGAGGAAGACCACGCTGGGCCACACCAAAATCGCCAAGAGACTGGCGCCGCCGTCGCCACCCAGCGACTCCATGTATTTGACCAGGACCGCCACGGGCCAGAAAACTCCTGAAGCAAAGGGAATAATATTCAAAGCGCCGGCAAGGATGCCCAGGATAAACCAGTACGGAACATCAGCGAGAAACCAGCCCACCGAGTAAAGAGCAGCTACCATGACCGAAACGAGCATGCGCCCTCGGAAAAATGCAGCTGTCGCGACGTCCATCTTTTTCACGATGCCTTCCACCCGAGCCTTGCGAGTCCTGGGAATAAAACGGTCGAAATAAGCCATGATGTCGTCGAAGTGCCAGGCAAAGAAAAAGAAGTAAAGTGGGATCAAAAGAAACAGAAGCAAGGCATAGCCCGTCGCGCCAATAAAACCTTTGATCATTTCAAACGCGCGTCCGCTGCGTGACAGGACTTCCTTGATCAGGCCCATATTGTCACCACCATTGGCCTGGCTGGTCCATTTATCGAGCTCGGTGTTGAAGTCACCGATTTCAATATTGCTCCGTTCCGCTGCTGTTTTCAGATAGCTCGGAAATTTTTCCAGGAGCGATCGGCTCTGTTCTGCTGCAATGGGCCAAAGCCATACAAAGAAAGCCACCAGCAGGAGCGTTGCCGCCGCGATGATCATCCCCGCCGTCAGGGGACGCGACCAGTTCCATTTTGCCTTAGCTCTATGGAGTGTAGGATTAAAGAGATAGGCGAGCATCAGCGCCACAAATATAGGCATAAAGATGGGCCAGAGCCAACTGATCACATTAAACAACGCAACAATCACCGCGATAATAAAAATGTCTCTGACAACGCGAATCTGCCAAAGATGAGGTCCATACAGATCTTTCACAAAACAATTCCTCCCAGGCGGCTGAGCCTGAATCTGAGCCTAGCAAGGTCCATACCCAAGCAGGACCATGCGTCTGGCGCGACCACGATCGCAGTTGGGCAAGTGGGGCCCTCTGAATTCCGACGAAGTGGAACGATGCGCTGACTTTTAACTTTCATCAACCAAAGTTTTTTCCTATGGTCGCTTCCATCTCGATTATTCATCGACAAACAAGGAGGCCTTATGCGCCTGCCCATTGCATTTCCATCGGTAAAAACCTTGTTCTGCTTCACCTGCGTAACGGCATCCGCACCTGCCCTAGGACACGGATGGATCACGTCACCACCCAGCCGTCAGGATCATTGCGCTGAGGGCCGCACCGCATTTGATTGCGGGGCCATCGCTTATGAGCCGCAAAGTGTGGAGGCCCCAAAAGGCTCCATGCAGTGCAGCGGGGGAAGTCAGTTCAGTGTTCTTGATACAGTGGGACCTTGGCCAGTGACGTCAGTTGGAGACGATGCAACCTTCACCTGGCAGTTGACGGTGGCGCATCGGACCCAGAGCTGGGACTATTTTGTGGATGGGATCGGGTTTCTGTCGGTGGATGATGGTCATCAGATCCCAGCCCTGAATGTCTCGCATCGATTAACAGGATTACCCAGGGGACGTCACACTATACTCGCGCGATGGAATATAGGTGACACGGGGATGGCCTTCTATAGTTGCGTGGATGTTCAGGTCGGGAGCTGATCGCGATTTGAGAGTTTAATTCCATCAGGGAAGGGACCGGATTCGATCTCGTGCCCGTCGAGTCTGGTTTCTTACCTTGGGTCAATATTCCTTCCAGGTTTGTGCTTATGGCCATATTCTGTGTATAAAACTGCACTGTTTACTGCCGGATAACCTATGAAAATTACAAAATAAAATGGAACGGCTAAGGAAAATGCTAAGCCGTTCCGATACGTTTTTTGCACATTGATTGAAAGGAAACACAGCATGGCATCGAATTCGCACATTTTCCTGCAAGTTGTTCTTCTCATTATCATCGGCGCTTGCGCGCGAAAGAAGCAAAGCAGCCCGGCCCCCAGTGCCCCGCTTCCTGCTGCTGCATCGTCGGATGATGCTGTGGCGAGTGAGGACGCGACAGTGGGTTTGGATACGTGCGAAAAAGAAGATGAAATAGAGGAAGAAGAAAAAGAAGAAGAAGAAGCGGAAGTTGAAGACGCAGATGATGACAGTGCGGACGAGGCTGCCTTGAAAGACAAAGACAAGGCCCCAAAAGTTAAGAAAGACTGCGTTCCAGCCACAACCGGAACCACACCTGCGGCGTCAACCACGGGCGCTTCATTAGCTGAAGGGCAAAAAATCTATACCGCCAATTGCCAAGCCTGCCACGGAGCCCTGCCGGGTGCGAAGCAAGGAGCCTCTGGGGACACCATACTCGCATCGTCCACGCTAGGCCCCCACAAAGCGGTCACGCCATGGCCTGCAGGTCAAGCTTCCACGCTTTCAGCTGCGGCGGCTGCGGAATCTCTGTCGATGGCTATGAAGTAAGAAAGAGATTAAGGCGGGCTGTAAGGTTTAGCAGCCTGCATCTTGTTTCGGCGGGCTGTAAGGTTTAGCAGCCTGCATCTTGTTTCGGCGGGCCGTGAGCTTGAGGCGCCTGCTTCGGCTGAGCAGGCTGTTTAAGAAGCCTGCTCGACCTTCGGATGGGCTGTTTGTGCCAGCTTCGGACGCAATTGTTTTGGCAGTTGGATACTGAAGCTGAAAGGCAACGCCTCCCGAGCTGGTCGCGCCAGAACAATAGCTATGCTGCCCCCAATATCATCCATCATCTTTCTGACGGCAAACATGCCGATACCGCGTCCTGAGATATCGCTCATGGTTGCAGCCGTGGACAAACCCGGCAAAAACATCAGATCCGCAATCTCGGCCTGAGTAGGTTGGGCGTCGCTTGCCAGGGCGCCTTGAGCCCGCGCGCTCTCGATAAGACGATCCACCAAAAGACCTCGCCCGTCATCACTGAATTCAATCCGGATGAGATCCCTGTCCTCTTTGATTTTGAGCGTGAGGTGGCCAACCGGGTTTTTGCCGAGGCTACGGCGCAGCTCAGGATCTTCAATGCCATGATCCATCGCATTGCGGATCAGGTGGAGGAATACATTCCGCAAGGTGATGTCCTGCTCCGGAGTCAGCAGGAGGTGCTCCCTTTGAACATCAAAAATAGGCTCAGGCTTGTGCAGATCACGAGCCAGGCGCCGCGCTCCGGCCTGAGCTTCTTCAATAAATCCATCCACGGAAACCAGACAAAGAGCTTCCAAAGAAATTTTCACAGCCTCCCAGGCTGCGTATTCAACCGGCGCAACAGGAGGCGGAAGCCGCCGGAAATTTTGCAGGACGGTGGACATTTCTATCTGCTTCTGCAGGCTTTGGCCGTGGTGACTGCTGTGGAGACTTTCCGACATTTGCCGGTAGCGATCCACCAGATTCTGGAAAGCCACAAATGAAGGCGGAAATTCCGTACCGGTCAGTTCACCTTCGATTCGATGAATCAGTTCGGTCATCATCCCAAGATTCAGGGATCGAGCCAGACCCTTCAGTGTGTGGGCAGGGATCAAAAATTCATTCAGGGACGGCGCGCGGCCCGCATGAATCAAGCGTCGGTAGCTTTGTCCATGGAGGACCAGCTCAGTAGCTTGCTCAATGAACCTGTGGAAAAGCCTAGGTTCGATGCCCAAAAGCTCGCTCAGAATCTGGGAGTTTTCCGTTTGCCGCGCGGTCTGCATCAGGAGCTTACGGGTCTCGGTGACATCCCGGATACAAACCAAAATCCGATCGATGAGTCCCTGGGTATCCAGGATAGGACTCCATTCGCACTCCAGGATTTGAGTTTCTCCTGGTGAAAGCTGCCGCGTGATCTCGGTGGGGAAAGCGTCTTGATTCAAATCGAAGGCCACCTTGGGCTCGCCCAGGACGACCAGGATTGCGCTTCGGATCTTGTCCATTTCGTCTTGTTTGCCCGCTGTTCCTTGATAGAGAAGAGCAACAGGATCGCTATCGATGCGAGAAACCTGGAGGACCTGTTCCAAAAATGCGGAATGTTCCGGGTCGATGCTCAGGTTGCGATTGATGGTAAAAATGCCTTGTTTGATGTTTTCCATGATGGACTGAATCTTGGCCGTTTTAGCCGCGACGATATCTTCGATATTCAAAATGTGGACCCGCAGGTCCTGGTTCAGCTGATCTATTTTTCGTGCCGAGGCCTCTTCCCTGAGCCTGGTTTCCTTGCCCACAGCCATGGATAAACTTATGGCAAATGCTGTCATGCCAATGGGAACTCCCAGTTCCTGGAACGAGAGCAGGGGCAAATTAAAACCTAGCAAGGCCATCTGATAAAGGTTTCCTGCCACACCGGGCGCAGCGCCATAAACAAGGTAATAGGCGTGTGGGTGCTTATGTCTGAGGCCATGAACGAAGGCCAGGATTGCAATCGCATTGGCGAAGAGTGGCGAGGCAAAGATATAGATAAACGACTTATGAAACGGGACAAATTGGATGGTGACGAGCACCAGGGCGTTGATGGCGAGCCAGGTGACATAAGCTGTTCGCAGTCGGGGTGCGAACTTGATATTGATGTGGCACCATGGTCGATGCCAGCAGATAGCTGGAATATATCCCTGTGGTAAAAATCCATTCCAGAGCGGAGCTTGGGACCACCATTCTAATGGTTCCCGTCGAAATAAAACTCGACACCCATACTGATGAGATGGCCAGAATATAAATGAGACGCAGCCGATCAAAACCGGTGAGGAAGAGCAGAAGCTCATAAATGATAAGGACCAAGGGGAAGGCCATAAACATCATGAGCAGCGTATGTTCATGCAGGCCGCGGCTCATAAAGGATTGGTGGTCCCAAAGGTAAAGTTTAAGGCGCTTGGGAATACCCTTGATTTCAATCCAATACCGATTCTTGCCAGGCTTCACATCCAGCTGAAAGACATGGAAATGGTAATTCTGCTTGAACTCACCTTGAAATGTTGTCAAGGTCGCGAGCTGCGAGTGACCGGTATCATCAGCGGTCAAACGTATGAAAGGAACGAAGACTTCTCTGTGCTCCAAAAAAATGCGGCGGGTATCAGGGCTATTATTTTGAATGTCAACGCGCAGCAAAACCCGGCCGTCCACGAAACCCGCATCCAGGTAGCCTCCCTGGTTCGGCTTGAAGACGAGTTGATTTTTATCGAGTTCGGCTAAGGGTTTGGCATCGTCGGGCAGCAGAACCGCTTGCAAAAACTGACCAAGGGGTTCCGCAATATGAGTTTCCTGGAGAATCAGGGCATCCTGCGCGAGCAGCCCCTCGCAAGGCCAAAGACCAAGGGCGACGGTCAAACCACGAAGAATGACGTGATTCCAAACCATGATCCAAATGTGATACGGGGACCGCATGCTCGACTTTATCCCAACTGCCATTTTGCGAAAGATTCCAGGGGTCTCATCGGCAAAATTGGGGCAGGACCAAGCCTTGAGACCCGCGGCACCGTGTCGAATGCAACGCGCGTCGGATCAAGGTCAGGAAATCCGTACACATTTTTAGCAGGTTTGGCATAATTTAAAATGGCCAACTTTATTGATGCGTGTTTTTATGGTATGGGACAGGTGTATCGTAGACGTTTGATCAACTCCAAATGGGTCCTATGAAAATACCGAAGCGTTTGAAACCACTCGTCGATGCCCTCATGATTGAGGAAATAGTCGGCCAATTGCAAAGCGGCAAGGAAGCCGAAGTCTATATCGTGCGCGCCGAGGGACATCTTTGCTGTGCAAAGGTCTATAAGGAAGCGCAGAATCGGTCATTTAAGCAGAAAACGCAGTACACCGAAGGTCGGAAAGTTCGCGGTTCACGTCGCGCTCGCGCGATGGAAAGCAGCAGTCGCTATGGTCGGCAGGAGCGTGAGGCCGAGTGGCAAAACACCGAGGTCGATGCGCTGTATCTACTGGCCGCAGCGGGCGTGCGGGTGCCGAAGCCCTTGGGCTATTACGAAGGCGTTCTGCTGCTGGAAATGATCACCGATGCCAATGGACAGCCGGCCCCACGACTGAATGATGTTCAGCTCACGGCCGACGAGGCCCGCAGTTATCATGCCGTCCTGGTCAGGGAAGCCGTGAAAATGCTGTGTGCTGGTCTCGTTCATGGCGACTTGTCCGAATTCAACGTGCTGGTCGCGCAGGATGGATTGGTGATCATCGATCTGCCTCAGGCCATCCAAGCCACAGCGAACAATGCCTTCGGTTTATTTGAACGCGATCTGGTTCAGCTCGCTGCTTATTTTGGTCAGTATGCGCCCGACGTTCTGGAAACGAAATACGCCAAGGAAATTTGGAAAATATTTGAAAATGGCAAGCTGAAGCCTGACACAAAACTCACGGGCCTGTTTGAAGAAAGTGGCAGGAAAGCCGACGTCAAAGCCGTTCTGGATGAGATTGAAGATGCCCGAGAAGAAGAAATGATCAAGCGCGGGTTTCGAAAAAAGCCTGAATGAGGCCTCCTGAATGTGCTAGGATCATGCTGAACCTAGGAACAGCGGAGAGGTCCATGCCAGTCTATGACGTCGAATGTAAAGCCTGTGGCTATGCGGGTACGGCCACCATCACCATCAGCGGCTTGACTGAATGGGATCAGCAGGCTGCATGCCCGTCGTGCCATGAAGGGAAGTCCAGTTATCGCCGCATCATTAAAACGGCTCCCTCCAGCGTAGGTGGCGCTCGGCCCACCGTGCAGAGCAAATCCAGCGACACCGATGATATGCGGCACAAGGCACTGAAACGAAGAAATCCGGATCAGGTGGCCGCCGCCGTCGAAAGTGTACGAAAGGGTGAATTTGAGGGTTTCTGATTACGGATGAGGCATAACTCCTGCATAGGTGAAGGCAGTCAAAATTTCACGAATGCTGGAGTAGATATGTATTCGAAATCATCAATTCTGTTTGCAGGCGCGGCTCTTTTGTCGGTAACTCTTGCGCGGGCCGAAAACAAAGTGCCGGACGCCATGAATAAGCCTATCTCCTCCACTTCAACCCCGACCGACACCACTGGCAAGAAAATTCAGGACACGAAGCACGGAGATGACAGCCGTCGCAACGCCATCCATGACGGCAAGACTGCGGTCAGCGCGAGTCAGGCGAGCAATGATCCAGCGGATGTTGAGATCACCCGTAAGATCCGTCAGGCTGTGGTGAAAGAAGATGGCCTATCCATTTACGCGCAAAATATAAAAATCATCACCATCGAAGGCCGCGTGGTCCTGAAAGGGCCGGTTCGCACCAATGATGAAAAAAAGAAAGTGGAAAGCATGGCCATGCAAGTGGCGGGCAAGGATAACGTCGTCAGCGAAATCGAAGTGACTCACTAAGATCGACGAAACGTTCCTCATCAAACTTCATTATCTTAAGGCGGCCTGACCGGGTCGCCTTTTTCATTAAAATAATTGCAACATGAGGCGAGGCCAACCGTCTTTGAATAGTCTTTATCGCGTTATGTTTAAGGAGATGAAGTTTATGAGATTCAATACAGTGGTCCTGGGTCTGTTGGGAGTGGCGGCATTCCATGTGTCCTGCTCGGAAACCCGGGCGGAGTTGAAAGCGGGCCGGGATGTCCAATCGTTTCAGAAACTGGACGACGGAAGCTATGCCGTGGTTTGCAAGGATGGTCTCGCCGAGACTGTGAGTGAGAAGGACCTGCTGGCCAACGCGGTCTGTCAAATCAATAAGTATCCCTATGTCCTCAAGAGTCGCCTGGCCACCTTCCTGTTTAGCGAAGATGGCGAACAGGCTAATTGCATGCTGGGCGCGGATCAGATTCTGCGCTTTGGAACTCAGGATCAACCTTTGAGCGTGAGCGAGGATCATTTTTTAATTCCGATCGCCCCGAGCAGCCTTGCTGATTGTACACTGGACAAAGGTCTGGTGCTGAAGTCCCATGTGCAGCTGGGACGACATGTCGGAGCCAAAGTTATTTGGGATAATGAAGCGCCTGAAGCTGGTGTCGCGGCTCTCTGGAGCGACCCTGAAACGGTGACTTCGTCCAGCTCGGGAACGTTACAGCTCGGGCCCGTTGACGATATCGTTCCTCTGAGTTCCGGCTGGCTCCTGGCGGGTGACAGTCGCACCAATAAGGTTATGAAGATCAATGCCATCACGGGCCAAGTCGCGGAAGAATATCAGCTTACAGTGGCGCCTGGTCGCATGCTTTTGGATGAAACGACAGGCATCCTGACGGTCGCGACCCGTTCCGCCAATAAACTGGTCCGCATCAACCTTGTGTCCCGCACCATGGAATCCCAGTCGGTGCCGACACCGGTGGTCGATATGGCTTTGGCAGGTCACGGTCAGGTCTTTATCATCGGCAGTAAGGATTCGTTCACGGGACAAATTCTGCTGGTCAATGGTCAGGGTCAGGTCTTGAAAGAATGGACCACGGACCGTTCGCCCAGCGCCGTGGCCTACGATAAAACGGGAAAGAATTTGTTTGTCTTCAGCGGTCAGCTGCAACGCTATGAATTTGATGAAGCCACTTTGAATTTGGTCGCAAAGGAAAAGGTTCAAGCCGGAAATGTGGGTGTGCTCCTGGTCTCGCCCGATGGCAGTCAGTTGGCTGCGCCGGCCGGCGGTGGCAATGGCAATGGTTATTCCATCTTTGACTTTAATGCGAAGAATCTAAACGAAAAGAATGGTGAGTGGAATGTCGGGGCCTATCCCACCGGCGCTGCATTTTTCACGCAGAAGGATCTGTTCGCTGCTCACAATCGTGAGACGGTCAAGATCTTTAACAAAACCACTCATGCGCTGGTCAAGGAAATTGACGTGAACGTGAATGGCTGCAGCTACGACGACGCCCGAGGCATGGCCGTGTCTCGCCAGGAAAATATGGTGTTCGTGCTGTCGCAGTGCGGATTCGATCGCGACAGCGGCGCCTTATTCTGGGCCAAGATCGACTGATCCAGCCCCTTTCTTTATCCCTCCTTGCGCTGATGCGTCGCTCGCATCAGCCTATGAAAAAAAAATCACCTCCCCTGCAATCCGCGGCGCTTTCGCACGTCTCCGTGTCGTCAAAACGATGATTCGGAAGAACAACATGATAGCGCAACGCCAAACACATCAACGAACGTATCCAAGAGTTCTGCTGCCCCGTGATTTGGGGCGGATGCAGGGACTGCTGCTTAAAGTCCTGCTGACCCTGGGTTTGGGGTTGGTGCAGGGACAGCTGCAAGCTGCGGACTTTGGTTTTGGTACCGCCCGCGTGCATGGAGCCATCGGTGAAACAGGACATCTGTTTCTGGTTCCCAAGGGCCTGCATGCACGTCCCCTTTACAATGACATCTTTGGTCAGACCGATAAACATCTGAGCGGTGAAGCCCAGCTGGGCTACGTCGCAGCCGGGCCCGACATGTCATGGGAAACGGTAGGCAGCTGGCGCTTTCTAACTCCATGCTTCCGCGAGGATTTTTCGAAAGATCCCCTGCCGAATCCGGTGGGACGTTATGCCGACTGGCTGGAATTGCAGGGAGCCTGGGCCGGGGTGGTCGATTGGTCTGGTTATCAGGTGCGGTTGCAAGGAGGCTTGGGCTACGGGGATATCAGTGACAAAGGCGCGCGCTCAGTTCATCGGTTGATTCACACCAAAGTCGGTTCCACTGTGGAAGGACTGGATTACATCAATCAACCGACCGGCACTGGCATCAGCCGTAACCTGGAAATGGGCCTGATTCAAACCTGGAAACTTTGGCCTCAATGGAAGACCGAAACCCTTGTAAATATGGGTTATTCCAGCAACCTGATGATTGAAGAATTATATATCAACGTCAACGCTCTTGCGTCCAAAACGGAATCCTGGGCGTGGGCTCTTGAGGCGAATTTGATTCAGCACGTGTCCAGTCGCGCGTATGGGGACGGCGTGCATGATCAACGTTGGGAGGCGGCAGTGGGCTGGCGCTGGGGTTTCTGGCGGCCGACCTTGAAGTTTGTCTCACCGTTTCTGAAGGGGGATCAGGTCGGTCAGGTTTATTTGGATCCCCTGGCCTTCGCGGTCGATTTTTAGCTTTGAACCCCCTATACCGGTCGGGTTAGGTGCAATAAGCAGGGCCGGCCGCCGTCCTTTCGCACGAGTGTATGTCAAAACCCTCTTCATGTGAGATTGCCAAAATGACTGATATCCGAGTCGAAGGCCAGGACGAACAGGTTGCCACACCGATCCAACCCGAGAATCAGGCCACGTCCCTTGATCTCACTATGAATTTCCATGGCCAGGCCGTCGATTACCTGCTCATCCTTCTGAAGACCACATTTTTCATCATCATCACCGCAGGCCTTTATTATCCATGGGCCCGCGCCGCTCGTCTGCGTTACCTTATCAATCATACGACACTGGGTCCGCATGCGTTCTCGTTCAATGGAACGGGCAAGGAAATTGCTGTGAGCTATTTCAAGGGACTTTTCATTTATGGATTGCTCTATGCGGGTCTGATGTACAGCAGCCGCGTTTCGCTGGAATCACCGATGCTTGGTGCCGCATTGTCGTTTCTTTTTCTGAACCTTCTCTATGCCCTGCTGCCTCTTGCCATCTGGGGCGCCAAGGCCTATCGCCTGTCCCGCATGCGTTACCGTTCCATTTATTTTTCCATTGATCGTCGTCGGCGCAAAGCCTTTCTCAAGCGCTACTTTATCGATTTCCTCTTGATGATGGTAACACTGGGTTTTTACCTGCCCGTGCTCATCTATAATATGCAGAAAAATTTGACCAATGCCACACGCTGGGGCAACGTACCCCTTCACTATACCGCGCGCCTGTCCGACTCCTACTGGCTGTCGATTAACAACTTCCTGTTGTGCCTCGTCACCTTGGGCCTCTATATGCCTTTTGCTTTCGCCAAACGTCTGAATTTTGATGCCAATCATACCCGCGTGGGTGATGAAATATTCGTGCGGGCTCAAATCACAGCAGGCGATGTTGTGATGCTGGTCGTGGTCCCCTTGCTGCTGACGACGCTGACACTTGGCCTCGCGTATCCCTGGGTCACGGTCTGGGCCAGACAGCGCATTTTGCAGCGTTTTGCCGTGATCGGACGCCTGGACCTGGCCAGCGTTCGTCAGAACAAGGACCTCGCGTCGGCTGATGGGGAAACCCTGGGCGACCTGTGGGGCGTGGACATGTCGATGGGAGTCTGACCAATGCCTCACTCTTATCGCGGCCTTTTTTGTGATGGCTTGACGCCTCTGGATGAAGAGGTTGAAGCGCTGTTTGCTCATGGCCAATGGACCATTCAACGTTCCAACGGCAGTACCGTTTACTGGCCTATGACGGCATTAAGCTGTGAAAAGCAGCCGACGGCCGTGCTCTATACCCATCGTAACACAGACGCCACGCTCCTTATCGAGGGCATCGAGGCGAATCTATTGGATCTGCCTGGCCTGGATGCGTCTGTTAAAATTCGCGGCTTGCGCCGCAACTCAATCGTCGCTGTCCTGCTCGTGTCCGTGCTGGCTTTGATTACGCTCATCATCCTGGGCATGCGCCCTTTGGCTATCATGGTGGCTCACAGTATCAGTCCCCAGCAGGAGCGTGATTTTTTTGGTTCCTTTCTGCCCGAAACCTTTCTTGAAAAACATGGTTGTCACGATATGGAGGCCAAGGAAATTCTCACGCATTTGGGTGAGAGCCTGAGCCTTGACGACCGGCGCGTGGCACCCATCGACTTTATGCTGCTCGATTGGGACATGGCCAATGCGTTTGCACTTCCGGGACGCAAGGTGGCGGTGACCACAGGGCTGCTCCGCCGTCTTCATAGTTCCGAGCACCTCGCGGCTATCTTAAGTCATGAGTTGGGTCATGTGCACCTGAGGCATAACCTGAGTGAATTCATTCGCGCCTCGTTCGCCACGTTTGCTTGGGGGCTTCTGGTGCAGGATTTTTCGGGGTTTTTTGTCCTGGATCCTGAACTCATGAAACAGGCCGGTGAACGAGCGTTGTCGCGTGAAGCCGAGGCGGATGCGGATCGTTTCGGAGCGGAGCGTATGGCCGCGGTCGGACTGAGTCCACAGGCTTTGGCCTCCGGGTTGGAAGCCATCACCATGCACGACGGCGACGTCGAAGATGATAATTGGTTTCTGCGCTTGATCAAGCCTGTGCTGGATATCTTTTCCACCCATCCCGAAACTCAAAAAAGAATCGCGGAGCTGCGGAAAAAATATCCGCAGGAGGAAGGCAAGGAGCCCTTGAGCACAAGATCCTGGAATATCCTTCGCAGCGCATGTTCGTTGGAATCCGCAGATTCCGACGGCACGGATGCAACGCAGCCCTAAGCCGTCAGAACTCAAGGTTATGCCGCAGCGGATTCCAGGATAATGCGAAGGGTCGTGCCGCAGGTCTGAGTATCCTTTTCCATGGGAATGCTTTCAGCCTCAATCACGCCGCCGTAGGCGTGAACATAGGTCTGGGCCAGTGGCATCCCAAACCCAATTCCCTTTTCCCCTTGGGTACCCGGGCGACTTTGCTTTTTGGTGAGATCGAAGAGATCGGCCAGAATCTGAAGATCCATGCCCACGCCACGATCCTGAACGGAAATCATAACCTTCCCATCGCGGCGGAACGCGGCACGAACTTTGATCTCGGCACCTGGAAAAGAGAACTTGATGGCGTTTGAAATCAGATTGCCCAGGACCTCGTTACTGAGGCTGACACTTTCAGCCCACACCGTCATGTTAGGTTGTTCCAAGTCGAAAGTCAGTTGAATGCCTTTATCGGTCGCTCGATCCAAAAACAGAAAGGCCAGATTTTCAAAAACGCGCGCTAACGGTACAGGTCCCAATTCCAGTTGATCACCGCTTTCAATGGTTTCCGTTTTGCGGATGAATCCCACAATGTCTTCGATAATCTCGGCCGCTCTGGAGATTTTATCCAGCTTCATGTTCTCTGGAGTTTCTTTCTTCAGATAGTAAGCCGTCACCTTCACCACCATGAGAGGGGTGGCAATATCATGGGAAATGATGCGTAAAAGTCGGCTTTTGACCTGAGCTGTGACCTCGGCACGGGTCTTCGCAGTTTCCAGCAATTTAATGCGCCCACCCAGGGCAAGGGACATCAGGACCATCTCCAGAGCCTGGCCTATGAGATGCGCGTGATCGGTCAGCGGATGGGACGGGATGAAGCTCGCCGATTTACAAAGAAAAATAAACATACCCAGCAGGAATGCACCTGTACCAGCGAGATAGTAAGCCGCGGGAGCGAAACCTTTTTTCAGAGAATAGCAGCCCGCGAACAGCAGAAGAATGACACCGCATAGGAAGTAGGGATTTTGCAGACGCCAGCTCAAAGGACGCGATGTCATGAGCGAGACCACCATAAGAACGATCAGTCCAGCCATATAGAGGAGCAGAATCCTATCCAGCTTGGGAGCATGGATGCGGGTCTGCAGAAAGGAGCGGGCAAACAGAAAGGCTGTCATAGGGGCCAAGGGAACAATGAAAGTGGCAAATGACAACCAGTTCCAGCCCAGCCATGTGTTGATGGACTGCGGAAAGGCAATGGACAAAAGATTGAGGTGACTATTGACGACGGCAAAAAGCAGGTAGAAGAGATAATTGCGATCCCGAAGGGAAAGATAAAGAAACAGGTTGTAGATGATCATCGCCAGAAAACAACCTGCGACGACGGACGCGAATATGATGCGGCTATAATTTCGCTCGGTGAGCTGCTTTTCATTCATCAGCTTGAATTGTAAATCCAACACAAACATTGTATGAACGTGGAGGTAGAGCGTGGCCCGTGTTCCGGAGGGAACGTTCAGGCGGGTTGCGGCCAGGTTATAGGCCCGAGTGGGAGCCAGCGCGATCGCGTTCGGCTCAGATGGATTCATCAGGAACACCTGCATGTCCACGTTTGGGTATTCCGCAGTGAGGTACCAGATATCCTCCGCAGTCGGATTGTCCACGATCAGCTTGATCCAGGCGTGGTCCTCTGTATAACCTGCATTGAGGCTGCTGGCGCTGATGGGAACGAACTGCTGCTCTCGATCTTTCTGCACTATGTCCTGGATCGTGAGGCGCCCTGTTTCATCCCAGAATATGACAAAGTTCGCTGCTACAGGAGTCTGCCCTGAAGTGTTGAGCGCAACAAGAGGTGCATCCTGCGAAGCCAAAGCTTGAGTCGAGAGGATAAGCCATAGGAAGAAGGCAAAAACCAAAGCATATTCCTTCATTTTTTCAATAGTCGCTTCCTGTCAAAACGGAAGTGCAGATGGTCGAGGAGAGCCTATGATACCACTGTCACAAGATGAAATGGATCGACTTCCTATCCCCCAGGACGGTTCACCCCTCCGTGTCCTTTTAAGTGGCTGCCTGGCTGGCCGTCCCTGTGGTATCGATGGCACATCGTACGGCGTCTGGCCTTTTTTAAAATTCCTGCAAACTCACCCATACGTCCAGATTGTGGCCTTTTGTCCGGAAGACTGGGCCTTTGGGACACCGCGCGAACTTTGTAATATTCATGGAGGCAACGGCTTTGATGTTCTCGCGGGGCGGGCGCGCGTTTTAACGGAAGTCGGCGAGGACTGGACCCAGCCCATGCTGGCTGCTGCTGAGACCATGCTACAAAAAGCCCGAGAGCATGACGTGCACCTGGCCATTCTTATGGACATTAGCGCCGCCTGCGGCTCGCAGGTTATCTATGACGGCCACAGGACGACCCCCGAGGTGCGTTATCAGCAAGGGCCCGGGGTTTGTGCGGCTTTGCTTCGCCAACATGGTATTCCGGTTATCAGCCAGCGCGATCATCGAATTTTAGAGCAGATCCACCTTAAGCTCGATGCTTCGCATGTTCCAAACCCGTCGGCGATCGATCACCATGAAACGGCCTGGTATCGGGACTATTTTAAAGTTTAATTCAGATCTCCGTATACAGGCTCATTGGATACATCCTGCTGTCTAGAAAATTCGAGGTCACGCCTGGTGTGCTCGAGAAGTTTCCGGGCCTCCTCAATCACGTGGGCCACGTTGGAAAGCTTGCCTTTCCGTGGCATCGAACGGAGCAGTTTGGAGAGGGCGAGCGCGGCCTCATCGAGTTCGGTAGGCAGCTCGTCGGAAAAGGTGACGTCATCTTCATCGAAGTCCGTAACGGCTGCGTCGAGTGCCATTTCGGGTCCTTCCTCATCCACGGGAGCAGGCGCCGGACGAGCCGGAGCTTTTTTACTTTCGTGGCCCGAGGATTTTTTAGCCTCGGCTTTGACCTTGCGCACAGCAGCTTCAATCTCGCGTTTGCCGCTGGTGGTCAGATTGATTTCCTCGGTGCCGACGCGCAGAATTTCCTTTTTGCCGGCTACCAAACTAATACTGTCCTGAGGCGCCTTGCTGAGGGCTGTGATCGAATCCAAATCATGAAGGTCGATGACCTTCGGATGCAGGGCCGCCGCCGCGGAATTTTTGATGGTGCGGACAACCGTGGCCGGTGCTGGTTTATCCAAAAACTTGATCGCTTTTTCTATTTTTTTCAGCAAATCTGGCATGACGAGCCCCGAGAATTCCTGAAGAGAAAGGCAGAGCGACAGAACCAATCGCGCATCGTCATGGCTGCGATTGAGGGTTCGTTCCAGAGCACCCACGATCTGTTTGGCAAGAGAGGTATGTTCGGGCGAGACGTCGATCGCGTCCAGCAGCTTTTGGCTGAATCTTGAGGCCGTCGGCTCGATGCTGATGCCTGCTGCTTGGGCTCGATCCAGAAGGTTTTTGATATTATGGTTCACGCTTCCCGTAGAAGAGCTCATGATGATACCTGTTTTGAGTGAGTGGAGCTGGATTTTAGCCTCCGATCCTGTTTGCTTTCAACCTCTATTTTTGCAGAGTTGGACAGTTGAGGAAGGGCCAGGGCTTGAAGCGAGGATGGGCGGGGGTTAGGGCCCGATTCTTATCACCAGCATCGGGCCGGTTGGAGCCGAGCGCTCGTCCTAATGAAGGTGATGTTCCGCCGAATAATCACTCGCGAAACTTAATTCATCGCGAGGCAAGGCCCGCACGGGGACATCCGCAGATCGTTCCGCCAGACGAATAAATTCGGCAACATCATGAGCACAGAAGACATCAACTTCCGAACCGTGAAATTTGATGAGCTCACGCAGACGATTTTGATTCCATAGGCGACTGCGCCGATCTTTTTCCATCATCATTTGATACGCTTTCAAGCCTGGTGTGCAGTGAGGTTTTTCGACGTTCATTTCGCCTTCATAAAAATAAGCGTCGCCAGCATAGAGCAGCCAACCTTCAGAACGTTGTATGGCGACGCCTGCATGCCCTAATGTATGGCCAATGAGAGGGAGCATCAGGATTTCAGGCGGAATCCCTTCCAGAGCATGGACTTTGGCGAAACCGAACCAGCTCTCGCCCGATTCAGCATGATAGGAGAGCCAGTTCGGTTCTGTCGACCACTGCTGGGGGCGAAAACGTTGGCGGTCCAGCCAGTTTTTTTGAGCTTTGGCGCCGTGAATTTCACTTTGCATCATGTGCACTTTGGCTGAAGGAAAATCGTCAAGTCCTCCCGCATGATCAAAGTCGAGATGGGAAAGGATAATATGTCTGACATCCTCGGCTCGAAAGCCGAGTTTCTCAATCTGACGGAGGGCGGTCATTTCCTCTCGGAAATCAGGTTTTAATTGCTTCAGGAAGAATTCGCTCAGACGGCTATGGGGATCATGAACATCGTGCAGGCCATATCCCGTATCGACGAGAACGAGGCCGTCGCCTGTTTCAATCAGCAAACAGTGGCAGGTGAGCTGCCCCCGCTGCAGGACGGAAGGCGAAAGACCATCCATCAAGCGTCCCCCTAACGGGCAGCTGGAAATACAGTTTAAATGATGAATTCGCATGGCGTTTTCCTTTAGATTCAATTCGCTATCCATTCAGCAAGTTGCGGGCCACCGAAGCTGCCGACGTTGAATACGTACTGCAGGGGAAGAATCTGCAGGCACCTGCCCTTTATTTAGATAGTTGCGGAATGATCCGATAGAGCTCCAGGCACCCTTAAGGCTGGAGCCAGTTTGCTTAAATTAACTTTGCCATTGATAAAGCAGCGGGACAGAACGCGCGTGATGATTTGGGGCGCGTTGATCTTTGCTTTGGTTTATATCGGCCTGGGTGTGTGTCCGCTTGGTGAACCGTCCTATTTGCCTTTGACGTCGATGGATCGGGCGGTTCCTTTGCTGCCATGGACTCTGGTGATTTATCTGTCCGATTATGTTTTTATTCTGTTCGTCCTTTTGCAGCTGAAGCGCCTTGAGGATTTCAGCTCGGCCTATTATCGCATGATCGCCGGCATCATGATGAGCTTCGCGGTCTTTCTGATCTTCCCCACAGTCTATCCAAGGCCGGTCGTCCCAGCTGAACCAGTCTGGTCGGATGTCTTTTCTTTTCTTCATTTTTTGGATCAGCCGACGAATTGCTTCCCCTCGCTGCACGTTTCCATGACCCTGATCGCGGCAGCGTCGCTGCCAGGCTTCCGGCCGTCCCTGCGATGGGGTGGGTATCTGTGGGCCGCTGCGATCTGTTTATCCACGTTAACCACCAAGCAGCATTACGTTTTGGATGTCCTGGGTGGAATGTTTGTGACCATGGCCAGCGTTTGGCTCGTGGCGCGGGTGCGATTCGCCGCAGGGTCGTTTGTTACGTCGAAAGAACGCCGATAGACCATTTTATGTTTTTCTAATGATCATGTATGGATATAATAAATGCCGTCACGCTTGTCACAGGGCCGAGCTGACCCGCGTAGACCATTGGCGGATTGAGTCCGAAGCGCTAGAATCGAGTTGTTTCATTTCAAGGAGAACATAAATGCGTCAGGTCATGGACCTTTTCTTTGCTGCTGCCACCCTCGCGGCCCCCCTTGTGGTGCCCAGCCTTGCCTTGTCGGCGGAACCTGTCATGCAAAGCCAGGCTTCGCAAGGTTGGCAGAAGGTTGATAACAAGAAAGTCTGCATGGTTACCGATATGGTGTTCCCCCGGGATCAAATCCCGGTCCAGGTGGGCAGCAAGACCTATTACGGTTGCTGTGAAAACTGCAAGGCCACCCTGGGTAAAGACGAAGCCGTTCGATTCGCGACCGATCCTGTGAGCGGAAAGAAAGTGGATAAGGCAACCGCCATCATTGCGGCTGGACCTGATGGTTCTGTGGCTTATTTTGAGAGCGATGCCAATCTGCAGAAGTTCATTGCGCTTCGCAAAAAGTCCTGATGTAGGCGTGGCAGAAAGCGGGTTGTGCCTGGACGTTGGAAAAGCAAAGCCCCGGTTGGACCGGGGCTGCTGGATTCTTAGTGGTGATGCGAGTGGTGGTTGTATTCAACCGGATCATGATCGTTGTCACTGAAGTGGTTGCTACCCTTGCCTTTGCCATGATCGTCGTGCTTGTCGTCGTCGTCGCGATCTTTGCCTTTGCCGCTCTTTCCATGATCTTTATCATCGACATCATCATTTTTAAACCAGGCGGTATCGGGAGCGCTGTTGGCCTGACTGTGAGCAGGTTCAAGAGCATGATCGATCGAGATGTGGTTGGTATGAATCTCCGACACAAAGAGGTCGTGAATGTCATGCTCCGCGCTGGAGTCATCGGCATCGGCCGTCAGTTTCCAATCGTTGCCGGCGCCCTTGTCATGATCCAAATCTGAGTCTTTGCTGTCGGCCGAGAGTTGTTTGTCTTTGCCGCTGTTGTTGTTATTGTCGTCATGTTTGTCTTTGCCACTGCGACTATCATTATCGTCGTGTTGGTCTTTGCCGCTCTTTGAGTTGTCGTTAAATTCCAGTTTCGAATCGTTGCCTCGGCCCTTGTCGTGATCCAGTGGTGAATCCTTGGCCACAGGCATGGCTGGTGTCGGCGCGGTTTCGATCGGCGCGGGAGCGGGTGCTGGGGCGGCTTCGACTGGAGCTGGAGCAGGTGCAGGTGCGGTTTCAATTGCTGGTATGGGTTCGTTGACAACGGGTGTGTTATCGACCAGTCCGACGTTTGGAGTTGGTGCTGTCTCGATCGCTGGTGACTCATAAACTGGAGCTGTTTCGTCACTCGGTGCTGCTTCAACAGGTGAAGCTTCGGACACGGGTGCTGATTCTGGGGCTGCTTCAACCGGAGCGGACTCGAACACGGGGGCTGATTCTGCGACTGGAGCTGATTCTGCAGCAGGGGCTGCTTCAACCGCTGGCGCCGGTTCCGAATCAAGTGATGGATTGCTGACAAGAGCAACGTCAGCACCTGGCGTTATGTCGATGGCTGGGCTGGCTTCGGCGACGGTTTCAACAGGTGCTGCTTCAAAAATGGGTTCAGCCGCACTTGCCGTTTCCACTGCAGGTGCTGGTTCAAAGATGGGGGCCGTCTCCGCGATGGGTGCGGTTTCCAGTGGCGTTATTGCTGGTTCAGCGTCCACAGGAGGCGTGGATGCTTCAATCGTTGGGGTCAATTCCATGGAGGGCGCAGGTTCTGCAGCCGGAGCTGGTTCAGCAGGGATTTCGACTTCAGTAACAGCTTCCATGGCTGGGGCAGTTCCCATCACTGGAGTTGTTTCAGGAGCCGAAGTTTCGACTTCCTCATCAGCTGCCGATTCCATAGCTGGGGCGGATTCAGCCACCGTTGTTGCCGCTTCCACTGCTGGAGCTAATTCCATGGCAGGTGTGGGTGCGGTCACGACTGGTGCCGCTTCTGCAGCTGATTCCACGGCTGGTGCAGGTTCAACTGAGGCGGTGGTTTCAATCGCAGGTTCCGTAACTTCAGGTGAAGCTTCGACGGAAGGTGCGGTGCTGCTTGCTGGCGCTGCTTCCACTGCCTCAGGTTCAACATTGGAATTATTGGAAAGTTGTGCGGATGTATCGACCGTCACTTCAGGCGCTGATGCAGCTTCCACAGGTGCACTGTATTCCAAAGTTGGTGCTGATGGACTTGTGGTGGGTTCAGCCTTCATTTCAACAGAAACTGTTTCACCGGCGGACACTACCTGCTCGGGTGTGGCGGCCTCGGCTGTCGTCATTGTTTCGGATGGAGCGGGACCCTCAGCCGCTGGGGCTGGAGATGAAGCTTCCTGAGACGGCCCTGCGGTTTCAGAAGCGGTATTCGATTTTTCTGCTACAGCGTCGCTGTTGACAAGACGCGCGCTAAAACGTGAGCCATCGGCCTGAGCTTCGCCCACAGATGACGAAGGCGAAGCCGACTGAGGCGCCGGGCGAGCACTGCCTTGCGTATCTTGAGCCGGCTGCGGCGCGTTGTATCCGACTGGTCCTGTCGAGGTCGACGAAACCTGAGTATTACCACCCGACAGAGGTCCACTGCTGGCAACGTCGGATCCTTTCATTTCGAAAGAAACACTGGAACGTTCAAAACCGTTATTGCTGAGCGGTAGAGCGCTCTCGTTGGCTTTGTCTGCGGCGAGGCTGCCGCCTGTTACGTTGGCGAGCGCGTCGCGCTCACTATCATTTTTCTCTTCGTGGATGGCTCCCTGGACCTCAGCCTTCAGCTGCTGACTATCCTGACGAATCTCCATTTCGTTCAGAAGGTCAGCTTCATGAGACTCGCCGCTCGTACGCTCGGCGTTCACCATAGCCTGCTTCAGAGATTCGTCACTTAGCTTATTGATAGCCATTGGTCAGCTCCTTTGGAGGAACCATGTTGCTGTTCGCTTCCTCATCTATGACACAACCATCGTCCATATTTCGAAGTGATCCAATCATCCGCATTTTCTCCAGAGGTCTCGCGGCTCTGCACATCGGGATTTAGCTGGCTGGAAAGTCAGTCCTCCCCCGTTTCAGCTATAGACTTCCCAAGTTTTACCGATAGTTGGAATTGGGAAATCGTGTTTCGTACCATGGAAGGAGCGAAACGTCAGAATGCCTCTTAATCTGCAAAAGATTCGAGGACTTATATTGTTTCTGTGGGCGCTGGCATCGGCCGCGCAAGCCCAGAACCATGGGACCCTATTCTACTTTTTGAAACATACCAAACAGAACAGTTCGAATCTGAAGTCCATGGAAGCCCAAAGCGCTGCGCAGAGCTTTCTGAAACCGCGGGCAGCCGCAGCCTATTACCCCTCGGTAGCCGTCGAGGGCAGCCGGGCTCACGATCTTCCCCTGACGGAACGCGACAGCTCTCGGGCTACGGATAGCCTGCTGATTTCACTTGGTGTATCGCAGGCCCTCTATGATGAAAAGTTGCCAAGGACCTACGAGCGCGACAGTCTGATTGGAAAAAAGGCTCGGGCGCAGCAGGACGATGTCACGGAACGCGTTCTTCATGAAACGGGCCTGGCGTTTTTTAGCCTGGCTCGCTTCCAAGCCGAAGCCGCTCTTAAGCAGCAGCAACTGAACCTGCAGATGGAAGAGGAAACGGTTATCCAGAGGCGTATCAGCCTGGGTGAACTCAACCTGACCAATGCCAGCCAGATCCAGGCCCAAATTGAGCGTTCACGAGCGAACCTTGCGCTCTTGAAAAACAAGATGTCGGAACAAAAAATGATCCTGGCCCGCCTCTGTCTCTGCGCGGTGCCTGAGACCTTGCAGCTGCCGTCGGAATCGGTTTGGCAGAAAATTATGGACGCACAGACCAGTGTGTCAGCACCTCTGATCAATGTTTCCAAGACTGACATCGAAGTGGCTCAGGCCGATTTGCGGCTGATCCAATCCAAGGCTGCTCCGACCGTTCGCCTGGAAGGCCTGGTCTATCGTGACTTCATGAACGACAATAAAAGCGTGCGCAGCTCGCTGGCCTTGAATCTGATCTGGCCCATTGATATGGCTCGCACGAATCAGTATGAAACGTCCCAGGCCAGTTCCCTGCTGCAATCGGCTCGTCTGAGTCTGCAGGCTCAGCAGACCGAGCTGCAGTCCAACCAACAGATCGCTCGCGAGCGACTGCGCGTTCTGCTCGATTCCCGGCAGTTTTTTGCAGCCGCGCTCCATTCCGCTCGCAACCACTTTAAGCATACAAAGCGCCAGTTCGCCGAAGGCGCCAACACGCAATCAGAACTTTTTCTGGCCCAGGGCGATCTTTTCCAGGCCGAAAATGATCTGCTGGGTCACACCTTTGAAAGCTGGACCGCTTACTGGAATTTGGTTTTTTATCGGGACTCGCTCACAAAAATGATTCAGGAAACAGGGGAGGGCGGATGAAACAAAATACCTCATCCATTCCTCCGGTTTCGCTTTGGGGTTTTCTGAAGGAGTCGTATCTCGAGCTTCCTTACCTGGTGCTGGCGAACACCGGGATCAACGTTTTGGGTCTGGCAGTCCCGCTCTTTGTGATGCAGGTTTATGATCGCATCATCCCTTCGCAGTCGGGCAGTACACTCCTCTGGCTCTCGGTCGGTGCCATCATCGCCGTTGCCTGCGAAACACTTCTGCGCTATGCGCGGGATGGCATCAACCTTTGGGCGGCCAGCTGCTATGAGTTCAAATTGATCCATAGGGCTTACGAAGCCTTTCTTACGGCTGATATTGCTAAGTTTTCAAGGGATGATACGACCGTGCATCTCGACCGAATTCAGGCTATTCAGAACCTGAAAAACGGTTATTTCATGCAGATATTCGAGGTGGTTCTGGAACTGCCTATGGTCGCACTTTACACATGGCTTCTGTTCGTACTCAATCGGGATATTGCCCAGTTCATGGTGGCCATCAACCTGGGGATGCTGACCATTACAGCGCTGAATAAGATTTTTTATGAACGCTATAGGGCCCGCCAGGATGATTCCCAAAACCGGCGCATGTCGTGGGCGCTTGAAATTTTTTCGCGCATGCATCTGATCAAGGCCATGGCCATTGAAGAACCGCTGCTCGCCCGTTACGAAGCGATTCAGCATGAGCATAATCAGAACAACTTCCGCTTTGGAATGGTGAACCACGTCTCCAATATATTCCACACCATCATGCCCCAGATCACGCAGTTTGGTGTGATCGCATTCGGAGCGGTTTCGGTCTACGAGGGTAAAATGTCCATCGGTCTTATGATTGCTTGCATGCTGATCGGCAGTCGTTCCATTGGACCGGTGATTCACATCTGCACCTTCTGGCTGAAAAACTCTGAGTATGCTCTGGCTCGACAAAAGGTGCAGGAGATTTATAATCTCTATAATTCCGATACCGCCGCGCAGGCTGATGCACCGGACCGCATTGCCGGTCATGTGCGTATGATCAATGTGGGCTTCAAATACGAAGGCGCCCAGGCGCCAGTCTTCGAGAATCTTAACCTCACGATCATGGCAGGCTCCATGGTGGGCATCAAGGCGGGCGGTTCACCCGGCACCACCACACTGCTCAGGCTTATCTCAGGCTGGTTGAAGCCGGATCAGGGTCAAATTTATCTGGATGACTACGATCTGACCGTCATCAACCCGGCTTCGCTTTTTGGAACAGTCGAATTCCTCTCCGAGCAGCATAAACTTTTGACCGGCAATATTCTGGATAACCTCAGTGGTTTTGATCAGAGTCTGCATGCGGCCAGTATCGAGGCTTCGTCGATGCTCCGTCTTGATTCCCGGATTGCCAAACTCGACCAGGGTTATACGTCGGTGGTGGAAAGCACTTCGAATCGAACCTTTCCCTTGAGCTTGCTCAAAAGCGTGGCCTTCATCAAAGCCCTCGCGGCCCGGCCCCGCATCCTGCTGATCGATCACTTCGATCGCAGTTTGGATATTGAAACCAGCATACTCTTTCTGGATACGCTGAAACAGATCAAGGGTCTCTGCACGCTCGTCGTGGTCTCGGATCATGAGGATGTGCTGAATCTCATGGATAGCATCTATTCCATTGAAAATGGTGGTTTGCGAAAACTGGAAAAAAACAAACCAGCTGATCTTGACAAAAAACCAAGGGCTGCTTAGCTATGAATCAACCCGATAAAAAACAAAGCCATTCTCTCGATCGGCAGCGATTCGAGAACTGGATTGTTCTGACCGCCAGGGATTGGCGGGATTTGACGCCCATTATGCCCAGTACGGGGATTACGGTCCTGGATTGGGATCGACGCTCCTTACTGCGTTGCGCCTTTGATTGCCGTAACTACATCGTTGCGGCGAAGCAGCAGTCGACCTTCGATATATCACCCCAGATTCTTCGGGCCAAGTTTGAGCGTCTGGCGTCCTATTTTGAAGCCTATCTGGGTCGTGAGCAGGTGATCCATCAGAACCTCGGATTGAAGACGGACGTGGACCTGGAGCATAAGAAACACATCTATCAGGACCTTGTGAAGTTACACGGGGAACTGACAAAGGGCCACTTCGTGGACGAAATGGAATTGCATGCGAAAATCATGCATCCGTTCCTGGCCCATTTTAAGCAGATGAACCAGGATAAAATGCTGCAGCAGGCTCTTGAGTATGCCTCGACGGTCGGCACCCTGACCTCTTTGACTCTTTTGCAGCCGATCACGGGCTGCGCTTTGATTGACCGAAACACTCTACAAATTACGGAAACCCTGCTGAACCTGATAACCGGAGTCGAAAACGGCAAGGGCGAGCAGGAGGCCATGGCCCGGCTCCAGACCCTGTTCCAAAAGGAAATGGCCTTTGCCAGCATTTTGAATCAGGAAAAAATGGCCCCGCATGTCGAGGCCCATCAGAAGCTTCTAAGCCAGGCTGAACAGATGGTGCAGAACGCTTATGCGGAGGGTCGTACGGGGTTTCTGGCAAGAAAGCGTCAGCTTATTCGGGACTGGCTTCAGCATCAGCTCGACTTCGATAACCGGGATTATGCGTTCTATAAGATTCTGGAAGTCGCGTTGGCCAACTTCAAACGCGATGATGCCCTTCGGTGGATTCTGAATCACATGTTCCATGAGGTCGAACGGCCGTTGTCCGCCGAGATTTTCGCGCACATTTTTGGCTTTCAAACCATCAAGCCTGGCCAGGACGCCTGCGATCATGTCTGGCTGCAGAATGCCATGCAAAGCCTATATGATAAACTTCGTCATTACGATCGCGACGAATGCTCCAAGATGATTTCCATGTGGGGGACGCCGTATATCCCTCAATCCATCGAGGATGCTCACTTCCTGCAAATGATCCTGGATTATGAGGACTATGCGAAGTCGCACATTCTGATTCATGATGAGCTGTTCAAGCAGCGCCTTTTGAAGGCCTGGATCATGAACAGTAACATCATCGGCAGCCTGCCGCATCCGACTGCAGTCAGGAAGGGGGCCGCATGAAATTGAGTCAGGCGTCCCGGGCGCCCAGTCCCTTCTATCACAGTCTGTTTCTTATCCTGGATGGACTGCGCTGGCGTGGCAATCGAGCTTTTATGGAGAAATTCATAAGAGGCGACAAGCAGACGATGACCTTGAATGATCTGCTGCAGACCCTGGCCGCGCTGCGATTTGCGCCCGTGCGTGATCATTTTGCGCTGAAGGATATCAGTCAGGACGAACTGCCTTGTATCATCATACGGAAAATGCGGCCCATTCTTCTGGTTCAAGGCCACGATAAGACTTTGGATGGTTTTGATATCCTGGGTGAGCAGAAAGTCGAATTGAAGCGCGGTTCTGGTACGTATGAGACCATTCGCTTCAAACGGCTGGAAAAAGATGAAGTCTCGCCTCACGATAGCCAAGCCGATTGGTTCACGCAGATGGTTTCGCGGTTCAAGGCCTATGGATTCTATGTCTTTTCCTTGTCCTTTCTGATCAACGTTCTCAATATTGTGGCGCCGCTCATTATTGTGATTGTGTTCAAGCAGATCGAAGCCGCCAAGTCCCTGGATAATTTGCTCAATATTTTATACGGGCTCGGTCTCTATATCTCGTTCCTGACAGTGATTCGCTTAACCCGAAGTCAGGTGCTCAATTATCTTTCCTCCCGGGTCGGTTACTTGATTGGAAGCCAGGTGATGCGACGCATCCTTTATCTCCCTCCTTCGTATACGGAAGTGGCTTCGGTTGCGGCACAGATGGCCAGGGTCAGAGATTTCGATACGATCCAGCAGTTTATTCCAGGCCTCGGGACCGATGCCCTTTTGGACATTCCGTTTGCCTTGATGATGGTGCTGGCCCTATTTTTACTCTCAGGTCCTTTGGCCCTGGTTCCCCTCTCGGCGCTGGCGATCTTTGCGGCGTTTGGCTATCTCATGCGGAAGAAGATTGAATACACCTCGTCGGAAGCCTCCAAGCATGGCAAAGAGCGTCACGATTTTTTCATGGATACCCTGAATAATTTGGAACAGATCCAGGTTCAGTATCTGCTTCCGTTCTGGCAGGAGCGTTTTCTTAAGGTCGCCCGGCGTGCTTCGGTCAGCGTGTTTCGAGCGGCGAGCCTAACCAGTCTGGTCAGTTCGTTCTCCTATTTCACAGTAACCCTGACCGGCCTGGCCACGATTATCATCGGCGTGCATATGGTCAAGACGGGGCAATTGGATGCGGGTCGGCTGATGGCGTCCATGCTCCTGACCTGGAAAATCCTGGCACCCATGCGCAATGGATTTTCGTTCCTGCTGCAGATCGATAAAGTAAAAAAGACCATTGCTCAGGTGGATCGGCTCATGGCTTTGCCACAGGAAGAGATATCCGAGGATGCCTATGAGATCGATAAGGAAATCAAAGGCAGTGTTCATTTCCAGCAAGTTTCTCTGAAGTATTCGAACGATGCTCACCCGGCCTTGCTTGGTGTTAACTTTCAGGTGGAACCCAACGAGACCCTGGTGATCTTTGGTCATGGCGGTAGCGGTCAAACATCTGTGCTTAAACTGATTCTGGGTCTTTATATCCCCCAGGCCGGTCGAGTCCTGATTGATAATAAGCATAGTCGACAGATCAACCCCACATTCCTGCGCGAGAATATCGCCTATTTACCAGAAGAACCCACGGTTTTCTCGGGAACGATGCGGCATAGCCTGCAGATGTTTGCCCCGAAGGCATCGGACGCCGAGATTGACAAGGTCTTTTCTGAACTTGGGCTCTGGGAGAAGGTGAACGCGTTACCGGATCGACTCGACACCGTGCTGGATCGTCAGGAACAGGCGCATCTGGGCCAGTCGTTTTTAAAGCGACTGAACCTGGCGATGCTGCTCCTTCGCGACTGCAACCTCTGGCTTTTGGACAATCCCGGGTCGGCTCAGGAAAACCATGAAATTGTCCAGGTGATCCGCTCGTTGAAGGGCAAAGCCACCATTATCATAGCTTCCAAGAATACCGACTATTTTGAGTTTTGCGATAAAGTCCTGTGGCTCAATTCCGGGCGCGTCCAATTTTTTGGATCGCCTCAGGAGATGACCAATAACCTCCAGAAAGCGGCAGGGAGATAACCATGAGTCTCTTTAGACGACGCTACAGCCCCCGATTTGATGCCTCGCTCCTGCAGCAGGAAGAGAATCAAATGATCTGGCAGAAATATAGCGTGCTCGGTATTGTGACCTTGGTGGCGGCCACTGTTTTTTGGGTGAGCCGCACGTATTTGGACGAAGTGACTGTGGCTCAAGGCAAGGTTCTGCCTTTCGAAGAGGTCTTTCGGGTGCAGCATCCAAAAGGGGGCCGCATCAGCCGTATCATGGTCAAGGAAGGGGATCGGGTTGAACTCAATCAGACGCTGGCCGTGCTGGATAAGAGCATCCTGGAAGATGAACGGGGCAGCCTGAATCTGCAGTTGGAAACAGCCCGGAAGCGAAAGCGCTATTTCGACGAGCAGTATCAAACACGGAAGCAGTTGACTCAGGAAGGCTTGAATTCGAAACTGGCCTTTCTCAATATGAAAATGAGCCGCGAGGAACTCAAGGGCCAGATCAAGGATCTTGAATATCGCATCCAGCAGGTGGAACGCTATCTGCACGATAACGAGATCCGGGCCCCGGTCCAAGGCTGGATCTATAATCTCAAGGTCATGCCTAATCAGGTGCTCCAGCCCGGGCAATCTCTCTGCGAGATCGTGCCGGAAACCTCCAAGCTGATGGCCGAGGTGCAGATTCCTGCCAAGGAAATCGGTCATATTCAATTGAATCAGAATGTTCTTCTGAAGATTCATAGCTATGATTATGCGCGTTACGGTGGGGTTCATTCCACACTGGTGACCATTGCCCCGATTTCCAGCCAGGCGGATTCTGGTGAACTCTTTTATCGCGGGCATGCGATCATTCCAGGGCGGCTTTTGGAGTCTCCGATGGGCAGTCAGCCCATCCTGCCTGGAATGAGCCTTGAGGCCGAGATTAAAACCGGCACCAAGACACTGGCTGAGTACCTGCTCAAACCCATCGTATCATCAGCCCGGGAAGCCATGCGGGAGCGTTAAGAGGACCAGGGATCAATCCCTGGCCAGGAGCTCTTCCATCTTACGAACGAGCAGCATAAAGCTCTGGGACCTTTCGTCGGCCAGCTCATGCAGGAAGACGAAGATGGGTTCGAGAGGAGGCGTGGCACGCTTCAGTTGGAAGAAATAGTCGGCGATCGCGAGGGTGGTATGCCGATCGGTTTCGAAGGTGGCCAGATCGACAATAGCGATGGATGGGTGCCAGGGCTTGGAGCCGAGCAGCATCAGGTCGACTTTCCGCTTGGGATTCCCGACCACGACACTGACCTGGGCCTCGTCCAACAAAGTTTGGAACTTATCCTTGTACTTTTTGCTGAGCACCTGACTCAGAACGGCCCGCATGAGCTCGCCACTGGAGCGTTTCCAAGGGAGAAACTCCGCTCCGGGACGCTTGGTGCGGGGTTCGTAGGCATCAATGGCTTGACGTGACTTTTGATTCTGATGCAAATTCCACAGATAGTCGGCAATCGTCGCTGTTTCATGCTTCAGCGTATCAAAGCTGGCATGAAGATAATGATAGGCCCGCATCTTGGGACGGCTCATCAGAACGTTGAGTTCACCCCGACGTTTGTCAGGCTCGTCACCCATGCGGAAGGCCCGCATGTTGCCCCGATTGATATCCCACAGATAGAAGATGAAGTTACGTTCCTTGCCTTGGAGGGCGGCTCCAGCCCCATCCAAAACATCTTTGCCCCGATTCATTTTCGCCAGAAACTGCGGCTTTTTCTCTTTGATATAGGGCTCATTTTTGAGCAGGAAATAGCAGATAGCGACTTCCGTCTCGATATTGATCTGACGGCCCAGTTCCTTTTCGATCTTTTTGATGGTGCCGGCAATATATTCAAAGAAGCGATCGATCAGATCGGTTTCGATGTCCTTGAATTTGCCACTGGTGGGTTTATTGTGAGCGGTTTCATCCTTCTCACGGTAATCCACCACCACAGCTGGCGGCATATCACGGCGGGCCCACTGCATGATCTTGAGCTGCGAGTCATAGACGTATTTGTTGGAATAGTGAATGATCTGGGGCGGGCAGCGGAAATGCTCATCCAGCATCACTTCAGCCTGCTTGATGGATTTGACCAGGCCGAAGATATGCGAGCCACCGCCTTTCATGCCGCGCGCCTGGGTTTGCCGCAGGTGATCTTCGAGGTTGAACGCCTGGAAGAGGAAGTCATCAACCGGCGAGTTTTTATCCAGAACGGTCTGCTTATCATCACCAACGACCATGATTTTGCGCGCACGGTAGAGCAGGGGCACCGCATCATCCACCCGGCACTGACCCGCTTCATCGATGATGACGAGGTCAAAGAGTTGTTCCTTGGCCGGAAAGAGAAACGAGACGGCTTGTTTACGGCACACCCAAACCGGGAAGGCCTGCACGAGAGCGCGCTGCAGGTCCTGCAGGAGCACCACACCGACCCCATGCTCAATGGACGAACATTCCTTGAGGCCCTGCAGAAGAGTTTCGATGCTGGTCCAGGCGCTGGTTGGATTTTTAGCATCCTTGGCCCGGCCGGCTTCAACGATATGGCTCATGCGCAGAAGGAAGAGCTCTTTGACGGAACGATCGCGCGTGTCCTGGAGTTCACGCAGGTTCTGTAAGAGGGCTTGAACGGCAGATTGTTGCTCTTCGAGAACGAGCTGTGAAAATATCCCCGCTTCCAGAGCCAGGGAAGGGGCTGCGGCTTTGAGTGGGTGCAGGGTTTCATGCATGCTTTGCATCTGCCGACACACGCGCTCGCTGTCCGGAGCTTTGATCAGAGCCTCCAGCAACGCCCGCTGATGTTCAAGCATGTGGCCGAGATCCATCCAAAACGAACGACAGGGGTGTTGAATGAAACTCCAGAGTTTACGCAAAAATCCTTTGAGTGCCCATTCCTGGCCAGGAAAGGCCTGACGCCATTGTTCCCAAACAACGCGCGAGATGATGGAATCTTCATGCTGCGAGAGTATGCTTTCAAGCTCTGACTCGTCCCTGGGCTTCTGCTGCCAAAGGTCGCTCAGCATTTTCAGGGCATCCTGGTTTCTTTGGACATCCTGATCGAGAGCCCTGCCGTCGAAGGCGAAAAATTCATAGCAACGGAGAAAGGGTTCACCAGAGAGCTTGGCGCGATCCATGATGAAGTCACGCAGAATCTGGGCATTGATCGTATATTTCTGCGTCGGTGATTTTTTCTCATGACGCCCGGCTCCGGCAAATTCCAGAAAGGCGATAAAATCCTTGATGTCTTCTGCAGTAGTGGGATGCGCGTGCTTCGGGGCCACCAGACGCCGATGGGTATCGGGAGCCAACTGCTCCTGCATGCGCTGCTGAACCTCAGCAAGGACAGCATGCATAGCTGCATCGATTTCCGCAATCTCGTTTTGGATGGTGACTTCTTCCTTGTCCACATGCAAATCGCGACTGTTGTCCAAAGCCAGGCACTCGATCAGCGCGGCCATCCATTGGTTCAGGGCCAAGGGACCTTCGGGCACTCGATCGACGACCTTGACGGCCTGGCGGAACAGTGTGAGCTGACTGCGAGCCAGAGGGGATTCCCGGTCATTGCCGAGCAGGAATTCCTGCAGCTTTTCATCAAGAGCATGAATGGCCGCTTTCTGATCACTGACCACCAGCAGGCGTTGGCCTGTGTTGATGCAGTGAATCAGAAGGTTCATGATGGCAAAGGTTTTGCCTGTTCCGGGAGGGCCTTCCAAAAGAACGATATCGTTATGATTCAGCTTATTAAAGAGTTCCAGCGTGGACTGCGGCAGAGCCCCCGGACAATAAATGGATTGATAGAACGGTTTGCTCTCGTGAGCGACGTTTTTTAATTCCGGCGTCAGAAAGCGGCCCAGAAGCGAACGGTAGAAACGCTCGGGATATTCATCGGCTACCGTTAATATACGGTCGATGTCGATTTCCAGAGCCTGGGCTACTGGTGAGGCTGGCAGGGACGACTTGTAAAGGGCTACGGATTCCAGATCGCATTCGATCCCGATCAGCTTCAGGCCACCCAGGATCCCGCCTTTGCCATTTTCACCGGGCAGTCCAAGCAGGATGTCGCGTGTGCGCTGGAACACATCTTCCAGCACCGGTAACTGCCGATAGATGGAAATCTCGAGCATGCGGCCGCGTATTTCAATTTTTTGCGAGGTCAGGGTTTGAAAGAACTGTTCCAGAGGATCCATGCCATTGGGATTTTCCGGGCTGAAACTTTCCACCAGCGACGTCAGGGCCAGGTGATTGAGATAAATCTCGGGCCGGCGGGTCGGGTGAATATGGATCAGACGTCCCGATTCCTCGACGGTGACTTTCATATAGTAAAGGGGAAACCGGAAGGTTTTCATTTTGCCTTCGGTTTTGAAGATCGCATCGATCATCTCAAAACCGAGATAGAGTTCCGCACTACGGTCCTGCAGGAAGGATTCGCGCAGGAATGTGGCATCTTCGGTGGTCAGTTCGCAAGGAAAGGGGATCTTGGTCAATGACTTGATGTCGGAACCATTCAAGGGCAGAGGAAAGGTCTTCGCTGTGGCCTTGCCGCCTCGTTTGGTTTGATCGTCGGCTGTGCGTAGCAAACGTTCTGGTTCGGTGGCGGGACCACTTTGGAAAAGGGTCGCGTAATCGACCGTATAAGACTTCTCGCCATCCTTCTGGCCCAATTTCGGCTTGAACTTGCCGGCTTGATTCTTTTTATCCACACCAACACCGCTGGCTTTGGCCAGGTCCAAAACACCATCCGTGTCGGAATTGAGCTGGGGGCGCTTGTCGCCTCCGTTGGAACGCATCATGGGCACATATTCATCGATCTGGGACAGTACGTCACGACGCAAGGACAGCTGACTCGTGATACTCTCGCTACCCGACGTAAAGGAAAATTGGAACAATTTATGGTAGCGGACCAGACGTTCAAACACTTCACTCGTATGCTTCAAGCTGGGCTGATAGAAAATTTTAGCCAGACCGGCAAAGGCTTCCATCGGGATGGTAATGAACCCCGAGGAACCCTGCATTTTGATGCCGTCCTGAATGATGATCTTCCGCGTGTCGCCAATGGTCGGCCGGAATTTATAGACTTCCTTATCCCGGAAATAGATAGATTTCTCCACATCCTGCGGAGCCTGCGAGGATTCGAATTCCTGTTGGAAGAACAGAAACGCAGCCCGGAAGCGGTCATAGAGTTCACGAGGGATGATCAAACGTTCGTTCTTGCTCTTATTTTCCAGGACGTAAACGTCCGCACCTTCGGGCAAGGGAACGCGGGTTAAAAGGAAATTGAAATCCTTATTCAAGCGGTAACTCAAACCGCTTTCCGCATCCCGTTTGGTGATTCGATTCAAGACTGCCAAGGTTGTATCCTCGCCCGTTTGCTTATTTGATCAGCAGGGAAACACGTCGGTTCTGAGCCCGTGCCGCTTCCAATTCCGCATCCTGTTTGTCCGCTACATTTTGAATGGGTCTCGTATCAGCATAACCTACGATGCGCAGACGGTCGCCTTGAAATCCATCCTCCAGCAGGACGTTGATCACGCTGCTGGCCCGACGACCGCTGAGGGACCAGTTATTCTCCACATTCGGAACACCGTCGATTTTAAAAATGCGATGCATCGGAGCATCATCGGTATGGCCCTCAACGTCGATCGTATAAGCCGTGTCCCTGATAATCTGCAGGATGGGCGCCAGAGGGTCAATCGCATTGGGTTTGAGCTTGGCACTGCCGGAATCGAAGAGGGCGCCGGTATCGAGGTCGAGGCGCACCCCATCCTCGGCCAGGTGGACCTTCACCCCAGGAATACCCGGTTGACCTTCCACGATGGCTTGAAGCTGGCCCGCAAGCTCAACCAGAGTTCCCTTGGTGGAACCGGTGAAGCCCGCGCGAATTTTTTCGAAGGAACCTTTGTCGATTTTGCTCATGGAAATCAGCATCAGGAAAAAGACCAGCAGCAGGACCATGAGATCGCTCAGGCCAATATAAAAAGCTGTGGTTGAACTTTCTTCTGAGCTGTTAGCCAATTCCTGAAGCTTCAAGAGTCCTCTCCTCACGTTTCAGCAGAATGCCGATTTTACTCAGAATTTGCTGATGGACATCCAGGTAGATCATGTTGTGATGTTCCAATCGACCGGCCAGGGGCGTGAAAACGAGTGAACTCAAGCCGGCGCCATAGGCAGTGGTCATCAGAGCGAGGGACATGGAATTGCCGATATTGCTGGGATCACTGAGGGTTTTTAGAACACCAATCAGACCCATAACCGTTCCGAACAAGCCAAAGGCTGGGGCGATCAGCACGCCCTTACGTAAGACTTCAACCGCAATTTTACGGCCCAGATATTGATCGGCCACGCGGGAGGTAACGAATTCATCGATCTCCTCGAACAGAAGGCCCTGATGGTGCATGAAGACAATGTCGTTCAGTAGTTCGCCGTCGATGGCCAGACCTTCGCGCAATTCAGCGAGCTGGGCCTGATTCAGGATGGCATCATCGAGTTCCTTGACGATGCCCATGATGGGTTTTTCCGGGGTCCCCAGAAAGGATTTACTCACCAGGACGACACTGGACAGCATGCTGCGCAGATCGAACTGAAAGGTGAGGCTGGCCAGGGTTCCGCCCAGGACGATCATAAAGCTATGAAAGTCGAAAAAGGACGAGTTCTTGTTGTGCTGCGCCATGGAATAGAGCACAGCGCCGATCCCTGCGAGGCTTAGGATCAAAGCCAGCGGATCAAAGCGCTTTTGCGTGGTCTGCATGTACTTCTTAAACGAGAGTCCATCCATGGTTTCTAGTCCTTTTTTTCAAAGAGGGGCAAGGCTGCCGAATCGCCCTTACGATCCATTTCCAATTGGAAAACGGTTTGTTTTTCCAGGACGAACTGGCTCCAGCGATCCGTGTTTTGATCCACGACCAGACTAAGTTTCACGATGACATTATCGATACTCGAGAGAATAGCCTTATCTCCGCGCTTCAGCTGGGTGAAGACCTGGGCCTCCTGCGGATGCTTCACCTGCCAAATCATGGTTTTGCGGTGGGAATCCCGAAGTTTGCAGCTGTCTTCGGACACATAAAGGACCTCGGCCATCTCGCTGTGGAATTCACGGCCGGGGTTTTCGTAAAAATAGACGTCCACAATCTGATCGTCTTTGATATTCAGAAAGCAAGGATCACCGATCTTGGGCATCGTTCGCAGAAAGAAAATCGGAATTGTATAAGTGGTCCGACCGGCTTTCATGGTGACTGTTCGTTCCTGCAGACTGAGCTCGCGGACCAGGACGGGTTTCAGCTGAGGTGGAATAATATTGTTGGATTCCAGGGCTTTGGTCACATGCGCCTGGGATTTCATCGCCTGAGCCAGCTGCTCGGTGAGTAGGGCCACGTTGGATAGGAGCTTGGCGTTTTCTGTCTGCAAACGTTCCAGATCGCGTTTGAGTTGTTCGCGGCTCTGTTTTTTATTGCCGGCTTCGTCCTGTTCACCGGCGCGTAAGCGGGCAATGTCCAGTTCATAGGCTTCAATTTCAGCATAGAATTTTTTAAGGAGAAAGCCCACCTTGCTCTTGGAGGGGAGCTGAAAGCTAAGAGACGGTATGAAGTTGCGAGCGGTGACGGCCTCGGTTCCCGACCGATCCGCGGCTCGGATGCGGACGCTGTGCACCATGGAATCAAAACACGACAGCAGATTTTCAAAGTTGCTGGCATAGCCATTGGCTTCCAGGACGGCGAGGACAATCTCCAGCGGCTTGCGGAAATGTACACGATCGACTGTCACCGAAAACGTGTCGGTTTCAGCGTCCAGATCTGTGTAGCTCAGATCCGGGCTGTAGCTGGCTTTGGAAAGATCAGCCTGATCGTTTTCCAGTATCAACTGCTCGGTGGTTTTTTTCGCGCCAAAGGCCAAGGGTATCATCCTTCCCTGGTGATCTCGCTTTTCCTATCGGAGGATGGTCCTGAACCTTTACGGAAAAGTCATGACATTCCCAGGGTTTGAGCTCAAGCGTGGAAGATCACGTCCAGGTTATGAAAATTTTTCTTTCTGCCCAAAACGGTCTGACGCCTGTCAGGATTTTAGGCAGGCATCCCTCTGTAAGTGCATGATTATAAAAGCATCCTGGGCGGTGAGAGCCTTGCAGAATCAGCCTTGGGCCGAACCTGGTCTGAAAAAGGATGCTGTATGCTGGCGAAAAAAATGCAGTGGCTGCGCAAGTCTCAAATCAAATATCGGGCTGTGGCCAGCGATCAGGCTGGATCGCTGGGCGAGGAGCTGGCCCGGGCGAAGTTGCAAGGAATGTTCAAAAAGCTGCACGGCAAGGCCATGGTGTTTCAATCCCTGCGGGTTCCCAAATATCAAGGCTCAGGCAAGTATGAAGTGGATTTGCTTCTGGTCACAGAAGTGGGAATACTGGTTATCGAAGTGAAACACTGGGGTGGCCGTCTCTCGCGGCAGCGTGGCAAATGGCTTCAGGAACGTGGCAACGAAAAGAAAATTCTGGTTGATCCTATTCATTTGAATGCAGACAAGGCCATGTCCCTGATCCACTGGTTGGCTCAGCGTAACATTCATTTGCCCGATCATGCTGTTCACTCGATCGTCCTCTTCACCAACCCTCAGGTGGTGATGAGCCCTGATTTGAAGCAATGCGGAGCCGTCGTGGAAATGGCCGTTCTGGAGGCGCTAACCCTTGCCAAATGTGGGCAGCCCAAGCGACGATTCTGGCAAAAAAAGATTTCCCACAAGTTTAACTTTTCCAGCCTGGTTGAGGCGTTAAAGGAACTTCCCACCTGGGATCGCCTGCAGCTGCATGGGGGCCGGGTTGTGTTTGGTGATTTGGAATATATGTCGATACCGGAAATCCAGGCTTCAGCCGTGCAGCGAAAATATTTGCGTAAGGCCGATGTTCGCATGCAGCGGAATGTCCTGCCCGGCCTCTTTTTGAAGGCACGATTGCGGGTGACGGATTGGGCCGGGCGGCGGAAGGTTTATCTGCTCCACCCTGACGCAAAATTGGTGTTTCGTCCCGCCGGACAGAATGAAAAGGAAGAAATTTCCTGGGTGCATGTGGAATCCTTGCAGCTGGGCTGGAAGGATCATTCGTACTATAACGAACGTTAAGATTACGGGGCAGCCTGTTCATTCAAATGGGAACGTGCCCTGCGGATGGATGCCTCGAGATTCGTAAAAGCTTGTTCGACACCCGACTTCAATTTGTCGAAATCAGCCGAAGAGCCCCGCGTGAGTTGATCCAATTTGGTCCGCGCCATCGATCGATTGCCCGAAGCCGTCCGCAGGGATTCGCGAAATGCCTTGAGCTTCTTGCCTTTCAAAGTATTAGGCCTCGTGTCCAGTACGGCGATTTCATCCGCAGCTTTCTTCCAGCGGTTCAGCATGGTGTTTTCATACGATTGTTGTGCAGCTGACTTCGGACCCTGCGGCTGAGGTTGAACGGTGGGCTCAGGCTCGGGTTCAGGCAGAGGCGCTGGCGCCGGAGCTGCGGGTACGGGCACAGGAACGGGAACCGGGACAGGCACGGCGTTCGGTTTCGATGGGGCCTGCCGTCCTTGATCGGTGGGTTGGCCGGGAACCGGTTGAGCGTCCTGGTTTTGCGGTTGCCTTGGTGTTGCCGGTTGATCTTGATTTTGCAGGGGCCTTGGCGTTGCCGGTTGATCTTGATTTTGCAAGGGCCTTGGCGTTGCCGGTTGATCTTGAAATTGCCTCTGACCTTGATTGTAGCTTTCCGGTTGAGGTTCACCCTGCAGTGGTCTCGACCCTGGTGATGAAGGCTGGGCTTGAGGTTGACCCTCTTGATTCTGGGCCTGACCCGGCGGCAGTTGTGAGTTCTGTGGGCCTTCACCAGGAACCTGCCCCGGCGTGTTTCCTGCCGGGGCTGCGTTATTATCCTGCTGCACGGCACGAGGATCGACGTTATCCATGCCACGGTCGGAGGCATCCTGAGCCAGGGATGGTGTCACCCTCATGAAGAGACTGCAAACCGCGAGGGTTATCATTCCGTGTTTGAAAAAAATCATGAACACTCCATCACAAGTTCAAGGCGCAGCGCGTTGCTATTTTTTCGCGGCTGAAGGTTTGGGATCCCGCAGCGCGGCCAACGCTTCGTCAGCTGCTTTTTGCCCGGTTTTTGCGGCCCGCTCCACCGATTCCGTTCCGGACAGAGCGCGTTGAATCATGATGCGCATACCATCCCAGGCGGCTCGCATTTCGACCTGGGGTGGCATGGGTCGCGCTTGTGTGACAGCCTCCATGCTCTGCTTCAGCAAAGGAATGGATTGCAGCGCAGGATCCTGCCTCACGGCAACCGCAGCTGGAATGCTGGCCAACTGCTTGGCGATGCGCTTCTGCACAAGCGGCGAACCCGAAAATTCGATGAACTTCCTGATGGCGGCCAATTTGGGCCCTTGTGCCGTGGCATTGACGTAAAGGAAGCGACCGCCCATCATCGGCATTAACATCCTGCCTGTTTCGCTTAAAATGGGCAAGGGCGCGACGGCCAGATCCTGGCCCACCTGGTCGCGAAGGGCATTCAACTCCCAGTCACCACTGATATGAAAGAGCGCACGTTTGGATAAAAACAGGCTTTTGGCGCAGTCAAAATCACATTCGGCAGGCGTGATTTTCCAGGTGTCGCGCAGAGCCATCACATAGTGGAGGGCCTGCCGCGTTTCTGCAGTATCGATGGTGACGGCATGGGCCTTGTCCTTTTCGATCAAAGGCCAGCCGCCAAAGCCGCTGAGAAACGGAATAAACCAAAAAGGTTCGGACATATAATAGGCCAGTCCATAGCGCTGGCTTTTGGCGTCGGTATAAGCCTGGGCTTTTTCAATCAGGTCCTTGGTTGTTTTCGGTGCTTCTTTCACCTGGGATCGGCGATAGTACAAAAGCAGATGGGCGCCCTCGCTTAATGGGGCACCCCAGATTTTGCCATCAACTTCCGTCATGCGCTGCGAACTTTCTGTAAAGTCCTTCCTGGTAAACAACGTATCGACAGGCTGGATCACGCCGGCTTTGGCAAACACACCTGCAACATCATTAGGGCCATACACGATATCCGCACCATCGCCCGTGGCCGCGGACCGCAGGAATTTAGTGCGGAGAGTTTCGTTTTCATAATGCTGACGAATGATGCGAATTTTGGGATGATTTTTTTGGAATACCGCGATCCACTTATCAATCTCCTGGCCGATGGAAGGAGGATCCTGTTCCCATAGGTTGAGAGTGATGACGTCCTGCGCTTGCAAAGGCTTTTGGAGAAGAAGGAGAATCAAGGAATGGAATAAGAGTCGCATGACAAACCTCCACTTATTTACGCTCAGCGAATCGGGCGATGAGGTCAAAGGATCGCAAGCGATCGTCGTGGGTGTAAAGGTCTGAGGTGATGATGAGCTCGTCGGCTCCTGTACGCTCGATGAGCTGGCGCAGGCCGGCTTCGATTCGGGCGGGGCTGCCGACGACCATGGTGCTGGTCATCTGGCGAACAGCTTGCTCTTCGTTGGGGGACCACAGGCCCTGCATGCTACGAACGGGCGGTGGTGAAGGCTTGAGGTTGCCGCGAATGAGAGTCAAGAGTCTTTGATGAAGACTTGTGGCCAGATATTCTGCGTGGTCGTCGGTCTCGGCGGCCACGGCGGCGACGCCAATCATAACCTTGGGTTTGTTGAGGTGACGCGAAGGTTTGAATTCGGCACGGTAGAGTCGGACGGCGTGCAGCATTTCCTGGGGCGCAAAGTGGCCCGCAAAGGCATATGGACGGCCGAGTTGAGCTGCCAATCGAGCGCTATAGAGACTCGAGCCGAGGATTCAGAGCGGGATATCGATGCCGGCTCCTGGTATGGCTCGGACCTTTTGTTCGGGTTTGGCCGGCGCAAGATAATATTCGAGTTCCTCGATCTGTTCAGCGAAATCAAAGGGCAAGGCGGCTGCTTCTTTACGAATGGCTCGCATGGTGGCCTGGTCACTTCCCGGCGCACGACCCAGGCCGAGATCAATACGATTGGGATAGAGCGTGGCTAGTGTCCCAAATTGTTCGGCAATCATCAGCGGGGCATGATTGGGCAGCATAATGCCGCCTGAGCCCACCCGTATCGTTTGAGTATGCCCGGCAACGTAACCAATAAGAACAGCCGTTGCCGAGCTGGCTATGCCTTCAAGATTGTGATGTTCTGCCAGCCAGTAACGGGAGTATCCCCATTTTTCGGCGTGCTGGGCGAGATCACGGCTGGACTGAAACGCATCGGCTATGGATTTACCCTCGGGGTACATGGCGAGGTCCAGTACGGAGAGCGGAATATTCAGACTCATGTCATTCACCTTTACGCAAAATTGCCGAAAAAATTCGGCCTTGCGCAGGAGTTTAAGCTGAATTGTGCTTGATTTTGAACCTTAGAATGAACCGAGGGACGTTTAAACTGTAATCACAACATTGCCCTTTTTATGACCCTCATCGACATACGCATGAGCCTCGACCATGCGCTCCAGCGGGTAGGTGCGATCAATGACCGACTTGTAGGTTCCTGCCTTGGACAGTTCCGCAAGCAGGCGCACATCCTCGGGCAGCACCTTCGCCACACCGGCCACGACCTTGTGATCGGTGGTCATGTTCACCCAAACGGCACCCAGCGATTCGGGCAAACCGCCCAGGACCATAAGGAAGCGTCCGCCGGAACGGAGGGAGCCTTTGACGCGTGCATACGGTGCTGTTCCTGCTGTGTCCATGATGAGATCATAGGTTTGGCCATTGCGCGTAAAGTCTTCCGCCTTATAGTCGATCACGGCGTCGGCCCCAAGCGAGCGGACCAGTTCCAGGTTTGCCTTGCTGCACACACCGGTCACATGGGCTCCCAAGTGCTTCGCCAGCTGGATCGTCGCCGTTCCTACAGCTCCCGAAGCTCCATTGATAAGAAGCCGTTCCCCCCGCTGAAGTTTGCCTCGTCTTAAAAAGTCATGCGCTGTCGTGCCTCCAAAACAAAGGGCAGCGGCCTCTTCGAAGGTGATGCGGGATGGCTTGATGGCGAGCGGCCCGCTTTCAGGAAAGGTGCGGTATTCGGCGTAACAGCCTCCAAAGGTCGGGCTCATTCCAAAAACGGAGGCTCCGACTTCGAATTTTGATACCTTCGCGCCAACCGCTGCAATCACGCCTGAAAATTCCATGCCCAGGATCTTGGTCCGTGGCGCAAAAACACCCAGTGCCAGTCGCGAGAGGAGCCCAAAGCCATAGGGAACATTGAGGGCTCGCATTCTTGCGTCCCCTGATGAAACCGTAGTCGCACGAACAGCGATGAGGACTTCATCGTCTTTGGCGACAGGCTGCGGCATCTCTTTCAATTGAAGGACATGGGGTGGACCGTACGCTTCATAGATAATGGCTTTCACGTCGTTACTCCGAATCCTGACGAGGACGTTGCAGGCGCTGGCTCACGCTCGAGTCTGGAACAGCGTGTGCGGCTTTGTTCCAGCTTCGCTTATTTTCCATGAAGATACAAATGAAACGAATCGGTCGTTTGGCAGGGGATGGGTCGAAGCGGGATTGGGAGAGGAACGAGCTGCCGAAGCAGCTCGGAGGGATTACATGGCGTTTTTAGATGTTTGCAACTGCTTGGCGTGATCCAAGTGAGCGGCCACGTTCGTGCGCATTTTGGTGAGCATAGACTTGATTTCTTCCGTCTTGGCGTTCGGCACGAGTTGAGTGTCGATCGTGTCCAGAACAGTCTGGTGCATGGTCACCTGCTCATCGACATAGGTTTTTTCGAAGTCGTTGCCTTTTTTACCTTTCAGTTTGCTGTCACTCGTACGAGCCGCTGCTTCCAGCTGATCACGAATCCCGCTCGATTGTTCCTTGATTTTCAAACGGGCGTTCAGATCTTTCACTTCCTTGTTCGCCTGGCCGTGATCGTTCACCATTTGCTTGGCAAACTCCACGATTTCCTTGTTTTTGGCGGTTTTTTGAGCCATCTTGCCCTGATTCACTTCCGCGGTATTAGCAACCATCAGGATGGTTGTGATCTGGGAATCAGTCAGGGACTGAACAGGAGTTTGGCCGGGATCCTGGTTGGGCTTGGTTGCCAGGTTGGAAGAATTGGGTGCTGACTCAGGCATGGTGCCTTGAGCAAAACCGATGCTTGCTCCAGTCGCAATACAGCCGACAATAAGAGCCTTGTTCAATGTAGTCCGGATCATGGTTCTCTCCTTTTAGCAGGGATGCTGCGTATTCTGGCCAGAACTGCCAGTCTCGATCGTCTGGCACTGCAATCGAGCGCCATTCTTTACAAAACTTATGCCAGGATAGGAGCCTTGGGGCAGAAGGCTTTGAGATCACGCCGAAGTCTGCCTGTTGCATAATCACGTCTGTATTGTAGGTGAGGTGATGCACTGGTTAAGTCAACCATATCAGAATGAGATTCCGTACTTTGGACGTATGTTTAACCTTCTTCGATCATCTTTAAAAGCGTGCGCGCATCGTGCTGGTCCATCTGCTCCCAGGGTGTTGGTTTTTTAATTTTTTTCTTTAAATACATTCGACAATATGATGCCGCGGCATTGAGATCACCGGCCCGGTAAGTCATCGAACAGCACAGCAAAGCCGAATTAAGAAAATGACTTTTTTCGGGTGTGTGAGCACAAAGTTTTTGCGCTTCAGCGGCAGCATCCTCAAGTTGCAATGCCTCCAGTGTATCGCGCACCATGTCGGGCATGAGACGTCCTGATTTGAACAAGCCGTGCAGCGAGGCGATATCGTCAGCGGTACCGTTTCTTAAGAGCATTCTCAGCTCCGATGTCCTAAGTGCGGACGGGGCCGCGGGCCAAAAATCGAAGAAAATCTGGCTATTCTTTTTGGATAAGGCCGCCACTTGTGGGATGCTTCTGGAGCAGGAAGCAAGGGCACAATCTTGGAGAAAGGCGAGGATGAAATCGGCACTGGTCTGATAGGTCTTTCTCACGGCATCTGTCAGTTGGCCTTTTTCCGCACGAAACAGGCTCCCGTGCCAGGTAAAATCATCATGCTCCACGCCTGCACCAAAATCGACCAGAATCCGCGATGCATGCGGCAGGCTTCGATAGATGGCAAAGCGATCCTTGATCAGGCTCTTATCGAGCTGCGAAAGTATTAACAAGGGAGCCTGAACACGATGCCGGTCGCTCTTCAACTGCTTGAGGATGTCGACGTCGAAGTTATGAAAGGCCTGCCCTTCGAGGGTGGTGTCGAGTAAGATCACACCGGCGAGGTCGAGACCCGAGAGGGCCAGTTCGAGACTCTTTTGTGCCCCTCCGCTGTGTCCTAACAGAATAATTTTTTGCCCCTGGCCCGGAAATTTTGCCTGAATCGCGGTGAGTGCCAAACTTTGGTCCGATCCTGCCCAGCTCGTCTCGCGGCTGGATTGGTCGAGACTACCCGCAGCATCACTGCTGACCGCTTCCGCGATGACAAAGCCATGGCTCGCTAAAAATTCAAAGAGCGGAGCGTTTTCATCAAAACCGCCCTTGTTGCCAGTATTATAAAAGATAAGCGGAAAGGGTTTGGTTGAGGCTTTGGCCAGAGGAGCGTCGCGCAAGACGTTGGTGGGCCTGGAAAAGGCCAAGGGCAGGGGAGGCGTGGACATGGTACGAGGCAAGGGTGTCAACTGCGGAGTGATGGTGCGACCGTTATTCTGTCGATAGAGACTGCCCAGCAAATAATTTTGATAGTTGGTCAGGTATGTCTGCAGATCCGGGTCGGTCGATTGAAAATAGTCCTGGTGCCGGAAGATGACGTTGGATGCCGTGGCCGCAGTCGGATACCAAATATTAATAAGGACCTGTCGCTGAGGTTTTTTCCAGACCAGGTTCTGATTCCGATGCCAGGGATCTTCCACAACAAAGGACTGAAACCCAGGACGGTAAGGACCCTCGGCACTGAGTTGAGGAACAAGGCCCCAAATGTCCGGGGCTGCCTTCAGGACGTTCGGCAGCATCATCAGGATGAGGCAGAATAAAAGACGCATAACACTCTCCTTCAGTTCATGACGTGAGACGTATGGGATTGCAAAATGCGCCGAGGCTTTAGGAAGGATGCTCCTGAGCGGTCCAAAAGTCATCTACATCGCGGATAATTTGCGTGGAAACGAGCTCGCGTGCGGTTTCATGGAACCAATCCGTGGGCATGGTTTCCTGATAGTCGGCCTCCAAAAAACGCGGATCCATGAGGATGATGACGCCGCGTTCACCGGCATCACGGACGATACGTCCGGCGGCCTGAATCGATCGTGTCATGGCTGGATAGGTGTAGGTATAGGGACGGCCACGACGGTATTTTTTATCAAAGTAATCCTGCATCAGGTGACGTTCGAAATTGGCCGTGGGCAAGGCTGGACCCACAATAAAAACGTTCTGTATGCCGCGTCCTTTGAAGTCAATGCCTTCCGCCAGTGAACCGCCCTGGACCGCGAGTATCAGGAGAACCCCTTCAGTGTCCTGGATCACCTGCCAGAGATCATGCAAAGCGTCGGTACTCATCGCATTGTTTTGCGTGAAGATGGTCCAGTCCGGTTGCAGCTTTTGCAGCTCCGTCTGGACCTGACGCATGAAGCCATAGCTTGAAAAAAATACCAGACTAGGGCCCGGTTTGATGGCCACCACTTTTTGAATGATCTGCGCGATTCTGGGGTAATGCCTCTCGCGTTCCCGCAGACTCGTTTGCACCTGGGGGATGATGAGAATTTTTTTATGTTCACGAGGGAAGGGTGAACTCAATTCAACGCAGGTGGTTTTCTCCGGATCAAAACCAGCGATGTCGCGATAAAATGCAAAGGGTTTCAGCGTTGCGGAAAATGCGACCACACCACTGAATTGGTCCAGAATCGGTTGAATAAAGCCAGAAGGATCAAGACAGAGGGCCTTGATGATGGTGTCGCCACCCTCTCTTTTATAAATCAAGGGCACCGCATCGCGCGGCTGCTCCAGCATCTGATTGAGAGCTGTTAAGGCCATATAAAATTCGAAGAGCGGATCCTCGTGCGTGGGCAGGCCGTGTTCACTCCAGCGTTCAATCATCCCTTTGAGGCATTCTGCCAGAAGCGCTTTCACAGCTTTGGCATCGATATCGATACGGGCTTCCGCCTGGGCCGGACGAACGCCTTCAAAGAGCTCCTTGGCTTTCCGCACCAGGGCTTTGGGCAGGGCAGGGTTTTGCAGCGTGGAGAGTCGGATCTCCACGGAATAGGCATCCCGCACCCGCTCGGGCAGATTATGCGCCTCGTCGATGACCAGCACAGGATCAGGGAGGGGCAGGATGGGATCCTCATACCGGGTCAGGTAATTGGCAAAGGGCGAAAAAATATAGTTGTAGTCACAGATGACAAGGTCCGCTTCACGCAGCCGCTCCATGGAAATTTCATAGGGGCAGATCTCAAAGCGCTGCGAGAGGTTTTGAAAATAGCGGCAATCCCAAAGATTCTTTTTGGAATCACGGGGCAACAAGCCATGGGTTTCCACCTTGCTGTGATAGTCCTTGGCAAAGGTGCAGAGGCTTTCATGGCAGTTGACCTCGGCCTGACGACAGGCCTTGGCTTTGGACGTGAGGACTAGAACCTTTAAGCCAAGTCGCTGCTTGTGAAAGATGGCGACCAGATCCACAGCGGCTTGAAATTGGCTATTTTTGGGCGCTATATAGACCACGGGGCTGCCGCGCGCCAGGGCATGGACCAGGGCAGGGACCAGGACGCCCGCGGTCTTGCCCAGACCGGTGGGCGCCTGCAGCAGAAGATGCTGATCGTTTTCCAATGCACTCGTGACGCTTCCCATCAGCTGCACCTGCGAGGGGCGAGGTTCAGGAAAGGGAAAGAATATTTTTTTCGAAAGTCGATGGCGGTTTTTCGTGATGCCGCGAAAGCGTTTCAATTCCGCCACGATTTGGGTGCAACGTGCCTCGACCCAGACTTGAAACTCTTCCGGCTGAAACTCGACTGGCATCACCTCTTCCTGAAGAGTCTGCATACAGACAAGGCGCAGGTGCAGCTCGGGCACCTTTTTGGTTTTCTGCCAATGAAAATAACCATAAACCTTGAGCTGTAAAACATAGGGATGGTCGGGATTCTGGAGCAGTTCCTTTTGTAGGGTTGTCCAACGGTGGGTGGATTTAATTTCCTCAAGCAACGGCTGCTCGTGATTAAAAAAACCATCACAGCGGCCTCGAATATGCAGCTGGACGGATCCTTCCTTGAACGTCTGCTGCAAAGGATATTCGGCCTGATAAAGAGGGTCGGCCGCCCGCAGGCGATCCTGGATGCGAGTATGAATCTCCTGACCAAAATCCAAAGGCAGGAGGGTGGGGCCCGATCCGGACGTGAGGCTGCCTTCCCTACGCAAGGGCACTGCAAATTCACGCACACCTATCGGCAGTCGGGTCATGCTGGTCCTGTTACAAAAGATAACGTTGCAGTTCGTCCTGATCCAAGGTCAGGCCAGGTCTGAAGCAGATGCGTATTTTATCGCCACGTCGTAGACCCTTGCGTAATCCGCTATAAAGAATAGTCAGCCGATCGTGCATCGGCAGGTCCACTGCGCTCAGGCGTTCGGCTCGGGTGAGGCCCCAGGTTTCAGGGCAACCGGGCTCAACATCATGACTCGTTTCCATGGTAGGAATTCCGGTTTTCATCACGAGACGATAGGAACCGGCATCCTTGCCCTGGACGTGCCAGAGGATATGGCATTCCATCAAACGCAGCAGCCAGCGCGCCCGATGCAGCTGGCGCATCGCATGCAAGAGGGTGTGTTGAATAAAGGCAGCGGCCTGTTCGGGGGTGGCTTCCTCGGGTTCTTCCAGTGCGTCCTTATCATCCACGTCTTCATCAATCTCATCATCATCCGTTTCCACGCGGGCCGCTTCCCAGATCGTTTGGCCCCAGGTTTTCCATGTTTCAGCACACGGTTGGCTGGTCCCGAAGATGGTTTCCTTGGCGAGCGTCAGCAGGTCCTGGGAAAAGAACGCATCGAGCCAACGGCTGGCAGGCTTGGCCTCGGGCTTGACGGACGCCCCGGAAATAGAGAGGAGCCACTGAAAGTTCCACAGTGAGAGCAGCGGCCCCCAGGTCTGCCAGCCCCAGCTGGGACCTGCCGGCCACGATGCGGATGGCACGAGCCAATCATTGAGGCGAAAGCTCTGCACACGACGTTCGTCGGTTTTAAGAAGCCGATTATAAGGGGGATCCAGACGTTTGATTTCATCGCTTTCCAGAAATAAAGCTTCCAGCTCGGTGCTCACCATGCGGTATTGAAAATCCACGGCGCGGGTGAGCATTTCATTCAAACGGCTGCCCTTGGTTTTTTGGCCGCGAAAATAGGAATTCAATCGATGCTTCAGGCTGCTGGCTTTCCCCACATAGAGCACGCGTTGAGCCTGGTCCATAAAATAATATACGCCCGGAGCATTGGGGAGGGCGAGGCGCTTTTGTCGAATGGCAGCGTCTTGCAGGGGCAGGGATGCCGGACCTTGCAGCTGGGAGCCTTCTTCAACCATATATTTCCAGATATAAGCCGTGGCGATCAAATGATCGCGGGATCTTTTCTTGTCCCCCAAGGAAAAACCAGCATAGCCGGCCACCGCTCGCAGGCTGAACGACTTCAGATGCGGCATCATGCGTTTGGCCAGTTCATACGTGCAGGCCACCCGTTCATGCACTGAAATCCAGGGGAAATCCGGACGATCTGCAGCATCGGTGATGGCTTTCAACAGGAAAGGTCGTTTGAAGCGCGCGTAATGCACGAGAATCGGCAGACCATCATGTTCCCGTAGAAATTCGCAAAGTTCGGCAATGAGTGCCGCATAGGAAATGGCCGGCTCCTCCTGCCAGGTGCTGGCCGCAAGGCCAGTCAGTTTCTGAATGCGCCGCGAAAGGTTCGCGGATTCCCGAAGAGCGACAAGGCGGACCTGCCAGTCGACGGTCAACGGATCCGCAGAAGCCTGGTAGATGCCCCAGCCGGCTTCAATAATCTCGCAGGTCGCCGGGTTGGTGCCGGTGGTCTGGACATCAAACAGAATAAATTTTTGCGCAGAAAACGGCACGACGGCTCCCAAAGTCCCAAGGAAAACAGATTAGAATCACCTGTTTTGGGAGGTGGAGGCAAGCCGTCATTGGGACATTCTTGAGTTCAGCCTCTCTGCCAGTACTTGCGCACGTCGATCGCCACGGCCGTTATAATAATCAGACCTTTCACAATATACTGCAGGTTCGGGTTCATACCGATAAAGGTCAGGCCGTAGTTGATCACCGAGAAAATCAAAACACCTGCCAGAATTCCTGGCACAGTGCCGATACCGCCGCTGGTGGAGACACCGCCGACCACACAAGCCGCGATGGCATCGAGTTCATACATCTCGCCATAATTGCTTTTTGCACCACCCGATCGCGCGGCCTCCAGGACGCCGGCGAGTGCGGCGAGCGCACTGGCGGTGGCATAGATACGAATCAAGGAGCTGTCCACATTGATGCCGGAGACTCTTGCCGCTTCCCGATTCCCGCCGATGGCATACATGCTCTTGCCGGTCAGCGTTTTATTGAAAAGGATCCAGGCCAGGCCCAGGACCACAGCCGCAATCATCACAATGATGGGAATCGAGGCCACGCTTCCCGATCCCAGTTCCGTGAAATCGGGGCGGAGCCCGCCGATGGGTTGGGAGTTGTTGGGTTCTTGATCAAAATAAATCAGATTCAAACCAAAGATAATCACCATGCTCCCGAGCGTGGCGATAAACGGTGGAATCTTCAGCTTGGCCACGGCCAGACCATTGAAGGAGCCTACGACGGCCCCGACCAGAACGGCGAAGATGATGGGAATATACAAAGGCAATTGGCTTAAGCCGGGATAAAAACGTCGCGGATAATCATCGATCTGCAAAAGAGAGGCGGATAGGACGGCTGCCAAACCCACGACCCGGCCGGCGGACAGGTCCACGCCCCCACTGATCAGGACCATGGCACTGCCCAGGGCCAGTATCAGTTTGGTCGAGGAACTTAAAAGGATATTGCGCAGGCTCCCTACGGATAAAAAGTTGGGATCCTGCAAGGAAATTCCAGCCACCAGCAGAGCCAGCACCACGTAGATCGCGTTTTCAATAAGAAAAGTCAACGTTCGCTTCTGAAAGGAGTTCATCATCACCCAGGTTCCTTGAATTGTGTCGCGAGTCGCAGAATTTGTTCTTCCGTTGCATCCTGTCCCGGTAAAATACCAGCCATTCGACCTTCGCACATCACCAGGATGCGGTCCGAGAGGCCGATGAGTTCCGCCATTTCTGAAGAAATCACAATAACGCTTTTGCCCTGCCTGGCCAGTTCCATGATCATGCCGTAGATCTCGGCTTTGGCGCCGACATCGATCCCGCGGGTGGGTTCATCGAGCAGCAAAAGTTCTGGCAGGGTCAGGAGCCAGCGGGCGAGCAAAACTTTTTGCTGATTGCCGCCGGAAAGATTTTTGATGGCCGTGGTCCATGAGGGTGTCTTGATCCTGAGATCCTTGATACTGCGCTCCGTATCCTGAATGCGCAGCTGATTCCGCAAGAGGCCGCCTGGGCCTCGATAATGTTTCTGATGAGCAATCACTGTGTTTTCCAGCACCGACCAGCTGGGGAAAATGCCGGTCACCCGCCGTTCTTCGGTCAGGAGTGCCATTCCATGACGAATGGCATCACGTGGGGAGCGGATGACAATCTCGCGACCCTTCGAGAAAAATTTACCGCTGGCTTTGGGCCTTAGACCGAACAGCGTTTCCACCAGTTCGGTGCGCTGGGATCCCACAAGGCCACCAATGCCGAGAATTTCACCTTTTTTTACGGTAAAGGATATATCCCGGAGACGTCCGTTGGCTGGAGCACTGAGGTGCTGCACGTCGAGGAACACTTCATGCGCAATATTATTCTTGGGCGGAAAGCGCTGATCCAGCGTGCGACCCACCATGCTGCTGATCATCTTATCGATGGTCAGATCGGTCGCTTTCCAGGTCCCCACATTGCGGCCGTCACGGAGGATCGTGACGTCATCGGCGATCCGGAGGATCTCTTCCATCTTATGGGAGATGTAGATGACCGCCACCCCTTTTTGCGTCAGATCCTTAATGATCGCGAAGAGGCGCTCCGCCTCAGGACCAGTCAGCGAGGACGTGGGTTCGTCCATGATGATGACCTTGGATTGATAGGACACTGCCTTGGCTATTTCGATCAATTGAATTTTGGAAACGGACAGGCGCCCGATCGGAATCTTCGCATCGATGTCGATATTCAATTCACGAAAGAGTTTTTCAGTCGCGTCCTGCATCATCTGGTCGGAAACCCAGAGGAAGGGTCCCCAACGCTTGCGCGGAAAACGTCCGAGCCAAAGGTTTTCCATCACACTGCGTTCAGGAACCGGATGCAGCTCCTGATGAATCATCGAAATGCCAAGATCCAGAGCCTGTTTGGGTTCTTTGATCGAAACGGCTTTGTCTTCCAGAACAATGGTGCCGCGATCCGGCTGATAAAGTCCGAAGAGGCACTTCATCAGCGTGGACTTGCCCGCACCGTTCTCACCCATGAGGGCATGCACGGTCCCCGGCCGTACATTCAGGGTGACATCATCCAGGCTTTTCACTCCGGGAAAGAACTTGCTGATGCCCTTCATTTCCAGAACAAATCCACTCATGCTGCGGCCTCTCACTCTTTACATGGCGGTCTGACGATTTTCTTTGGTGATTTTTTGATAGGGAATCCAGATGTAATGCCCATCGGTGATGTCATAACCTGTGGTGGCTTTATCCGGCGTCTTGCCCTGGGCCAGCGTATAGGCCACGGCAAAGGTCGCCTGGCCTTGATTTTTCGCATCATTCAAGACGGTGCCCAGCAGAGTGCCATCTTCCAAAGCCTTCATGGCGGCAGCCGTGGCATCGACGCCGACCACGGGCATGAATTTTTTGTCCTTGAAATAACCGGAGGCTTTCAGGGCTTCAATGGCCCCCAGAGCCATATCATCGTTATTGGCCATCACAACTTCGATGGCATCACCCTGAGAGCCGAGAAATGCAGCCATTTTTTCCTGACCGCGGACGCGATCCCACATGGCTGTGTCCTGGGCCAGCTTTTGGGTTTTGATGCCGGAATCTTCAATGGCTTTGACGGAAAACTGCGTGCGAAGTTCGGCGTCCTGATGCCCAGGCTCGCCCATGAGCATGACATACTGGATCATTCCGTCCTTGTTTTTATCGGCTTCTGGATGTGCCTTCCAGTAATCGACCACGATCTGGCCCATCAGGGTGCCGGATTCCTCGGCCTTGGCGCCTACATAATAGGCTTTATCCCATTTCTTAAGGTCTTCGGGCATGGGCTCGCGGTTGAAAAAGACGATGGGCGTATTTGCTGCCTTGGCTTTTTCAATGAGAACACTGGCAGCGGTGCGGTCCACCGGATTGATCGCCAACGCATTGACTTTTTTGGCCAGGAATAGATCCACCTTTTCCGATTGGATAGGCTGCTGATTGGCGCTATCGACAAAGTCGATTTTTGCTTTCCCTTCGGCGGCGGTACTCATGGCGGATCTTACCCCGGACATAAACGTATCATCATATTTGTAGATGGCGCTGCCTATGACCACTTCTGAGCTGGCCTTTTTTTTCGTGCAGCCCGAACTGGTGGCAACGGTCAGGGCGAGGATGGCAAGCGGAAACTGTTTCATGCGGTGCTCCTGTGTCCATGATTCACTGGTGAAATTGCGTATTCACCCTTTGTTCTGAAAGTGGATTGATATACTGGTGCGAGACAACAGTAAAGTGTTCCGTGGCGGACAGGCCATCTCGCTCCCGTATCCTCAAAAATCTGCACGGCGAGCAAGCTGGCTGCGTGGCTTTACGTCCGGTAAGGTTTTAAGCCCAAAATCGTCAACGAGCCTTACAAGGCTGTCAGATTCCTGGAGGGAGATGTCAGCTTTCGAGAGCCTTAACCCCCTGGTATTCATGGTCCCGAGGCCCGCAAGCCCGGTTCACCCCCTCGGCATGGGGCTTGCTCAAGTGGCCGTGAGCCAACCCTTTAAAAGGACTCCGACATGATGCAGCAGAAACTCTCGAAAGCGATCGTCTTCCTTATGTTCCCCTTGGTGGCCGGTGCGTGTGGTATCAAACAAAAGAGTGAACTCGATATCGTCGGCGGCCGTAAGGTCACCAACGCCGACACCGGACCTGAAAAAGTTTCCACGGTAGGGCTGAATGGTTGCACAGGCACCATCATCGCTCGCGACTTGATCTTGACCGCCGCGCACTGTTACGACAATTCCGTTCAAGGCGGTTACGTACTCTTTGGAATCGAATTCAGCGGCCGCGATCGTAAGATCATCAACATCGCTTCGGCGAGCGTAAATCCGAGCTATACAGGTTCAAGTAATGATGTGGCTATGCTGAAACTGGCCCAGGATATTCCAGCCGGCTATCAGCCCATCAAACTGCTGCCGCCAGCCATGGCCATGCAGCCTGGTGAGGGGGTTCGTCAGGCCGGTTACGGCAGCGATAACACAGCCAACTCGTTTGGAACCCTACGGACTGTGGATAGTCAGTATGTGGGTCAGACCGGTCAGGGCGCGCTGAGCGTTCGCAATGGTCGCACGGCAGCCTGTAGCGGCGATTCCGGTGGTCCCCTTTATGTGCAGAAGAATGGCGAATGGTTCACCGCTGGTATTACGTCAACCGCCTTCATGGATAGCGCTCGTCGCTGCACCGGTGGCAACCAGTACACCAGCGTGGCTCTCCAGTATAACCTGATCGTGGACATGGCCCGCAAACTTACCGGCCGCCAGAATCCTCTCGAAGGTGTCGTGAGTCCCAAGCCTGAGCCAGAAGATTTGAATGGAACGCCGAACAATCCTGCGAAATTCCAGGTTCTGACCGATGTCATCCAGAACGGTGACCTCCTGAGCGTTCGCGTGAAAAACATCACCGGCCGCGTGGTGAAGAACTGCGAATTCACGCTGACGGCTGTTCGTTATTTCTATGATATCTATGCCGTGACCTACGATATGTTAACGACTTTGCCTTCCACGGCTGTGGATCAGGAAGGTGAACTCCGGTTTCAAGATCCTTATGCAAGCAATCCCTACTTGAGTGCGATTGCCAGCACCGAACTCAAAAAGACCTGCGCTGAGTAAATCCATCCGCCTGCCCAGTCTCTGGGCAGGCTTCTTGCGTTTTAGATTCCGAAAATCAATGTCTTAAGTTCGTGCCTGTCTTTTGCATTGCTGCTGTTGCGGAAGCTGATCTCACTGTGGAGCTGTTGTATGACAAGTGGAAATGGAACTCGGAAAAAAATAGCCGTGATTGGTGGCGGGATCTCGGGACTGACGGCCGCTTATTATCTGAGCAAGAACGAAGCTTTTGACGTCACACTGTTCGAATCACAGGATCGCGTTGGGGGTCATGCGCACACGTATAACCACAACGGCGTGAATATGGATACCACGGTGATATCCTTTCATGAAGGCGCCTATCCGAATTTCGTTAAACTCATCCATGAGCTTGGTGTTTACGGTGAGACGCAGCATTTCAAGCAGGATCTCTGTTTTCACACCGAAAAGGGTGTTGAATTCATGATGACCTATAAACCGTTGGGTATTCTCTCAAAACCGCTGACCATTTATAAAACGGCCATGACGCTGAAAAAGCTGTCGCGGGCTGTGGTGAATCATATTAAAGATGCCTCGATCGATGCCATGGACTTCCATGAATTTCTAAAGTCCGTGCCCATGAGCGAGTATGAAATCAATTGCCTGGTGCTGCCGCTGATTCATATGTTTGTAGGCCTTCCGCCTGCGGATATTCGGCAGATGCCGGCCCGTTTTTTAGTGGACCATCTTTATCATCATAAGCTTCTGCATCACTCCTCGCTTACCGCCTGGCGTGGCTGGAAGAATGGTACGGTCAGTTATATTTCCAAATTGGAAGCCGCCATCAAAGGCAAGGTTTACACTGGCGCTCGGATCCAATCGATTGAACGGATCGAAGGGGGCAAGGTCCTTGTGCATCATAAAAACCAGCCTGCCCAGGAATTCGATCGGGTGGTGATCGCAACGCCACCCGCCACCGCCCTGCGCCTTTTGAAAGAACCCACACAAGTGGAAGAACGCCTTTTGAACCCCTGGAAATACGCGACCCTGAGGATGTGTATTCATAAGGATCAAAGCGTGCTGCCCGCGCGTGAATTGCACCGAGGCTTTTGGAATCCTTATATCGATACCAAGGCCGATAACTGCGCGGCGACCTATATGGTCAATAAACTGCACCCCAAGTTGGAAAAGGGTGTGGTGGTGAGTTGGGGGGCGATTCAGGCCATCGCGCCGGCTAAGGAAATTCACTCGCGGGATGTGGAAATTGCCCGCTATACCGCGCACGCCTTGAAAACACATAAAGAGCTGCCCACCCTGAATGAGCAGCGCCAGGGTATCTATTACTGCGGCGCGCATTTCGGTCTGGGATGGCACGAAGCTGGAGTGACATCAGGATTGACTGTGGTGGATCATTTGCTTAAGGATCTGGGAGCCCTCACATGAACCTTGTCTTTCGCCTTATTCTGCTCGTTCTTAAAAAGCTCTGGCGGGTGGATCCCAGACAGCCCCTTGAGACGTCCGAGGTGGAATTCATCTGCCTGCCGCATGACTGTGATTTTCACGGGCATTTGACCAACTCGCGTTATGCGAGTTTCTGCGATCTGGCGCGCATCGGTGCCATGTTTGATCAGGGAAGCCTGACGAAGCTTTTGCGAGAGGGCTGCACGCCGGTTATCACGGCGCAGGAAGCGGTTCATTACAAGGAAATCGCGCCCCTGCAAAAGTTTCAGGTGAAAAGTACAATCCTCGGCTGGGATGAGCGGTTTTGGATCTTCCGCCATGATTTTTATCAGAAGGGTCAGCTGAAGGCGAGTGTTCTGGCCAAGGGCATTTTTGTCCGTAGAAAGAAGCTGATTCCCTTCGCCAAGGTCCTGGAGATTGCCGGGCATCAGCTGACGTCGCCGCCGCTACCGGCCTATGCGGTGGAATGGAACCGGCAATCGGATGTTCTCTATCAGAATATTAAGAGGTCTGGAGACTATTAAGCGGTCTGGAGCCTATTAAGCGGTCCGGAGACTAGACTGCCATCTCCTGGTCCAGCCCGTGAAGTGCATCTTGATTCCGCTTTTCCGACTGATCCTTGTAAAAGCGACTGGTCAGATCCCTGGGGTTTTGCTCCAGGACCTTGCTGAAAAGATGAACGGCCTTCGTCCACTCCGCGGCGTGGAAGGCCGCCATGGCCTCATGAAAGAGAGCCAGAGTTTCCATTTTGCCACGATATTCCAAATCCGGAGCTCCCTCGAAAATCTCCACGGCTTCAATGTGCTGGACCTTGCCTTTGACCGCAATGCGACCCAGACGACGAACTCCGGTCATGCCCTGTTTCACGTTGTCCAGCAAAGCCTGGCTGGCTACGATGCGAACGGACAGATGCTTGCTCCACCCTTCCAGTCTCGACGCGACGTTGACCGAATCGGAAATAACAGTCCCTTCCATACGCTGAGATTCCCCAACTGTTCCCAGCATCAGCTCCCCACGGTGAATCCCGATACCGACGGCGATCGGCGGCTTTTGCTCAGCCTCACGCTGGCGGTTGTAAGCTTCCACTTCCTTTTGAATGGCTATCGCCGCCTGCACTGCGTCATCGGCTGAACCTGGAAAAAGTGCCATGATGCCATCACCTATGTATTTATCGATGATGCCTCCATGCTGCCGAATGATAGGTCCGACCCGACCGAGGTAGTCGTTAATGAAGTTGAAGGTTGCCTGAGGGGTCATTTGCTCCGACAGCGCTGTGAAAGAGCGAATATCGGCAAAGAGGATGCACATGGTTCGCTGCACCTGATCACCCAGTTTCACCTCGACCGTACTGTTCTTGCCCAGATAAGTCAGATACTGCGTTGGCACGAAGCGGGCGATCGATTCCTTTTCCTGCGTGAGCGCTTCTGCCAGCTGTTGGAGTTCCAATTGGGACCGCAGCTGCTCCTTGCTCAGGATGAATATCAGGAGAAAAACAAGGCACAGAGCCACATACTGTCCGGTTTCACCGACCGGAACGTTCAAGATGTTGGAGAGCATATCGATCCAGGTTCCCACAGCACCAGCAAAAAGCAGGAGGGCGCATTTTTTGGCGTCTCGCTTTTTCAGGCGGACAGCCGTGAACAGGCGGTAGATCAGCCAAACCACGATAAATACGGCGAGAAGCTGCCAGGCGCGAATCATGACCTGGTTGAAGGGCACTGGCGTGAAGAGATAGCCAATTATAAAGATGGAACTGATCGCATAGATGAACTTGGAGAAGAACGGAGGACGTTCCTTGTTGAAGAGGAAACTATCAACCGAGAGCTGCTGCAGAGGATAAGTGCCAGCAAGTACGATGAATTCCAGCTTCAACTTATAGCGGATATCGTCGAAGAGATGATCGACAAGTCCAGTTTTAAAGACATAAAACATCCCGACGTCGATGAGAAACAAACCAGCAAAAAGGAAGTAGCGGTAGGGGGTGATCAATACATAGGAAACCAGAAAGAAGCTTCCTACTGTCACGAGGGTCGTGAAGAGAACCACATGCAGGAATGGATTTGGGGAAGGCACCTGACGCGTGGAGGTGATGAGGTACTTGAAGCGCCCCAGGCCATTCATGGCATTGAGGTTGATACTGCTGAGCGGATGATGTCCGGCGAGGCGGATGGTCAGGATATTTTTCCCGCTTCTTAAGAAAGGATAGGGCAGATCAAGGGCGACATTCTTTGCGACCCTATAACGAAGCAGATGCTGACCATCCGGACTGAGGAAGAGCTGCGATTCCAGTAGGTGACCGTTGAGATAGACTTCCCAGCCTTCGCCTATTTGTTCCAGAAACAGAACCAAAGATTCCTGCAGGGACGCAGGTTCAAGCCAAAACTCCGTTTGCAGTGTAAACTCGCTGAAGCGCAGGCCGTAGGGGGTCTGAAAGATTTCATTCATGAGCATGGGAAAGCGTTGTTTTATGCGTTCTTCGGCTTGGAATTCATGCTGGACCCAGTCATGCGAGAAGCCCTGGCGAGCCATCCAGGGCGCTTCTGTCAGATCGATGCTGCGAAAGGCGATGGAGGACGTCGACCCCGCGAAACCGGCCTTGGTGGTGCCCAGCAACGAAATTAGCAGCATAAGGACTGAATATAGCCGCATCAAACCAGGTTTTCCTCGTCACGTTTCTGGATGTTCCCCTGGATCTATCGGCTCTAAACGGTCTGAGGCGAAAATTGGGAATTGTTGGAGTGACGAAATGTCGTGAAAACCTCTGTTAGTCTGCGCTCTAAAGATTCCCTGATTTTTTTGGAAGTTTACTTAATTTAACGGGAAAGCTGTGCTGGCTCGGTTGCACCCAGTTTGAATTCCTGGCAAATGCCGGACCATAATTCAGCGGTCAAGTCGTCCGATTTATAAATTTTGAGTTCCTTGCTCTCCAAAGAAAAACTCGCAGCCATGGGCACATCCTTGAACGTGTAGATGAGTTGGTTGCCAAAGCCAGCAACGAGGCCTTTGTTAAATTTATGCCTCCCATTGTTTGCGACCAACATCCCGTACTCGCTATTGACCTTCACAAGCGAAATCTTGAACGTTTCAGGCTCCGTAGGATTACGGCAAACCTGATAGGTCTCGTCGCCGGGGAAGGCCATAACAGCTGAAGCCGACAGCGATGCGATCGTTATGGCAAGGTAAGGCAATTTAAATCTCATGGCGCACCTTTTCTGGATGGAAATTTCAAATGTGAGAAAGAGCCTTTTCGGGGTGATCCGATCAAGTGCCCAATCCTAAGATAGACTTGTTTTGATTGAACTTATTGCAATGCGCTGAACAAGCACAGAAAAAGATCCGGTGGTTGACGCCCCGCTTGAGCTCGGTTTAGACTGTTGAGCTGCTTGAAACGAAAAGGTTGAACATGATGCGAAACACTTTGTTCCTGATTCTGACTCTCCTGACTTACAGTGCCTGTCAATCATCCGGAGGCTCGGAGCGCTACCAGGTCCTGCGCGATGAACTGAACGCCCGCTTCCCCGTGTCATTTATTGAAAACCAGCCTTATAGTGTTCTCTATGTCACCAACCGCGCCACTCAGGGTGCGGTTGGCGCCTGTTCCAATGGTGTGTATGGAGTCACCAAGGGTCCCGATTTGCGGTTTGGAATGTGTCGGGTTCAGGTTCCCATCAACCGAGCCGTGGGTTCCCTGAGCAGTGGCAGCGATCCCAATTCGGATGCGCAGATTAATTTTCAAATGGCCCAGCATGAAGGCATGAATGCCGAATCCTTCGCCGCGGCTTTAAGCAGCTCCCCCTCGGATGAAATTCTGATCTTTATTCATGGTTTCAATGTTCGCTTTGAAGAGGCTATCTTCCGCGCGGCTCAAATCGGTTTTGATGGGAAATATCAGGGCCAGCTGGTGCTCTTTTCCTGGCCGGCCGGTGCGGTCCAAAGATTGATTGAAGGACCTTATCTCTTGCGCACGTACCAGGAGAATAAAAAGAATGCAGCCGACAGTATTGAAAATTTCGAACAGCTTCTGACGCTCGCGACGGCGGCCAATAAACGGATTCACGTCGTGGTGCACAGCATGGGCCATCAGGTGGTCCTGCCCGCTCTGGCCCGGGTTGCGGATAAGCTGCCGGCGGGCGTGATTCAGGAGCTGGTGCTGAATGCTCCTGACTTTGCGACCGAGGAATTCAAAGCCATCCTGCCATCCATTCGTAAGCTGGCGGCTCGTACCACTATTTATTGTTCGCCAAGCGACAATGCTCTTGCGGCATCGACACGCGTCAATGGCAATGCCCGATTGGGTCGCTGCACGCTGATGGAAGGCGTGGATACGATCGATGTCAGTGAAGTGGATCGGCCGGTGCTCGGTCTCGGGGGATTGGGTCACGGTTACTATGCAGGTCGGCCGATTATCGGTGATGTGAGTCAGCTGCTGCTGGGAATGGATGCGCCGCGGCGGATGTTTATCAAGCGTACGGTGCCGGAGATTCATTCGAATTTTATGTTGCGTCCCTGATCAACGGAAAAAAGGATCGTCATCCCTGACGATCCTGAAACAAAGCCTTACAATGTCTTCAAATACTCAATCAAATTCTTCAATTTGTCCGGCTGCTTGCTAAAATCAATACCGCCGTTGAATTTCTTGATATCGGCGTGGCCCTGGTTCGAGTAGCCAAGTATCGCCGTATTGAAATCCTTGCCATCCTGATTCCAGACAAAGCCCATGTTGACCTGATCATACTTCAAATTCCCGATCTTAAACGTAGCCGGGCGGGTCGAAGGCACGAGCAGCTGCGCGATGGTTGGTACAGAACCATTGTGCAGATACGGAGCGCGAGCCCAGAGACCGGTCAAAGGCAACGCCAGGTACCCAGGATTGTCCTGGCGTGGAACGATAATGTCTTCATCCGAGGCCACGCAGTCCGGGTTGGCAAGATCACTGCAGGATGCCTTCAAGTTCTTGACCAGGAGCAGACGAGCCTCAGCTGTTAAACCGGTCGCGCGACCCGGTTCGGTGCCGACGTCGTTGATACCCATAAAAACTTCATTTTCATGACAGCCAGCACAGGCCTGCTTATAAATGTCACGACCCGGGATGGCTTTGGCCAGATCCACCTTGAACGGATAAACAGGGGGCGGGAGCTTGGATACAAAGGGTGTCGTCAACACTGCGTTCTGAAAGTTCACGATGCGAGGATCACCGGCCACACCGAGTTCAGCACCCAGGTTTCGAATCAGGCTGTTGCGAATATTACCATCCCACTGCGCAGCGACACGCTGGTCCTGACGCCAGACGCTCATGATATCGGCTACAGAAGGATTCAAGCCAAAGTACTTTTGCACGGTACTCGCAGGATCGGCCTGAAATTCAGCCAAAGGCATGAAGGCCAGAGTTGCAAAGCCGAAGGCTTCGACGTGGCCAGGGCTGCTTTTCAGCAAGGTCAGGTCACCATGATAGCTATAAGCACCCAAAGTCTGCGAAACGAAGGCGCTCTTTTGCAAGAGAGTGGCTTTAAACTGCTCTATGATGGTTTGACCCACAGTGGGGCCGCCTACGGGTCCACTCATGAAAATAGCTTTATCCATACGCTCATCAGCGATCCGGTCCAGTCCATAGAGGGCTCCATCCGGCTTGCTTAAAAGCGCGTCACGGAATTTTTCATAAGTGTAATTCGGATGCGTCACGGAACCCGTCAGCAGGGTTCTGAAACCATTGATATCAAAACGGGTCGTCGGCGCACCGACCAGCATGCGTTCGATACCATCCGCGCCAATCACACGACCGGTGTGGCAAGCCGCGCAGGTAAACTGCACCGTCGTGGGCGTAGGCGTTGCAGAGGGCGCTTTGGTCAGGCTCATGCCGTAATAAAAGGGATCGGTCGAGCGCTGTTTAAAGAGTCCAGTGAAAGAGGTCACCGAAGCATCCGACCAAAGATCAGGGATAACTTCAGGCAAAAGCCGCAGAATGACGCCGGGCGTTCCATTAAAACCGACAGGCGCTTTGGTAAACGAATCGAATGCCGCCTTATTGTTGCTCAGGTATGTGTCCAGATTTTTCTGGCGCTCAGACTGGATGACACTCCAGACTTTATCCTTGAGCTCGTCAATTTGCTTTCCGGTTAAGTTGGCCTCGTCAGACTCCTGCTTTTTGTTCCTCTGACGCAAATCGAGTGCCGTTCCACAGCTTTGGCTGAGCACCGCGACGGTTATCATGGAAACGAGGGCGAGTTTTTTCATGCTTAGAATGTTCCTTTCCAAGTCCAAACTATTATCGATGTGTGGCATATACAAAAAACGTATCGGAGGTTTTGGGAGCGATCTCTCAAAATTCAGAATTAACATGTAAAAACAATCAGTTAGGTATCTTATTTGGAAATCTTACCTTTACAAAAAATTCATCTTTTTGAGGTAGGAATCAAGTTTTATGGATCCTCATCCCTGACAAGTGTATGGTATTCCTGAGAATCAAAGGAGCCAGACCTTGCGTGCCTTTTTAGTCGACATCTTCCACGGGCTTTATCACGGCAAAAGCGTAATCTACGCTGCGGGTCGGTTGGAAAATGGCGAAACCTTTGGCCTGCTCGATGATCGCGTGCCCCCTTGCTTCTATATCCGCTGCTCGGACACGGCCGGGATGGAGAGTCTGGTCAGCAAATATCGCGGCCAATGCGCGTCCACCAATCGGACGACCATGGACGGCGAGCCTGTGCTGCGTCTGACGATGAACACAGTTCGTGATCTGCGGTCGCTGGAAAAGGAACTCGACAGCCGTGGTGTGCGGACGTATGAGGCGGATCTTGATTATGCCATGCTCTATCGCATCACGCGCTGCATTGAAGGCATGGTGGATCTGGAAGGCGCCTGGCAGCCTTCGCGGCACGTGAATCGTTTCTATATCAATCCGACGTTCAGCCCCGCTGAAGGCAAACCGGATTTAAGAATTTTAGCCTTGGATATTGAAACCGATGCCCAGGCTTCGCGACTGCTGGGTCTGTCCCTGGTCTTTTGGACCACGCAAGGATCCACATCCCAGGATGAGGTGCTGCTGATCGGTCCCGCTCGCCCCGATGATCCGCTTGGTACGACCGCCGTTGCGGATGAAAAGCAGCTGCTTCTGCAGTTCCGCGAGCGCGTGATCGCCCTGGATCCCGATATTATGACCGGCTGGAACGTCATTGATTTTGATCTGACTGTCCTGGAAAAGCTTTATAAAAAGCATGGCATCGAATTCAATTTGGGTCGCACCAAGGAAACCTCGTTTGGCAAGCCAAGCCAGTATTTTGGCCAAGGCAAGATGGTTTTACGCGGCCGTCAGGTCCTGGATGCTCTGCATCTTGTCCGGCATTCGCTGAGCAGCTTTGAAGATCTGCGTTTGAATACCGTGGCCCAGGAACTTCTGGGGCGCGGTAAAACGCTGGCCATTGAGGAATGGGAAGACGCGGCACAAAAAATCGAGCAGGCCTGGCGGCTGGACCGCGCTGCGTTTTGCGCCTACGTCCTCGAGGATTCGCGGTTGGTGCGGGATATCCTGATCAAACAGGATCTGCTCGATATGACCATCACGCGCAGCATGCTGACCAACCTGGCCCTGGAAAAAGCCTGGGGGAGTGTGGTGGCTTTTGATGCGCTTTATATCGGCGCCTTGCATCAACGCAAGATGGTGGCCCCCACGCGGGGCATTGATATGGGGGATGAAGCGGGAGGAACGGGCGGGCTGATCCTGAAGCCTGTGGTTGGACTGCACGAGCATGTGCTGGTGTTCGATTTCAAAAGTCTTTATCCCTCCGTCATGCGGACGTTTAATATTGATCCGGTGGCCTTTATTCAGGGCCAGGCGCAAGGTCGCAAGCGAGGCATTGTCGCGCCGAATGGGGCGATTTTTTCCCGGGAGCCGGCGATTCTACCGGGTATTTTGCAGGGTTTTTTCAAGCAGCGTGCGGAAGCCAAAGCGCGAGGTCAGGCGGCCGAAGCCTATTCCTACAAAATTATCATGAACTCCTTTTATGGAGTGCTGGCCACCGATGCGTGTCGATTTGCGGATCGCCAGCTGGCTGATGCCATCACCACCTTTGGTCAGAAACTGCTTCTCTGGACCCAGGCTTATTTCACAGAGCGAGGATTTCAAGTCCTTTACGGTGATACGGATTCCCTCTTCGTGGCTGTCCCGGGCCCGTCGGCCATGAGCGTGGCGGAGATCCTGCCCGTGGGCCAGGAGCTGTGCCGGGAAGCGAACGTGGCCCTTGCGGAGGCGCTCCGCACGGAGTATCAGGTCAGTTCGCATATGGAACTGGAATTCGAGGAGTATTTTCGGTATTTTTTCCTGCCGGCGGATCGTCAAGGTGAGGGCAGCCGGGCCAAGAATTATGCGGGACTGCAGGTTGATGAACGCAATCAGCGGCTGGAAATCAAGGGGATGGAAGCGGTCCGGAGTGATTGGACGCCTTTGGCTAAACGATTGCAACGTGATCTGCTTGCGATGCTCTTTCAGAAGACGCCGCCGCGGGTGATGGTCACGCATATTCAAGCCCTGGTCCGTGCTTTGCATGCCGGTCGCCTGGATGATGAATTGATTTATCGCAAGCGGATCCGCAAGCCGCTGGAAGCTTATACCCGAACCACGCCGCCGCATATCAAAGCGGCTCGTCTATTGCCCAGAACGGTGCGTGTGGTGCGGTATCTGATGACCGAACAGGGGCCGCAGCCCCTGGGTTTTGTCAAAGCTCCGGTGGACTATGAACACTACAGGATCAAACAGATCCTGCCGATCGTGGAAGGCCTTGCCCCCTTTGCCGGCTTTAACGCTGACGAAGCCTGCAGTGGCCAGACCGGTTTTATTTTCAAGGATGATTTCCATGGCTCCGACCATTCCTTTGGATAAAAATAGCCGCAGAAATCGCGGCGCGCAAATGGATCCCCCCAATCGCTTTGAATCGACCCATATCGAAAAGGATGCTCCGATCGAAGCCTGGGATGACCCGGAAAAAACTGTGAATACCCAGGTCATGGTGGATCATGCCCGGACGATTTTAACGAAAAATTCCAGTCCGGATATTTGTTTCACCTATAGCATCAATGCCTATCGCGGTTGTGAACATGGCTGCACTTACTGTTACGCACGACCGTCGCACGAAACTCTGGGTTTCAATGCCGGCCTTGATTTTGAAACCAGGATCATGATGAAAGCCGAGGCGCCGAAGCTTCTGCGTGAGGCTTTGATGAAGCCCTCGTGGCAGCCGGAGCCTATTGCCATGTCGGGTGTCACGGATTGCTATCAGCCGGTGGAACGGCGCTATGGGCTGACGCGGGCGTGCCTGGAAGTTCTGCATGAATTCCGCAATCCGGTGTCGATTATCACCAAGAATGTTTTGATTCTGCGCGATCTGGATATCCTGGCGTCCATGGCCGAGATGAATCTGGTGGAAGTCTTTCTGTCCATCACCACCTTGGATCGGGATTTGGCCCACAATATGGAACCTAGAACACCGCCTCCGGCGCTTAAACTGCAGGCCATTCGTCGTCTCACAGAGGCAGGAATCCCGGTTGGGGTGAATGTGGCTCCGATTGTGCCGGGACTGACGGATAAGGAGTTGCCGAAGATTCTGGAGGCTGCGGCTGAGGCCGGTGCGAAAAGCGCCGGTTGTGTTTTGCTGCGACTGCCCCTGGCGGTCAAACCCATTTTTCTGGATTGGGTGGATCATCATTATCCGCTGCGGGCGCAGCATGTGCGAACGCTGATTGAAGATACGCGGAATGGGGAGCTTTATGATAATCGATGGGGCACGAGGCAGACAGGGGAGGGGCCTTATGCGAAACAGATCCAGACCATGTTTCAGATTTTTAAGAAGAAGTTCGCTCTGGACGAGGGTTGGCCTGATCTGGATGTGACCCGCTTTCGCCGGCCGGGCGAGTGGCGTCAGCGGGAGCTGTTTCCGGAATAAAGGGTTTAGGCCTTCTTCAAATACGCAGCGACCAGTACGATACGAGTCCCATTCACACGGCCTTCGATATATTTCGGATCATCGGTTAGAACAATATTCTTAACTGTGGTCCCACGCTTGGCTGTGAAATTGGCTCCTTTCACATCCAGGTCCTTAATCAAAGTCACTGTGTCTCCATCCAGAAGCGGAGTGCCATTGCTATCAACGACCTGGACCTTGCCTTCTTCCTTCTCGCTCGTCCGCCCGGCGTCCGCCCAGGCCTGCACATGATCATCCAAGTAAATTTGTCCCAGGAGATCCTGAGCCCACGCGCTATCGCCGAGGCGTTTTAAAATACGATAGGCGAGAACCTTGACGGCGTTGTGCTCGCTCCAGATGCTTTCGTTCAGGCTGGACCAATGTTTGATATCGACCGCTGTGGGATTCGAGACATGATCGTGGCACGTTTTGCAGAGGAGCACATGGGTGTCGACATTGGAGCTGGAGTTGGGAGCCACATCATAAGATGCGAGATCCGTGGTCGCTGCGCAGAGTTCGCAGCGGCTCAAAGCGCGTTGCATGAGGTCCTGGTCCATAGTCATGATGGCTTGCCCCTTGAGTGGAAAATCGGCTAACCATAACGAAAGAGTAGGGGGTTTTCAAGGGGGCAGTTCTCGCTAGCCCAGACCGCCCAAATTTGACATAACTTCGTCTTCGGAATCAAAACTTTCATAAGCTAAGTTCCCCATCACCCTTGAGAGATATCCCATGCACTACCTGGAAGCTGTAAAAACTACACGCGATGAGATTATAAGCCGGAACGTCCAAAAAACAGATCAGGAAGCCAGTTTCCCCAAAGAAGCCATCACCGCCTTTGGCAAAAACGGCATTCTTGGCCTCATGTCCGACGCCTCACTCGGAGGCCAAGGATTGGGACTGGATGAAGCCGCTGCCGTCATTGAATCGATCGCCGAAGTTTGCCCTTCGACGGCCATGGTTCTCATGATGCACTATAGCGCCACAGCCGTAATCGAAAAATACGGCCCGGTCGAGCTTCGCACCGAAATCGCTCGCGGCCATCACCTCTCGACATTAGCCTGGTCAGAGGTTTCTTCACGTTCACACTTTTGGGCACCTTCAGGAACTGCAGAAAAAGTCGGCGATGGTTTTATCTTAAATGGCAATAAGACTATGGTCACCTCTGCGTCGCAGGCTGACTCCTTTATTTGGAGCTCCAAGCCGGCCGAAGGCGAAGCGGCTTCCAGCCTTTGGTTGGTTAAAAAATACCAGGAAGGGCTTTCCAGCCCTGCTGCATTCGATGGCCTCGGCCTTCGGGGCAATGACTCCGCCCCCATGCAAGCTCGTCAAATGAAACTGTCCTCCGACTCGCTCCTGGGAGCTGATGGTGAAGGTTTTGACATCATGATCAACACGGTCCTTCCGGTATTTTGTGTGCTCAATGCGTCCGCGTCGATAGGCATTATGGACGGAGCGCTGGCGCTCGCGATTCAGCACGTCTCGGCACAAAAGTTCGAGCATCTCAACTCCAGTCTCGCCGAGCTTCCTACCATTCGCGCCTATCTTGCCAAAGCCAGGATTCAGGCAGATATGACGCGAACCCTGAGGAATGACACGCTGTCGGCCATCAAGGAAAATCGCGCGGACGCCATGCTCCGCGTCATGGAAGTCAAAGCTGCAGCCGGAGAATCGGCGATGTCTGTCACAGATATCTGTATGAGAGTCTGCGGCGGCGCCGCGTTTAGAAAGGACCTTGGTTTGGAAAAATTGTTCCGCGACGCCCGTTCTTCAAGCATCATGGCACCGACATCGGATGTCCTTTACGATTTCATTGGCAAAGCCATCTGCAACATGCCGGTGTTCGGATGAAAAATAATTTTGTTCTCGGCGCCGTCGCCTACGCTCCAAAAGTCGTGACCATCTGGGAAGGATTCAAGGAGTACTTCAAAGAGCATGACTTTTCTTTCGATTATGTGCTGTTTTCGAGCTATGAAGCTCAAAATGAGGCCCTTTTCAACGGCATCATACACGCCGCTTGGAATTCTCCATTAGCCTGGGTCCGCGCTGAAAGAATTGGCCGAGCCCTGAACACGCCGGTCAGCTTTGGGCCCATGAGAGATTCGGATCAGGATTTGACTTCGGTTTTGGTCGCGAGAAAAAATGCCGCTATCGTAACAGTCGCGGATCTCGAAGCCAAAACCATAGGCTTTGGCGCCTATGATTCCCCACAAGCCCGATTGATTCCTCTTCACCACTTGCAGAAGGCAGGCGTCAAGAGTTTCAAGTCCCGGTGCTTTGACGTTCTAGGCGGGAAGCATGGCGATCATATCGGTGGCGAACGACTTGCCGCCGTTGCGCTGATGCAAAATGAGGTGGACGCCTGCTGGATGATAGATAGCAATTATCAAGCCTTTTCAAGCGATGGAACCTTGACCGCTGGGGAAACGAAGATCATTGCCACGACCGAAGCCTATGATCATTGTATTTTCACCATGGCGCCCCGTGTCACGACCGACCCTGCACTGCAGAGCGTGTCCCAGAAATTTACCGAGCTCCTCATGGCGATGAAATGGTCCGATCCTAAGGTCCGTCATCTCTTGGAGCTGGAAGGTTTGAAAGAATGGAGACCTGGGCGTACGCAAGGTTTCCAGCAGCTGAGCTCGGCTGTTGACGAACAGGCGTTCTATGATTTGAAGGGAAATATCATTGAGCCAAATTATCGATATTGAAGACCTTGGTTTTGATTCGGGCGCCCATATTCTCGTTAAACAGTGTCTGGCGTCCGTTGCACCGGGCCAGGATATTGAGATTCGCGGGCAGGCTGCAGAATGGCAAACTCAGGCCGCAGCCTGGTGCCGAACTCAGGGCCATGGCTTTAAACGTGTCGATGATCGCGCGCTTATTAGCAAGGGTATAGAGGACAAGCAGAGATGGATTACGACATCCACATCGGCTACTGAACTTCTGGATGTTGCATCGCCCGGTCTTGGTTTGGCCGCAAGGGGTGCCTGCGTGGAAATTGGCAGCCCCGAGTTTAAGTTCAGATTCGACAGACGAGACGAGATCAGCACTTCAAATGCTGCTGAGCTGTATCAAAATGCTATCAATGCGCAGTGGAACCCCAACATCGCTATTGATTGGTCACAGCCCCAGGAGCATTCGGATACCCTGGAAACGGCTGTTGTCCAATTGCTGACCTACATGGTCGAAAACGAAAATGCCGCGCTTATTGTACCCGCTCGCTTTTTGGGGCAGGTGCATCCGCATTTTCGGGAAATTCAGGCCCTCCTTTCCATTCAAATCGCCGATGAAGCTCGTCATATCGATGTTTTTAATCGTCGCATCGCCCTGTTTGGAAGGACGCCCGGTCTTTCCACAGCCGGTGGTCAGTCCTCGCTGAAGACCCTCCTGGACGAATCGCAATTCGGGATTTCCGAGTTTTTGCTCTCCGTTCTGGGTGAAGGAACCTTCGTCAACCTTCTGCAATTTTTGCGTCGCTTTGCACCGGATCAGGCCACCAGGAAAATCGCCCTCCTGGTCGCCAAGGATGAATCCCGCCATGTTGCGTTCGGCATGAGCCATTTGGCCGAAAGACTCGAATCGGACCCCGACTATCGGTCCACGTTGATGGCTGCTGTGAGAGCGAGATACGATAGCCTGGCGGCGACTGCAGGACTGAATGAAGAAGTGTTTGATTCCCTGGTAATTTTAGCTGCAGGCTCACTTTCGCCTGATAGCATCGCCACGGGATTTAAGGAGGTCCAAAAACTCCTGAAAGACATGGAAGAGGGACGACTCTACAGAGTCCAACGTCTGGGCTTTTCGAATGCAGAGGCCACGGAGATATCATCCCTGCATACTCGAAACTTCATGTAGCTGATTTCCTGCTTACGTTTCAGGGGGGGTCTTGTCCTCCTGAGGTTGTCCTCTATTCTGAACAAATCCTATGAACGTGTCAAACAGCAGGAATGCGTGAATGTGGACGCGACCCAGCAAGATCAATATTTCCCATTGGTCCGTCAGCACACCCGCGTGGGTCGGCTGGAGTGGATCCTATGGCTTCGCCAGCCGTACGGAAATCTTTGCGGTCATGAATGATATTCCTGGCGTATACGGTGACAACGGTGGCTCGCTCAGCGTCTGCCTCGAATAACCGGATGCTGGTGGAGCGGGGCTAACCACGCAAGAGTGAGGATATTAAGCGTCATTAAGACATGGATGGCTGTGGAACCCGAGGGTGACTGCGGAATGTTAGAAGAGAATCCAATTACTTACACTGTAAGTTGTGCGCAATAAAGTTGTTTAAGGCATTGACAGCTTTCTGCATAACTTGTATGCCCACGTTACATATTGTAGATCGTCTTTTTCAATGAGGAAACATTCTGTGAACATGAAACTTCTTGCGCTTTCCCTGTTGGTATCAAGTTCTGCTTTTGGGTTTACTTATCCCTACGAAATGATTTCGGTCCCTCATAAAGACGTTATTGAGCACATGATTGTTGGAAGTGACGATACAAATACTCCTGAAAACCTTCAGGGCCTGTGGTGGATGGATGGCAATCCATTGCCAGACGAAGTGGTGTCGTTTGCAGGCACAAAGTGGGAAGAGGTTGTAGAAGACGGCGAATTGGTGGGTTACGTTGGAACCCTTCCGGTCTATGACCAGGCAGTCTGGACCTGGCATGATAGTCCCGAGGGTCGAGCGGTTTATAAGGCCGTTTTGAAGGCCAAACTGGTTTATAAGGCCCGCTTCAACAAAGATTTCACCTCGGGTGTTGTGACCCCCACCATTCAGCCGGGCCACAAACTTTTCGAGATTATGCCTTCCAAGCTTCTTGAATTCCGCATGGAGCAGGTTGGCGAGAACGAATTCGCCCGCGATAGCACGATTGCTACCTTGGAATCCAGCTACCGCTTCCGCCGCATTGTTGATGGCAAAGGCAACAAGCTTGATACCGTCTTCGAGGAATTCTTGCAAAAAGCTGAAGCTGACAACGCTTGGCTTCCTATCTGCCCATTGGAAGAACAAAAGTTTGATGCGGAGGGCAAACTGATAATCAATTTGCCAACAGCTTGCGTTAAATAACACAGCCCTTTTTGGGGGTTCCCGGAACCCTCAAAATCTCAGTTCAATGATTGAGTTTCCCACCTCAGGTCTGCCTGCTTAAATATTCCAAAATAACGATTTACTTCTTAATCATTTTCGATTATAAATCGCCCCTTTTGACTTTTATGACAACACATCGTCTCGAGGTTGACGTGCGTTCCAAAATGCTGGTGCTCGTCATGGTCATGGCTTCCGTTTGGGTGTCGGGTTGCGGCGGGTTCAATAATCGCGTCGATAGACTCCATGTTAGCTGCGGCTCTGATGCGGATTTTGAGAAACGGTACGTACTCATTGAAGATAATCCTGCACAGGACATCGATTCCGTGGTTCTGGATGGGCTGCAAAGTATTCCATCTCGAGTCACGTCTCGAGGTTGTATCGAACTTCCCGCCTTGGGAAATCCCGAAGCTCGTCTCCTTCTCCGTTCAAAAACGAGGGCGAGCGGTAAGGTCGTATCGGCAAATGTTCCGGTTGCGCAGGGAGAGATCTGGCAGGAAAGTTTTGGCAGCGAGACAATTCTGCAAACTGCTCTGATAGATCTTGCCTGTCCCAGTGAGCAAGTGCTTGCCAACCGCAGCATTCTACTGAAGCGGTTAATTCAGCCATCACCTAAGTTAGTCTACAATTTGCTTCGTTATACACTTCGTAATTCGACACTTGCAGTCGTTCAAAAAGGCGAAATCGCCAGTAATGTCAATAGTATTGAGCTGGATGCCCAGCTCAGAGAAGGCTCCTATCATTTAGAGATTCAAACGGAAGACGCATTTCAAAGCGGGCAAAGTCCGAGGACATCAGAATGCAAAATTTCCATCGATAAAACTTCACCGAGTGTGGTCATCAAGTCTGTAGGGGAAGAGATCTTACTCTCTGGCTTTCCTCTCAAGCATTTGGCCCCAGGTCAGGAATTAAAATTTTCCGTGACTGATGCGTCGGGGTATCAAATTTTCGGTTGTTCCAAGCTAAGGAAAAGTGAACAGAATCCCGCCTTTTGCGAAGATCAGGACTTCCTTCCTTTGGTCAATTTTGTCGTGCCGGATCAAGGATTTTGGGATCTCTATTTTTACGCTCAAGATCAGCTGGGTCAGAGATCGCCAAATTCACGGCTTAGTTTCGTCGTTTATCATCAAGAGCAAATCAAGCAAATCAATCTCCTTTCAAATATTACGAATTTGTATGGGGCTGCAAACCAGCTCGCTCAAGCCTATGATGCGTTGATTCAAGCTAGTCGATTCATCAGAAACCTGCTGATTCCCATCGAAAAGGAAGCAGTTGAGTGGGAATTTATAAAGGCTTTTTGGGATCTTAGTTCGAGACTTAATTTGCATTGGCGTACATTCATCGGACCCACCATTATGAATGTTGAAATTAATCCCCGACTCACCGATTGGGTTGCGACTCGATCTGATGACGAAGGAAACCAATTCGCTCATACCTTTCGGGAGTATAAGATCGGCCCTATCATTAGGGATGCCAGTCAGGCCGTCTACGGTCGCGGAGGTTCCTTATGGACCATAACTGGAGCCCACCGCGCTGCAGTGCTCCACTACTATAAAAATGGTGAGCCCATTGCATCATGGCCACTCAAAACGTACTTCTCTCCTCGGCTTGTTATATCAAACACTGGTGATGCTGCGTTCCTTTGGGATGTGAGCGAAGCCAAGGTGTATAAGGCTGATTTAAAAGATAGAGAATTTATCAGCATCACAAAGCCTTCTGTTATGGTAACAGGTAGAAATTGGGATGGATTTACATTCACTCCAAATGACAGTTCTATTCTTTTCCAGCTCGAAGAAAAGATCTATCGAGTGAATCTTGAGACGGGTGAGCCCCTCGTAGTCTATGAAGAGCCCAAAAATTGTGGAATTGGTAACTTCTTGCTGCGAGGGGGAAACGAGATATATCTTTTGAGTTGGTGGCAAAACCGCAACGTAAATGCACCAGAAGGCAAAGATTTTCCATGCGGTTTTCGAAAAGTTTATTTTGATGGGACTTGGAGTGTGCAGGCCAACAGTCCCCTTGGGGAAAATTTCAAACCGGAATTATTTAATAGGCTCGCAATGTCCTTGGATCCCGAGCAGCGATATATCGTATTGGGCAAGGAGCGTAGCTCACTAATAGTTGTGGTTGATCTCAAACAGTCCCCAGCAGCAGCCATAACTGTGGAGCTTGATGGTGACGAGCGCTTTAGCGAAGTTTTAGCACTCTCTTTAACAAGATCCCGGTTTTTGGTAAGGACACTCACAAATTGGTATGTGATGGCCATTGTCGATGGGCGAGTCACTCTATTACCATATGTGAACAAACCCATTGAAGATTACTGCAAAGTATTTCCCGTACGTGAAAGTTTGGTCTGCTATTATCAGTCGAAAGGTGAACTTTCCATTTATTCAACTGATCCCGACCAAAGTTTGCAGCCTACTGTCTGGTTCGATGATTCCGTTGTCAAGAATCCTTCGAACGCAAATGCGACGAGTCAGATTGGACTCGTGCAAGCATTCATAAAATCAGATGCAAGAACTTTGGTTTTTTTTGATCAAGCACAAGGTCAACGCATCGACCACTTGCTGTCTTTTGAAGCGACGCATGTCTATCTAAGTCGGAATGGAGTGTACGCAGCGGTCTTTGGAAAGGACCAACACTTTGCGGTCTATTCGAAAAATGGGGCTATGGCCAGTGGTCGGCTGAGTGTCCAAGGGACCTTCTTCCATGCGCAAATATCTGACGACGGAGAAGTGTTTGCTGCTCAAAATTTACCGACTGGTCTGAGCTTTCTGGAAGTCTTTGCAATGGATAATGATGCTCTGCGATTGGTTGGGGCATTTGAGACGACCGAAGCCATGCCTTACGCGTCATTGTCAATAAGTGCTAAGGGCAAACATGCAATCTTTTACGCTAAAGGGTCCTTGTTCACAGAACCAGTTGAACGCCCATATCTCGTGATCGATAACCGAGGTCGGCTGGTCAAAAGTGGATTGGCTAGCAATCGATCTCTCAAGTTTAGTCGTGATGGTCAAGGGCTTTATGTTATTCGAGGTCGTTCCGTTGTCTACGAGTTACTTGTCGAACCAGGAGAGCACATCATTGCACAGGATTTACCCTACATACCGTCAGAGGTATTTGAGGGGAACCGTCTCTTGGTATCGAGTTTTAATTTGAAGAATTTGGATATTTTGTCGGGAAAAAGTATTGTTCCTGATGGAATGATGGCTGTTATCGAAGGCGATCGAATTGTTCTCCTTGATACGACAGAAAATCGCATTCGAATTTTTACGCCTGATGGGACGGACGAATTGTTGAATTTTCAACAAGGGTCACTAGAGATGTCACCCTTTACGAGTTTCATAAGTGCCGATCCGGAAAGTGACCACTTTGAAATTGAACACTACACAGAAGGGGCTGGCTTTACCTATAAGAGCTACACGACCGACCTTAGCCTGGCTCTCACATGGCTTGAGCGCTGGATGAAGGAATCCAATTAAATGATGACTGAAGTGATCCCATTTTGCATGACACTCTGTAGAATGCACAGCGAAGCTCAGTTAGGGTCTTCTACAGGAGGGCAACATGCTACTATTCTCCGCACCAGCGACCTCCTTATTCCCAGGGCCATTACGATGATATCTTCATAGGCTGGTGAGAGATCGGATTGGCTGTTTCATGCATGGACTGCGAAACAGTGATTTTGGGGATCAGATCACTGAAGCGAATCGAGTTCTTCCGATGCTGGAGTTGAGCGATCGCTTCCGCGAAATCCTGGATGACCTTGTTGGTCTGATGCTTTGCAGGCAACTCCATGAATATGCTATTCACAGCGATATCGATGGCTGAGAGATAGTTCTTCACCGTCGGTTCGATCAAAGCCTGCAGGCGCTCCTGTTCCTGCTGACGAATTTTGGCGAGTTCAGATTCCCATTTGGCCGGATCGGGAAGCTCGCGGCGGATGCGATCGGCATAGGCATCAGCCTTGGCACGGACTTTAGCGGCTTCGTCCTGGGCCTGGGACATGATCGATTCCACTGCCTTTTCCACGGTACGGGTCCGGGTGCGGGCTTCTTCCACAATCTTGAGCGCGATTTTTTCTGCATCATGGGTGATGGCGGCGGCGGACTGACGAGCCGATTGGAACATCGAGCTTTCCAGAGCTTTGATTTCCTCGACCTTATAGTTTCTCTCATTATTCGCGGTTTCAATGAGCGCCTGAGCACGCTCCCGCGCACTCGCCACGACGGAACGAGTTTCCTCTTCCAGACGCTTTCGTTCCTGCGCCAGCTGGTTCTCTGTTTCCTTGACTCTACGGGCCAGCTGGGCTTCGTGCTCCTTGGTCTGACGGGCCAGCTCCGCTTTGGATTTTTCCATGGCATCCTGAATTTCCATATCCGCGGCCTTGCGTGCTTGGCTTAGTTTGCTATTGGTGGCTGCGATCCTGGCTTCGTTTTCCTGGATAACCCTGTGTTGAATCTCGCTCGCTTCCATGTTGGCTGCAGCGAGTATGGACTGAGCTTCCTCTTTCGCGTGAGAGACCATGAGGTTCAGCTCGGCAAGACCGCTGTTTTTTTCTTTCAGAAAGCTGACTTCAGCGTTGTGGGTACGGCGACGGACTTCTTCCGCCTCGTGCTGAGCCGTGCGAAGGATATCAGCGGCTTTTTGATTCGCTTCCAGGATCAAGCGTTTTGCGGCAGCTTCGGACTCGCGATGAACTTCCAGTGCTGTCGCTTCCGTGGCTTTAATTAAAGCTTCATTTTTGCTTCGGCCATCCTGAAGGACTTTGGCGATCGTTTCCTCGGCTTTGTGCTTCATGTCCTGGAATTCGATTTCCAGCGCCCTCTGCTGCTTCTTGCGATTCTGTGCCATTTCATCACTCAGGATTTTCATCTCGGCCTGAATCTTGTTCCGATGATTCTCCAGATTGATGCTGAGCTTTTCCTTTTCCGCCTCATGATCATGCTTGATGGCTTTGGCTTTGCTATCCGTTTCGCTTTGCAAAGACTCGATAGCCTGCTTGTAGCGCCGCTCCGTGATATCGAGGGTCTCCCCCAGCGTTCGGAGGCTGTCCTGCTGGTGGTTGATTGTCGCCGCCTGCTTTTTGATTTCCGATTCAAGCGTATGTGTCTCGCGACGCCGGCTTGCGTTGATTTCTTCCTGAGCTCGCAGCTCGGCCTCGGCCTGGACTTTCATCCGAATGCAATCTTCGGTCTCCTTCTCCAGCCGTTCGATGTGTCCTTGGGATAGAGCGATGGTCTGCGCCAGATACTCCGCGGCACCCGTGAGTTCCGCAATCTTGAGCTCAAGTGCGTTTCGCTCCGACGTACTGGGTGTGTCCGAGTCAGGTGCGACGGTAAGAATACGCGATGGCTTCGTCTCGCTCATAAACACCCTTTAAAATGGAATATTGGCTTCTTAAATTAATGTCGGCGCCGTGGGAGCTGAGCCTTAAGGGTTTTATATGTGATTATTTAAGGCTGTATTTTCGGATTTTTAAAAGGTTTGTGTCCAATATTTACGGCAGGGAAGAAATCGCATTTTCGTGGTCATCCGGCGAGTTTGCCGCAGCATACTAGCCTAGAAACGATGTTGGCCATACCCTTCATGGAAGAAATTACGACCGTTTATTGGGCGTACATAGAGGATGTGAAGATATTCAATTGTCCACAATTTCAAGTAACAGCTTTCTCTGATGCTTTTGTCGGATCAGCTCGTAATACTCCAGCCATAGCCTGTCCCGAGCCTGCGAGGTATCAGACGGGCTTGGCAGGAGATACAAGGCTGTTGCCATCTCCCGGATCTGAGATAATCTTGTGCTTTCCTATTTAAAATTATGGTAAAAGATCCGTCGGAGGCAAGGATGCTGCTGACGTACAGGTTCCGACTGAAAGATGGAATGAAACGTAAAGAGCTCAAGGCGCTGGGTGGCGACGTCAATTTTGTTTGGAATTTCAGCAACGAAATCATCCGCAGACGCTGGAACGAATCACGCCTATTCACCTCCAAAAATGATCTGCATGCTCTTACCAAAGGCGCTTCCAAACTGCTTGAAATCAACTCACAAACCATTCAAGCTGTTGCTTACGAGTGCCTGCTCCGGGTTCAAAAGACGAAGAAGCGCGTCCGCTTCCGCACCGGTAAAAAGAATCTGGGTTGGGTGCCGTTTAACGGTCAGACTGTTAAATTTCACGGTGGATACATCGACTACAATGGCTACCGTTTCAGACTTTGGGAACACAGAAAGATACCGCAAGGCTTTCAGATCAAAACAGGATCATTTTCCGAAGATTCGCGCGGTCGATGGTATGTTAATATTACCTGTGAAATTCCTGATGAGAACTGGTTTCAGGAACCTGCGCCCTTTGGTTC
>NZ_DASQYZ010000160.1:0-3831 GCF_035638955.1 Oligoflexus sp. | reverse complement strand
TAAACGCTCGGTTATTCCCCACTTGTGGCCGGCGGTTGAAATACGGAAACTTGCCTTATAGTTGCCTTAAGGTAAGACCTCAATTTCTGGGAAATTGCCTTAAGGTTTAGATAAGGAAGGTTTCTTAGGGATGAGTAAAACCCGGTTGATCATGGGCGTTGAGCGTCGGCGAAAGTTCCCGGATGAGGAAAAGGCCAGGATAGTCTCCGAGATGGCCGAAACGTCGATGACCGCTGTCAGCAAGAAGCACGGCATTGCGATGAGCGCCCTTTCCAAATGGAAGAAAAAGTTCCCACCCAAATCATTTGCCCTACTCGAACTCAATGATGCCGCGCCCAAGGCTGCCAACTCTTCAAAGCCTGCAAAGCAGATCGATCCGCCTCCACCGCCATCAAACATGATTCGAGTTATCGTTCACAAAAGGATTGTCGTTGAATTTCCCCTCACTGCGGAACCCGGCGCAATTGCGCTATTCATCAAGGCGCTGGAGAGCTGAGCCGATGCGTGACGCCCGATCGTTTCAAAATATCTTTTTGCACAAGAAATTTGTGGACCTCCGAAAAAATATTCAGGGATTAAGATAGTAGTGAATGAGATGAAACACAACCCGTGTGACGGTGGGTTGTTCGTTTTTGCCAGTAGGAACAAAAGTCTAATGAAATGCATTTATTGGGATCGCTCCGGGTTCGCATTGTGGCAAAAGAGATTGGAGAAGGACCACTTCCGCTGGCCTGTTAAATTGCAGGACGATATCGTTCGAGTATCGGCAGAACAGATGGAATGGCTTCTTGCCGGCCTTGATATCGTGAAGGCCAAACCTCACGAAACCCTGCGATACGAAGCATTTTCTTAAAGACAATAGCACCTTCCCGGTGCTATATCCTATTCCCATGGAAACTTCGCAACACCATACTATGACTGAACTGGAAGCACTTCGACGCGAGAATGCTCGTCTGCGCGAGGACGTGGCCTACCTTGAAGAGCTTGTTAAGCTTTTCCGTCATCAGAAATTTGGTTCTAAAAGTGAAGCCAATCGTCATCCAGGTGAGCAGCTTCTGTTCAACGAGGCTGAGGGCGATAGTGATTTGGCTTCTCAGGGGCCGGAACCCGAAGAGACTGAATCCCAACCAGGCACCACAAAACCTAAAGGCAAACCGGCAAGAAAGGCTTTGCCCGAAAGGATTCCAAGGATTGAGCGGATCATTGACCTTCCCGAACATGAACGAGTCTGTCCTGTCTCTGGCAAGCCTTTGCATCGGATCGGCGAGGAGATCACGGAGCAGCTTGATATTGTACCTGCCAAGGTCCAGGTGATTAGAACGATTCGACCGAAGTATGCCTGTTCCTGTGGTGAATGTGTTCCAAAGTCCATGGCTTTGCCGCCTCAGCCTATTCCCAAAAGCATGGCCAGCCCTGGACTACTGGCATTCATCACAACTTCGAAGTATGCCGATGGCATGCCCTTATATCGCCAGGAAGGCATTCTACAAAGGATTGGCTGCGATATTCCCCGTGCGACTCTTGCCAGTTGGATGATGCGCTGCGGAGAGCTTGTCACGCCACTCATCAATCTTTTGCGTGAGAAAATGTTGGAAGGTCCACTCGTGCAATGCGATGAAACGCCCATCCAGGTCTTGAAGGTTCCCGGCAAAAAGCCGACCAGCAAGTCCTTCATGTGGGTTACTGCGAGGTGGGATGAGAACGGCAAGAAAATTGTCTTGTATGAATTCAATTCATCACGCAGCAGCGACGTTCCTTTGAAGATATTCAAAGACTATAAAGGCTATGTTCAGACCGATGGTTATGAAGGCTATTCGCGGCTTGGTCTTGTGCCTGGCATTGTCCACGTTGGCGATTGGGTACACGTCAGAAGAAAATTCAAAGACGCCATCAAGGGCCAGAAAACCGGTTCCAAAGCGAGTTTTGCTGAACATGCTTTGGATGCCATAAAACATCTTTATCGAATCGAGAATGAATGTCAGGACCCCGCAGCAAGGCTGCATGCGCGCCAAACCCACTCAAGACACGTGATTGATGAGCTAAGGGTATGGCTGGATACGGCGATACACAAGGTGCCGCCTAAATCTCTCACCGGCCAGGCGCTGGCTTATATGGATGGTCAGTGGCCGAAACTTGTTCGCTTTCTTGATGATCCCGTGATCGGACTTGACACAAATCCGGTTGAAAATGCCATCAGGCCGTTTGCCTTAGGCAGGAAAGCATGGTTGTTTTCTGATACCGTGAAGGGGGCCAATGCCAGCGCCGCTCTTTATAGCCTTGTGATAACCGCTCGTGCAAACGGTATCGAGCCTTATGAATACCTTACCCATATCTTCACTGAGCTTCCCAGGGCCACTTCCGCCGATGACTTCGAGACTCTTCTGCCTTGGAACTTTTCAACCAGACCCTGACTATGTCTGGTCAACCAGCGGACCCTGGGCGTTACCAGGCGCTTACTGTTCAATGATAGCCGCCACACCAGTGCCCACGCACCATAAAACGATAAAAAATCTGTCTTCCCATGGGTGCTCGCACCAGTTCCTGCATTTGCCTTAACAGCGAAAGTTTGATCTTCCCTGGCAAAAAGAAGACCGTGTCAGAACTAGCAATTTGAAGCTCTGACCTGGTGCTTGTTGCTAGACTTGCCAGGGACCTCGGTGCGCGCACTTCCGTTTTGTCTGGCGAACTTGTTGCGTAAAGCACTGCGTTCACGGACAGATCGAGCAAGGTCTGAAGTGGGTCGGAGGCTTTCAAATCAAGTTCGTCAACCCGGTTCTGATGGGCACGGGAGCCTAAGTCCTGAGCTTCTCCGACTTGAATCTGCTTCTCCACAAGACAAGGCAGATCGGCACCGAGTGCATCAAAAGCAAAGGCCAGACTGATGACACGATCCTCACCGCAAGCTTTTTCCATAACATAGACAGTCGCCACACGCAGAATATAGCCCCTTAAGGGACAATCCGCTTCCCGAGCCAACCATCGCTCGGCCAGAGACAGAAAATATCGGTCTGTAAAGACAAAGGCAAAGCTGGGGAAAGGCAACTTGAGATCATGACCAAGCAGATCTATATCAGTATGAGCCAGCATATAGACCAATGACTCATCCACCCAAAAAGTCTTTCGCTTGTGCAGTTCATGGTTACATGAGATTAACAATTGGCGGAGCCTTGACTTGTCGGTGCCGAGATCCTGATCAAGTTCTTTGAGGTAACGCCTGACTTCAAGACTGCTTTCCAAATAGCTTTCATCCATGACACGGGCAGTTTCGTCCAGGAGTACAGCCAGCGCTGAGGTCCTGCTAAATCGTCGTGACCAAGCTTGAGCGACGATGCTCTGAGTCAACTCCACATCAGCAAAGTAAGCGCTTTGATCTGCGACCGAAAGGAATTGCTTCCACGCAAAGGCTAAGCTATTGGCCATACGAAATGACCGCGGCCTTGTGAGAGCGGTGGCACAATCGGTCCCATATCCATTCGAGCCCAGGTCGCCTTCCATAGTTATGCCTTCAGGCCAAATCGCCCCCAAACCCTGGGCTGACTCCACAGCAAGGGCAAATCTCATCAAGCCGCTCACGCCGACATCCGCAACAAGAGCCCAAGTGCTTCTTCCACCTGAAGTCAATTTATCGAAGTTGTCGAGACTCTTTTTTCTGGCCAAGCGGGCGCTGGGATCCCCAAGGGATTGTTGGAATTCAGCCAAGCTATCCTGACGAGCTTTGAAATAAGCAACCCAATTTTTGGCATTTTTCCCCAAACTGCCCCTGCATTCGCTTGTACATGGCAAAATCCATAGCATACCGCAGTTCGCTTACGTCGAGCGCAACCAACTGAT
>NZ_DASQYZ010000159.1:0-13383 GCF_035638955.1 Oligoflexus sp. | reverse complement strand
GAGCGGAGCTAGGCCTGAGCCTCCCGCTCGCTGTCTGGCGGCTTATCGACGCCGCACAGAAGGAAAATGGGTGCGATACCGACACCGTACTTGCTCGAATCATCGAGGACAAATAAAGGAAGGGGGCATGGAACCATGGACATAGTGTGTAGGAAGTGTGGCATCAAGAGAAGGGCTGAAGAAGATGGGACAGACTGGTCTGAGTTTCCGGGCGAGTACCTGAAAATTGCTATCGGTCACGCGGCGCGTCCTTACTCCTGTGACACCTGTTCGGATCCAATAAGGAAAGGCTCGGCAATCTGGGTATGGCAGAGCTGCCCTGATGACTATTTCGACAGTGCCGAAGCCCAGTATCTTGAGAAACCGTACAAGCTTGATTTCCTGCCAAGTCTTCCTGAACGATTTGTCAAACGTGTGGAAGATGCGAAGTCTTAGAGCGGGTTTGGCGGTCGTCCCCCGGATGCCAGGTATCCCTCCTCTGCTTGCTGAGGCTTGCCAGCCTCTCACCGAGCTTGACTACAAGGCTACTCGAGCATATTCCGGTATTGCGCCAGTTACCAAGCGAAGCGGAAAACGATTGGCGGTTATGATGCGGCGAGCTTGTAATGAGAGACTGCGGAATGCTATTTATCATTGGTCCAAGGTAAGCATTCAGAAAGACAATATAAGCAGGAAAAAGTACGCGGCTTTACGAGCGAAGGGCCATTCCCCGGTCGCCATCAAGGCGATTGAAAATAACCCTGAAAACGTAAAGAAAAAAGATTCCTGTTCAACCCCCGAACGTCCAATCGTGGCCCTGACGGCCCACGCCATGCGTGGAGAGAGGGAACGGTGTCGACTTGCTGAATGCAATGACTACCTCACCAAGCCTGTAAAAATGCAGGAGCTTATAGAGCTGATGCGTCAAAAAGTGAACAATACCCGACTCAATGATGGAGCCTCTCTTAGTCACTTACCGAATTAAAAAAATGCCGCTTGTATTGACAGAAGACGACACCTCGATCGCGCTTTTGAGGATTGAATCGTGTTCTACAATTATAGAAACATCCATAGCAAGTGGCTGAAAATTCTCTATTTCTGCTGAAATTGGCTTGTGCATTTGATATGTGTATTGGTACCCAAGGTAGTCCGGCATGAAGGGAAATTTATGTCTATGATTGAAAATCAGGATGCTTCAATACCCACTAGCCGAGACCGGACGGACAAGAGCTTAAGCGCCGAACGAGCAAAGACAGACAGATCCTTGGCGGATGCGAAGAAGCATCTGGAACGTCGTGCTGATGAGGCTGTCTTAACAAGTCGGGAAGAAGCCGACGAGACAAGGACACGGATCCGGCTCGAAGGGCGCGAACACGTGACCTATGATCGGGAGCATAGTGCGGGAAATCCGCATGCTGCGTTCTGAGGAGGGGCCTACTGGAGCGATCTGGTGGGTCTACTCACCCCGGGGCCCTGCCACGGACTTACCCAGGTGCAACAGAACCTTTATTTCACGGGTAAACCTGCGGCTTTCCACTCACCAAAACCACCAAGCATCAGGTAAATGTTGTCTTTAGGAAAGCCAAGGTCGCGCAAGGTGCAGGCCGCAAAAGTGGAACGATGGCATTTCTTGCCGTTGCAGAAGAGGACAACTTTATAGTCTTTAAAGTCCGAAACTTTTGAAAATTGGGTGTTTAACTTTTTATTGAGTTTTTCGACCAGGAATTTTTCATTTGAAAACTGATGCTTTGCAGGATCTTTGGAATCGGAAACGATATGAATAGTGCGAGGAATAGTACCGCCCTTGACATCCTCATCAGATCGGGAATCAATAAAAGCAACTTTTTCATTTTTTACTATTTCAGCGGCCTTCTTAGCATCAAGCAATTCATGCGTAAGGACAGAATACTCTTGAGCCGCAGGCACTTCCTCGCCAATAGCCCAACCGGGTACCGCCGAACAGAAAACCTTATGTTCCTGTGCAAACCCAAATCCACTTACCAGCATACTCGATGCCAATACAAAAGCTGACAACATAGACATCTACCGTCTCCCTTTTGAAGGTTGATATGTGAGGGCTAACTTGCTTCCGACAAACTATGATTGAAAATATGTCGCATAGGTAATACGATTTCAAATTCTACTCGCACATGGCCATTGCGGAGAACGTCTCCCTGAGGAATAAGGCGCAATTCGCCCCCGATGGCCCGTATTGTCGATCGAGCAGCATCTAGTCCTACGCCGCGACCAGCGAATTGTGTTACTCGATCAGCCGTACTAAAGCCCGGAAGAAAGAGAAGTTCCAGGATTTCCACTACGGTCAAATTTTCAGTTGCAACGTTCAGAGACTCGGCACGGCTTTTGATTTTAGAAAGATTGACACCCTCACCGCTGTCCCAATAGGTAATGGCGGGCAGCAAACTGTAATGAGTCCTGAAGTTGAGGGTGGGGCGTTCGGTTTTTTTTGCATCCAATCCATGAATCACACTATTTGATAGCAGATGAACAAAACAATTCCGTAGAGCTTCCATAAGGCTGGAATCAAAAACCCAACCGAATCTGTCTTCAACGCGTAACTCGGGTATGGGCTTTAGATTGCACTGAGCCATCTGTTCGACGGAGTCACGAAACTCATATGACAGGGATTCCAGATTGAATCCGTCAAGCGATACTATCTCACACAGCAAAGTACGAGAATCTTCACCCTTCAATCCCTCAGAACTGCTAAGGAAGCGCATACTCTTTTGAACTATATTGTGTATGCGCTCCGCTTTTTCCGCTTTCTGCGTGTTGCTCGTGCGTTGCAGCTTTTCCGAATGTATCGAAAAATATTCTGTGAGAATTTCGTGAGTGGCACGGATATGTCCAATAAATGCGTCACGAACCTTCACTGATTCTTCGGTATTCTCATGATTTAGTTTCACAACCAGACCTACCTGATCCTCCGCTTCGTGAACACACTCTGCAAGGTAACTCAAACCGAGCACTCGGCAATTGCCTTTCATAGTATGCAAATCCCTTTTCATTTGGAACAAAGTCGATTGACTGAATCCCACAAGAGTGGAGTCATGTATGCCCCCAAGAGCCTGTCTGCATGATTGCATGAAAGTCTCAAATCTGTGGCTCGGCACAGCGACTACTTGTGCGATCATTTCGATTTCGCGTCGATCTTGTTTAGCATCTTCTTTAAGCTGTTTGATTTGAGTAATGTCGCGAACTGTAACAATGATACCCGATACGTTTTCTTCGTTGTCTATCAGCGGCATCCATTCGAATTCGAGAAATTGTGCCGGACAGCTGTTTTTGGCGGCAAAGAACTGTATCTCTCTTGGCAATAGGTGAGCATTCAATTGAAAAGCGAATAGAGGGTCGCCAACCATGCTGGAAATGCTCGCTCTTATCTTGGCAACATCTTCCTTGGTCAAAGAACTCCGTTCAAAAATCAAGGCATCCAGATTTTTTCCTTGGATGTTACTGTGACCAACAATGGCTTCGAAATATTTCGAGTATTCGCCGCTAACGCTCATATCCCCATCAATGACCAGGATCCCCTGCTCAACGCCATGAAATATCGAACGTATTGTACCCACAACAAGCTCCAGCTGGGCACTCTTTTGCAAGATGACACGATTTGCCGATTCAATGTTATTGATCATACTGTTGAATCCGGAAGACAGATTCAAGATTTCCGTCGATCCGCGTTCAGCGACGCGCATGTGGTATTTACCTTGCGATATGTGAGCGACCACATCGACCAATTGATGAAGCGGCGCGATCAAGCGGGCCAATACCCAAGTTAAAAAAGGCACCGACAAAATGATAAATGAACCAAAATAAATCAATATATTGCGTCTTATGTTTTGAAGATGTCCCTGGAGTTCCGTATCATCAACTGATACCTCGAGTATCGCAGATTCGCTAAAGAGTTGAGCGGGGAGTTGTACCTTCCGTAACTTGTACAGCCGATCAGAGCTTTTTCCGTTCTCGTCCACTTTTGTGGCAGACGGTATTTTTTCCTTTTGGAACACGAGGGTACTTTGGTAACCACTGGCATGTGCAAATTCCGTGACAATTGACGACAGATCCATAACGATTGCCATAACAGCAACAGTTTCATCGTCATGACTTAAAGGCATCAATACAACCAAGTGAGGAGCACCGTCATCACTCGATTTGAAAGAATGAAGAATGCTATCCTCTTTCACCACACTGGCTATATCATCCACCAGCATTGTTGTTGGATGGGAAAATTTTCGCGATCCTGACACAGAATAGTCAGAGAGTAAGGATCCGGTTTTTGCATAGGTCAGGATTCGTTGAACCCCAAAAAGTGAAGCTGTCTGGTTTACCGGTCCAACCAACCGTGATTCCCATTCGTGGGTATTTGGAGGTGTTTGCATAAGTGGATCAATCGTTTTACCCTGAAAAATTGGACGGAACCAGGAAATGACGGCTTCTTTTTGATTGATAAAGATACGTGCCAGCAACTCCAAATTTTCACGCGTAGCTTCTTTTTCCATAGCCTGGGTCGATTCTTCGAGAATGCGATGGGCAATGTAAGGAAGGGAGGCCCCGAATATTACCAATATAGCTAGCATAGTGATATTTAATCGGAATTTTAATGACCTAAACATTTCCAAGCCTCGCCTACTATGCATTCTCAGTTTTCCAACAACGTTGGGTTGAGAAAAACCAGATCGGTAGCTCGACTAAAAACTTTATAAGTATTAATACTATTTATACAGAACCTTCCCAAGAATAGTGGTATCCGTCTGAGCATATCCATTGGCCTGCCTTCATTTGGTTCGTCACGCGCTAAGCCGCAGCTTTTTCACGGGCTTTCTGCCAAATCTATTCGGTGCGCGTCTGGCGATGCCAAGCTCCCGCAGATCTCTCGCCTTTTCGAGGCTAAGGGCCGCAAAGGAATCGTCCAGTGCCTTATTCCGAATACACTTCACTATCTTTCCAATTGTCGTTGAATTGTCCGAGTTCCAAATCTCCGGCTGAAGACGGAGCGATGTAGCGAGAACAAGGGGCAAGCAGACGGCCAGGTCTGCTGCATTTTTCCCGCTACAAGGTAGTCTACAAACGAGAGGTTTTGCTTGAGATCTCGGAATAAAACTTCGATTCACCAACGCGCACGGGAAATTTTCCACACCGGCGGTCGACAAAGAAGGCAATACTGTCGACTACTTGCTGACGGCAAATCGCGACCGGAAAGCCGCACAACGCTTTCTCTTGAGGGCTATCAAATTAAATGTCGAACCGATAAAAATCACTATCGACAAAAGTGGAGCCAACGCCGCCGGCATTCACGCCCATAATGAGGGCGAAGGCAGCGATATCGAAATTCGTCAGAACAAATATTTGAACAACATTATCGAGCAGGACCATAGGCCCATCAAACAGCTATGCAGAGCCACCTTGGGCTTTGGGAGGTTTCGGACGGCAAGGATTACAATTGGTGGCTTTGAGTCGATGAGAATAATTCCAAAGCGGCAGGTCAGAGCAGAGGGTGATACCTCTGCAGAGATCTTCTATTCCCTGGCTGCATGATCGTTCGCCAATCCGTGCTTCCCCGCGTTCAGCTTCTGCAAACGCAACACAACCCGGGTTTCTGCCCTATGACTACATCGAGGAAACTGGACTGAGCGATGACTTCTGGGTGATCCGACATTAGTCATTCGCTCCAAGAATCCGCATCCGGCGGATGACCTTTAAAACCCCTGCCAAACTGCGGTATTCCGGGATACAGGCGACGATTTTCAGAAGCCTGGGAAAGTGGAAGATGGCGTGTTGGGAATTTTCTTAAAAGTGCAAATGGATTGGCAAAGGCTCGCAGCGGCACTGCCACGAGCCTTATGCAGGGGACATGATACCTAGAATTTTCCGACCAGTCCGACCATTAGATCCGTCCTGCTTCGGTCTTCTTCCGCAGCAGTGGCTGCATTCTTGTACTTGCCACTGATGCGGGACACAGCTGTATAGGGCCGGTAGATCGATCCCCAGTGCTCAAAGAAAGCGCCGAGACCAAGCGTCTGACCATTGTCGTCAATTTTTCCATCCGTGTTGATTTTGGTTTGGGTTCCACCGGGAGCAGTGAACTGTTCAACCCCAAGGGTTGAGACGAGCAGGAAGGGTGAAACATTCCCCAGTTTGTACTCCCCATAGATGACCATTCCGGAGACGGTTTCTTTCTGTTCCTCCACAAGGCCTGCGCTGTCCTTACCCCTGGCCAGTCTGGTATCCACTGTATAGTCTGCATGGCTCTCGAGATTGTCCATTTTGAAGCGCATGCCTGCGGTTAGAATTGAGCTTTTGCCAATATCGTAAACCCCATATTGAATCAAGGGCTGCACGGAACCGAAGGATCCGGCCCACTCGAAATTTATGGCAGGTTGCTTCTGCTGATCAAACTTGTTCCATGACTTGCAGTCATCCCGGTTAAGTCCACAAGGCGCTTTGGTGTCGTAGTAGTCTTTGATAAAGGTCAGAGACAGTGTACCGGCTAATTTGTAGACGATATCAATGGCCATGCTGTCGGATGGAAGGGATGGATTCAAAACGAGTAACTGGCCCAGTATGGGAGAGTTGGCTCCACTGGCCAGTCGACGACCCCAGCCATAGATTTTCAACTTTTGCAGACCTATCGAAACATCCAAATTGTCATTCACCTTGTTGCTGAGCCAGTAGCGTTCCAATGCAGATTTTTCAGCTCGATATAGAACGTTCCAGGAGATCTGGTCGCTTAGTTTACCTTTAAGCCATATGCGGGCTGCTTTAACAGCCATGTCAGTTTCCTTGACTTCTTTGCCATCAGCAGCGAGGCCGTCATCGGTTCGCCACAATGAGAAATGGTACTCTGCTCCAATCTGTATGGCCGGAGCCGTTGGAGCTGAAGAAGCTGCTGGTGGTGTTGCTTCTGCCGAACCCTCTGCTGCAAGCAAAGGGCTTGAGAAGTAAAGGCTTGAAAAACACGCAATGTTAAGCATCAATTTCACGAATTTTCTCCAGTAACTTTTGTATGGCTCCCTGCTTGAAAGCTTCGATTCGCTGGCTTACGTCAAGACTCAGGATGTATTACGATCGGCCACAGGCATAAAACCTTAAGCCGGCAGCCGTGAAACTCGACTCTGCCGTTAAATCTGTGACCAAAATGGGGGTTTGCTGAGAAGCCCCCAATATGGAGATTTTGTCTGAATGGATTTGTATATTCAGCTGGTTATGTGGATCATGCTACTGTGGCAATGATGCCAGGATTTTGGGGACTTTAATGTAGTATGCCACTCACCCTGCCATCCAATGTATAATGGCTATTATGTCAAAAGCGCGAATTTCCAAATGCAGAATCGTTTTACCTATCCACAGCACCTGTTTTTCTTAACGCTGGCTGAGGAAACTTCAGGATGACCCAGAAACCATGTCTCATTATAGCTGAGGACAGCAGAACCATACACGATCAGCTGCTGTTCTTTCTTAAACTTCCCGAACTGGAGGTTCTGCCTGCCGAGGATGGGCTCGAAGCTTTGGCACTGTTCGACGCCAACAAGATCTTCTATAGTTTTTGCATCCCTAGCCGAGAAGCATTGATAACCAAAGGGTAGTGGATGGCTTTAAATGAATCCATATTTTTGACATTCTTGGACGAGGCAGAGGACGCTTTGCACGAGTGGGAAACCCTTTGTCTTTCTCAAGAAAGAAATCCTGATGACGCTCATTTGAATGAGCTGTTTAGGATCGCCCATAATATCAAAGGTTCTTCAAGAATTGCAGGTCTCACATCATTGGGACGCCTGGTTCATACCATTGAAGATCTGCTCGCGCTTCTCAAAAATAAAAAAATACCGTGGACCAAAGAAATTGGACGAACTTTACTGAATGCCCACTCATGCCTGAATGATTGGGTGCGGGAGCTACGCAAACAGAGGGATCATGGGCCTGACTATGAACCTGACATCACCGAACTCGGGCAGCAACTATTAGGTTTGCTGGGCCATTCCATACAGAGCGCTGCGACTTCTAGTCCTGCTTTTCAAGATGGATTTATTATGTTTGAAGAAGAGCCTATTGCGAAACAGGCTGCTGATGATAAGACCCCTTTGGCTTTCAAAGCCTCAATGGATGATACGATTCGAGTGTCTACGTCCAAAGTCGACCAACTTCTGCGTCTGGTGAGTGAGCTTTCTATTGCTAAGTCAATACTGGTCCACGCGCACAAACGCAAGGTCTATGATGAACAGATATTTGACGATGCCATGCAGGAATTAAATACTGTGGATCGAGAGCTGCAAAGCTGTGCCTTTGGATTGCGCATGCAACCCTTGGGAAAAATATTGCAACGCCTTGAACGCACGGCCCAGGATGTAGCGCATGAGCTAGGTAAGCAGGTTGATGTCCATATCATAGGTGAAGAAACCGAATTGGATCGTACAGTAGCCGAGAAAGTCATCAGCCCGCTGATTCATATTGTTCGCAACGCCATCGATCATGGTATCGAGTCAGTCGAGCAAAGGCTGGCCCTCGGAAAGAATCCCAAAGGGAGTCTGCAGATCTCTGCCGAGAACAACGGCTCCTATGTCCTGCTGAGTGTCGTCGATGATGGTGGTGGATTGAATGCAGACCGGATTCGAGCCAAGGCCATCGAAAGGAAGATTATCGATGAGAAGCAGCAAGTCAGTGAATCAGAACTGCATAGCATGATTCTTTTGCCAGGATTCAGCACAGCCGATAAAGTTACGGATATTTCCGGGCGCGGAGTAGGTATGGACGTTGTGAAAAACGTGGTCGAATCATTGGGTGGCCAACTCGATGTGAAAAGTCAGTTCAAACGTGGGACTCAAATCAAAATCGTGATTCCCACGTCTATGAGCATGGTTGATGCACTCACGGTTCATCTCGACCAGAATACCTACGCAATTCCTCTAAGTGAAACAGATGAAGTGCTCGATATAGACTCGAGTATCATGGAAAAGACTCACCTCAATGGCGAGACCATTCTGAGGCAAGGCGAACTGGTTCCCTTGGAATCGCTCCGCAAGTATATCCCTGTATCGGAAGTTAGATCTACGGAGTCTGAAGAGTTTCAGCATCGAGTCGGACTTCTGACTCGTGTCGGCAATGATTTTGTTGCGTTTGAAGTTGATAGAGTCATCAGCCGTCAAAGTATCTATATCAGACCTTTGCCCGAAAATCTTGAAGGTTACCAGGGGGTAATGGGATCAACGATTCTCACCGATGGGAAGCCCGCCCTCATCCTATCGCTTCATGCGCTTGGAATTCATTATTTAGAACGAAGCAAGAGGAAGCAGTCTACATGAATGAATTCGATAGGCAGGACATTGTTACTGATGAAGAAAGTGCTAGCCGATATCTGGTCTTTGAATTGGGTGGTGATGTTTTCGCGGCTCCCCTTCTGGATGTTATGGAAGTTATCGAAACCAAGCCTCCTCAAACTTTACCCAATACATTGCCGCACTTTCTTGGTCTTATCAATGTGCGTGGGAAGCTGTTCAATGTCGTGGATTTTCGTGTTAAATTTGCAATGAAGATGCCTGAATTCAAAGAACATGCCGCTTATATCCTCTATACCAGTGAGGTGGGCAATTTCGCTTTGGCGGTTGATAAGGTTCGCGCTGTTCAGACCTTCAATGCCGAGCATATCGATACGAGCTCGCATATATTAAGCCAAGAGTCGCAGTCTTTTATCAGCGGGGTTGCCAAACTTGACTCCCAATTGATTTCGATCATCAAGCTTAAGAGTCTTCTTGAGGATGAGGAGCTGCTTTCTTACAGTAAGTCAGCACTGAGTGCCTAATTTGTACGAATAATTCTTAAAGGAGTCTGTCCATGAAGTTGTTCCAGACTTTCACAGTTCTATTTTTAAGCACACAAGCTCTCGGCGGTATTTGCGAGCTCAAATTCAACCGCGTCGCTTGCCCAGGAAAAGAAGTCGAAAGTTTCAAAAAATGTGATGGTAAGGCCGAGTGTGTTGTTAAAAAGAAAGCCGAGAATACCAAAGAATGTCAGGATATTGCCCTGAAGGAGTGTGAAAATTCCAGGCTTGACATAACAAAGTCTAAGGTTATCAGCGCCAAATTTGATGGAAAGGATGTCAATTCAGCCAGCGGCGCCTCTAATTTTTGCGATGCAAATCGGCCTGACTTCAATAAGTGCAACTGAATTATTTTTCGTAATCATTGCGCAGACAGGAGACTAATCTATGAGTTCGGTCAAGAGTCCAAAAGCGCCCAAAGAATTGTCTTTGGGTCAAAAAATATTTATGATCGTCTGCCTTTTTACTCTTTTGACCATTGCCGTCGGCTTGGAGGGCAGTTTCCTGCTGCGCAATGTTTTGGTGGCTGCGAAAGACAGTTATCTCGCATCGAAGACAATCGAATATATCGGTCAGTCAACGACTACCACCAACTCATTTCTCTATTTGGCTTACGCAGCAACCAGCCGGGCTGCGATTGCACCTTCTGAAAAACTAAAAACTCGCGATGATATCGAGCTGGCTATCGGCACCATGAAGGAAAGTATCTTAGATCTGAGCGGTCAAGTGTCAAATAGGAGTGACCTCAAAGAAGACATCAAAAAAATCGAGAGTGACTGGGATCTTGTTCAAATTAAAGCTAACGGCTGGTTAAAACTGCTGGACAGCGGAGCTAACCCTGCACTCCTTTTGAAGGAGCTCAGTGCCATGGAAGAGTCAATTGCGCAACTGCAGTCTCCGCTGGGCAAATTGCAAAGAGTGATGTCTTCGGCTGTCAGTGACTCTTACATGATCGCTGATCGTTCCGATCGCACTATTGGAAAGTTGAGTTTAATCACGCTATGTTTTATTTTGATGATGTTCATAGTCTCCCTATACGTAGCCAGGCGGACCAGCGCTCGTTGCAATGATCTGATAAGTAAAATTCATGAAAAATCGTTCTCTCTCCTCGGCAGTAGCAGCATTCTCGCAGGCGGTTCTCAAAAACTTTCCGAATCCTCAACCGAGCAGGCTGCTGCCATTCAAGAATCTATGTCGGCGATGGCGGAAATGGGCAGCATGATAAAAAATACGACTCAGTATACTGAGGAATGCAATCGCATCACCAGCAGTGTCGAGACCAAAGCAAGAAACGGTGTGCAGGTTATGCGGGAGATGGTGAGCGCAATGGAATCGATCGAGGAATCCAATGCCGCTTTAGGTGACATATCTTCTATCATCGAAAAGATTTTTGAGCGAACTGCAGTCATCAATGACATCGTCTTCAAGACTCAATTGCTATCGTTCAATGCATCGATCGAGGCTGCCAGGGCTGGGCAATATGGAAAGGGGTTTGCAGTTGTAGCCGATGAAGTCGGTAAACTTGCGGTATCCAGTGGCGCGGCTTCGAAGGAGATCTCATCGCTTTTGAATCAAAGTCGAAGGGAAGTTGAGAAAATTGTTTCACTTACAACCCAACGTGTTCAGGGTGGCAAGGTCGTTAGTAATAAAGCGATGGAAGCTTTTGAGGGTATTTCCGGTGAAATCAATGCTATCTCAGAACAGGTCGCTGATATTTCACGGGCCAGTAAAGAGCAGAACATTGGTGTGGAACAGGTCGGTGAAGCTATGCGGGAAATGGATAGGGCATCCCTGCAGAATAGCAGCGTAGCCAATGATGTTGCTCTTCTCTCTCAAACTATTAAAGCGGATTGTGATGACTTTACGCAAATCGTGCATTCATTCCGTTCCGTCATTCTTGGTTCACGGAAGATCCTTAAGACTATTGATCTTAGAATCGCAACGGATACCAAAGCGCTTCCTAATCTGTCCTCTGATCTCAATGATTCGAGCAAGTCCTCTGCCTCGGAGACCAAGTCATTGATCAATATCATCGCTGAAAAAGCTAAGACCATGTCTGATGTGTCGCAGAGTGACAAGAAAGACAAAGATGAGCATTCCAAACGTTCGGCTTAATTGTTCTAATGTTTCAGGAAACTCAGCTCATGAAATTAAATACCAACGACATCGAGACCATTTATGTTCTGGCCGAAAAACTAACCGGTTCCCATCAGCATGGCCGCTATCGAAAGGACATCCTGGTATCAAATGTTGAAAGACGCATGGGGGAGCTGAATCTCGCGGATTTGAATCAATACCTTCGCATCGTCGCGACAGAATCCATGGAATTACAAAGACTTATTTCGAGTCTGACCATTCATACTACGTCCTGGTTTAGGGAAAATGCCCATTTTGAAGAATTGGCTCAAAAATTTTCCATGTCCTATGAGAACCAGAAGATCAGTATCGTGATTGCTGCCTGCTCCACTGGTCAGGAAACCTATTCGCTCGGCTTGGTGCTCGAGTCTCTCAGAGAACTTGGACGAATTGCTGACTATGAATTGATCTCGAATGATATCGATTCCCTGGTTGTTCTGCATGCGAAAGCAGCTCAGTATGCTAGTTCCGAATTGAATCAGATTCCGACAGTTTATCATCGATTTTTAGTGAAAAATGATAAAACGAAGACCTTTACTGTCTCGAATCAAATCACTCGTCGCTGTCGATTCCTAACTTGCGATCTGAGGGACTTGAAGAAGAAGCTGCAGAAACATAGCTTTCATCTAGTGCTCTGTCGCAATGTCCTCATCTATTTTCATTCAAGCGATATTCCTGATATTATTGATGGATTCGATCAGCTTTTGATAGCCCAAGGCTATATTTGTCTTGGAACCAATGAGTTGATTGATATCCGGCAGTACCCGCAATTGGAAAAGTCCCGAAATAGTCTCTACCGAAAAAAGGAAGCTGAGGCGCGGGATCACGCGCTATTTCATCCAGATGTTTTACTCTTCGGAGCCAGCACGGGTGGAACATCGGCGCTGCTAGAGATACTTGCTGATATGCCGAGTCACGCGGCCCCGGTTGTCGTCGTGCAGCATATCAATGAGCATTTTGCCGCGGATTTTGCTCGGCGACTGGCCGAGGTCTCCAAGCTCAAACTCTATGAGGAAAGCTATCCGGCGCCTCTTCTCAAGGGGCATCTTTATATGTCGTTAACCACCAAGCATATTACCCTCAAGAGACAGGGACGCAATGTCAAGGTGGAGCTTATAGCCAGTCCTGCTGTGAACCGGCATATTCCGAGTGTCGACGTTTTGTTTCAATCAACGACGGGCCTGCCTTTAAAAATTATGGCGACTCTGCTGACGGGAATGGGGGTAGACGGAGCTGCAGGCTTGGATATGCTGAAGAAACAAGGCGCTTATACCATGGCGCAGGATGAAGACTCTTGCACAGTCTATGGCATGCCCCGCTCAGCAATTGATAGGGGAGCGGCATGCCTAGTGGGAGACTTGAAAACGATCCGGCGCATTATGCTGAAAGCCCTGCTGATACCCGAATGAGCCAGGGCCCAGGAAAGAATGCTCAAT
>NZ_DASQYZ010000158.1:0-10781 GCF_035638955.1 Oligoflexus sp. | reverse complement strand
CAATAAAACTTAAGGATTCGGCTCGCATTTGTGCATGGGTTGAAAGAATTGCCGCCGACTTGCCCAAGCGCTCAAGCGGGGATATCGTGGGACTACCCTATGGAACAACAGTAGAAGGGGAAGGACACCGGGTGGAGTTTCCGGAGGATCCAGATCAGGAAAGACTAAAGCAATAGAATAAAGAGTTGATCGCGAGCGCGCGAAAGAGCGACGTATTGAAGATGATTCTTCTTTCTTTCGTAATCCAGTAGTGCTTTCTTGTTGGATTTCATCCAATCTGGCGCTTGATTTTTAGAGTGATCTTTATCATCGAGCACAAATACAGATTCAAATTCCAAACCTTTGCTGTTGTGCATCGTCAAAAGGCTAAGAGTGTTTTCTTCCGGTATGGGGTTTTCACGTTCAATATGTTGAAAATCAATACCAGCCGCCTGGAGCTTTGCTTGAATTTCTTCCAGACTTTTTCTGTACCTGGCAATAACCGAAAGGCGGTGATGACCTTTCTTCTGCTGCTCAAAAATGGCTTCAATAAGCCAGCTCAATCTTTTTTCTTGAGACGTGAAGATTTTTGTTTCTGGAGTTGGACCATGCCTTAAAGATTTAGGGCGATCAATTTCCTGCAAGCCATGATCCATCAGTGAATTATGTGCAACTTCACTAATTTCATCAGTAGTTCTGTAGTTTACATATAGCTTGATACTCCTCTTTCCAGAAACATTTATTCCAAGGCTTTTGAGGGAATACCCCGGCCCATAAATTCTCTGCTTGCCATCTTCCAGAAGCGTCAACTGATTCGCACCGGAAGCCTGTTCAGCCAGAAATGCCAAATCAACAGCTTTGAGATCTTGCACTTCATCAACGACAAGCGCGTCATTTTCAAGCTTCCTTAGTTTTTGATCCAGAGCGTAGTGCGCGATCAAGTCATAGGGTATCTTTTGCGAGGACACTGCCGCTTGCCAGGCCAGTTCGTAAATAGCCCACAATTCTTCTTTTTGCTCGACAGTTAACGTCATGTGCGCACCCTTTCTGGGGGCTCTGATATAATCACCAACTGACCTTATTTGTTGAGCTGCAATGATATCGACAATCTCCCGAAAGATAAGTTCCACAGTTTCCTTACTCTGCACCAAATGCTGAGGCTGGATTTTTTCAAAAGCATGCTGCAAGAAATCTTCTGTCGTACCTCCCAATTGCAGCTCCAACCCACGTTCTTCCTTGAGCCTATCCAAGACATAGCTGTGAAAGGTTTTGACCTTGTAAGATTTACCTAATTCCTGACCGAAGACATCTTTCACAATATCCATGAGATTCCGCATCAACGTGCGATTGAATGTCAAAAGGTGGACAGTCCGAAATCCCAAGGCTTTCAAGTGCACAGAGCGATGGATGCCGACGACCGTTTTGCCTGTTCCAGCTGCTCCTGTTATGCGAACGGGACCACTCGAATTCGCTGTTACCGCCTTCCTTTGAGCAGGATGCAAAAACGATCGCCATTTCCCAAATTCCAGCTGCATGGCTTCATCCAGAGCACGAATCCATGATTCGAGCTCCTGGTCGGTTTCGATTTTTTGGAAAGTCAAAATAGTATCAACGACCGGCGGGACAAGCGGCGATATTTGCTGCGGTTCTTCGCTATATCCTTGGATCAGTTGAGTCGCAAGATTGAAAACCGACTCCCCAACCGCTGCTGGCAAGGCATCCAGAACCAGCATCAAGTCATGCTCGTTTGCGATACGGCGGCAAACTTCCACATAAGATGACGGAATGCCCTCCTGGTTCAAAGCCTTATTGTCAAAAGCATCAAACAGGTAGGCTACTCCCTTGTTCCTCGCGGGCAAGACCTCGATTTTCGAAGGGTCATGGTTTTCAGAAGGTGTTTCAACATCTTCTTCAATCGCAATGGAAATAAGACGCAAAGCACCCGTCATCAGATCCTTGGATATTTTTTTGGTCTGAACCCAATTATAGGCAATATCGTGATGGTTGACATAGAGAAGATAGGCTTCATCAGACTGAGGTTCATAAGTAATTATGCGAATATCCTGATTGGCTGAATAGCTGACAACATGATCCGACTTGAGTCTGTTCAGCTTATGTCTTCTGAGTCCCGGATTGGACGGATCGTCTTTAATGAGGCGGACAGCCTTTTGAACCTGTTTTATTTCGATAGCGTTATGCAGCTCAGATACGAAGTCGTAGAAATTCTCTGCAATGTGTATACGGCGCTGCATGGAATTATGTCCTCATCCTTGCAAGAATAGTTTTAGCAGACTGAACGGCAGAGTCATTGGCATCGACAACCAGGAGGCGATAGGATGATCCCAGTTCTTTTTCAGCTTCATCCTCGGCTATTTGCATATTTTGTCGAATGTAACAGACACAGTTAGCGTTGCTGACAAAAGGAGCACCCAAGCCTGATTCTTCGACAGCAGCAATAGGATCAAAAATTTTGAATTCAAGACCCGCTTCCATCAATTTATCGACGACGGCCCTTTCATACGCACTCAGGTGATTGTAGGCCACAGGCTTATTGCTTTTGGCTTTCAGTTCACTACGAACCAATTCGGGGTCAATGGACCATAAAATCCAGTAAAGTGCCCAGGCATCGCGATAGTCACTGGAAAGGACTCCATCCGGGGCACGCGTACTTTGATCATCATGCATGCTAAAAAAGAAGCCACGTGTGTCTTTATGAAATGTGAGACCACTAAAGGTGCAGCCATCGGGCAAAACCCCTGGCAAAGTCTGCTTTATTGTCTCCCAGTCCTCTTTGCTCAGAAAAGAGTGCGCTTCGTCACCAAGGCAGGCTTGCACAGATGCAGAAATAAATCCTGCATAGAGATCAAAGCGCCATTCCTTTATTGTTCCGGCAAAGTTCCCGCCGCGTGTCACTTCCGGCTTAAATTTCCCTAAGATAAAGAGCAGGAGAGTATGTATTTTTTTGTTTGACGCATTGTAGAGTCTATGCCCCAAACTCCGGTAGTCTTCTCTGGATCTATTCTTGAGCCAGTCCTGCCAGCACACAAGCATATCGTAGGTAAAGGTCAAAACCTTTGGGCCTCCCTGCTTATCTGAATACTTATTGAGCAGTCCCAGACGCAAATGGATATCCTGCTTCAGGAATATGCTGCGTTCTGACGAAGGATTGAGGTGATCGGCACCACCGTCAATGTAAATAAACGCTCTCAATTCACTTTCGAGGAAAATGCTAAAGTCCGGTTTGGTATATCCCAATCCGTTGGTCAGGAACTGCTTCTCATGCGCAGTGTGATGAATCATAGCCTGTTTACCACCCAGCAGCTTGAGACGTATCGTTCTGCTAGGGTTGTGCAGGTCAATTTGAGTAGAACGAACCAAGAGAAAGGGGGAATCCTTGCAAAGCACTCCATCCACGAACATCTGTTCAGCCTGACTGTCAAAGACGGTATGCGTTGCCAGCACCGCATCAATGCCTTCCTGGTCATACTCCCAATCACTGGCGGTTACAAAGTCACCAAGCCATTGCAAGGCCATTTTCTTGGAAATGGATGAGTGCTGAAATTGATTTTCGTAACTGAGCAGGCACCGATAGCAGCCATTCAGACAAGGACAAGCCAGGAGATATCGATGCGTTTCGTCAAAGGTCTTGCGAAGCTGCGTATGCCCGCTCGTCGCCTTCTCCATCGTTTCGCCATTGAAAGGCATAAGAGCTCGCAGGTGACCCGTACCTCCAGGTACCTTGTCATAGAGAGTTGCAACAATTTGGCGACCATTGGCTTCCGTATTAAGGTAGCTGATCGTAACGCCTAGATGCTGGGTTTCTCCGCCAAGTCTCAAACGCATACTCAGCATCAGCGTGGCTTTCAGAGTTGGAACTCTTTCTTCTGCGCCTGCTGAAAAGCGAATGGTATCTGATTTTAACTGACGACCCAACGCAGCGTTTATCATGCTAATTTCCGTACCGTTGGGATTGCTAAAGTGTCGGCAGCGATAAAAGTGTCGATTACTTTGATCCCTGGCTTGGAAGATCCACCCCTCATGCTCGTCATAGCGATAGGGAACGGCCCAGCAGCTCTCGCACAGATCGAAGTATTGATATTCCCGTCCATTCCGTGGTCCGCGCACCAGAAGATTGATCGTGGCCTGAGTACGAAATTCAAAGCTCAGACTTGTTTCACGGCTCACCCAAGTCGCACGCTGAGAATGAGTCGATCGTTCACCACCCTGATAATTGATGAAAGGTTCTATGCGCAAAAGAGCTTTGCTGCGATTTTCCTCTGAGTCTTTGATCTGCATTTGGGAAAACTCGCCGGTAGAAACCACTTCATGAGGTGTAATGATCGCTTTGAAAACAGCCTTGTCGCTGTGACAGACCGGGCAGGACTGAACAGTGATCATCTTTTCTGTTACATGACCACAACTCTCACAGATCAGACTATGACGGATCCACTGACTCTGTTCCAAATCGTCCTTTACAATACGGGTAATAGGGGCCTTGATGCTATCAAGATAATACGTTGCGCCCGGCGCCAGTTCACGTAAACCAGGATCGGAGGGACGTGTAATCTCCATTTTGATGGAGCGATATTTACTGCCGCGGTCGCCAGCCCGTGTATTGATTGTGACCGTAGCATCACACTGGAAGTGGATTCCACTCTCGGGAAAGGCATAGTTGGGCAGAATACCCTGCGAAGCCAACTGCGAAAGAACATATTCACCAGTGCTGCCTTTTTGCACCTTTTGTTCCGACATTTCCTTCTGGCGGTCGACTTCCAAGGAGTCTTCGCCCTGATCAGAAGGTATGCTTGATTCCAAAGCTGTGACGTCACGCTTATGGCGCTGTCGGTACTGGTCCTGGAAATTAAGAATAGTTTCGATTTCAGACCAGAGACCGTCCGGTTGAAAGGCTTTAAAGAGGTAGGCTTCAATTTCATCGTAGGCAACCTCTTCATCGACCTGACCGAGTTTGATTGCCTCGATAAAATTCTGCACAGCAAGGCTGTCATCGAGCTGTTTGAGAAAATTCTGAAACCCCTTCCAAAAAGGCTGCTGAGCCAACAGCTCACCCGGTTCCAGAGACTTGGCCAAAGGGAACGACAAACATTCCTTACTGGCAACATAGCAGTCCAGCAGATAAGCATGAAATTGTCGACGCAGGATATCGCGCGTGCGAAAGCGGCAACCTGGAGCGCTGACCGATCCCTTAAAAAAATCCAAAGGCCGCAACCACTCGGATATCGGCAGGCAGCGGATGATGTTTAGAATATTTCGTTCCGGTAAAGAATAATTATCTATCGAATCGAATCCCGTTGGCAGCGCAGGATGCTTTGAAAATTTGATAGTAGTGTTCCATCTCACCGACTTGGTATTTTGTTTCGGCTTGATAAAAATTACTAAAATCCATTCCTGTTGCTTGAGATATTGCAAGGATGACTGAAGATGGCAGACGCGCGAATCTGGCGAAAACATCCTGGACTTTCGCTTCCGCCAACTCAGGAATGAAATTCTCATCATAGATAGGCAATTTTGGAATCTGCCTGGCAGAGGTATCGCCTGACGAATAGTATCCGTCCGGATAAACTGGAAAAAGCGGATCGATTCGCACCGAGCTTGCGATTCCAGCTCCAGCTAATTTTTTCAGTGCAGCCACCCGCCTCCAATAACCCGGTGCTCCTGGCTCCATGAGCCGGTTCATACGTCGATGATTTCCAGAAATAGGCATCTGTACTGAGTAACGACCCGCACATAGCAGACTCAGGTATTCCTCCTGCGCAACGAGGTCGGAACGAGTCACAATGATGGCTGGATAGTCGTAAGAGTTGAGGATACGCAAAAGTTCTCTGGTAACGCCATAGGTCGAATCTGCCCAGACAAAGCTATCGCCCGTCAAACCAATTCTGAGTGGAATTTTTTGCCCAAGAACCGATCGCCACCCGCAAAGCCTGTCTGTTTCAAAAACAGTGCGGAATACCTGCCGAACTTCGGCCAAGTCTATCGGGAGCGCTGCGGCGTCAGAGTCATAGACATCAATTGATAAAGTCTGAGACGTGAACTTAAAAGGCTGCTCCAAGTGATTCAGCGACGAAACCAAGGTCAGATGGCGGCGATGGCTATTGGGCATAGGTATCCTGCTGCGATCCAAGTATGTGAACAAGCCGGCTTTATGGCAAATTTTATCAACTATTGCAAGGCTGCAAGCTCTTCCTGGCAAGGGTTAGCGGCTCTTTCCGCCGATGAACAAACAGCACAGGTAACTGCCATCGATGGGATCATAATGCGCTATGTCAATGGACAACTGTTATTTTCTCCTACTGATATCTGCAACTACGCACGGTCAGAATTTGCTTCCTGGATGGATCGTTGCCAGCTCGAATCAAAGGGCCGCTTCGAGAAAGATGCTGAAGACGCTATGGCCAAAATTTTGAAAACAAATGGGCGCTTTCACGAGGCTCAGGTTCTCAATTCTTTCCGGGAACGCGGTTGCAAAGTTGTCGATTTGAGTTCATATCACGTGGAAGACACATTTGGCGCTATGCGGGAAGGATGGGATGTCATTTATCAAGGAGCTCTGCGGCGAGATCAGTTGACAGGTCTTGCCGATTTTTTGGTCCGCGTGCCTGGGAAATCCAATTTGGGAGATTTTCACTACGAGGTCTGGGACAGCAAGTTGGCGCGTCAAAGCAAAGCCAGTTATTTGCTTCAGCTCTGTGCCTATGCAGAAATGTTGGAAGCAATCCAAGATGTCCGTCCAGCGCGGGTTGGTCTCATTCTAGGTGATATGCGTGAAGAATCATTTCGGACCAACGATTCCTATTTTTATTATAAATTTTTGAAAGAACGCTTTCTTGAATATCAAAGAACATTCGACTTAAACCGGACCCCGGATCCAGTCATGTCGCGTTCCTATGGTCGCTGGTCTCAGGCTGCAGAAAATATCTTGAAAGAACGGGATTCCGTCTTTCAGGTCGCTCGAATCACCCGTTCTCAAACCAAAAAACTTGCGTCCGCAGGCATCCGAACGATGTTTCAGTTGTCGCAACAAGGTGAAGTTCCTGTCAGGGGGATACCCCCTGATGTTCTGCGACGACTTACTAAACAGGCTGAATTGCAGATCAGATCGAAGGGAAAGGCCATACCCGATTTTGAATTGATTGCGCATGCAGGCAATGCATTGACCCGACTTCCACCTTTCAACGAGGGTGATATCTTTTTTGATATGGAGGGGTTTCCCCTGGCCCAGGATGGATTGGAATATCTTTGGGGCTATGTGCATCTGGAAAAGGGGTTGCCGCTTTTCAATTGTCTTTGGGCCCACGACCATGCCCGCGAAAGAGTCGCGTTGATTGAGTTTATAGAATTCATTCATGATCGCTGGCTTAAAAATCCGGGCATGCATGTCTACCACTATGCAGCCTACGAGGTGAGTGCTATCACCAATCTTGCTCAGAGGTATGGCAGCTGCGAGGACAAAATTGACGATTTGCTACGCAATGGAATCTTTGTTGACCTCTATCAAATTGTTCGTGGTTCTTTCGTTATTGGGTCTGAAAGCTATTCCATCAAGGCTGTCGAGCATCTTTATCGCACGCAACGAACCACAGACGTAACCAGCGCAGTTGCCTCCGTGGTTTACTATCAAAATTGGATCGACGCCAGACATCAGGATTCCATGCTCGCCGACAAAATTCTGGAGGATATACGCAAGTACAATGAAGACGATTGTCAGTCCACATATGAACTTACACTCTGGCTGCGCAAACAGATGGTACAGCATCACATTGTCGCCCAGACAACCCAGGAACCCATGGCACCCCGCCCCACCGATCCTCAACATCAGGCCCTTATTGATGCGCTCGAAAAAAAGGGGCGGTCGGCATTCTCTTGAGTCAATTGGTTGCCTATCATCAACGGGAAATGCGCCGAGAATGGTGGGCCTATTTTGCTCGTCTGGAAATGGAATCCGAACAGCTTTTTGAGGATCAGGATTGCATCGCCGGACTTATTCACGACGGACGCGCACCTGAAAAGGTTGCCCGCAGCTTTCTGTACACCTGTATCTACGATCCTGTTCAGGAAGTCAAAGCTCAGGTGAATGATGCTTTTTCCATGAAGCACGATCCTGGAGTTACGGCCACGATCACAGAATTGGATCGCGAATTAGGATTGATCAGGTTCAAGACAACTGCCAAGGATCTTCCGGCAACGCTGGATTTGGTACCCAAAAAGCCCAGAGGCTATGATTTCGAGAAAGTAGTAAGGGAATATGCGGAAGCCTATGTGAATGGCCATATACACCAAGCCCTCGACGATTTTCTTGAGCGACGCCCCCCACGTTTGAATGACTCCACCCACCTACCTCAAAGCGAAGCTGAAACATCGGTAGAAAAGGTAGTGAAGGTTATCTGTGCGATGGAAGGATCATCGCTCGTTATTCAGGGGCCGCCAGGAGCGGGAAAAACCTATGTCGGGGCGCAGGCAATCTCTGAGCTCTGTAAGCACGGCAAACGTGTGGGAATAATGTCAAACAGCCACAAGGCAATAGATAATCTTTTGATCGAAGCAATTCAATTCTGTCACGCTGAAAGCAAGGGAAAAAGAGTCATAAAAATTGGTCAATCTGTTTCGATTGAGGCTGTCGAACTCGTTGAGTCAGGATCCCAATTGACAAATTTTGATTCTGTGATGTTGGTCGGTGGAACAGTATGGGCTTTTGCAAAAACCCACTTTAAGGATCAGTTTGATTTCCTGTTTATCGATGAGGCCAGTCAGGTCAGTTTAGCGAATCTGGTAGCTGCATCCGGCGCAGCACGGAATTTTGTTTTCCTAGGCGATCAAATGCAACTGGCGCAGCCTGCAAAGGGGAGCCATCCGGGTGATAGTGGGCTTTCCTGCTTGGACTACTATCTCATGAATCTACCTACAATTCCCGCAAATCAAGGTATTTTTCTCCCCGTCACGCGGCGCCTTCATCCGGATATTTGCGAGGCTATTTCGGATGGCATCTACGAAGGTAGACTGACTCATCATCCTTCGACTGAGAATCGGGTTCTGCTGCCCAAAGGAACTGAGATCCATGTGCGGATGCCAAGCGGCATTTGCTACGTTCCGATAATTCACGAAGGAAATCGGCAAAGCAGTGAAGAGGAAGCTATCGCCGTGCGAGAAATCGTGGCGGAACTCTTGCAAATGAAAGTTTGTGAAGGCGCTGTCCAACGTCCTTTGATCAGGGATGATATTTTGATCGTTGCCCCTTACAACCTTCAGGTGCGAAATTTGCAAAGAGTTCTTGGAGATAACTTGCGAATCGGCAGTGTGGATAAATTTCAAGGCCAGGAGGCAGCGGTTGTGATTCTGTCGCTTGGAGCCAGCACTGCATCAGACGCCCCACGCGGTATTGATTTCATTTTCGATCTTCATAGGATGAATGTGGCTTTAAGTCGTGCAAAATCTTTGGCAATAGTCGTCAGCAATGCGGGATTGGCCAGTTGCTATGTGAGTGACCCGAATCAAATGCGTTTGGTTAATTTTTACTGTCGTGTTGTTGCCAAGATATTGCCAGGGAATCATAGTCTCGATGAGACTGACGCGTCTATTGCGCCAATTCAAAAGAGTTGATCTTATAGTCCCACTATCCGGCCTGGAACTTGAGCCTGGGTAGTCCAGAAAAAGCAAAAATCCAATAAAATCGCTTGTTTTAGGTTCGGGGTGATAGCGCCTCTATGGCGCCATAGATCAGCACGTGCCTAACAAGCCGCAATGGGGTAAAAAGCGACTCAAAGCGGCCGGATCCGCACATTTTTAAACTTCGGTGCCCCACAAAAAGTGACGGAGAATCCTTGTGAACAGCGCAGCAACTTTTACCTGCCAGGCTTGCCAAAAGGTAAAGCCTGCAGTCGGATCGGTTCACCTTCGCGAGTCAGATGGAAGCAAGAGTCATCATGTCTGCTCAAGCTGCTATAATGCACAGGCCTGTGATCGCATGGGAATCGCGCGTTTGGAGACGAGTGAGATTCCCCATCTCATCATGCTCGACCTTGATGGCATCCCACATACGTTTTCCTTTGAAGTCATGATGACCACTGGCCTTGGTATTCGGGCCCTGGAACTTTTGGAAGACGGACAGATAGGCTATTCTTTTGGGGTTCTGGAACACCCGGAAACGCCCGTTGCTGAAGCATACGCAAAACTTCTCGTCAAGATCACAGCCGCGCTAAGCGTACGCTATATTCACGACGGGAATGGATTCGAATCATGGCACAGAGTCAAATCACTCGCTGGGTCGGTCGTCGTCGGGAGAATTGACGAAGGTGAACGTGCCGGCGAGACAATCCCTACAGCGATCATTGATGGCAGGGAATATAGTTGGGAAGAATTCGGACGTCTGCTTACCTCGTACACAGGCTTCAATTTTCGCCTGGAATGCTTGAGTGATTGCGAGACCATGGATCTTTCTCCGGATCCCAAAAGACCAGATCCACGTTGGTGGCTTGATAAAAATGGAAAAGGAGATGCAGAATGGGAATGATCTCGGAAAAATTCAATAGTCGACTTCAATCCTTCCGCGATATGAAAGTTGTGCCACTCTCGGCTTTGCGTGAAGCGCGGAACTTCGTAAAGGAATCGAACCTGCCGTCTGAAGATGAGCTTTCTCATCTTGACAATTTGCATGCTGCTTATGTTCATGTCCTGAATACTATGATCGCACTCTTTGAGCAATTTTGTGGAATGCCCGAGCTGGAACCGTTTTATAAGCGACTCGAAGAAGCACAAGACATGTATATGCCGGGCGGGCCACCCATGAG
>NZ_DASQYZ010000157.1:0-2995 GCF_035638955.1 Oligoflexus sp. | reverse complement strand
AGGTTCCAGACATAATAGGCTGGCACCAGCAGAATAAGGAGCAACACCAACGTCTTGTTCACTGTTCCCTGAATCGTCATCTGATCCGCGGGTGATTGAGTCAGCGTGCCACGAAAGGTATCCGTGCCTAGGACTGGATTTGCTGAGCGCATCATGGTCGAGGTCCCCTTACTGTGTTGCCGTCATGAAAAAATCCGGGCCTATCGTAACATCGTTCTTAGGCCTTTCGCCAACTTCTTGATGGCCGGAATTGAATCCGAAAACCCAATACCCGACCATCAACCTGGGTCGATTTCAGTACGGGTCGTTCGATATTTTAGAACCTGACTTTCATCAGCCCGGCAGCAGGATCCGAGGCTGAGGCTGTGAGGAGAGTCAAGGGTTTAGGTTGGCTGCAGCCTGCGTGCGGCAGAGACTCGCAACACATAGGATTAGATTGCGGAGTGGCCTGAGAAGCTTCAAGTCATGTCCCCTTATGATGATACGACGCAAAGGCTGGTCCGATGGCTTGAAGCATGGCCTTACGCTTGCGGCAGATGCTGCGTCAAAATAATCTTGTTCGTCGCGCTTTTGAAGCCTTGATCAGGATGGCAGGATCTTCCACTGCTTTCCGGATTCTTTCCACGCGCAAAAAAACTTATGAGGCATTGCAATATTCGTAACGTCATTGAATCAGCAACGAAGTCTGGATTGTTTTACTTTTTTTAAGAGGAAAAACTATGAAAATGCTTGTTGGAATCTCCGCCGCTCTGTTTGCATTGTCAGCCCCAGCTTTTTCACAGGCTATCACCAACGTGACCGCTTTACAGAACGGTAGCTGCGAAGCATTTGGAAGTGGTTGGTCGGAATTCGCGTTTGATGGTGTTTCGAATATTACCTACTGCAAGCAGGTCAGCGATACCGTGCCGGCCACTGCCGTTGTCGATCTCAATGGCATTTACCCAGGCCATACCGTTGGATGTACGGCAAAGTTTGGTGCAGGCTGGTCTGAGTTTGCCTATGATGGTACAGCCAATATTCGTTTCTGCAAGAAGATTGGTGATACGGCTGCAGGTTATGTGAGTGATGTATCGGCGCTGATTGGTAATGGTGCTTGCGAAGCTCTTGCCGGTCGTGGCTGGGATACCGTAGTCTTCAACGGTCGCTCTAATATTTCATTCTGTGCGAAGTTTAAATAATACGTACCAAAGAGCTGGCAGCCGTGTGCTGCCAGTTCGTGGTTGATAAGATGCACAAGGTCAACCATGAAGCCATTTTTGATGAGAGTATTTCTTTCGCTCCTCGGTACTGGCACCTTGGTCTTTATCTATGCCGCCTTCATTGAAATCGAGTGGCTCGAGATCACGACCCATCGCCTGGCCTGGGATGGCCTGCAGCAGCCCATAAAAATTCTTCATGTATCAGACCTGCATTTTCGCAAAGTGGAACGACGGCTGGACCGGACAATTCTTGCAGCCATGGCATCCCTCAAGCCAGACCTTATCGTTATAACGGGAGACTCACTCGATAAAAGAAGCTCGGCAACGTCGGTTCGAGATTTCTTTTCGCAGCTGAAAGCCCCTCTGGGTGTCTGGGTTGTGCCCGGCAACTGGGACTACTGGTCGGAAATGAAGACTCAGGGTGACAATAGGCTGCCAGGGGTCCTGGATGGTCTGTCCAACATAAAACTGCTGCAAAACGAAGCTGTTCCCATTGCTGAAAATCTATGGCTTGTTGGAATGGATGACGAGATTGCTGGTCAACCCGATCAAGCTAAGGGCTGGAGCAAGGTTCCATCCGCTGCGGGCGTGATAGGACTTCTGCATGCCCCCGAAGGCGTCAGGCACTTCACGGATCCTCGCGCTCGACTCCTGCTGGCTGGTCATACGCACGGTGGTCAGGTGCGGTTGCCTTTTTTCGGACCACTCTGGCTCCCGCCAGGGTCCGGTTCGTTTGTGCAAGGCTGGTATGATCTTCGTCAAGGTACGCGCCTCTATGTCAATCGTGGCATTGGCAATTCGCTCTGGGATATTCGATTCCTATGCCGACCCGAAATCGCCGTTTTTGAGTTGGATCCGTGAAAAACCTGCCGCTTCGCTTTTATTTCTGAGTCGGGATTCACGGATCATTGCGCTTTACGCAGCCCAAATTTTACAGAAATTCAGAATATGCGTCTGTAACTTTACTCTGGAACTTCTTACAAAATTGTAAAAATTGGAGTTTCACTCGCTCTGTTTTTTGTTTTTTTAAGTCAAATCGAAATCTTAAAACAAACTCTTACTGAGTTCGGACCCCTTAAATAGAGTCAGTATTTTCCTTCAAAAAACCGATCCAAAGCAATGAGTCGCTTGAAAAATTCTCTCAGGTAGTAGTATGCGCAGTCTTGCTGCTTTGGGCATTGTCTTCTTTATCGTTACCTCTATGCCACTCCAGGCCGCCATGAGTCTGGACTTGCAAACTGTTCGAGGGATCCGTCCCGGAGACAAGTCGGCGAGCTACCGCGTTGTGTTCGGCAGCTGCAGTTCCCTCGTGCGATTTGAATACGGTGATGGCAAAGCTTTCCAATCCGTGGACCTGACGAGCTTGCAGCAGGAGGAAGCTGGAGCCTGTAGCTATACCTTCGCGCTTCAAGGCGATCAGGTGTTGAGTCCGAGCATTCGCTATGTGACTCTGGAAAACCCGGAATTCACCACCTACAGCGAGACATTTGCTTACGAATCCCTGCCACCCCAGATCAAGCTTCAAAACATTCAATTCGGAACGGGGTCAGACGGACAGTTTCTTGTCCTTCAGGTCAATGCCCAGGACAACCTCGATATTTCGGAAGTTCGGTACTCTGTGCTGGGGCTTTTGGCTTCGGATCTGCGCAAGGCCGGCGGTATTATTGCTGCCGCAGCGCCTCAAGCATTCAGTACAAGCGGAGGATGGAAAGTCGTCCATCCCGTCGCTGATTCTCAGACTCAAATCATGATCAGGGTGCCCCTTAAGTCTTCATTGAGCCAGGAACAGCTTGCGC
>NZ_DASQYZ010000156.1:0-36816 GCF_035638955.1 Oligoflexus sp. | reverse complement strand
TCAAAGGGCATCAAAGACCCCAAATAAGTCAGAATGCTATGCTCATAATGGTCGATATCGTGCAGGTGATCGAATGCTTTTAAGTAACGACCGCCTGCAAAAGCTGGATGATCCGGGGAGTTATACGAGATCTGTGCGTTTGACATGATTCCCTCAATCCATGAGGGAGACACTGACATTGAAATGCGGACGTGAGTCGCCTATGATCCGCGAACGGAACGGCGGGGTCCGCTTTTTTCGAGAATTGTCAGGCTCCGTAGTTTCGGGAAGCTGGAGTTGGCGCTCCGGCTTCCACCCTAAAGCCAATGTTGTCGCCTACCTTATGCACATATCTGAAAACTGCAAAGTAATATTTTACTTCGACATCGCAACAGCAAGCTGCGCCCCCACCCGAGCATTGTTCTTCACCAGAGCTATATTGGATTTCAAGCTCCGACCCTGCGTCCGCTCCACAATATTCTTCAGCAGAAACGGCGTTACACCTTTACCCTTAATTCCCTGACGTTCAGCGTCAGCCAAAGCCTCTTCGATAGTTTTATCGATTTCGATAGCAGGAATCTCACTCTCAACAGGAATTGGATTCGCCACCACAACCCCACCCTTCAGCCCCCACTCGTATTTGGTTTTAATAATGGAAGCCAACGCAACCATCTCATCAACCCGTTGCAGCACAGGACATCCACTCGAACGAGTGAAAAACGCCGGAAAGTCATCCGTCCTATATCCGATCACGGGAACACCCGATGTCTCAAGAACTTCAAGTGTCTTAGGTATATCCAGAATCGACTTCACACCTGCACAAATAACACACACATCCGTCTGGGCAAGCTCCGTTAAATCCGCAGAAATATCCCACGAATCAGCCGCCCCGCGGTGCACACCGCCCAAACCCCCGGTAACAAAAACCCGAATGCCCGCCCACTGCGCAGCAATCATAGTTCCAGCGACTGTGGTAGCCCCGTCCATTTTTTGAGCAATTAAGCTGGGAAAATCTCGACGCGAAACTTTCTCAACTGAACGGTTCTGACCGAAGCTTTCCAGCTCAGAGTCACTCAATCCAATTTTAATCTGACCTTTTATAATCCCAATCGTTGCGGGCACCGCACCTTCCGCCCGAATAATCGCTTCGACTTCCCGCGCCGTCGCCACATTTTGCGGATAAGGCATGCCGTGCGAAATAATCGTCGATTCCAGAGCAACAACAGCTCGCCCTTCCGCTTTGGCCTGGGCTACTTCGGGGTGTATGTCAAGATATGGATGCATGCCAAGGGTCCTTTCCTTCGTTCAAATGACCGGGAGAAAAAGACCCTTTTTTACGGCGCAAGTCAACCGATCTAACTCCCTTCGCGAAAACGTTTTCATGTCCCCGCACGTTGAATTCTTCCACCCCTTGTTCCATATCTAAAGGGGGCAGAACCGCGCGGAATAAGGAGCCTGAAATGACCGACATTTTCAATTTCCTGGCCCTTCATGCGATCGAAGAGGCCATGCGAAGGGGTGAATTCGACAATCTGAAAGGGGCGGGACAACCCCTTCCTCCGATCGAAGGATCGGCCATAGACCGCTGGATGAAATCTAAAGGCATCATGCCCAGAGAGGTGGAGCTTCGGAAAAAACTGGCTGAAAAAAGGGTGGCCGGCGCAGGCCACAACGAATGCCAGGATCTGGAAATCGAAATCAGAATTTTGACCGAGCAAAGGATGCTGCAGCAAGCCTCACGACAGATCTAAAAGGGAAGGGCTGGCATCCGACGCACTCCTTCTTACTGATGAATCCGATTGCGTCATTGTGAATGCCCAAGGAACCCGGAACCAGGTCGACCACCCACTTCGATCGAATGACTCCGTTTGCGGGTTCCGGTCCCCAGCCCTGGACTTTCCGCAGCGGCTTGAGTACCCTCGGGGCCTCGGTAAAATCGCATGAATTGGGGGCGCCAATATGGAAGAAAAGCTCAGGACCACACCGCTCTATGCCATCCATAAAAAACTGAAAGCCAAGACCGCCGGATTCGGTGGCTGGGATATGCCCATCAGTTACGAAGGCGTGCTCGCGGAACATAAGACCGTGCGGGAAAGCTGCGGGATTTTTGATGTCAGTCACATGGGCGAGATTTTTGTATCCGGCCCCGACGCTCTGAAATTTCTGCAATTCCACACCGTGAACGATGTCAGCCGCCTGGGCGATGGCAACGGTCAGTACAGTGCACTCCCCACACCCGAAGCGGGCTTCGTGGATGACCTGATTATATACAGATTGGCGGAAAACAATTATCTGCTGTGCGTGAACGCATCGAACGCCGATAAAGATTACCAATGGCTCGTCGATCACAAAGCCGGCTACAACGTAAAGCTGGATAACCAATCCCCCCAGTGGTCACAGATCGCAATCCAAGGCCCAAAAAGCCTGGACTGTCTGAAAGCACTGTTGAGCGCCGATGATCAGAAAAAAGTCGAAGCCCTGAAATACACCGATATCGTTCCCACGAATTTCTTCGGACACATGGGATATACCGCCCGCACCGGATACACCGGCGAATGGGGCTACGAAATCTATCTGCCCAACGCCGTCGCCGAACAAGCCTTCGCCACGCTGCTGGAAAAAACACCAGCAAAACCGATCGGCCTGGGCGCCCGCGATACTTTGCGATTGGAAGCCTGTTATTTGCTTTACGGCAACGACATGGATGAAACCGTAACACCGATCGAAGCCGGCATCGGCTGGGCCGTGCGTTTTGAAAAGGGCGATTTCCTAGGTAAAGCCAAGATGGAAGCGCAAAAAGCTGGGAAGATTCCAGCACGCAAAATGGTGGCGTTCCAGCTGGAAGAGCAGGGGATTCCCCGCCACGGCATGGATATTTATAAGGGCGATCGCAAGATCGGTGTGGTCACCAGCGGTTCGTTCCTGCCAACACTCGATTTTGCCGGCGGCATGGCGCTGATTGAAAAGGATGGCGGCCAGCTGGGTGAGACCTTTGAGATTGATGTTCGCGGTAAAAGAAAAGTTGCGAAGATCGTAAAAAGACCCCTATATTCGGCACAGGTTAAGTGATCGCCTGAGCCGTATTTTCATGCTTGAAAGAGGTATACCATGTCTTTTCCTAAGGAACTTAAATACACCCGTGAACATGAGTGGATCCGCCTTGAAAACGGCAAGGCAACCATCGGCGTGACAGGCTATGCCCTCGAGCAGCTGGGCGACGTGGTTCACTTGGACCTGCCGAAAGTTGGCGAGAGCTTCAAAGCTGGTTCGACCTTCGGCACCATCGAGTCGACCAAAACCGTATCCGACCTTTATATGCCCCTGACCGGCAAAGTGCTGGCTGTGAATACCGCCGCTACCAAGAACCTCGAAGGTCTGGCCGAAGATCCTTATAAAAACGGCTGGCTGGTGCAGGTTGAGTACGCGAAGGAAGACGGCGAGCTGATTTCGGCATCGGAATACGAGAAGTATATCGCTGACGAAGAATAAGATTAGTGTGCATCATATTGGCTGCTGCTACCGGGCAGCCGTTGGGTGGTCCCCAGGCTCGAACCTGGGACAACCCTGACCCATGTTGGGTTACTTCTTTGGTGGTCCTTTCTGCGCATCTTCAGCTTTCACGCCTTCCGTCCACAGCCGAATCTTGACCTCTTCCCCAACCGCTGGCCCAATCGCAACCTTGTCATCATAGTTGATGTTGAAGTCTTTTCTATTGATGGTCGCAGTGGCCTGCATGGCCGCACGTTGCTGGCCCCAGGAATCCTTCACCGATCCGGTATATTTTCCCTCGAAGGTCACGTCCCTGGTTACTCCTTTAATGGTCAAGGCAGCGACCATTTTGAAAGCTTCCGGTGTGCCTGTGAAGGATTTGCTGACAAGCGTCATATCGGGAAACTTTGTGACTTCGAAGAAGTCTTTGGAACGCAAATGATCATCGCGTTTGGCCACGCCTGTATCAATGGATTTCACAGGTACGGTGGCCGTTACTTTGGAGGCTGTAAAAGGCTCGGCTAACGTGAACTCGCCTTTGACATCATTGAATCGACCTTCCACCTCAGACACCACGAAATGTCCAATGACAAAGGAAACGCGGGAATGAGCCGGATCAACGTCGTACTTACCTTTCACATAATCTATGGCAGCTGCTAGAGCGGTCAAGGGTAGTACCAGTATCATCACGGCGAGCTGAGTTTTCAGCAATTGACCTAACTTACTCATGACAATCCTCCTACAGGTTTTGAAGTGCTTCATAAATTAGCCCGATAGTAATGCAAAGAACCTGAGGGATCCAGGGAAGGCGAGGCACCTTCGTAGTGGACCTTACGTGATTCCACTAGCCATGGATCACGTTGATGGCGTCGAGCATGCAACTGGTGCCGCGTAGCGTGGCCCCTGCAGAATCCTTGGCAATACGCACCGGGACTCCAAACGAATGTTCAATGAGCCCACCCAAATTTTGTAATAACGCTGAGCCGCCCGTAAGAATAATACCGCGATCAATGAGGTCACCCGATAGTATCGGAGGGGTGTTTTCCAGCATCAAACGGATGGTTCGAATGATGGCACTGACAGGACCAAGAATCGCCTCTCTGACTTCGCACGATCTGACTTTGCGGGTCTGGGGCAGATAGGAATTCACATCAATACCTTTGACAATAAGGATATCTTCAGCTTGCCCGAAAACATCACACAGTCGGGGTTTAAGGCCCTCAACGGTTCGTTCCCCTACGATCAGATTGCAGTGATTGCGAAAATAGGAAACCAACGAGTCGGTGATGGCGTCACCACCGACTCGAATGGATTCCGAATGCACAATCCCACCAAGAGAGATCACCACGGCCTCGGTGATTCCACTGCCAATATCCACGACCATATTGGCAACACTTTCCGAAATATCGATGTCGGCTCCAATGGCAGCTGCCAAAGGCTCTTCTACAATCGCCACCGAAGAACTATCAAAGACACTGACGGCATCCATCACAGCCCGACGTTCCACATCGGAAATACTAAAAGGCGCTCCGATTAATACCCGGGGCTTTTTCAGAAAGCGCCCGATCCTGGTACGCCTGGCTATTTCCCTGAGCATCAACTTGGTCGCTTCCAGCTGATCGATGACCCCGCCTTGCAACGGTCTGACCGTGGCCACACCCACCGGTTCCTTACCCTTGATTTTAAAGGCTTCGTGGCCGATGGCTAAGATGGTCTTTCTATATCCATTATCGCGAAAACTAATAACAGAGGGCTCTTCATAAACCAAACCTTCCCCTTTGATGAAGACGGCGGTTTTTGATGTGCCCAGATCGATGGCCACGTCCATGGAACTTAAGTTTCTGATCATCGTTGTTAACATTGATAGAGCCCTCTCTGTTATCTATAGATGCCAATGACCATTGGCTTCAGGCTGGTAGGCAATCGAATCCACCACCAGACTTTTGAGCCGTCCATTGCGGGCTTGCCAGGTGATCGCTTGACCGGCGCGGGCTCCCAGCAGGGCCACTCCTAAAGGCGCCAGCAGCGATATCTTGCCCTCGTCGATGTTGGCCTCATGTGGGAAAACAACGGTTAAATGACCCATTTTTTCAAGTTCCCTCTGGCCCTCGCCATCCTCGGTGCAGGTCACGATGGAGTGAATTGTCACCAGATCCGGAGGCGTTTCGTTCTGATCGATAATCTCAGCCTGTTCGATCTTTTCCTCCCAGAGATCCAGGATTTCGACCTCCAAAACTGCGCTGCGGAGGCAGGACAGAATTCTTTTCAAATCCTGATCTGTGATCATTTCAAGCGCGTGTCCCATTCTTATGTCCTGAAGTCTGGTCGATTGTTTCATGCTCTTTGCCCTCCAATTTTCCACGATAACGTGTGACATCATAGTGCTCGCTTAAACGGATGAGCTCGCCCTGGGTCGTCCGTCTTGAAATAAGATCGGCAGTGATCTCGTTCGAATCCGTTAATCCCATGGCGCCCATCATGGCGGCGACGGATTCCACAGTTTTCTTGTGATAGTTGAAGACGCGTTTGAATTTTTCCTCGGGCACGAGGCCAGCAACCAAATTGGGATCCTGGGTGGCCACGCCGGTGGGACAGCGATCGGAATCACACTGCAGCGCCTGAATGCAGCCCAAGGCCATCATCATGCCCCGAGCCGAAGCACAGATATCGGCTCCCAAAGCCATGGCGCGCACAATATCAAAGCCGCTTATGATTTTGCCGCTGCAAATCAAACGAATGTGCTGTCTGATCTGATATTGGTTCAGAGTGTTATGGACCAGAACCAGCGCCTCGGTTAAAGGCAAGCCGATATGGTTGGTGAATTCCAGGGGCGCCGCACCCGTTCCTCCTTCAGCCCCATCAATGCTGATAAAATCCGGCATGATTTGAGTCGCGACCATGGCCGCGCAGAGTTGCTCGATTTCTTCAGCCCGACCGACACAGAGCTTGATGCCAATCGGTTTGCCCTGACTCAAAGACCGAAGCCGGGAAACAAAGACCAGCATGTCCCTCACATTTTGAAAGGTCTTGTGCCGGGGAGGGGAGGCCACATCCAAGCCCGGCAGGACACCCCTGACCTGCGCGATTTCAAAACTGACTTTTTTTCCAGGCAAAAGACCACCCAGGCCGGGTTTGGCTCCTTGCGAAAGTTTCAGTTCGATCATCTTGATCTGAGACATGCATGCCGTAGCGGCGAACTTTTCTTCATCGAAATCACCGGCAAGGGTGCGACAGCCGAAGTAGCCCGTTCCAAGTTGCCAGATAAGGTCGCCGTCGTGTTTCAGATGGTACTCACTGATGCCGCCCTCACCGGAATTATGCGCAAACTGCCCCATGGCCGCTCCGGCGTTCAAAGCCTCAACGGCACGACTGCTGAGCGCACCAAAGCTCATGGCTGATATGATGAAAATACTGGAATCATAAGGTTGCCGGCAGTCCGGTCCCCCGATACGCGTCCGCAGGCGTTTGGTATTCACCTGCGTGGGAAAGAGCGTATGATGCACGCACTCAAAACCAGGGGCATACATATCATGCCTGGATCCAAAGGGTACCGTGTCGCGCTGATTTTTAGCCCTTTGGTAGACGAGCGACCGTTTCTCACGATTAATCGGTGTCCCATCGATATTGGATTCAATGAAATATTGATTAATCTCGGGTCGAATGGATTCCAGGGCATAACGAATATGACCTAAAACCGGGAAATTCCTGAGTATGGTATGCCTGGTCTGATACAGGTCATGGGCTGCGATTAGCAGCAAAAAAATACCAGGGAGAAAGATCCACCATAATTCCGATAAATACATCACGCCCATCGAGATGATCAGCGCAAACGCAATGACCCAACGAACCTGAAGACGCATAGCTGCTCCGTTCAGACACTCAATTTTAATTTAGCTAAAAATGTGTGGAGAGAGCCCCCAGGGTGCCTGGAGCTTTCTTGGCAGAAAAATCCTTGCATCCTGGGCTTAAGACCGTGTTGGAACTGTGAGTCGACCAAGGCACGTGAGGGAGCCGTTGGCAAATAGGAGTCGAATGCAAGCAATGCGCGAGATTCGCGGGAGAAAACTCAAAATTTTGAGGTAACGCTGCATGGCTCACCAGGGTTTTCTGAAACGACCGGAGTCCACTCAACTATGGCACAACCTTGGACGAAGTCAACCCGGGTTTTCCCCGATGACGTTGGATGGGGCGTGGCGTTTTGCTTTAAGATCGCGGAAAGGCTGCACATAGAGAGTCACGATACTCTGGCGTTCATCCGACAAAGGTGAACCGTCGAGACCAAACCGTACAGGATCTGTGACGTGTCGAGGATTGACGTGGGTTTTCCACATAAGATCCCAGAGGGCGAGGCAGACGCCAAAATTCTTATCAAAGTGCGCCACATCCCGGCTGTGATGAATCTGATGAGCGGCTGGGCTGATGAATATTTTTTCAAGCGGGCCGAAGTGAATCCAAACCTGCGAATGCCGAAGATTGGATCCCGCCAGGTTGAAGAGAAAACCCAGGGCTTCGGCGCCGATGATATCCCAGCCGGAAACAGCCGAACCAAAGAGAAAAAAGAAGACGCCGGTCACCAGCCCGTACGTGATGGAGTTGCGGATGCGGGCCCAGAGAATATCCACGGGATGCGTGCGCATGAGTGTCAGTGGTGTCATCACCAAGGCACTGTGATGAACCTGATGAAAGCACCACAGCCAACGCCAACGGTGCTGCAGATAATGAAAAAAGAAGCGGGCGAAGTCATCGGCAAGAAAGATCACCACACTATACAGGGCTGTGACCCAGAAAGGGGACCAGCCGAGCTGAGGCTTGCCGCCAGCGATTTTGGTCAGAAGAAGGGAGATCGCCGCAGCAATACCGACGGTTGTCACAAAAGAGCCTGGAAAAACCAGCAAACGGAAGAGGGTATTGATGCCGATAATTTTCATATCAGCCAACGAGGAACGGTGAAACCAGATGCGGGGCGAGAAAAGAATCCTCAGATGTTCCCCACGCCTGGATCCCGAGACCAATATAATCAGGAGCAGGGATGCCAGAAGGCTGCCCCAAAAGAACCGCTTGCTCGGATCGAAAAACATCAATCCGGGTTCCAGCAGTTGCTCCAGAATCATTTCGGGCTCTTTATTAGTCATTATCACCTGAAACCTGGGCAGGGGTGGTCAGCTTCAGAATTTCCACAAATTCAGTTTTCAGCTCATCCGTAACGGCTTTGATTTCCTGATATAGGGCGCAAACTTCGGACTTTCGATCATCAACGGTAGTTGCGGCGCAAGCGGCCTGATCAAGACTATTGATATAGTTTGTCAGGGTGTCCTGATTCGCAAGCGAATCCGCCGTGGCGATCGCTTTTTGCAGACTGGCCTGCATCTGCTGCATGAGGGTGTCACCGCCCACGGCCTTCAGGTAATCATCAAAGCCGAGCCCATCACCGCCGGTAAAAGCATCTTCGAAGCCAATCAGATTATGCTCAATGGATGTGAGGCTTTGCTGGGAAAAAAGATGTTCGATCGCCTCAGGACAAACGTCGGTGGTACAGGAAGTATGGATGCCCAGCGGGGCGCCTAGTTTTTTATCCTTCACCTCGGAATCCAGAAAAAAGAGACTATCAGAAATCACGTTGATGCGACGCTGAAGTTCCTCATCCGTACCTTCCGCGACCAATTGATAGTGATAACCCTGACTGCCATCATTCCACTTGTTTTTCAGGGTTTCCGCCTGGGTCACCAGATCAGCAGCCAACAGGCGCAGATAGCCGCAACGCAGTTCATAGCGGTTGGCTTCGGGTCTGGCATTCCAGGTTTGGGTTTGGGTTACCGTATCCTTGCAAGCATGGAGGCTATCGTTATCGAAGAGCAGATATTCCATAGCGCTCAGGCTTTTGGTGGCGTCGTTGCTCGACAGCGTGAAAGCTGCCGTATTATCAGCCATGACGGCAACCTGCTGATCCACGGCGCAGGCATTCACCAGAGGCCAGGTGTAAATATCATAGCGCAGGGTGCTTTCGTTCTCGGCAAGGGGACCAAACTGCAAAGGCTCGACTTCCTGCCACAGAGCCATTGTATTTTTCCACGCGGTTTGCGCTGGCGCTGAAGCGGTCGCCCAGGTGCTGCCCCCGGCGAGGTTTTGACAAAAGCTATCGGTCGCCAGTTTCAACACTGCGGTTTGATCGATAAAGCTTGCGTAACGAGGCTGGATCACGCCTGTGCTCAGCTGCTTCAGGAGTCCGATGCGATCGAAGACGGGCAGCTCCACGGTGGGAGCGCTATCGCTGCTGCTTTTTCCGCAACCAGCCACGGTCAAGGGCAGGGCCAACAAAAGACTGAAATGTTTCATCGTTAAGTTTCCACTCTGCAGTTGGGGTTATCCGCGATGAAGCCATCGCGTTGGGTTTTTAAAGTATAAAGCGACGGAGTAGAGCTGACAGGGAATTCGATCGCAGATCGGACCGACCCAGACTGGGACTATGGGCTCTCATCACGTCGACTCTTGGTGAATGGATGCTGAAGTCAGCAGCATTCTGAAGGAGTAAATGATTCTGATTATCAATTCCATCGGAATTTGGCGTCCTGGGCTTAAGGAAAACCCGAATTCCGGCCGAGTCTCGGAAATTAAAGGGAATTCAAGGGCATCATGAATCAACCGCCAGGTCCCCGGCGTACAAAGGACAAAAATGGGGTATTCTTCTTAGTATTACAGCATGTTAGAGCCGCTTGTGCTGACTAACTAAGTCGCGAGGATCATTTGCGTTTTTTGTATTCTTTAGCTAGATTACCGGACGTCTATGACAACTCACGACACAAAGGTGGACCATTTCCATGTCTCACGTCTGGGAAAAAGCAAATGATGTTCAGCAGTTTTCTGGTCGGCACATCGGCCCTTCTGATTCCGATGTCCAAGCTATGCTGCAAGAGCTAGGTTATGCCAGTCTTGACGAATTAACCCGCACCGCTTTGCCCAAAGCCATTCAGGACACGGCGCTTTTGGATCTGCCGGCTGCCCTTCAGGAACATGAAGCGCTCGCGGAATTGAAGCGCATCATGGGCCAAAATAAATTGAATCGTTCCTATATCGGACTTGGATATTACGACACGGTCACACCTTCGGTTGTGCTGCGTAACATCATCGAAAATCCAGCCTGGTACACACAGTATACGCCGTATCAGGCCGAGATCGCGCAAGGTCGCATGGAAGCGCTCATCAACTTCCAGACCATGGTTTCTGATCTGACTGGCCTGCCGTTCTCGAATGCGTCGCTGCTGGACGAAGGCACCGCTGCTGCCGAAGCGATGGCCATGAGTCGGGATCTGGCCGGGGAAGGCCTGGGTGATGTGTATTACATTGCGTCGAACTGTTTGCCGCAAACGATTGAAGTCGTAAGGACCCGGGCCCTGGCCTTGGGCCTGAAAGTTTCCATCGTGGATCCCTATAAAGTGAATTTCGGCAGTGATGCCTTTGGAATTTTGCTCCAGTACCCCGCGGCTGATGGTGTCGTGGATGATTATCGCAAGCTGATCACGCAGGCCAAAGACAAGGGTCTGATGGTCACACTGGCAACTGATCTTTTGGCGCTTTGTGTTTTGACCTCACCTGGTGAACTCGGTGCCGATATCGCTGTTGGTAACTCGCAGCGCTTTGGTGTGCCGCTGGGATATGGCGGTCCTCACGCCGGTTTCTTTGCGACCAAGGATGAATTCAAACGCCGGATGCCCGGTCGTATCATTGGTGTTTCCAAGGATGCGAACGGTCAGAACGGATATCGACTCTCGCTGCAAACGCGTGAGCAGCATATCCGCCGCGATAAGGCGACGAGTAACATCTGTACGGCTCAGGTGCTGCTCGCGATCATGGCTTCGATGTATGCCGTGTATCATGGTCCCAAGGGTCTGAAGCGCATTGCCGAGCGGACGCATGCGCTGACGCAACTCCTCGGCACGGGCTTGAAAAAGCTGGGTTACAGCCTGAAATCGGACAATTATTTCGATACGCTCGCTGTGAAGCTGGATAAAGCGCAAGCGGATAAAGTGGTTCAGGCCGGGCTGGCGAAGAATGTGAACTTCGGCCGTTTGGACGATAATATTCTGATCGCTCTGGATGAGAAAGCTGATGCGGCTCAGGTGACTGAGCTTCTGTCGATCTTTGCGGAAGGCAAAGCTGTGCCTGTGCTGAAGGATCTGGCGGCTTCGGCTGGTCAGGCGATTCCTGCTGCTCTGGTACGGACTTCGGCTTATCTGCAGCATCCTGTTTTCAATACGTATCAATCCGAATCGGAGATGATGCGTTATATTCGTAAACTTGAATCCCGCGACCTTTCGCTGACCCGTTCCATGATTCCACTGGGATCATGTACGATGAAGCTCAATGCCGCTTCGGAACTTCTGCCCATCACCTGGCCGGAAGTGAATAGCTTGCATCCTTTTGTGCCTTTGGATCAGGCCAAGGGTTATAAGCAGCTGTTCGAACAGCTCGAGAATTATCTGGCGGTCTGTACGGGTTTTGATGCGATTTCACTGCAGCCCAACTCGGGTGCGCAGGGAGAATATGCGGGTCTGCTCGTGATCAATGCGTTTCACCAGTCGCAGGGTCAGGGTCATCGCAAGGTGTGTTTGATTCCCAGCTCGGCGCACGGCACCAACCCTGCTTCTGCTGTCATGGCGGGTATGCAGGTTGTGGTGGTGAAGTGTGACAACGATGGGAACATTGATCTTGGTGATCTCAAAACCAAGGCCGTGGAACATAAAAATGATCTGGCTGCCTTGATGATTACCTATCCTTCGACACACGGCGTGTTCGAGGAAGAGATTGTGCAGATCTGTAAGGTCATTCATGAGAATGGTGGCCAGGTTTATATGGATGGCGCGAACCTGAATGCTCAGATCGGTCTCTGCCGACCTGGGAAATACGGTCCCGATGTGTGCCACTTGAATTTGCACAAGACCTTCTGTATCCCGCATGGGGGTGGGGGACCAGGTGTTGGCCCTATCGGTGTGAAGAAGCATCTGGCGCCGTTCCTGCCGAATCACCCTGTGGTGAAAATGGGCGGTGATAAAGGTGTGGGTCCGATCGCGGCTGCGCCTTGGGGCAGTGCGAGTATTCTGCCGATTTCGTGGATGTATATTCGCATGATGGGACCTGATGGGCTGAAGAAGGCCACCCAGGTGGCTATTTTGAATGCGAACTATATTGCGAAGAAGCTGGATAGTTCGTTCCCTGTGGTTTACCGGGCCAAGAATGGTCTGGTGGCGCATGAGTGTATTGTCGATTTGAAGGAAGTGAAGAAGACGGCCGACGTCAGCGTTGATGATATTGCCAAGCGTTTGATTGACTATGGTTATCATGCGCCGACCGTGTCCTGGCCTGTACCGAATACCATGATGATCGAGCCGACGGAATCGGAAGCGAAATCGGAACTGGATAAGTTCTGTGACACGATGATCAGCATTCGGAACGAGATTCGGGAAGTGGAGCAGGGCAAGGTGCCCAAGGATAATAACGTGCTGAAGAATGCACCGCATACGGCGGCTGTGATTACAGGTGGCTGGGATCGGCCTTATAGCCGTGAGCAGGCTGCGTTTCCTAAAGGTTGGGTGAAAGACAACAAGTTCTGGCCATTCGTTGGGCGGGTTGATAACGCCTATGGTGACCGGAATTTGGTGTGTACGTGTCCGGATATTTCTTCGTATAGCTGATTGATTTTGCCCTTCCCTTCGGGGAAGGGTTTTCTTTTTCTCCTACGGCCGATTTAAGGCGCCGTTTTCCAAACCAGCACCTGGTAGTTCACATTGGATCGCTGCCCGTGATATTCATGCTGGCAAAGCCCGTTTGAAATTTTCACATAACCAGGCGTCCATTCACCCGCAGGATCGTTGGGTTGGTCTGTTGGACTGGGAGGAGGGCCCGCTTCTGACCCACGGCAGACATAAAGCGCTTCTCCAAGGTCATCCCTACCACCGACGAAAGCGTTTTTTGGGAACGGCATCCCAGCGCTGAACGAGCTCCATTCGACCTCATCGGCCCATGGCCTGGTGCCGGAAAGCAGAGCGTCACTGCTGAGTAAAACGGTACTGCCGTCGTCACCCAGGCTCGCGATGGTGCTGTTATCTTTGGTTGAATAACAAATGGTTTTTTCGGGGTTCAGATAATGCGGCTTCATTTTTCCTGGATAAACGCCACCGGCGCTATGAACGCGGCAGATCGAGAGAATATCCATCCCCATACGCTGCGTTCCACCCGGGATTGCATGGGCTGGTAAAGGATTACCATTCAGGGACCAAAACGCGACACTTTGAACGGCCGTCACGGCCTGATCCTTGATCGTCTCATTTTGTCCATCCCGCTTCTGAACTGAAAGGGACACTCGGGTTCCACGCACCGCCTGATCGCGTTGTATAAGGCTGGCAGCTTTGATTTGAATTTCCCAGTGCCATAGGGAATCGGCCGGCATTTCGCGCGACGTGCTGGTTATGCCAGTCAGATCAGGGATGGTTGATTTCCACTCATGACTCTGAAAACTTGCGACCAGATCAACTTTATTTTGGGTTTTGTCATCCCGCAACGCGCATAGCACAGCAGCTTCAGGGACCACAGGATCGGCATTGTTCTGGACGTCACAGACGAGATAAGAACCCGAGATATTGTTGGGCGGGCTCACTTTCTCTGTGTCCGTGGACTGCGTTTCCTCTCCATCCAATGGCGCGCTGTCCGATTCCAGGCGGGTGGTGCCGCTCGAAATCTTACTGATGGAAACTTTTGAGCATGCCGCTGTCAGCATGATTACAATCACATAGGCAGTCCGCTGCGAAGCAGGTCTGGGCATCGTGCTCTCCAGTTGGTCGGGGGCTTATCTATAGAATCGGTTGATGCCTCGTTTGAATCCAGTGCGGACTGATTGAACTGCAATTCATGCGACTTGGGATGGACTTTTTCAACGGTTCTTTCTCATCCCTCAGCGCCCCCGCATCCCGATTTTTCGAAAGCGCTCCAGGATTTTTCTTCGTTTGTGATCATCCGTGTACTTGATGCTTCCGATCCGGCTGACACGCACGGGTTTGAATCCACAAAACCGCAGGATCATTTTCCTGGTTACTGTCACCGGGGAATCCCAATAGGCGAGGATGTTATAAAGGACGGGACCATCTGAAGTTACAATCAGATGCGCGCTGCGTCCTGATAAAAGGCGGTCCCAGAATGGATCATTCTTGTGATATTTAAAGGCCCAGCCGGGTAGAAAACAGCGGTCGAAGAATCCTTTCAAAAGAGCCGGCATCTGGCCCCACCAGATGGGATAAATGACAACAAGGTGCTCACACCAGCTGATCCATTCCTGGGCTTTGACAAGGTCGGGTTCGAGTGGCTGAATCTGCCGGTAGCCGTGGGCCAGGTTGGGGTCGAACGTCATATCCCGAAGAGAGAGAAGGCGGCATTCGTGCCCGGCTTCCTTGGCACCTTCATGATACGAACGACCAAGACTTGCACAGAGGCTTTCTTCATCTGGATGTCCCTGCAGAATCAAAATTCGCATCATCACCTCAAGCTCATAGTTTCATAGTCATGCTAAACCGAAACGGTAGCATTCGATACAAACCTTTGCAGCCCTGCTTTTTGTTCCAAGGCATGCTGGACTTTTTCCGGGGCAAGGGTCTTTGGCGTCAAACACTTTGTTAACTCGGGCGGACTTGGACGTTTTTCCGGCTAACGAGAAATTTTGCTCCATGAAGCGAATACGCTTATCCAATGCCACTTTCAACTCAGATTCGTATTTTTCAAGACCAAACAAGACAAGATGCTCAGTGAATATCCTTATGATATCGCTTTTGACGGAAAAGAGTTTTTGAAATGCCGCTTCGGCTTCTTCCCTCGCGCCGAACGTATGAAATTCTGCAAGAACGTCGGAAGGAGTAATATCTTTGACCTTGCCGTTGATGCGAAGCGCGCTCTCCCGGGCTTTATGACGAGTCATCTGAAGACTGTTCAAAGGCAGGATGTCATAGGCTGGAGAGAGATTGACTTTATAAGGTTTACCTTTCTGGTAAAGATAAACGATGGAATGATTCTTTAAATGTTCATCGTGATTTCCTATGGCTAAACTGAAGACAATACGCCGAGCAAACTGATCGATGACGGTCGTATAAGGAACAATTAATTTCCGGGTAAATGACTTTAGAACATCCGCAATATCCCGAATACTGGCATCAAACTTATTGAGTCCAGCCTCATCCTGGCTTTTATTAAGAGCCTGACTCATGTCCTCAACGTGAACCAACAAGTCAGGCAGCCTATCAAACCTCCTTGTCGCATAACCCAACGAGCCATCCTCAAAGGGAATGATAGCGCTACTGGCAGTGACGATTCCCATCGTTTTTGCAGCAAGAAGGGAGAGATGCTCGAAAATAGGCAGGCCCCTGGGTGGCGTTTTATGTCTTCGATCCACTATAACGTCAGGCTTCAATATCAGTTCAGTGATGCCGCTGGGGCCGGAAACCACAAATTGAGCCTTGGGTTGGAAACCCGGCAAAGGAGCGCCTGAGGAAAGGGAGGTAAAAGCATCCCGGGAAAAGGTTTGCAGCGAAGTGGCTGCGATGATTTCCTGAACCGTCCCAAAAACAGCCTGTCGGCACTTCTTGTGATAGATAATTCCGTCGCCATGAGTTGCCTCGAGACAAACAAGACATCGGCCTGCTTCCAATACCCTGGACATCCCGCTGAAGGCGAAGGAAAGGAGCTTTTCGTTGACTTCCGCTTGATCGTGCTCGTCCATACCGGCCACATAATCAGCGACCAATTGCTCGGGACTTTTTGCCACAAAATTTTCCAAAGGCTTTGCACCTACTTTTCTCATAGGCTTCGAGGGGAACTTATCGCCAGTCTCTTTAATCGAAACCCCTCCTATAGCGTCCTTTAAATAATGCGCAACAGCCTCTTCTTTGGATTCCAGGAAGACACCAAAATTCTCGCCCAATTCTGCGAGCCAACCCTCCGGCAAAATACCGTCAAAGAAGGGAAAGATTCCTTGGTTTTCAAGTGTTGCGATCGTCTTGGGTATGGCCGCAGAGAAAGGTGGCCTGGACGGATCCATTTGATATTCCGGCAGGTACTGAAGGACCCAAATGCCTGAATCATAGACCCACATTCTACCGGCTGACTCACCGAACATGGATATCTCAAATTGCTTTATTATCTTTGTCATGACTTATTCGCTTATTTTTTTTATGCGCGAGATAACAGCTATTTCGAGGTCCAGAAACTGCAACACCTTTTGAATCAAAGCAAGCGAAACGGTTTCATCTCCTTGCTCCATGCGCCGCAGAGTATCAAAGCCAATACCAACTTTCCGTGCCAAGTCCTTTTGGGTGTAACCTCGGATCACACGCTCTTTCTTAATGGCCGAAGCTATCGGACTCCTGGCTTCGGTGAGGCGCGGTCGCTTTTGATGTGTTAAATCGGCATTCTTGCCTAGCATAAAGTCAATTATTTCAGTAGTTTCTGGGTCATTTCCCTTCTTTCCCATGCTGCTCTCGCTTTCTCCTGGTCCGCTTTAATTTAGTCTATCGGATGTTATAGAGAGAAGCTTTAGCCTAATACCTGTTATAGGATGTTTTAGATTAAAACAGCCTAAATAACATCCTATAGGATGTCTTAGAAGATAAAGGTGGAGGTTGAGGCGATCGAGAGGGGAGGCTGAGCCTTACATCCCAACATCAATATCCCGATGATTCACACTGATCGCAATCTGCGGAATATTAAGATGGGTCAAATCCAAAGCCAAACGCTCAGCAAGCGCGACGCTGCGGTGTTTGCCGCCGGTGCAGCCGATGCCGATACGAAAGTAGTGTTTGCCTTCCTTATAGTATTCCGGAAGCAGAAAGTGATGAAGGTCGATAATTTTATCGAGGAAGACCTTGGCATTCGGATCTTCAAAAACATAGTTGGCCACGGCGGATTCAAGGCCCGTGCGGTCTTTGAGCAGAGGATCGAAGAAGGGATTTCGGAGAAACCGCACGTCGAACACAGTATCGGCTGGTTTCAAAAGACCATTCTTAAAACCAAAGCTGGTGATATTCACATGCAGCTGACGACCGACCAGCTTACCGGAATAACGCTCCTCTATTTTACGAGCCAGGAAATGCACACTCCAACTCGTGGTATCAAACGAAACATCGGCTGCCTGCTCGATATCCTGAAGCGCATGATGTTCCCGCTTGATGGCGGCAATGAGCTGACCGCCGGTATCCAGCATCGGGTGCTTGCGGCGCGTGGTGCTGTATCGTTCTGCCAATTGATTAGGAGCGCAGGTCAGAAAAAGAACATCGAGTTTGATACGGGCTTTGAGACGAGCCTGCAGAGCAAGGAAACCTGCAAGAAAATCCTTATCGCGGGCGTCCCAGCCGAAAGCATAACGCCTGGGCGTCCACTTGCTTTGCAGCAGATGATCGACTGCGGTTTCAACCATGGCAAAGGGGAGATTGTCAATGCAGTAGAAGGAGAGATCTTCCAGGGCCTTGATCGCTGTGGATTTACCAGCCCCGGAGAGGCCGGTGACAATCACCAGAAGCGGTGGATCGTGGATATCGGCCATCTGCGTCGTCATAATTCAGCCTAACTAAAAGTACTTTTTCCGCTTGCTACTTGGCAAAATTCCCAACTGTTCCCGGTACTTGGCAACTGTGCGGCGCGCCAACTGGATGCCGCGTTCGTCCAGAATTTCCACGATCCTTTGATCCGCGAGCGGATGACGAGCATCTTCCTTACCAATGATATCAGAAATAATCTTTTTCACGGAAGCACTTGCCAGACTATCACCACTGGACATGGAAACTGAACTGTTGAAGAAATATTTTAATTCGAAAATACCCTGAGGGGTATGCACATATTTATTGCTGGTCACACGACTGATCGTGGATTCATGCATTCCGATATCATCAGCAATATCACGCAGGACCATCGGCTTGAGATGCTCGACACCACGTTCGAAAAAGTCTTTTTGCCGTTCAACCAGTTTTTCCGTGACGCGCAAAATGGTCTTCTGTCTTTGCTGAATGGACTTGATCAGCCACTGCGCGGATTTTAATTTATCCTGTATATAATCCTTGCTGGTGCCGCCCATTTTGCCTGCCATCTTTTCATACATCTTCGAGACTTTAAGGTGCGGCAAACCCTCGTCATTGAGAGTCACAATCCATTCACCGGCCACCTTGAAAACATAAACGTCAGGCACGACATACTGGGCATCCAGGCCACCGAACTGCCGACCAGGAATGGGTTCGAGCTCAGCGATGATCTGAACGTTTTCAATCACCTGTTCCAGCGTAATCTTCATCGCCTTGGCAATCGCCTGGAAATTACGGGTTTCCAGTTCCACCAGATGCGACTCGATGATTTTTTCCACGATGCCGTTTTTAAGGCGGCCAGCCCGGAGCTGAAGATTCAGACATTCCTTGAGATCGCGCGCTCCTACACCATTGGGGTCGAGATGCTGCACAACGTCCAGCATGTCTTCGATCAGTTCCAAGTCGATGCCGTCTTTTTCAGAGATTTCCTGGATGGTGGCCTGCAGATAACCCCGGTCATCGATATTACCGATCACAAGGCCGGCTGCGGATTTTTCCTCGGGATCCAGAGCCATCTCACCGATCTGAGCTAGCAGATAATCCTGCAGGGTTCCGGCACGGGATAGATTTTCATGACTGGGGAATTCATCGTCGCCGTCCCGCTTCGAGGAGCTGGTCGGAGCGTTGTTGAAGTCCTGCATGCGGTTGAACGTTTCCCAGTCCATATCAGCCGGCTGGGCGTCACCGTGCAAATTATCCACGATGTTGGCAGCTTCAGCCATGCGTTCATTGACGACCTGATCTTCCGTGCGTTCGCGCTCCCGTTCAACGGAGATGCGCTCCTCCATGGATTCAGTGATGCCCTCTTCGAGCACTGGATTCTCTGCCAGCTGCTGGGTAACGAACTCTTCCAACTCCAAGCGCGATAGCTGGAGTAACTTGATGGCCTGCTGAAGCTGAGGCGTCATCAGGAGCTGTTGACTGAGTTTGAGCGACTGTTTTAAATCCAATGCCATACCTTCTTCACTGAATCATGTGACTGTGGCCCAGAGCCGTCACATTCGGAAATTCTCCCCAAGATATACACTACGGACCTTGGGGTCAGCAGCAATCGCCTGAGGATTGCCGTGGGCAATTATTTGCCCACTGGTAAGAATGTAGGCCCGATCGCAGCTTCCTAGCGTTTCGCGAACGTTATGGTCTGTGATCAAAACCCCTAATCCATCCTCGTCCCTTAGCTTTTCGATTATTTTTTGAATTTCTTGAACAGTAACTGGGTCAATACCTGCAAAGGGTTCATCCAAAAGCAGGAATTTTGGCTTAATAATCAAGGCCCTGGCGATTTCTACACGACGACGCTCACCGCCAGAAAGTGCCGCCCCGAGCGACTTGGCAATGTGGGTGATCTGAAACTTGTTCAGCAATTGCTCAATTGATTCCTTACGTTCGTGCGAAGGAATACCCACGACTTCCATAATAGCCCGAAGATTTTCTTCAACCGTCAATTTCCGGAAAATCGACATGTTTTGCGGGAGATAGCTGATTCCACGCTTGGCCCTAAGGTGCATGGGCTGGTCGGTAATGTCCTCGCCGTTGAGCAGGATCTGACCTTCGTTCGGAAAGAGAAGCCCCACGACCATATAAAAACTGGTGGTCTTGCCGGCACCGTTGGGACCCAGGAGTCCGACAACTTCGCCCTGCGCAACTGTGAAACTCACGGATTTAACGACTTCACGGGATTTAAAGAATTTTCTTATGTCTCGTGCTTCCAGAATTTGCTTTTCGCTCATTTGCCCGCTTTCTCCGGTTGCACGACTCCCTGCGCGCGATCGACCTTGATCATCCCTGTGATGATTTCATAAACGATACGATCGCCTTTGATCAGATGGCCGTCTTTCCATAGGCGGGCGTTACCGTCCAGAGTCACCTTCTGAGCATCGTTGTCGAAAATCGCCTTGTCACTTTTCGCTGTAATCCGTTCCGCCGGATCCTTGGCCAAACGGGAAAGGTTGACTTTGCCATTCACCTCGACTGTTTGCACGGAATTATTATTTTCCTTTTTGCCATCCTGCGAAAAAAGCACCCGCGCCTCGTCAGACTGGAGTCTGATGTCGTCCTGAGTTATCACCACGTTTTTCTGTAGGTGAACCACTGAGCCATTGCGGGAGTAAGTGGAGGTGCCCTCACTCTGCAGGTGAATAGGGGCATCGCGGCGGGCCTTGCCCACGTATTTTTTGTCCTTGGATTTTTCCGGAGCCTTGCCTGTGGGCTTCGGTTCCGGGCTCTCCGCTCGTGGCGCTTCCTCGGGTTCGGGAATCACGTCGGGAACCACGTCGGGAGTGGGCGTCGGGGTGGGTTTGACCGTTGGTTTCGGCAGCGGCTTCTTCTGATCTTTTTTAGGTTCAAGCTGATTGATATCGTCGATAATATCGGCACGCAAAAGCAGCGGCTTGCTCATAAAAAGCAGGCCGAACAGGCAAAGACTCCACACACTTTTACTGTAGCTTTTCCGTACCACGCATCGTTCCTTCCAACGGTCCGAAAACTTTAAGATCACCCGACTTGTTATTGAACTCGAAACCTTTATCACCCTTCATCTCCACTTGAGGACCCTGAATGCGAACAGGCAAATCCGAAGTCAAACGACCTTCTTCGTTCATATACTTCGCATAGTCAGTGTAGAGGATGATGTCGTCATAGCCAAACCGCACCTGGTTTTGAATTTCAGTCTTGACGATGCGGCTGTTTTTCACCAAATCCACCACGCCTTTGGCGGCGAAATGAACTGTAGCAGACTCCGAGGCAAAAAATTCCTTCTTTTTCGCCTTGTGATTAAAGCCCTGAATCGATCCAAAGAGCTCCAGGCTATCGGGATCGACAAAATTGGCAAAACGGCCACTGATGGTCGAAACCGTTTTATGCTGCTCGTATTTGTAAACGGTAAAATCCTCGAGACTGATGCGCGAAGCTTTATCCTTGGTCACCATTTTCTCAGGCTTGGACTGCTTGTCTCTTTGCATAAAGACAAAGATCGCGGCGGCCAATGTGGCAACAAAGAGCGCCACTATGATGTTTTTTCCCATAAGACTCCCGGCAAAGCCCAGCTGGGGCTTTGGGGTAGTTTAGCACAAGGTGATCCAAGCTCCAAAACACGACGATTAGACGATTTTGGCTGCCAGCAGGTCGTGCATGCGAATCAGGCCGAGCACTTTGTGCTGATCGTCCATGACAAAGAGGGAGGTGATGCGGAAGTCTTCCATGACGCGGACTGCGTCAAGGGCAAGGCGTTCAGGACTAATAGTCTTGGGTTTTTTGGTCATCAGCGACCGGGCGTCCATGCTGAACACCTTTTCCCGCGCGGTTTGCAGGGCGCGACGCAAATCGCCGTCGGTGATGGCTCCAATCAATCCATGCAGGGGATCGAAGACACCGGCGATGCCGTAATTTTGGGCAGTAATGACCGATATGACCTTATCGAACGAGTCATCCACGGCCAAAGGCGCAAGGTCGGTGCGCATGTGGTCCTGCACCAGCGAGAGCTGGCGTCCCAGGCTGCCATCGGGATGAAAACGGGCAAAATCCTTTTCCTCAAACCCACGGGCATGCATCAGGGCAATCGCCAGCGCATCCCCCAGCGCCATCGCCACCGTGGTGGAACTGGTCGGCGCCAGATTCAAAGGGCAGGCTTCGCGCTCCACCGACCCGTCCAGCACCACATCGGCGATTTTGCCCAGTGACGATTGGGGTTTCCCGGTCAAAGCGATGACGGGAATACGGCGCCTTTGAGCAAATTTGGCCACTTCCAGGGTTTCCCGCGTTTCCCCGCCAAAGGCAATGACCAGCAGGACATCAGCGGGTTGCAGCATGCCAAGATCGCCATGCAAAGCTTCGGAGGGATGCAGAAAAAAAGCGGCCGTTCCGGTGGAAGCCAGGGTGGCAGCTATTTTTCGACCCACATGACCCGACTTGCCCAGGCCTGAGACCACGACTTTGCCATGCGAACTGCGCATGAACTCGACCGCCTTGGCAAAGTTTTGATCCAGCCGATCGGCGGCCGCAAGCAAAGCCTGGCTTTCATCTTTCAACGCCTCGCGACCATGCTGAATCAAGGCCTGAGGGTTCATTGGCTACGCTCACGATTATGCAGGGCAGCGGTCACGAAATCCTTGAACAGCGGATGTGGGTGCATGGGTTTCGATTTCAATTCCGGATGGAACTGACACGCCACGTACCAGGGATGATTTTCCAGCTCGATCATTTCCACGAGGCGGCCATCCGGTGACAGACCGGAAAAACGCATGCCTCGGCCGGCGAACGCATCACGGAAGTCGTTGTTGAATTCATAACGATGGCGGTGCCGCTCGGAAATCGCAGCGGTCTCATACGCAGCCGCGGCCCGGCTTCCTGAAGCGAGCTGACAGGGATAGGCGCCGAGGCGCATGGTGCCGCCCATATCGGTGACCGATTTCTGATCTTCCATCAGGTGAATCACTTGATTCGCACTCTTGGGGTTGAATTCCTGACTGTCGGCGTCGGGCAATTTCAAAACATTGCGGGCGAATTCTATGGCGGCCAGCTGCATGCCGAGACAGATGCCAAGGAAAGGCACCTTATTTTCGCGCAAATATTCAATGGCGGCTATCTTGCCTTCAATACCACGGTTGCCAAACCCGCCGGGAATAATCACACCATCGAGGCCGCGCAGTTTTTCAGCCACATTGCCTGAATGCAGCGTCGCGGCATCGAAGTACGTGACTTCCACCTGACTGTGGTTGGAAATGCCGGCGTGAATCAAAGATTCGCTGATCGATTTATAGGAATCAATCACATCCACATACTTGCCGACGATTCCGACATTGACCGTGGCCCTGGGTTTATTCAAGGCCTCTTCGATGCGATGCCATTCCCCAAGATCGGGATTTCGGGTCCAGATGTTCAGGATATCCACGATGATTTGATCAAGGCCCTGGTTGTGCAAATAAAGGGGCACTTTATAAATGCTGTCCAGGTCACAGGAATCGATCACACGCTCTGGTTTGACGTTACAGAACAGACCGATTTTTTCCCGCAGATCCTGGGGAACAGGACGATCGGCACGGCACACCAGAATATGCGGCTGGATACCGATCTGCCGCAAGTCCTTGACCGAATGCTGCGTGGGCTTGGTTTTCAATTCATGCGCAGCACCGATATACGGCACCAGGGTCAGATGGATATAAAGAACGTTTTCTTCGCCGAGGTCATAGCGAATCTGGCGAATGGCCTCGAGGAAGGGGAGACTTTCGATATCACCCACGGTCCCACCAATCTCGACGATGCCCACGTCGGCACCTTCGGCTGAGGCGTAGATGTTCTCTTTGATGAGATCGGTGACGTGAGGAATGACCTGGACCGTGCCACCAAGGTAGTCACCACGTCGTTCCTTTGAAAGGACGCGGTCATAGACCTGACCGGTCGAAAAACTGTTGAGCCGCGTAAGGCTCGCGCTGGTGAAGCGCTCGTAATGGCCAATATCCAGGTCCGTTTCCGCACCGTCGTCGGTAACAAAGACCTCGCCATGCTGAAAGGGACTCATGGTCCCGGGATCAACGTTCAGATAAGGATCCACCTTGGTCATGCTCACGCGTAGACCGCGACTCTCCAAAAGAGCCCCTATGCTGGCGGCAACAATGCCTTTACCCAAGGAGGAAACCACACCTCCCGTCACGAAAATGTACTTCGTCCGATGACGTTTTCTCATCTTTTTTCTCGTAAATAGGAGTGTTTTCGGATTGTTACACCTTGAGATTCTGAATTGCTATATAGACGGGAGCTTATGCTACCTCCCCGGTCAGGGATGGTCAAGGTGCTTTCCTTTGGCGACAGGACTGGGGTTCAGGCCAGGGGGCTACTAAGGTCATTTCGATGTTGCTAAAATGAGAGTGTCGTCTCACATTTTTGCTTTCCATTGAGCGTGCCTGTGTTGAGAACCATCCTCACATTGCTGTTTTGTGCCAATCTATCAACGGCCTGCAAGATGCTGCCGCATTCGATCCGCAGCGAACTCAAAAGTCAGGAGGTCTATGGCCTCCTGGAAGAGGGGTCGCTGCGCTTCAGCCGCAGTCCATCGGGAACGAGTGGGGACCTGTCTTTTAATTTAAAAGGCACCCACAGCTGCCGGGTCGAGTACTGGGCTGATGATCCCAATGGCAAGCCGCCGGTGGGTTCGCCATTGACCATGACCTGCCCAAGCGATGGCAAAACCACAGCCATCAAACTGACTGCTGATGAGCTGGTGGCCGGCATTCCTTTGACCTTCCGCATTACGGTCTGGCCGAAAGCCTTGAATGCCTTGAGCGGGTTCCCGCTGGAATTCCGTGAAGCTCAGGATCTTGGCAAAGTGCAGGCCGGATTTCTAGTCGTAGCCCGTTATGTAGCGCCTCGACAGAGCAATGAGATCTATAGCTTTCAGTTGCCCAAGGTCATGAGCATGGCGGAAGTGAAAACCAAAATGAGCGCCAACTATGATCAGACTGAAGCGACCGAGTGCACGGAAGCGCCCCCACCCAGCGATCCCCCGTTTCCGCGGATTGCCTCGACCGAGGATGCCCAGAAGCGCCCCCTCCATGGACTCAGTGAAGTGTCCACCGATGGATTCGGCCGGGCGACGGCGACCGCGCATCCTTTTTTCGCTACACGGCTGGTGCAGTTCTATGAAGGCATCGAACGTCAGCAGAACTGGATCTGGAATTTTAAGTGGGAAGGCGCGGGAGCCAATTTTGAAACCTTTCCCCCGGGTTATATTGCCAACCTGAGCACGATCGATGCGGACAATCGCACGGTCATCCTGCGAAACCGGGCCCTGGGGAATGTGATTCCCGTGGTCGATGCCGGCGCGAAATCGTTCCGCCTGACGCCGAGCATTCTTTACCCAACCGAAATCAGCCGCTACGAACTTGTTGTCAAGACTGCAGATGCGAGTCGAATCCTGCTACGCTGCCAGTATACGATTGATCAGGACACCCTGACGATTCCGGATTCCTACTATCAAAAGCTGATAGCTGGCGAATATCTGGCCACGCTGGTGTTTGAAACGAATCAGATCCATTTCAAGGATGGGGCTGCCTATCCTCCCTGGTTGATTACGGCTCAGGATTGGATTCACTTCAAAATCAACAAGAAGATGTGAGGTCAACTGTGATCAGGTCGATTCGATGGATCATCTTCCTTTTGTCTGTGGCCGCCACTCCGGGCTATGCAGCCAAAGTCATTAAGATTGATGCTGAAAAAAAGGTCATTACGATTGATGAAGGAACGGATACCCAGTTCCTGAAGAAATCCAAAGTCTGTTTCTATGACGCCAGCAATGTGAAAATGGGTTGCAGCTTCATTCGAACCGCGAAGCCAAAAATCTCGTTTATAAAAATTAAAGGCGACAAGCTGTTCGCCAAAATTCAAATGGGCATGATGGCCAAAGTGGAAGCCGGACCCCCGGCCCCTGGGACACCCGGCATTACCGCCGAAACGCCAGCCGCCGCGACATCACCAACGGATAAACCGAAGAGCTATGTCACCGGACTTTTGCTCCTGCCATTGGTGGGACCCATCAGCTATCAGAACCTGATCTATGAAACTCCGGTTGGTCGCCAGGTGGATAGCATGTGGTCGTCGGATTCCGCTGTGAAAAACCTGGGCTTTGGTCTGGAGCTGGGTCTTGGCATCAGTTCGTTCCAGCTGACGGCCGGTCTGCGTTCACGCGTCTTTTTACCGAAGAAGATTTCCTCGGACTACAATGATGTGAACAGTGACAATACCTTTGAGCAGTATATGGATACCACGGCCACAGGTACCGGCTTTGGTGCATGGCTCGATTTCTATTGGTTGATCGTGGATTTTGGTGTGGTGGATTTCCGCCTGGGCAGTGGTCTGGAGTTTGACAGCTCGACCGTGAGTTTTGAAGCGGTGCAGCTGTCCGATGACGATGATTCCAAAAACACGCTCTATGCGGCCAAGTCGAACTTGACGGCATTCTCGTTACGACTGCTGCCGACGCTCGACTTTATCTTTGGACCGATCGATTTTACACTGGGTGCGGTGATTTATATCCCACTGGCGCAATCGTCGAAATTTGATCTGGGCACTTCCGAAGATCCTTTTGTAGCCACTTCGCTGAATCCCGACATCACGCCGGAGCAGGATCTCAAAGATTCACTCAAGCATGAAGCCAAGGCGGGTGCGGACCTACTCTTGAGTGCTGGATTTGTGTTCTGATTTGCTGAGGGGACAGACGCGCGGTGGACTGCCAGGAGCACGGCGGCCGGAGCGAAAAAACCGGCCAACGTGAAAGGCTTCGCCAAATTCACTTAAGGGCTCGCCCTGCAATTCCTTGAGCAACTGTTCGGCGCATAGGTCGGCCAGTTGCAAACCATTCTTATAAAAACCTGTTAAAACCGAGAGCTTTTTCTCGACCGTTGCGTCCGGCCAAAGACCAAGGGCGGGCATGCGATCGGTAAAACGCAGTCGTGTGCCCCACCTGGATTGAATCGTTTGGGGATCCGGTGGCGAAAAACCAAAGGCGGCTGCACCTTGCTGCACAAGGTTCCTGGCATCCTCGATGATATTGGGTTCCTGATCAGCATCCGGTTTCCATGAGCTGGATCCCAAAATTTTTCGATCGGGTAGCACCGCAAGGCTGATCGTGCCTTTGACTAAAATGCGTGGTGGCTGCTCCTGTTCATGCTGCCAGACCAGACTTTGGCCAGCCACCTGGAAGGTCTTCGGCACTTGAAGGCCAAGGGTTTGGACAAGTCTGATGCTATCGGATCCGGCGGCGACCACAGTGTGGTCAAAGCGGGTGAGGTATGGCTGAAGGTCATGGATGGCTTCTTCAGAAAATTGAGCACCGCGTCTTTCACAGGCTTTCTCCAGAGCATTCATCGTTGCGTCGACATCAAACCAGGCGTCATCAGGGTAGTGAAGAAACCCGGTCGGCGTCTTGAAATCGGCAAGCCACTTCTCTGGTGGAAGATTCCTGGGGCGATAGCAGCCCCAAAAGTTGCCACGATAAACCCGTTGTACGGTTTTTTGAAAATCCTCTTCGTTCCAGTACGGTTCATCCACACCCATCCAGGTTCGCGGAATGCTGAGGCCACTGGCCTTTTCCACAGCACTGAGCCAGGCTTCCAGCTTTTTAAGTGTTTGCAGTTTAGCGCGAAATAAAGGGGATTCGGCGAAGATGAGCCCTTTATTGCAAACGATGCCCTGAGCACAGCGACTGGCATTGGCGGGACCACGTGCCGCTCCAAAAAGAGTTGGGCGGTAGCCGGACTCGACCATGCGAAAGGCGAGGGTCAAGCCGGCGAGACCACGTCCAATGATGGCAATTGTTGGATCAGCCAAGGCACGCGTCCAAAAGTTGAAAGACCCGCCGACGAATATCGGTGATACGTGGCGACACGCGACCGCTGATCACCCGATTGGTCAGAAAGATCCCATATTTTTTGCTGGACCATTCCAGCCAGAAAGCTGTTCCGGTAAAACCCAGGTGGCCCATGCCGTTGCCGTTGGCAAAAGGGGCGGAGCTCAGGCCATTGCCACGCCGAAAACCCAGGAGTCCTTCCCGGCCGGTATCACGTCGTGCCTTTTCATTGGCTTCAAGATAGGAAAGTCCGAGCGGATCACGCATGAGATTTTTTAAATACTGGCTCACGGCTTCGCCGCTTCCAAAAAGGCCGGCGTGACCTGATATACCACCCAAAACCGCGCAGTTTTCATCATGGACTTCACCGCGCAGGAGACGCTCGCGAACTTTGCACAAGGCAGTTGGGATATAGGATTCTGCAGGGATTTGTAAATCGGGAGCGTAACCAAAGGGTTCACTGACACTCGAGGCCAGCCAAGGTTTAAGGCTGCTTTTTGCCTTTTTTTCCAGCAAATAACCAAGCAGGATATAACCCACGTCCGAGTAAAGATCTTTTTTTTCGCCGCCTAACGGAATACGGTTTAAGACCTCTTCCATACGGATCAAAGCATCACGACGGGTGGGGTGACTTTCACGTCCCAGATGCTGAATCCAGAAATTCCACCAGGCCGGCAAACCCGAAACATGGCCCAAAACCTCTTCGGTGATGAGCTGAAGGAAGGCTTGAGGCAGTTTGATATCCGTAGGTGCCCAGGCGGACAGAGGTGCCTTAACGTCGAGATTTTCGGCCTTTAATACCTGATGCACCAAAGGCCCTGTCACCAGAGCTTTGGTCAGACTCGCCAGATCAAAGACCCGGCCGCTTTCACTGGTGAAGTGCCTCAGGGTGGGGTTGGCTTGATCGAGATAACCAGCTTCCACAAAAGCGGCTGTGAAATAACCCTGCTGCTGTTCCTCGCGCAGCAGGTTTTTCAGTTCCAGCTCAGGACTTACCATGAAGGGCTTCCTTCAGACACTCGTTCAGGAGGTTGGGGTTGAAGCGGCCCGCCGAGATTTTCATGACCTGGCCCACGAGAAAGCCGTAGACCTTCTGTTTACCGGAAAGATACTGAGCCACCTGCTCGGGATGGGCGGCAATCACCTGATCCACGACAGCTTTGATGGCAGCACTGTCATTGATCTGGACCAAGCCCTTAGCGGCAATGATGCCATCCGGATCGGCGCCGGTGGCTGCCATTTCCTCAAAAACGGTCTTGGCGATCTTTCCGGAAATCGTGCCTTCGCCCAGGAGTTTCAGAAGCTTTGCAAAGTGTTCGCTGGAGACAAAGGGTTTTTCAAATTGCCACTGGCGGGCATTGAATTCGCGGAGGTATTCACTGAGCATCCAGTTGGCCACGATCTTGGGTGCCACGGAACCAGCGACCTTTTTCACGACGTCTTCGAAGAAGGCAGCCAGTTCTTTTTCTTCGGTAAGTTGCCGGGCATCCGCCTCGGGAATGCTGAAGGCTTCCTGAAATCTTTGAACCTTCTGCTCCGGCAGTTCACGGGTATTGGCGCGAACGCTTTGAATGCGGGCCTCACTGATATGAAGAACGCCCAGGTCAGGGTCCGGAAAATAACGATAATCCGGCGAGTCCTCTTTACTCCGCATGACGATCGTCCGACCGACAGCCGCATCAAACTGCAGCGTCACCTGCTTGACCTTATCCCCACTTTCCAGGACATCAGCCTGTCGCAGGATTTCATAAGTGATGGCCTTTTCCACGTTGCGGAAGGAGTTCAGGTTTTTTATTTCCGTACGGGTGCCCAAGGTTTTGGAACCAACAGGGCGCAATGAAACGTTGGCATCGCAGCGGAAAGATCCTTCCTCAAGGTTGCCATCACTGATATCCAGATAGCGGGCAATGGCCCTGAGTTTTTTCAGATATTCGGCGGCCTCGGCGGGACCACTCAGGTCAGGAGCTGAAACGATCTCCAGCAGCGGAATGCCGGCCCGATTCAGGTCCACATAGGAGGCGTTGTCACCGTGAATATTCTTACCGGCATCCTCTTCCATATGAATGCGCTCAATCCGAATCCGGCGGCCGTTGTCGAGCAGCAAGGTTCCGTGTTGACAGTAGGGAAGATCATACTGGGTGAGCTGATAGCCCTTGGGCAAATCCGGATAAAAATACTGTTTGCGGGCGAAAACACTGCGCTCGCGAATGGTGGCGCCCACCGCCAAAGCCATGCGGATGGCATATTCCACAGCTTCGTGATTGAGGACAGGCAGAACGCCAGGCAAACCCAAACAAACGGGACAGGTATTTTGATTGGCCAGCGCACCGAAGGTGGTTTTGCAGCCGCAGAAGAGTTTACTCTCGGTTTTCAGCTGGCAGTGGACCTCAAGGCCAATGACCGGCTCGAAACGAGCGAGGATACTATTAAATCCGTGGTCGGAACTTTTGAGTTCCGTTGATTTGCTGCTCATAGACCTGGGCGCTCCTAAGCAAAGTCTCTTCCCCAAAAGCCGGAGCCATCAATTGCATACCGATCGGCAAACCTTTACGGCAAAGGCCGATCGGCTGGGAAAGTGCCGGTATTCCGGCGAGATTGGCTGCAAGTGTATAGATGTCGCTGAGGTACATGGCCAGCGAATCATGTGTTTTCTGACCCAATTCAAAGGCTGTGGTCGGGGCTGTGGGCGAAGCGATCAGATCGATGCCCTGTTCAAAAACACCCTGAATTTCCCGGCGCATCATCTCCCGAATCCGATTGGCCTTGGCATAATAGGCATCGTAATAACCGGATGAAAGCACATAAGTGCCCAGCATGATGCGCTGCTTCACTTCCCGCCCAAAACCTTCGGAGCGGGACTGGGTATAGAGTTCCCGTAAATTGAGGCCGGGCTTTTGACTGCGGGCCCCATAACGAATGCCATCAAAACGCGCGAGGTTGGAGGACGCCTCGGCGGTGGCAATTATATAATAAACCGGAATGCAGTGGGCGAGGTGAGGCAGGGAAACGGTTTCCACCGTGGCGCCACACTCGCGATAAACCTGCAAAGCCTGGTCGAAGTGCGTGCGCACATCCTCATCGAGGCCATCCCTCATGAATTCCTCGATGACCGCGATCCGCTTGCCTTTCAGAGACGACGATGGACCCAGCGAAGTGGGGGGAACCGGAATATTCGCGGAGGTGGAATCCGAGGGATCGTGACCCGCGATGACTCCATAAAGCAGGGCCGTATCCTGAACGGTCGTGGCGAACGTTCCGATTTGATCCAGGGACGAACCATAGGCCACCAAACCGTAACGGCTGACACGACCATAGGTCGGTTTTAAACCCACGACGCCGCAAAAACTTGCGGGCTGGCGCACCGAACCACCGGTATCGGAACCCAGGGCCAAGGGGGCGAGACGGGCTGAGACAGCAGCGGCGGAACCACCGGACGAACCACCGGCCACATGACGGCGATTCCAGGGATTGACGGTGGGGCCATAGCTGCTGTTTTCACAGGATGAACCCATCGCGAATTCATCCATATTGGTTCGACCAAAAATCAGCGCCCCTGCTGCCTTAAGCTTTTGCACCACGGTGGCATCATAAGCCGCACGGTGATTGCGCAGAAGCTGCGAGCCGCAACTCACATTCTGACCATCGACCATGATGTTGTCTTTGATAGCGATGGGCACACCGGCCAGGGGGAGAGGCTTTTGCGCATAACGGGCGGCTTCAATATAGGCGAGCTGCTTATCGACCTCATTCAGCACCGCGTCCTTGTCCCATTCAATATGGGTGTTGAGTTCGCGATGCAAATTTTCCACGCGCTGAGCATAAGTCCTGGCCACATCATGAGCCTTCAGGTTGCCGGCATAGACCTCCTGGGCCAGTTCAGAGGCAGAGAGAGCTAAGGGGTCCTGTGCGCGCATAAGGCGGCCTCTTCTTCCGTGTATTTACTCAATGATTCGAGGAACCTGGAAGGCCGTCCCAACAACTTTGGGCGCGGTCCTCAACACTTTTTCCACGGCATTCGAAGGCTGAATAAGATCAGGACGCTCTGGAGTCACGGGACCCACAAGATCCGCCCGCCAATCGGCAGGCAGACTGTCGGTCACGCTGTCCAGCTGTTGGATGTAGTCCAGGACGCGATCGAGCTGCTTTTGGTAGTAGGCAATTTCATCTTCGCTCAACTTCAAATAGGCGAGCGAAGCTACCTTCTCCACCGTTTGCCGATCGATACGCGACACTAGATTTCCTCTCCTTCGAGCACCTGTATTTTTGCAAGACTCGTAACTTTTTCACCCTGCTCGACATTCATCAGACGCACACCCTGCGTCAGACGGCCGATCAGACCAACCTCGGCCACCGTAAAGCGCATCACCTTGCCGGCGGATGTCATCACCATCAGGTGATCATCATCAGCCACCTGCATGATACCCACCACAGGACCGTTTCGTTCAGTTACCTTGATGGTGTAAATGCCTTTACCGGCGCGGGTTTGAATGCGGTACTCTTCAATCGGGGTGCGCTTGCCGTAGCCGTTTTCACAGACGGACAGAATCGCATCCTTATTGTTGACCACTTCCAGACCAATCACCTCGTCATTGTCTTCCGAGAACTTGATGCCCGTCACACCACGCGCCGAGCGGCCCATGGGCCTGGCTTCCTTCTCGTCAAAGCGGATGGCCTTGCCGAGTTTGGTCGCGAGCAGGATATGGTCCTCACCCGAGGTGATTTTACAGTCGACCAGACGATCGCCTTCGTCCAATCCGAGACCGATGATACCAGTGGTCCGGAGGTTGGCGTAAGCCATGAGGTCGGTTTTTTTAATATATCCCCTGGCCGTGACGGAGATGATGTACTGACCTTCCTTAAATTCCTTAACCGGCAGCACCGAAACCACCTTTTCGGTAGGATTCAGCTTGATCAGGTTGGCAAAGTGATTGCCCCGACCCGCCAGAGGAACTTCAGGCAGACGATAAACTTTCAGCTCATACACTCGGCCCTGATCGGTAAAACACATGATGGACTGATGGTTCGAGGTGATAAAGAGATCCCTCACCACGTCGTCCGTCTTGGTTTTCATACCGGAACGGCCTTTGCCGCCGCGTTTTTGAGCGCGGATTTCCTCGAGTGGCGTACGCTTGATGTAACCGGCCAGCGTGATGGTGACGGCGACTTCTTCGTCGGCGACCAGGCTTTCCATCGTGAATTCATCCGCATCGCTGCTGACGATTTCCGTTTTGCGATGGTCACCGAACTGGTCACGCATCTCGATCAGCTCAGCCTTGATGATGGCAATGATACGAGCTGGTGTGGCCAGAATATCTTTCAAATCAGCAATAACCGCCATGACGTCGTTATATTCGGCCACGATCTTGTCGCGTTCCAGGCCTGTCAAACGCCCGAGGCGCATGTCGAGGATGGCTTTTGCCTGGATATCGGACAGACCAAAACGTTTGACAAGGCCGGCGTGAGCTTCGTCCGTATCAGGGGCTCCGCGAATCAGACGGACCACCTCATCGATCGACTCGACGGCGATTTTCAAACCTTCCAAAATGTGCGCACGCTCTTCCGCCCGGCGCAATTCGTAGGCAGTGCGGCGGATGATGACTTCCTTGCGATGCAGGAAGAACTGCTCCAGCACATCTTTCAGGTTCACAATCCGTGGTGTGCCGTTGACCAGGGCCACCATGTTCACACCGAAACTCGACTGCAGCGGTGTGAGTTTGAAGAGGTTATTCAGGATGATTTCGCCCATCTCACCCTTGCGGAGCTCAACGACAACGCGAATTTCATCCTGGGCAGATTCATCACGCAGGTCGGTGATGCCTTCGATTTTCTTTTCGTTGACCAGCTCGGCGATCTTTTCGATGAGCCTGGCCTTGTTCACCTGATAAGGCAGTTCTGTGATGATGATGCGCTGCTTACCCGCTGAAGCCATATCCTCAATGTGCGCTCGGGCGCGCATACTGATGGCGCCACGACCGGTGAGATAGGCTTGCTGGATACCCGCACGACCATAGATCAGACCCGCTGTGGGGAAGTCAGGGCCACTGACGAATTCCATCAGCTCAAGGATCGTGATGTCAGGGTTATCGATCAACGCTTCGAGGGCGTTGAGGATTTCCGTGATGTTATGCGGCGGAATGTTGGTCGCCATACCAACCGCGATACCACTGGCGCCATTGACCAGAAGGCTCGGGAATTTGGCAGGCAAAACAAGGGGTTCTTCTTCCTTGTTATCATAGTTCGGACCGAAATCGACCGTATCCTTCTCGATGTCATTCAGCAGAAGTTCGGTTAATTTTTGCAGACGAACTTCGGTGTAACGCATGGCAGCCGCGGAGTCGCCGTCAACAGACCCGAAATTACCCTGGCCATCCACCAAGGGATAGCGCATGGAAAATTCCTGGGCCATACGAACCAGGGCGTCGTAGACCGCAGTGTCACCATGGGGGTGGAAGCGACCGATGACGTCCCCGACGATACGAGCTGATTTCAGATAGGGCCGGTTCTGAAAGTTTTTCAGCTGCTGCATCGCATAAAGGATACGACGGTGAACGGGTTTCAAACCGTCCCGAATATCCGGTAGGGCGCGTGAAACGATGACGCTCATCGAATAGTCCAGGAATGAAGACTTCAATTCATCTTCAATGTGGACTGCCTGTATGTTCTTATGATCCATGCATCACCTAAAAATATGTTAAGTATCCAGGTTCTTGACATTGAGGGCGTTGGTCTGGATGAAGTCCCGTCTTGGTTCGACATCGTCACCCATCAGTGTCGAGAACAGAAGATCGGCTTCGATGGCATCATCGACTTCGACCTTCAGGAGGGTACGTTTGTCAGCATCCATCGTGGTTTCCTGCAGCTGATCCGCGTTCATCTCGCCCAGACCTTTGTATCGCTGGACGTAGGCGCCCTTGCGGCCTTCCTGAACGATAAAATCACGAAGTTCCTCAAAAGTTACCAGATGGCCACTGCCCGAGTTATTCGGTGGTGGGGCTCCATCCGAGCCTTCCTCGAGTTCAGCTTTTTCCTTTTCCTTCTTACCGCCTGTGCGTTCGAAGGTGAAAGGCGCTTCCGCAATCTCTTCGATTTGCTTTTTGATGCGGCGCAATTCGATGATTTCACCACCGCTAAAGATGCTCGCATCGATGAAGGAAACCCGGGGCACGTCGCGGACGCGGGTTTCGAGCTTCAGCTTGTAACGGCTGTATTCCTGATCGAAGACCACCTGGCCCTCGGCCTGAATACGGCTGGCCGGAGCATCCTTGGTCAGATGCTTGATAATCCCTTCCAGGGTTTCCTGAGCTTTTTCTTCACTGGCCATGGAACTTGCATCAATTTCAGGATGCGTGACCATGTATTCGATCAGTTCCTTGATCCGACGCTTGCTGGCCATTTCCATGAGGTCGCTGTAACGACTGAAACGCGACAACAGGCCTTTGACCATGGCCTTATCCAAACTGCGGCCGCCCTTGTCACGAATCTCCAGGTTATTCATGCCGGTTTCACTGAGGAAGTCCAGCAGTTCGCGACCATCCTTGAGATAACGTTCAACCTTGCCCTTTTTATATTTATAAAGAGGCGGTTGCGCGATGTAGAGATAACCGCGTTCGATGACCTCGGGCATTTGCCGGAAAAAGAACGTTAGAATCAAAGTACGAATGTGAGCGCCGTCGACATCAGCGTCGGTCATGATGACGATTTTGTGATAGCGAATCTTGCTGACATCAAAATCTTCTTTGCCGATCCCTGTGCCAATCGCCTTGATCAGGAGCTTGATCTCCTGAGACGACAGCATCTTATCATAACGGGCTTTTTCCACGTTCAGGATCTTACCGCGCAGGGGCAGAACCGCCTGCACGCGACGATCCCGAGCCTGTTTCGCGGAACCGCCGGCGGAATCACCCTCGACCAGGAAGAGTTCGCACTCAGCTGGATCACGGGATTGGCAGTCCGCCATCTTCCCTGGAAGACCGGCAAAATCAAGAACCCCCTTGCGGCGGGTCAGTTCACGAGCTTTCTTCGCAGCCAGACGCGCGCGGGCCGCATCGATGATTTTTTGCACCACGCGTTTGACGATCGCGGGGTTTTCGTTGAAGTAATCGCTCAGCTTTTCCGCAACAACAGTTTCCACCCACTGCCGCACTTCGGTGTTACCGAGTTTGGTTTTGGTCTGACCCTGGAATTCCGGATTCTTCACGCGAACCGAGCAAATGCCCACGAGGCCTTCCCGGATATCCTCGCCGGTGATGCCTTCCTTGAAGGTTTTCAGCATTCCCGAGGTTTCGGCAAAGGTATTGACCACGCGGGTCAAAGCGGCTTTCAAACCGGTCAGGTGAGTTCCACCTTCCACGGTGCTGATGTTATTCACAAACGAGAAAAGGCTCTCGTTGTAAGCATCGGTCCACTGCAGCACGACTTCCACTTGGCCTTGAAGCTGGCTGGCGTCGTTGAATTGCTGACCGAAGATATAAAGGGGCTTATCGTGCAAAGGGTTTTTGCCTTTGCCGAGAAATTCACAGTAGGACACGAGGCCGCCTTCGAATACGAAGTCGCCAACCTGGTCCGAGCGTTCGTCACTCAGCTTGATCCGTAGGCCGCGGTTGAGGAAGGCGAGTTCCTTCAGACGACGGCTCAGGGTTTCGAAAACGAAAGAGGTATCGGCAAAAATCTCAGGATCCGGCTTGAAACGGGTATAGGTGCCGTGTTCATCGGTGGTGCCGATGACTTCCAGTGGGCTATTGGGTTTGCCGCGCTGATAGCCTTGTTTATGCACCTTGGAATCGCGACGAACTTCCACATAGCACCATTCGGAAAGCGCGTTCACGACCGAAGCGCCCACACCGTGCAAACCGCCAGAGAACGCAAAGGCCTTATCGTCAAACTTGCCGCCAGCGTGAAGAACAGTCA
>NZ_DASQYZ010000155.1:0-28574 GCF_035638955.1 Oligoflexus sp. | reverse complement strand
CTTTATGGCGATGACGGAAGGCTTGTTTTTATAAGCGTTGACGTCGCAAACAGTATCGAACTTGCCATTGCAGAGAAAGCCTGTGTCCAAGCGGCCAATAATGAGGCCTTTGTACTTGATTTGTTGACCGTCCACTGTCGGCGCATCGTGCCCCCAGGTCAGGACTTTTTTGCCTTCAGCGAGATAAAGCTTGTTTCCATCCAGCGCAAACGAAAGGGATGCGATGGAGCTTTCCACGAACAGCGAGTTGAGACTGCTGTCCTCACCTTTACTTTCAGTTTCACTACCGCAGCCGATTGATGAAGCGATGGCAAGGAACGCGAGTACCGTTACGAGTTTCATTCTATTCTCCTGCAAGTTGGTATCAATTGTTTTCCGTAGAGCAAGCTCCGGTCCAAAGATGCATTCGGCCATGGCCATCCCGCTGCCTCCCAGCTATGTCGCAGAAAGTTCCGGCAATATTTCCATCATCCCGTTTCCCCTGCCGTCGCCCGACAGAGAGGCTATGGCCTGCGGCAAACCATGGTGGTCTGTTGATTATGCAATAATTTCAAATAGTTAAACAAGGCCAGGGTCATTTTTTACGACAATTTCACTTTCGATTTTATGCAGTGCCGTTATTAACCCGTTTTGCACCTTAATAACCCCGCAAATAACGAGGATATGCTGAGGCTCTGCTGCCTAAAACCTCTCGCACCCTGACACAGGTTTGGTCACACTTGCCAGTTCACTCGACCATCCATGGATGGATCCTTCGTTATATTCCGGAGCTCGAGGCGGAGCTCAGAAAAGGGCGCCCGGCAGAAAACACGATTCATTCAACCCGATTGAGGCGGGTTTCCTTTTGACTGCCGACGCGCCACTACTTTTTCTGAATGGCTGATCCTCGCGAATTACTGTTTTCTGGTCTCAACCTGATTGGAGGCTCAACATGATCCTGCGCGTACTATCCGGAGTTCTAATCTTATTTTGGTATATCCCGTCTGCCTTGTTGATAGCAGGTCCGGTGAACAGTCCTGGTTCCTATCCTTATGCCAAGGCCTCATCACGAGGCGATCGACTGACTCTTGGCGACCTCAAAGGCCTTGTCTACTGGCGCGAGCAAGGCATCGAGCGCGCAGCTGCCGTCAACTGGCAGCAAAAAGGCCAACCCCAGCAGCGTTATTCGGGAGGCCTTGCTGAAGCCGCCTTTCATGTCCCTGGGAATCCAGTGGCTTTGGCCTGTGCGGGCCGGGAAACACACATCTTTTACCCCGACCGGGATGCCGCGTACCCCGCGGGACGTTGGGTTTCTGCGGATGCACTCGGCAGCCCTGAGCCCGGTGCGAGGCGTTGCGCGATGCAAAAAAGCGGAGACTTTGCTGAATTTTTTGCTGCGCGCTCTTTTGTGGTCGTCAACCGTCAGACGCGTTTGGCCGTGCCTGCAGATTTTCAAAACGCTGAACTGGTGGCTGCGGGCGAGGGTTTTGTTCTGCTGACAGCAGGCAGGGCTCTGAGTGTCTATTCCCGAAATGGCTCCTGGAGACTGTCAGACGCATGGACCCACGGCGTTTCCAATGTGAATGAAGAAACGCGTTGGGACGGCAACGATCGCTTGCTCCTCAAGACCGATCCCGACGGTAATGCACTGGCTGACTTGACCCTGACCGTGGATGGGCCTCGCACCCAAAGTATCCGCCGTCTTCCCGTCAGTCCCTGCGAATCGGGACAGGTTTGTGGCCTCTCGCTGGCATTGGATGATAGCTGGGTCCTGAGCGGCTATTGGGGGCATTACCTAGGTCGCGATCAGACTTTTATACGGCTTGCCATTCCTCTGTCGATCGGGGAAGGACCGGGAGCAGTGGCCATTGCCCATAACGCTGATGGAGGCCGATTTATTTATCTCGGTTGGGATGATGGGGATCAAGGGCAGCTTCCGTTCGTCCCCCGAACCTTGACGGACAGGACCCGACAGCGCGGACGCTATATGATCTGGACGCGTGCTGATGACCGAAAGGTGAATATGAGGGTGTGGAACGCACCTCTTCCCGACATAATCCCCAGCACATGGGTGGCCTGGGAGCCGGGATATGAGTGGACGCTTCCTCAGGACGAGGCCCTGCGAGCCGCGCATGACAATCGTTGGTGGCTGGATCGATTGGGCGCTGTGCCGGCGCGTGAACTTTTTGAGCGCAGAGGGGTACCTCTTCAAAGGGTGCATGCTGCGGTGATCGACAGTGGCGTTGATCCCACTCATCCATGGCTGCAGGCGCAATTGGCCCGTAAACCCCTCGAACAGCCGGACAATGGGCTCGATGACGACGGCAATGGTTTTGTCGATGATGCGTGGGGTTATGATTTTGTTGAAGAGGATGCCATGCCTCAAGATGATTTCGGCCACGGCTCGCATGTGGCGGGACTGATGATAGGGCAAAAGGCTGATGACATTCGCAACCCGGCTCCCAATTTGATTTTGACAGTCGTGCGGGCTTTGGATCGGTCGGGAAAGAGTAACAGCATTGATCTGGCGCGGGCCCTTCAATATGCGGCAGACAGTGGAGCAGAGATGATCAACTGCAGCTGGGGTGGGGGACCGGACACTCAGGCCCTGCGCGATGCTTTTGCGATGTTGCGTGAGAGAGGTATCATCGTTTTCTCGTCGGCCGGGAATGATCGGCTGGACACGGATAAGAATCCTGATGTTCCTAAAAAATATACAGGCGTGATCTCGGTGGCTGCCAGCGATCAGAACAATCAACTGGCCAGCTTCAGCAGCTACGGTCAGACTTCGGTGCGCTTTGTTGCGCCTGGGGATGCGATCGTCAGTTCTGTCCCTGGCGGCGATTGGGGTGAGAAATCCGGCACCAGCATGGCCTCGCCTCTTGCCGCGGCGGGATTTGCCTTGATATGGGGGGCGGCGCGCCAGCTTCATCCTGAGCTTGATAGAGCTGCACAGATTGAGCTTGTGAATCGCATTCTCTGCGAATCGGCTGACCGAAAAGGCGTGGAGTCGAGGTCGCAGTGCGGACGTTTACGGCTCCTGGAAGGAGCTCAAAAGCTGCTGGATCAGGGCTAGAGCGGCAGATTGCTGGCAATGTCGGCAGTAAGGTCACGAGGCTTTATGCAATGGATCATTGGATCCGGAAAAGCTGCGCCAGCGAAGGTCAATGGCAGCCTGAATGCTCGCCGGAAGATCCGGCTCCTGCAGGATGTTTTCAACCGCTTCCTTCCACTGGATCAGCACTGGACCTGAGACACTCATCTCGGTGCCGCGCTGCTGATCCATGGCAAGCTTACCATCCATGAAGGCCAGGAGAAGTTCCTGATCCGCCTCAACCTCGATCAACGTCCGGGCAAGGATTTCAAACACGCGGCTGACGTCATTGTCACGATTGAGTGGCAAACCCCTGGCCAGATGAAAGAAGGCCTCGACCGCTTTATGTAATATGATTTCATGGCTCCGCAAGGCTGGGGCACGACAGGCCGCAGCAATCGTTTGCAACAGCTGGCCCACGGCATCGCTATGCAGCGTTCGGGTCGGCAGACTGGCCAGCAGCAGCCAGGCTTCGCGGCAGCGTGGGTGTTCGGGTTCCAGGCAAATGCGCTGCAGCTCATGAAGCTGACGCAGCTCCAGCTTGCTGAGGTGCGCCTTATGCAATTCCTGACTGGGATAACCAATCTTTTGGACCAGCTCACGGGTCTCGCGTCGGAAATTTTGCCAATCATTTTTATGCATGCGGACATTGCGTTCGAGCAGGTCGGCACGGGCCACCATTTTGAGAAGGATATCCAATGCCAGATCCTTGGCCCGGAAACCCTGCCACTCGTGATTGGTCATGGCCTTCAGATGATTCTGTAGATCGATGTGGTCGGGATCACGACTCAAACTGACTTCAATCTCTTCGCAGACTCTCTGCGAATGAGGCGGTAAGGGCAGCGGTGCCAGGCGGCTGCGAATTTCATCCAAAGCATGATAGCGCTGCAACCTTGGGATCAGGTTTTCAAATTTAATCAGAAAAATGGCCGTTTCCATCGACTTGCCATGCACCTGCTCCAGCTGGATGGGCCAGCGTTCGATGGTGGATGCCAGAAACGGCGATTCTGTTTTCAACCGATCACGAGCTGACTCGCTGATCCAAATAAAATTGCCCAGCCACTGAGCCGAACTTAGCTGGGTCAGAACCCGCTGCCGTTCCCGAGGATTCAGATTTTCCAGACGCACGTCGAAGCTGGCCTCATCATCGCCGCTGCGCATGGACTGATCAATCCAGTTATAATCCAGATGAAAGAAACCCTGCAATCGACTGAAGAGCTGCTCAACCTTGTTTTCCGAAAGCAGACGCCCCAGTTCAGGATCCAGGAGGGGCAGGAGGCGCACCAATTGCTTGAGCCTCTTCTCCACCAGCGGCAGGCCATCCAGATAGAGTACCGTTAGAATCAATAGGGATTCGGTGCAACTCATAATGCTGTGCTCAGGATCCATGGACACCAGAATCTGGGAGCCTTGAGTCTGCGTACTGAGAATTTGTTCGGAGAAAATGCGTGACATGATCTGTTCGCACTGCATCTGCCGCGCGCGATAAAGCAGGGCAGGCAGATGCACGCGGCAATCTTCATGTGGATCATGATCGATCATAATGATAGCTGTCCGCAGGCCCAGCCAGGTTTCCTGAGCCGCCCGAGGCAGATGATGCTGCTTCAAAAATTGTTCGGCACGACCACCCGTCGATTGCCAGGGACTCCGAATATTGCGCGGTAGGAGCTGAGCTTGCTGCCAGTGCCGCAGCTGCTGCAGAAGAGCCGGAATCCAGGCCAGACTAATGCAGCCCCATACGATTTTGGACCCGAGCCAAGGGTCATTTAAATTGTCAGGAGCGTGTTGGCTCAAAAGCCATTGACTGAAAGCAGCTGCGAAGGCGCAAGCCAGCCAGTGACCGGCATAAAAGCGGAAACGATCCCGATGGCGTCGGAACGAGGATTTCAGGCGACGGCGGCTGCCCCGGACTCCTGCCTGGCGGGTGGTCAGACGTCGGATGCCAAGGATGAGCAGAGGCTGGAGCAGCAGACAGGCGTAAATGTTACGGACGCATTTCAGCGACGGTTCTTCAATCCCTTGAAACTGCAAAAGCCGCAGATCCCAGGTCACGAAGCCAAGATTCAAAAGGCCGATGATGAGAGCCAGGCTGGTGCGTTCCACATAGGAACTGCCCAGGAGTCGCGCCATATGCTCATTCAAAATCAACGCAAGTCCCAAGAGACAGATCGCATAAAGCGCGTAAGCCAGGCCTGCTGTGAGCGGCTGCTGCATTAAAATAAATTGGAGCCCAAACAGTAAAGCCACGTTCACGAAGATCGCCAGGTGTATCAGACCGAGCAGACTGCTGCGGGCTTCCCTTAGCACGATAAAGAGGCTGATAAAAAAGCCAGTAAACGCGCCAAATCCAGAGAGCCAAAGGAAGACTGGAAAGAGCAGCGGAAATGGATGCGTGTTGCCCGGCCGATACCCGATCAGCATAATACCGCTGCTCAAAACTGCTGCGCACACAAGGGCGGCATGAGTTGCAAAGCGTTCTGGCGAAATTTTGCTGCGCGGGAGATGGTCCACGTCTCACCCTACCCTTTTTTGAGCTTCCGGTCTGGGTACCAGGACCCGGAAACAGCTGCCATGGTTCAATCGACTTTCCACTTCAATCATGCCCTGCAAATCATGGATGATGCCATGACAGATGGAAAGACCCAGGCCGGTGCCTTGACCTTCCCCCTTGCTGGTAAAGAAGGGATCAAAGATTTTTTTGATGTGTTCGGATGGAATGCCAATTCCGGAATCCACCACTTCAGCGACCGACCATTGACCGCGTTCGTCATCGAGCAAATAGGTGCGAAGCTTCATGGTGCCGCCGTTGGGCATGGCTTGAATGCCGTTTTGAATCAGATTCAGGAAAACCTGGATGATCTTGTTACGGTTGCCGCGCGTGGTGGCACGATAAGGACCCCAGTCTTCGTTGATTTCAATGCGATCGGCTGCACCGCCGACAGTGGAAAAGCGTAGAGCGGATTCCAGCGCATCCTGCAGGTCCACGATGCCTTCGTTCTTTTTATCTTCGATCGCAGGCTGTTTGCGCGCAAAATCGAGCAGACTCTCCACGATGGTCTTGCAACGTTTGGCGGCGGATTCAATTTCCACCACATCCTGATAGTGCTCGCTTTCCTTATCCATGGTGCGCATCAGCATCTGGGCGAAGAGCAGGATACCGGCCAGCGGGTTATTGATTTCATGGGCAATACCACCCGCCAAGAGACCGATTGATGCCAGTTTTTCATGCTGAATCAGCTGATTTTGCAGCTGTTTGGCCAGGGTTCGATCGCGATAGATGTGCAGAGCCCCTTCGAGTTCACCAGAGTGACTGAAGATAGGTTGCGAGGTGACTTCGTAGATACGACCAGGATAGACTTGCTTCAGATCAAACGTGATCGGCTTGCGGGTATCCACACTCTCGATCAGCTGGCAGCCGGGACAAGGGGCACTGCGGCCGGCAAACATCTGATAGCATTTTTTCCCAATCACCTGCTTGATATCACGATTGGAAAGAGCTGACATGGCCCGGTTGGCCTGCAGGATGGTATATTCCTTGTCGATCAGCATAAGCGGATCCACAATGGCATCGACAGTCGCCATCCAGCGGCGCTTGAGCCCCTCCACAAACTCGAGGGTATCCGGAATTTTCTCTTCTTTCTTTGCCATGCTGCCATCCCCGCTGTGGATTCGAATCATCTGCGAAGGGTTTATCGGCGCATAGTCCCGGCCATGAAGGGGCAGAAAATGCCCAGTGCGGCTTTGGCAAAAAAAAGGCACCTCGGTGAGAACCGTGATGCCTTGTCCCTCCCAAAATCGTGCCGTTTACTGGAGAGTTTCCTTAAACTCAGTCACTTCCTTGTAACGGCTCTTCAGATTTTTAAACGAAGCGCTCCGATCCGCGCACTGCAGCACTTCCTCGGCGCCCGCGGCCACCGTGTAGTTCACAATGGTGGCAGCCAGGGCTGGACTCAGCTGACCGGCCGAGCAGCCATCCCAAAGGCCAGTGGCAAAACCAGCATTGGCAATTTTGTATTTTTGGGCGACAGCCACCATGTCTTCGCCATCCTCGTTTTTAAGCGCGCAAAGATCGGAGAAGGCCAGATGACCAGCATTACCGAGTCCGATCAAACGCTTGGGACTTGGCGAGGCATTGAAGGCACTTTGCTGGCGGCTATAGGCCACGACTTTATCATTCAGAGCGCCAAGGATCATGGAACCCTTCAGATCAGGCCCGTTTGAGGTGCCGCCGGCCGCCATAGGGACAACGAATTCCACGTCGGCCAGACCTGAAAGACTGGACACGGCGTTACCGCCTGCGCTGTGACCTATCAAACCAATGTGATTCAAAGCCACTTTTCCTTTCAGAAAACTGACTTCAGGAGCCTCATTGCGCAGAGCCTTCAGGATGCTTTGCAGATCTGTGCTGACCTTGGCACCGAATTTAAATTGCAGGAGATCGGCCAGATAAAGGCCCGGATGATCGGCTGCTAACACCACAAAACCACGGCTGGCAAGATGAGTCATGAGTGAAAGAGTCTGGGTACGAAAGCCGCCGGTGCCATGCGCAAAGAGCACAACAGGGTACGGACCATGTTCGGTATCGAGCGGCAGATCGGCGAAGCAATCGCAGACCTGAGGCGGCACTTTAGTCGCGGGAACTTTGGATTGTTCTTTAGCGGGAAGCCAGAGACGCATATCATAACTTTTAGGACCCGCAGCCAGCGATGCTGTGTCCTGCGCCGGGTACCAGACTTCCACCGTTAGACCTTGAATTTTAACAGTGCGCGCTCCGACTGACCATGCACCGGCTGTGCTTGTATCATCCGGGTTCGCACATAAAGCTGCACCACTGCAGCCGGACCTGACTTCACAATTCTCGCTGGCGTTCGCGCCCAATGCAGGATAGATCAGCATCCCCACCAGGGCGAGCATACGGGTGTTCAAACGCATACACGATCTCCCAAAAAACTATTTTGAATGTCTTGATTGAAACAGCGCGAGTAGACCACAGGCTTCCGCATGCGGTCAACTGAAAGACAAAGCGAAAGAAAGTCAGCAAAATTCGCTGGGGCAAGGGCTACATGATTTTCTGGTTTCGTTCGGATCGTCTGCTTAAGTTTTATTGAAGCTCATTTGTTTGACTGCGTAAAATACATGGATTTAATTAAAGCCCAAATCGCTTGGTAGGCAAGATGTTCAATGCTTTAAGCATTTGTTCCGAAAGCGATTAGGGAGGTTTTCATGCCCATAGGGTTGGTGGTCAGTCTTGTGCTTTGGCTTAGCGGGTGTCAGCTCATGACACTGCCGTCGCGCGAGCAACCGCCGTTGCGCCAAGGGCAAATGAACCTTCAGTCGTGGGATTTTAACCGTCAGGGAAATATCTCGGTCCAGGGTGAATGGCGCTTCCAGCATCATGCATTGTTGGATCCTGCGACTGTGGATGTTTCGAGCCTGGCCTCGATTGTCACGACGCCGGGTACACCCAATTCTGGTCTGCTCTATGATTCCCATCGATCGATCGGCTACGGAACCTTTGCGGCCCGTCTCCTTCTGCCGACGCACGAAACACCGCTGAGTCTAAGGTTGTGGATGGTGCAATCCGCCTACACCCTCTTCATCAAAAATAATAAGACAGGCCTGGTGCAAAAACTTATCGAGAGCGGTCGCGTCGGGAAAACGCGGAGCGAGGCGATAGGGAATGTCAGTGAGGAAATGATAGCTTTGCCTGCATCCCTGCTGGAAGGCGGGGATATTACGCTGATCATGCATGTGAGTGCTTATTATACGAGTGTTGCCATCCTGGGAGGACCGAGGCTAGGCACCAACACGCAGATTTTTCGCGAGGAAATCTTCAAGCAGATGGAACGGGCCGTGATCATGGGCGGCTTTTTCCTGGTCGCGCTCTATAGTCTGGCCCTTTATGTAGGACGCCGCCGCAGCCAGCTTGATCTCTGGTCATCGGTATTTGCAGCCACTCTTCTGCTTCGGTACTGCGCGACGGAAATGTTCCCTTACTGGTTTGTTCAGGGCGAAGCCTGGCTCGAACCTTTGTGCATTATCATCAATTACTGGTCCACGCAATTTGCCTTAGCCGTGGTCGCCATCATGTTCGCTACCATGCACCCAGGTCCATTCCTGAACCGTGTGCGTAACGTGTCCATCGCGCTGAATATCCTGGGTGTTCTGATGATCACGATCCTGGGATTCGACTGGGTTGTCCAATACACCCTCAACCTCTCGTTTATTACCCTCTTCTTGAATACAATCGTGCTCGTGGTCGCGATGATCTACCTTTTGAAAAAAACCAAGGATATGGACCTGGTTTTTCTGGGGATCCTGACTGTAGCCTTGGCTGGAGTGAATGACTATCTGGTGTTCTTTCAGGATGTGAATGGCATCTTTCTGGTGCAGTATGCGATCCTGTTCTTCGCCTTTGCGCAAAGTTTGACAACCGGTCGGCGTTTTGCCCGTACCTTTGAACGCAATGAAGAGCTGCTCCTGGAGATCAGCGAAAAGGAACGGGCCCGCACCGTCTTTTTTCACAACACCAGTCACGAACTGCGTACGCCCTTGAACGGCATCATCGGTTTTCTGCAGCTGCTTCGTGATGATCGGTATGGCCCGCAAACGCCGCAATCGCGGCAGCAGCTTTTAAAATGCATTCGTCTCGCCGAGTCTTTGAAAAACCAGGTGAACACCATCCTGGATCTTGCCAAGTCCAAAAAAGGCAATCTGACTCTGGACAACAGCATGATCTCGCTCGATGAGCTGTACGACGACGCCTGCCATCTGGCGGAAGGGCTGCTCCTGAAGCGAGCCGACTCGCGTTTTGAAGCCGAGCGAACCTGGAAAAAGGATAGCGATCACTTTGTAGGCGATCGGGAAAAGCTGGCGACCATCATGCGTAACCTTTTGGGCAATGCCTTTAAATTTGCGGATCCCCAGCGCAGCAACTATGTGAAGATGATGATGCACCGGGAATCGGATCACCTGATACTCACCATTGCGGATTCCGGGATCGGGATTCCCAAGGATCAGATGGATGTCATCTTCGAGGAATTTCATCAGATCGCCGATGATGCTCGCCGCACTTATGAAGGCAGTGGTCTTGGTTTAACCATGGTACGGGATATCGTACACCTGATGGGCGGAACCATCGACGTGCAGTCAGAACCAGGTCGGGGCTCAACCTTCACCGTCCAAATTCCCGAGCAAAGCCAAGTGAACGTTAAAACCAAGGTTCGACGGGAGAATTCAACCTTGATTCCGCCTCATGCTGCGGAAGCTTTGGACAAATCATCGACTGCAGCCGTAGCGATCAAACTGCAAAATGGATTGGATCGGCGTATCCTGGTGGTCGATGACAATGAGATCAACTGCGAAGTGATTCAGCATATGCTGGAAGATCGCGGTTATGAGGTGCTGGTGGCATATGGTGGCCAGGAAGCCTTGATGAAAATGCGCACCGAGCTGCCTGATCTGGTCCTGCTCGATATGATGATGCCGCAGGTGTCCGGCGAAGATGTGATGAAGGCCATGAAAGCGGACCCGTTGCTGCTGGATACGCCGGTGATTCTGATTACCGCGCGAGCCAGCGAGGATGATCGGCTCTATGGTCTTGGGCTGGGGGCGGATGATTATTTGGCCAAGCCGATTCATCAGGATGAGCTTCTGATGCGCGTGCACAATCTGCTCAGTCGACTCGAATTAAGCCGCCGGATGACTCAGCTGGAGGAACGCGATCGTCTGGCTCAGTTAGGCGAACTCCTGGGCGAACTCAGTCATGAGCTGAAAAATATCTTCCAGTTCTCGGAATTGAACCAGCGGATCGATCGCCACGTGCTGGCCGGATTGATTCAAAAACTTCCGGTTCAGGTTCCAGGTTGGGACCGGGCGGCTGAGATCCTGGCTGAGGCCGACCTGGGGGATGGACGGGAATCGAGTCTGGAAGGTTTGAGTTTCAGCAGTTTGAAACAGAGCGAAGATCCTGTCTTCCGATCGCTTCGCATGCGTCTGGCTCACTTGACTTTGCCGCAGACGGATAAACAGGCCATCTGGTTGAAGATCCAGCAGCTCTCGGATGAGGATCGACTCTATTGCGATCATCAGCTGACCCTGGTGCGATCCTTTGTTTTACTGCGCGACCAATCGAATTACGCGCGCGAACTGATCATGAATATTCTGGAATTCAGTCGCCAGCACGAAGGGGAACTCAGCTGCGAGCTGCCTCGAACTGTGGAAAGGGTCTTGAAACTCACAAGGCCGCGTCTGTCCCGACTGGGGATTCGGGTCGAGCTGTCGCTGCCGCCTGTGTTGGTTCAGATCCATGCCGGGGCTTTGATGCAGGTGCTCTTCAATCTGCTCAGCAACGCCTGTGATTTCCTGCAGGATCTGCCCTCGGGTGAGCGCTGGATCCAGATTGAGGCCGATGTGCGGCAGGACCAGCTTGTCCTTCGTTTTACCAACTCGGGCCCGCCCATTCCCGAGGCGATCGCCCTGTCCATTTTTAAACGCGGGTTTAGCAGCAAGGGCAGTCAGGGCTCAGGCCTTGGCTTGTCCATCGTCTGGCGTCTTCTGCAGCGTGTGCATGGACGCATTGAGTTGGACGCCGCAGCGCCGTCCCCGAGTTTTGTGATCACACTGAGGATCAGGCCCAGCCCTCCAGTTCATCCTCGGATTTGAGCTTCTCTTCATCCTGGACAAAGAGTTTCTCCAGCTGCTCACGAGCCTCACGGGTTTTGGAGATAAACTGTTTTTCATCCGCGCGATAGGGATAGAGTCTTTGCAACGCAGCCGCATCATAAAGTCGAAATTGGGTGGTGGTTCGCCAGGCCTGGTAGGGATGAACGCCCATAATTTCCAGGGCTTTGCAGCCAATCAGGAGCGCCGAGCCAAACGTTTCCCGTTCAAAGTGCTCAATGCCATGGTCCATGAGTTCAAAAGCATGAGTACGATCATAGGCCCGCACCAGGATTGGAATATTCGGATATTCCCGCCGCACCATCGCCGCGACACGCGTGACGGTTTCACGGTCATCCATGGCAATCACGAGCATTTTTGCTTCAGCAAGGCCCGCAGCTTCCAGAAGATTCAATTGCGAGGCGTCGCCATAGTAGGCCTTATAACCGAAGCGTCGCATATTATCGATGTGCTCGGGGCTATGGTCAATGATGGTCGTCGAGATATGGTTGACGTGCAGCAGGCGCGCCACGATCTGTCCCATACGTCCAAAGCCCGCAATGATAATGGAATGCTTTTCTTCAGGCATGGCATCCGGGGCTGGTTTTTTCGAACCTTCAATACAGGCTTTGGCTGCCCACCGATCATAGATGAGGAGGAGGAGGGGAGTCGTCAACATGGAAAGACTGATGACACCGTTCAAGAGATCCGCTCGCTCTGGCGTCAGCACTCCATCCTGAATGGCCTGGCTATACAGGACAAAAGCAAATTCACCACCCTGCGAGAGCAAAAGGCCGAGGAGAAGTTTATCGCGTGTTTTCACGCCAGATACCCAGGAGACGACGGTGATGACCAGAGTTTTCACCAGCACGAGTCCCACGACCAGGCCGGCGATAAGGAGCGGTTGATCGGCCAGGAGTTGCAGCTTGATGCTCATGCCGACGGCCAGGAAAAAGAGTCCGAGAAGGAGGCCTTTAAAAGGCTCAATATTGGCTTCCAGCTCGTGACGGTATTCGGATTCGGCCAGAATCACGCCGGCAAGAAAAGCGCCGAGCGCCATCGACAGACCAACCTTGACCATAACCCAGGAAATTCCCACCACGATGAGCAGGGAGAAGGCGATGGAGAGTTCATGAATGCGCGCCCCTGCAATCCAGCGAAAAACAGGACGGGTGAGGTAACGGCCGGCAATAATAATCCCAACGATGGACCCGACCGCGGTCAACGCATCGACAAAACTTAAGGATTCCCAAAGACTGCTGCCGTCGGTCGGTTTCAAGAGCGAGGCGAGCAGGAGCACGGGCACTACGGCAATATCCTGAAAGAGGAGAATACTGAAACCGTTTTGTCCAACGGGATGGTGCTGGAGACCCCGTTCACGCATGATCTGCATGGCTATCGCGGTCGATGACATCGCAATGCCCATACCGGCGATCCAGGCTTCCTTCCAGGTCCATTGTAGAAAATGAAAGGCGCCAGCCATCAGCACGATGGTCAAAAGAAGTTGAGCTGAGCCCAGCCCAAAGATGGAGCGGCGTAATTTCCAAAGGCGTTTGGGATTCAGTTCGAGGCCGATCAGAAAGAGCAGCAGCACCACTCCAAACTCGGCCAGGTGGAGAATCTTTTCCGGGTTTGTCACCCAGCCGAAAACCTCGGGACCCACCAGAACACCGGCAATCAGATAACCAATAACGGAACCAAGACCCAGGCGCGCGGTGACTGGAACGGCCAACAGCGCGACACCAAAGAGAATCACCATAAATAAGAGTGTGCTGTCAGTCATGCGAGAAACCCTCCGCAGCCGTGTTGAGTGGCACGAGCGCGGCCGACCCATTTTGTAAATAATCTTCCAGCAGCTGCCGATAGCGGTGGCCTTGATCCTGGACAAAGGCCTCGGCCAGGCGCGTGCCGCCCTGCACAAAAAAGGGCCAGTGGTAATTGAGTCCGCATAGATACGCAGTGGCTTCAAAGGGACGCAAAAATTCCGGCAGTGAAAAGCGATTGCCACCCTGTCTGTGATACGTGGACTCCAGAGCACCCAGGGAAAGCACCTGCAAAAAATCCTTGCCGCGCAGTGACGTTCCACCGGGACCATAGGCAAAGCCCGGTTGGAGGACTGTGTCCTGCCATTCCTTGAGCAAGGCCGGGCAACTGTACCAATAAAGCGGGTGCTGAAAGATAATCAGATCCGCCCGTAGAAGGGCCTCCTGCTCCAAGCCGACATCAATATAAAAGTGCGGATACTGACGATAAAGATCACGGATTTCGACGCCTTCCAGATCCTGGATGGCCTGGCGGAGAACCTTCTGCACATACGATTGAATCGGATTGGGATGCGCGTAGAGGATCAGGATATTCCGTTTGCTTGTCATGAGGATTGTGTTTCTCCTGTTGTCATCATCCAGCCATAAAGACCGGGGGTGTTCTCGAAACCATGGGTTTCTAGAACACTATTTCAATATAAGAGCATTGAACACTCGAACCCGACTAGTGCTCCCGCTAGCTTCTCCCCAGAAAGGGGAAACATTTATGGTCACGCCCATCAATGCATCAGCGGAGTTCACCGCAATCTATCGTGAGCTTCAACCCAAAATACTTCGTTACCTCAGAAAATTCGGTGTTAATGACAGCGACGTGGAAGATCTGATGCAGGACTGCTTTGTGTCCTATCTGATTTCCGGGCGCAAATTGAATGCTGACAGCGCGTCGGCTTTTTTGGTGACGACGGCTCGTCACCGCGCCATTGATCTCTGGCGCAAGCATAAGGTGGCAGCGTCCGATTCTATCGAAGACCATCAGGACCGTCTGCAGCAACCTGTGCAGGATGGGATACCCATGGCGCTCTATTTGGAACGCCTGGCCGCTCAGGTCGATGCCCTCAGTTCCCAGCATCGGAGCAGTCTCACGTTCAAAAAGTTTTACCGCGAAGGCAAAAGCCTGCAGGAGATCGCTGAGGAATTTGGTGAACCTTTGGGCACGGTTTCGGGGCGCGTGTTTCGTATGCGACGTCAGTACCGCGACAAATGGCGTCGCGAGCTGGAACAGTTCCAGGATCAGCTGGAACGGGCTGGATTTGGGACCTGAATGCGGGGGGTGGCTGCGACAATTGTCGGGCGCCCCGGAGTTAAGGTAAGGTTGAATCTCATCGATTCACCTGGGAGACTCCACCTTGCCTATCCGTACGATTGGAATCTCGGTCCTTCTTTGCTTTTTCTGCGCGTTATCGGGCCTTGGTCAGGCGCAGACCCTGAGTCAGGATGAAGACGTCATTGTTTTTCCATCGTTTGCCTACGAAGGAAAAGATCAGACCGTGCATCTCAGTTTTCATGCCTGGGTTTTTGAGCCTGAACCCGATTCCCTTTGGCGCCAATCGCTCGTTCGATCCTTGAAGCCGTTTTTCCCTGCCGGTCAAACTCCCGAAGAAAGTCGCACGCTGCAAAGGCGGCTTCATGGTTTCACCTCGGACAATGAGCGGCATAAAAAACTGCAGGTGCGCCTCGGCAGCCAAACTCTGGATGCCGGAACCACGGGCAGCGATGGGCATGTTCAAACAGAATGGAACCTGACGCTGCCTGGTCCGGACCGCGCCGCCCTCGAAGCCGGTCAGCTCACCCTGGGTTGGGATAAGGGGGGACAGGCCAAACCCCTTTGGATACCCAGGCAAGGTCTGTCTGTGGTTTCCGATATTGATGACACGATTAAAATAACTCAGGTTCTGGATCGCAAGGCTCTGATTGCCAATTCCTTTAACAGGGAATTTCAACCGGTCCCCGGTATGCCCGATCTGTATAAGAAGCTGGCGAATCAGGCGGCTGTTTTTCACTACGTTTCCGCTTCGCCTTGGCAGCTTTACCCGGATCTGCAGGAATTTGTATCCCGGCATTTTCCGAGCGGGACGCTCTCACTCCGCAAACTGCGTTGGAAGGATTCCAGCGGCATTGATTTCCTTTGGAGTGATTCCATGCTCTATAAAACGTCAACGATCGCGGAGCTCATGCAGCGTTTTCCCGAGCGCAAATTCCTGCTCGTTGGTGATTCCGGCGAAAAGGATCCTGACGTTTATGAGACGATACGCAAGCGTTTTCCCAAGCAGATCGTGGGCATTCTGATCCGGATTCCGCCGGAGCAGAAGACCACCAAACGGAAAGCCGGGATGGAATACTTCCGGGATGTGGCCGATGCGGAGAAGGCCCTGAAACGCTGGGGGCTTTAGGGCAAGAATGCTAGGATGGTTCCCGAGTGAGACTGGTTCTGAGGGGATCTTCCATGCTTGATTTGCGTGCTCTTATGAAAAAAATGGCCTTTTTGCGCCCGACAGGAAAAGTTGTCGGTTTGTTCCTGTTCGGTCTGGCCCTCTGGGTGATGCAGAGGATCCTGAAGACCCAGGATTTTCAGGCCATTGGGGTCGCCCTGGCTCAGATTCCACCGTCCTCCATCGCCTTGAGTTTGGCCGCGACGATTCTCGCCTATATCTGTCTCATAGGACTGGATCGACTGGCGCTGAAGAGTCGAGGGCATGAGTTATCCTGGCGCCGTCTCTCACTTTCAGCGGGAGTGGCTCATGCTTTGGGCAACAGTCTGGGGCTCTCGGCGGTGACCGCGAGTGCGGTTCGTTTTAATTTTTATGCCCGCTGGGGCCTGACAGGAAAAACGGCCGCTGCGACGGGCGGTATCGCCTCTCTTAGTATTTGGTTGGGCTTTTGCCTTCTTCTCCCGCTCCTTCTTGGTCTGCAGCCACCGACTTATTTTATTCCCATGGCAGGAATCTGGGCCCTCGGCCTGGGTGCAGTGGTGATCATCGCATGCTTTCTCAGTCTATGCCGAGGCCAGCGGGACGTACGACTGCGCCGTTGGAAATTTACTTTCCCGCGATTGTCGATTGGCCTTCTGCAAATTCTGTTCGGCGCCGCCGAATGGATTTTTTTCGCTTTGGTTTTGTATGGAGTGATGCCGGAGGCGAGTCCTGTATCTTTTGTTGAGCTGCTGCAGTATTTTTGTTTGGCGCAACTCGCAGGCGTGATCAGCCAGGTTCCTGGAGGACTGGGAGTCTTTGATGGTGCCATGCTATGGCTGCTGTCACGGGCTGCGCCTGGGATGGAATTCCTCGGTTCGCTCGTGGTCTTTCGTGCCCTTTTCTATGCCTTCCCCTTGGTGATCGCGGCGACGACTTTGGCTGTTTATGAATACAGACATCGACGCGAAGAGATTGCACGTGTGAAAGAGGCGGCTCAGGTTTATGCGTCGGGTATTGTGCCGATGATATTTGCCGCTTTGGTGTTTATGTCCGGCATGGTTCTTTTGATTTCAGGAACAACGCCGTTCTCTTATCTCCCCTGGTTGGAAAACTATCTCCTCCTGCCCGTGGTCGAAGTTTCCCATTTTCTGGCGAGCCTGGCTGGACTGGGACTTTTGTATCTGGCCTGGGGCTTGAGTCGCCGCCTGGATGCCGCGTATCTGCTCACGGTCGGGACGCTGGCTTTCGGTTTGATCGTTTCGGTACTGCAGGGCGCAAGTCCCGCCACACTCAGTGCCTTGCTTGTGGAACTCATCATCCTCATTCCCAGCCGGCGTTATTTTTATCGGAAGTCATCACTTCTGCAGGTTTCCTTCAGTTTCGATTGGATGATTGCCATCCTTCTGGTTTTGGTGGGAACGTTCTGGCTCGGCAATTTTTCGTATAAGCACATCGATTTTTCCGAGGACCTTTGGTGGAAGTTTGCCGTCAATGACGATGCGCCGCGGTTCTATCGCAGTATGGTCGGCGTGGCTATTGTCGCGTTTTGTTTCGGCGCCTGGCGATTGTTTCGTGTGGCCCAGCCCGAAAGGATTCCGGTCACGCCGGCTGATCTTTCGAAGGTTACGGCCATCGTGGAAAAAAGCCCCTCCACCCATGCGAAGCTCGCGTTTCTGGATGATAAGTCTTTTTTCTTTAACGACACCCAAACCACGTTCCTGATGTATGCCGCTCAGGGTCGCAGTTGGATCGTGATGGGGGATCCGGTAGGACCCGAGTCGGAATGGGCCGATCTGATCTGGAAATTTCGTGAGCAATGCCGCCACTACACCGCAAGACCGGTCTTCTATCAGGTGCAGCCCGAGAATCTGCATCTCTATTTGGATCTGGGTCTAAGCATGGCCAAGATCGGTGAGGAAGCCTTGGTGCCTCTGGCCAAATTCAGTCTGGTCGGTTCATCCCGCCAAAAACTTCGCAGCACGCTCAACAAAGCTGAGAAAGAGGGTCTGCAGTTCGCCCTCTTGAATCGCGAGGAAGCGCGGGAGCTTTTGCCTGTGTTCAAAACAATATCGGAGGATTGGATGGCCTCCAAGAACGCTGCGGAAAAAAGTTTTTCCCTGGGTCGATTCGATGAAATTTACCTGGCCCATTTCCCTTTTGCAGTGGTGAAGGTCCAGGGTGAAATCGTGGCCTTTGCCAATCTTTGGGTCAGTGCGGATCACAATGAGGTATCACCAGACCTGATGCGATACAGCAATAGCGCGCCTCCGGGGGTCATGGACTATCTCTTTTTGCAGATGATCCTCTGGGCGCAGAAGGAAGGTTTTCGCCACTTCAGCCTTGGAATGGCGCCGCTGTCCGGCCTGAAACAACAGCGCTTCGCTCCCCTGTGGCACCGCCTCGGTCGCCTGGTCTTTCGTTACGGCGAGCATTTTTATAATTTCCAGGGTCTGCGCCGCTTCAAGGATAAGTTCGAACCGGAGTGGCGGCCGATTTATATGGCCATTCCCAGTCGGATGTCCTTGCCGAAAGTTCTGAAGGATTTGGTTCTGCTCGTCGGTGGGGGAGCCAAGGGTGTGCTGAAGAAATAAAAAAGAAGGGCGGGGTATAAACCCGCCCTTCAGCTAAGTAACGTGCAGGAAACAGGAGTCAATGCGCAAAGGACAGCTCGTCGGTCTCGGCTTCTGTCACTTTTTTCAGCTTCTCAAACAGTTCATCCTGAACCTCGTTGCTTTGATCTGGATGTTTCCAGACCAGAGCGTGCATCAGAACGTGGTCCATATGTTCCACGGCTACGATGGTGAGGTCTTTCAGAATGTTCTTTGGAATGTCGATCAGATCCTTCTCGTTTTCCTTCGGCAGAATAATCTTCTTAATTCCACCGCGGTGAGCCGCAAGAATCTTCTCTTTCAAACCACCGATGGGCAGCACGCGGCCACGCAGGGTGATTTCACCGGTCATCGACACATCTTTGCTCACAGGGCGGTGGGTCAAGGCACTGGTCAAAGCGGTGGCCATACAGATACCAGCGCTGGGACCATCCTTGGGAATCGCACCCTCTGGAACGTGGATGTGCAGATCCACCTTGGTGTAGAAATCTTCGGCAATGTTCAGGAACTTGGCTCGTGAACGCACATAGCTGAGTGCGGCCTGAGCGGATTCCTGCATGACTTCACCGAGTTTACCGGTAATCGTGAGCTTGCCACTGCCGGGCACCACAGCCACTTCGGAAACCAGAAGATCGCCACCGACTTCGGTCCAGGCCATCCCCGTACACATCCCGATTTCGTGATGATCGTTCTGCTGGCCGATACGATAGCGGCGCGGCCCGAGGTACTTGTTCACCGACTTTTCGTTGATCTTCTCGCTGATGCTGTTGGCAGCAATCTTCAGCTTTTCCTTCAGCGGCTTCATTTCCTTGCCTTCGTTACCCGGCCTGGCCTTGAGTTCGTCGTGGGCATCGCCCTCGATTTTCTTCATGTGCTTGCGGGCCACTTTACGGCAGATCGAAGCCAGTTCGCGTTCCAGGTTACGCACACCGGATTCGCGGGTGTAGTAGCGAATCAGTTCGTGCGTAGCCTTGGGCACAAAGGTCACGTCCTGTTGGTCCAGGCCGTTTTCCTTGAGCTGCTTGGGAATCAGATACTGAGTCGAGATCGCAACCTTTTCCTCTTCGGTGTAACCCGACAGCGAAATCACTTCCATACGATCCAGCAAAGGCCGGGGAATGGTGTGCAGTGAGTTGGCCGTGGCGAGGAACAGGACGTTCGACAGATCATAATCCAAATCCAGATAATGATCGTTGAAGGTGTGGTTTTGCTCCGGATCCAGAACTTCAAGCAAAGCCGACGATGGGTCGCCGCGGAAGTCCTGGGACAGCTTGTCAATCTCATCGAGCAGGATCACAGGGTTCGATTTACCAGCCTTTTTCAGGGCGTGGATGATCTTGCCGGGCATCGAACCGATATAGGTTCGACGGTGACCGCGGATTTCCGCTTCGTCGCGTACGCCGCCAAGGGCAACGCGGACGAAGTTACGACCGGTGGCTGTGGCCACGCTGCGGGCCAATGAGGTTTTACCAACACCGGGAGGTCCGACCAGACAAAGGATAGGGCCCTTCATGTTGTCGACCAGAACACGGACGGATAGATACTCAAGGATACGATCCTTGACCTTCTCCAGACCGAAGTGATCCCGGTTCAGAACGTCTTCGGCATACACAGTGTCGCGGATTTCTTCCGAGAAATCCTTCCACGGAAGCGAGAGCACAGTGTCGATGTAATTGCGGACCACAGTGGCTTCCGCAGACATCGGGGACATGTGCTTCAGTTTCTTGACTTCCTTGTTCAACTTTTCGCGAGCTTCGTCGGTCAGCTTGCGAGTTTTGATCGCGTTTTCCAAGTCCGAAATCTCCTGACGGCCGTCATCGCGGTCGCCGAGTTCCTTTTGGATGGCCTGCATCTGCTCGTTCAGATAGTACTCTTTCTGAGTCTTTTCCATCTGACGCTTGACGCGAGCGCGGATCTTTTTCTCGACCCGCATGATTTCGATTTCCGATTGGATATAGCCATAGAGATCTTCCAGACGTTTGGCTGGATTGGTTTCTTCCAAAAGGCGTTGTTTGTCCTGAAGCTTCAGGTTGCTCAGGTGAGCCACCAGGGTATCTGCCAGTTTCGATTCGTCTTCCATGGAAGCGATCGAGAGCAGCATCTCGGGTGGGATGCGTTTGTTCAAACGCACATAGTTGTCAAAGGACATCTTAACGGTGCGGACCAGGGCTTCGTTCTCGACACCCGCGGACTTTTGTTCTGGCAGCGCTTCGGCTTTCACCAGGAAGTAGTCTTCGGTTTGCACGTATTCCGTAATACGTGCCCTTTTCTGACCTTCGACCAGTACCTTGACTGTCCCGTCGGGGAGGCGTAAAAGCTGCAAAATTGTGGAGATAGTGCCGATGGCATAGATATCCTCGGGCGCCGGCTCGTTGGTTTTGGCTTTAATCTGCGCTGCAAGCAGGATCTCTTTGTTCGTACTCATTGCCTGCTCGAGCGCCTGAATCGACTTCTCACGACCGACAAACAAAGGCACGACGGTCGATGGAAAGACCAGGATGTCGCGCAGAGGAAGCAATGGTATTCTGACGGCCTCTGGCTTGCTAACAGGGTCTTTGGACTCATCCGACATTCTGTCTGCCTCCTCATGAGTGATCGCACACCAGTCCCTGTCAGGCTTGGTGCCGTTCAATCTTACGCTCTACTTGATGATCTCATATAAGTATCTTAGCGCAATAAAATCGAGGAAGACAGCCCTTATTACTCGCCGCCAAAATTTAAAAAAGGCTCTTTCGAGCCTTTCTTTTAAAACTGTTGAGATTGGTTGGGGGGAAGAACTTGCGGGTTTAACTCAAGTCGAACCCGTACCGAAGTCCCGGTCTTTCGTTTCGCGCGCAGCGGCTGCGGTGATTGCAGCCAATTCTTCCGGCGTGCGATAAACGAGAATGGCTTGCGCACCATTGAGTATAAGCTCCTCCGTAATCACCACCTCTTTGATGGATTTCTCGGAAGGGATTTCATACATGATCTCAAGCATCGACTCTTCCAGGATCGCACGCAGACCGCGGGCTCCCGTCTTGCGTTTCAACGCTTCCTTCACCACGGCACGCATAGCGCCCTCGGTGAATTTGAGATTCACGTTTTCGAAATCGAAGAGCTTCTGGAACTGTTTAACAATAGCATTCTTCGGCTTCGTGAGAATGTCGATCATCGCTTCTTCAGTCAGACTTGCCAGAGAGCAGATCACGGGCAAACGACCGATAAACTCAGGAATAAGGCCGAATTTCGCAAGGTCACCAGTTGTGACTTTGTTCAGGAGCTCGGTAACGTTGCGCTCACGTTTGCTTTGGATCTCTGCGCCGAAGCCCAGAGAGCTCGTTTCAATCCGCTGCGCAACGATGTCTTCCAACCCGGCAAAGGCTCCACCGCAGATGAAGAGGACATTGGACGTGTCCACTTGCAAGAACTCCTGCTGGGGATGCTTGCGGCCACCGCGGGGAGGAACGTTGGCGATCGTACCTTCAATAATTTTCAATAGGGCCTGCTGGACACCCTCACCCGACACGTCGCGGGTAATCGATGGGTTGTCACCCTTACGAGCGATTTTATCAATCTCATCGATATAGGCGATGCCACGTTGCGCCAGTTCAACATCGTAGTCGGCGTTCTGGAGCAGGTTCAAAATGATGTTCTCAACGTCTTCGCCGACATAACCCGCTTCAGTGAGGTTGGTTGCATCGGAGATGGTGAAGGGAACGTTCAGAATCCGCGCCAGGGTTTGCGCCAGCAGCGTTTTACCGCTACCAGTAGGACCGATCAGAAGAATGTTGGACTTGGTCAGTTCCACTTCATCGCCCGTCGACTTGTGATCGATACGCTTGTAGTGGTTATGCACCGCGACAGAGAGGATCTTCTTGGCTCGCTCCTGGCCGATAACGTACTCGTCGAGGATGCGCTTGATATCCTTCGGGTTCGGTATCTTGTTGCTGGTGTTCAGCAGTTCTTCTTTCTCGACTTCCTCGGCGATAATGTCATTGCAAAGCTGAATGCATTCGTCGCAGATATAGACGTTCGGACCTGCAATCAGCTTTTTGACTTCTTTCTGACCCTTACCGCAAAAGCTGCAATGCAAACCGCTGTCTTTGCTGGCCATAGAATTGCTCTCCCTTTAGGCTCTCTGCCAAGTCTGTCTAGTATAGACCGACGGGGCCTCGATTAATCTTTCTTCGGTTTTTTTCCCGGAGAGATGATGTGATCGACGATCCCGTATTCCTTTGCCTGCTCTGCCGACAGGAAGTAATCGCGGTCGATATCTTTAGTTATCTGGGCCTCGGAACGACCGGTATGCTTGGACAGAATACCCGTCATTTTCTTCTTCATATGGATGATTTCCTGCGCCTGGATATCAATGTCCGTGGCCTGGCCACCGGCACCGCCCAGAGGCTGGTGGATCATGATTCGAGCGTTCGGCAGAGCGTGACGCTTGCCCGCGCTACCCGCAGCCAGGAGCCAAGCCCCCATTGAACAGCACTGACCAATGCAATAGGTCCGGATGTCCGGACGAATCAACTGCATACAGTCATAGATGGCCAATCCGGCTGTGATAGACCCCCCGGGCGAATTGATATAGATACTGATGTCCTTTTCAGGATCCACGCTCTCGAGATACAGAAGCTGCGCTACAATGGTATTCGCAACTTCATCGTAAATCGGCGAGCCCAGCATCACGATCCGTTCCATAAGCAAGCGGGAATATATATCCCAGGCTCGCTCCCCTCGGTTCGTTTGTTCCACGACAGTTGGTATGATGGCCATTCCCACTTCCTTATCCAGCACGGGGTTTAGCTTCGTGTATCGAACCACAAAATCTGTTGCAGTTGTCAATACATACATGCTTTAACTTAAGCCACAACTCAGCCAAAGACAAGATGCTTCCTAACGCCGAACCGCAATTGGTTCCACGCCGCGTCCCTCATGGCTTTCACCAACAGGGTGAATAAAACCATATAAGTTTTCGACGGACGGCTAGAAGTCTTTAGAAGAAAAAAAATCCTTCCTTTTTGGGCAGAAGATAGGCTTTGAAGTCGACGTAAAAAAAAACTCCAGTCCTGCTTTGGACTGGAGTTTATTCTAGCAGAAAGAATTTTTGAAATTAAACACTTAAGTGGAGGGACGGGTCTCGGTGACCTTGGCACTGTCGATTACGAAGTCCAAAGCTTTCTTGAAAAGTAGTGATTCACGGGCGTGCGGACCCATGGAAGCTTTGATGCTGTCGACCAGCTTGGCATCCAATTCCTTGCCGCCATTTCCGCCGCCGACCAGCTCTTTGACGTAGGAGTCAAAGTCAGCGTCGTTCACGGTAATACTTTCCGATTTGATGATTTCAGAAAGAATTAGCGTGTTCTTGGCTCTTTGCTTGGCGGTGTCACGCAGGCGTTTGCGCTCCTCTTCATTGGCCTTGGCCGCTTTACGCTGCACATCGTTCTCGAATTCCATTTCGTCGAACATGCTGTCGATCACCTGATCCACCATCGAGGGTGGCACTTCAAAGTTGTTCGCAGCGGACAGTTGGTCGAATATGGCGGTTTCGAGCTGACTGCGCTTGGCGCCTTCTGCCTGGCGCTGCAAACGGTCACGGATATTGGCTTTCAGCGCATCCAGGGAATCAACACCCATGTCCTTGGCCAGCTCATCATTAATTTCTGGTAGCACGATCTCAACGATTTTTTCCAATTTGACTGTGCATTGAGCGGTCTTGCCAACTTTGCTCTTGTCGTTGACATGCTCGGGCACCTGAATGGACAGCTGCTTGTCTTCGCCAGCTTTCATACCCGTGAGAGCCTCTTCCAGCTCAGGCAGGAGGTATTTTTTGCCTAGCTCAACCGGAACGCTTTCAAAACTGAATTCAGGGAAGGTTTCACCATCGACCTGGGCTGTCTGCGAGATAGTCACCATATGGTTGGGACCGGCCGCAGTGCCTTCATCCGTGTCTTTAGTCTTGGCGTGGCGGCGCTGAATCATTTCCAATTCGCGCTCGACATCAGAATCACCGACTTCAGAGCCTGGTGCTTCAAGACTGAGGCCTTTGTAGCCGTCGATTTTCAGTGCAGGCAGGATATCAACCAAAGCGCTGAAGCTGTAGTCATTATCTTCTTTAGGAAGATCCATGGTTTCCAGCACTGGTGCGGCGATAGGGCGCAGAGACTGCTGCTCGATGGCACTGAACAGGTGATTGCGAACCAATTGATCGGCGACATCGTAGGCAATCGAAGATCCGTACATCTTACGGATGACATTCATAGGGGCCTTGCCGGGACGGAATCCATTGATGCGAGCTTTCTGCTGCAGCTTGCGGTACACGGAATCGAAAGCGCTCTTAACATCAACGGCCGACAGTTCCACCTTGATACGGCGTTGGACCGTGTTTACTTCTTCGACTTGTGCCTTCATATCAACCTCTGATTAAGGCAAAGCGACGCTGTTTGTTCGTCCCAGGTGCTGTGCCTGGCTCATCGCTCTGCTGGATGCTACGTAAGCAGCGGACGGCACGCAGGCGGTCAGCCACCAGAAAAGTTTGCAAATTATAGAAGCTCCCCCGACTTTGTCAACCGGAGGTCGAGGACCTAAGCTATAATATAAAGGAAGCTGGTGATCCATTATGGCAAGGGAGGGCCTGGATGATCGTCGAAGTCGATAAGGAGCTGGAGGATGTCTTTCCTCGCTACCTTCGTAACCGCGAAGAAGACATGGTGAAAATCCAAAGCGCTCTGGAGAAAAAAGATTTTGAAACTTTGCGCCAAATAGGTCACAAGCTCGCCGGCAACGCATCTGGCTACGGTTTGCTTGGTTTAGGCGAAATGGCCAAAGCCCTGGAGCATGCCGCTGGAAGTCGCCAGTATGATAACTGTCGGAATGTGATCAGTCAAATGAAAGCTTATCTCACGGACCTCCAACCTAAATTCGTCTAAATTTTCCAAATCAGCAAAGCCACCAGCTTGAACCCGGAACCCTGCAGACCGATAAGCCTTTCTGCTGCGGTGTAAAGAGGGTCAAGAATGCAAGTCTGGTGGCAGCCTCGTCGGCTCCAATTTTTTCTGACGGCGCACCTGTTCGGGGTGGGGCTGATCATTCTTCTTTTTGTCTCGTGGCTCTCCATCCGCCAGTCCGCACATTTTCTGCAGTCGATGACGGAAGAGGCTGCGAATAAATCCCTATCCATCTCGATGCTGATGGTCCAAGGCTGGTCGAATCAGGTTGAGGCTGCTCCGGACATCGCACGCCAACGTCAGGAACAACTCAAACACATTGCTTCGGGACACTGGGCGACCATTCTTGTTTTGAAACCGGATGGCACCTTGATCGCGCATTCTCCTTTTGCGAACGATCGTCTTTATGCAAAAACGGGGCGTGATCGCAATGTATTTCTGCATCAGGACTGTTTTCTGCGTTGCACGGTGCAGGCGCTGCAGGATCGATTTGGTAACCTTCAGACCTTGAATGGCTCCCACACGCTGCAGATTCATGACAGCGCCGGTCCACTTTTTGCGGCGGTTTCGCGGGTTCAGGATTTGATTGTGGTGACCATCGCACCCGAAAAAAATTATGAGCAGCTGCTCCAGGATTCGGCCACCAGTCTTGTGCTGGCCTTGCTTGTTCTCCTGGTGGTTGTGCTCGCTTTTAATTTTCTGGTCGGCTCCCAGGTTACGCGTCCCATTCTGCAGCTGAATAATGCAGCGGCTATCCTGGAGAGCGGCGACTTTCGTTCTCTGTTAAATTCGGAGCGGGAGGACGAGATCGGACAGCTGGGCCGATCCATGGGCAGCATGGCCCGCCGATTGAAGGATTCGGTACGGGATTTGGAAAACCAGGTGGAACGACGGACGGCGGACCTCAAGGATATCATCGAAAAATATGCCGAAACCAACAAGGCCCTGGAGCGCAACAACGCGACCAAGGATCGGATCTTTTCCATCATCGCCCACGATTTGAAAAGTCCTTTCAATGCTCTGAAAGGCTATAGCGGCATCATCAGCGACAGTCTCGATTCGTTAGGTCCCGAGCAGCTGCGGGAGATGGTCGATAAGATTTCTGTGTCAGCCGAAGAAGCGCATGGTCTTTTGGAGAATCTTTTACAGTGGGCCCTGGTGCAAACCGGAGGCATGCGGGTCAAATGGGAAAATCATAACCTGCGGGAGATCGTCCTGGAGGTTTTTGATCTGATGCGCGTGAATGCCAAGGTGAAAGGCATTCGCCTCGACATTCAACTCAGCCCTGATATTTGGGTCTATGCCGATCGCATGATGGTGTCGACCGTGATCCGTAACCTCGTGGCCAACGCCATTAAATTCACGCGCTCGGACGAAGGTTATATCCTGTGTCGCGCCACGGATGATCGCGATCGCATCCTGATGATGATCGAGGACAATGGTGTTGGCATCGCGCCGCTGCATATTGATAAGCTCTTTCAAAGGGACGGTTGGTTCAGCGAAAAAGGCACCAAGGACGAGCGTGGTACCGGCCTCGGCCTTGGACTCTGTCGCGAGTTTATCAGTTTGAGTCAAGGCAAGCTCGAAGTGGAAAGCCAGCTCGGCAAGGGCACCCGATTTTTTGTGAGCTGGAAAAAGGGCCAGGCTCCGGCGCAGGATCTGGATCACAGTATCGAGCGCCCACTGAGTATTCTTTACATCGATGACTCCGAAGATAATCATGATCTGGTTCGGATCTATCTGAAAACGTTCCCCTGGCAACTCACCTTTGCCGAGGATGGGCAGAAGGGTTTTGAAGCCTTTAAAAAAGGCCATTTTGATATCGTTCTCATGGACCTCAACATGCCGGTCATGGGTGGTATCGAATCCACCCGTTTGATCCGTGAGCATGAGCATAATGAACATCTGACCCGTGCGGTGGTGATCGCCTTTACCTCATCTGTACTACAGACCGATATTGATGCTGCTATTCAGGCTGGTTGTGATTCCTATCTCGTCAAGCCCATCAAGAAACAAAACCTGGTGAATATTATCAGCCGGCTGATGAAGAATGTGCGGCAACGCGGTCCAACTGCGTAAGCCATGTCCCTCTATCTCTCCTGGTTTACAAATCACTGCAATATTTCTCAAGGTGTGGTTCCCATGAGCTTCGGATTCGTACCCTGAATCCACGCCATTCAACCTGGAACCAATCCCGTTGCAAGCCGGGACAAGGAGAAATGCATGAATTTATTTCAGATCATTAAAATAGCGGCAGCCTTTGCGGGCATCACTGCCAGCCAATATGGTCAAGCATGTTCCTGGAGGAAACCCCATAAATGCCAAATCAAGGATATCGTGGAGCCCGTGGCAGAAGCTGCTGGCGACGTTCTAGGTGGCGTTTTGGAAACCTCGGGTTGTGTCGCTGCCTCGACCTTGTCGCCCTTGGTCCTGGCCAGCATGGACCCCTACAAAAGGGAACTGAGTGGCAACAGCCGGGGGCGCATGCCGATTCCTGCCTGTCTGCACGGCGTGATTGACAAACACTATGGCATTGATCCCAATTGGGTTGAAGTTCATCAAAGTGTCTCCGGGACGCCTCCTGATACAGCCATTACGCTGGATAATAAGATCTTCTTCCCGACCTACATTGATATCGAAAATAGCGAGCATGACCTTGCCTGGCTGTTGCATGAACTTCAGCATGTGGCATAAAAAGGGCCGGAAGGCTTTCCTAGTCGAATACATCTGCAATTCCGGCCAGGAGCTGGGAAAGCTCAAAAAATTTAATATTCATGATTCACTTCGTTTGGAACGAGATGCGGATCGGAAGGCAGATGCGGCGTTGGCCGAAGGTCTGTACGATTGCGGCCATATCAGTGCTGCGGAGACACAATATTTGAGTCAAGGCGGATCTCTCTACGTGACTCATAACGGTATGCTCCAGTGCGTAGCGGCGTCTTCGCCTAACGCAGCCAAGAAAATTCTGGGCCCTTCAGACTGGTCTGGGGCGACGTCTTCGGCCATGCTTGGTGACAATCTTTATGTGATTCAAGCCAACAGGTTGCATAAAGTGGATCGCGTGTCCGGAC
>NZ_DASQYZ010000154.1:0-2948 GCF_035638955.1 Oligoflexus sp. | reverse complement strand
TTTGTGAAAGACGGGCAAGAGTTGTCTTGATCGTCCGACGACGCTGGATTTGGGATGCGGGATTTTGGCATTTCGATGGTAAAGGGAAACGCTGCAGTTGGGCCCGATTGCATGGCCTGATCCTTGGGTGTCTCCATGGCTTCTTTCTTCGCTGGCTCCTCCACCGGCTTCTCAACAGCTTCTGTCGCAGGTTCGTTCTGCTTTTGCTGCGGATCTGGAGCCAGGGTCTCGACTTCAGCACGCGGGGCTTCCGCATGCTTGCGGGCTGATGATTTGCATGAGAAAGCGAGCAGAGCAACGAGCGAGAGAGTCAGGCAACGCATATGTTTTCTCCGAGGTGTTAAGAAGATGGGACCGGGCCACCCATCCAATCGACCTTTTCAGCTTTGTCTCATGCTGACCAGTGCGCTCAAGGCTGCAGGTGCGATTGCTGGACTTTATCGGCAAAAGAAGGAAACGCGCGATAGTCCTGGTGCTGGGATATATAACTCAACTGCAGGGATCCAACGGCTCGCAAAAGGGTTCTGCCTGAATGTTCAGGCAGAAATATTGGCCTTAAGGAAGCAAGTCTATTGCTTGCAGGTGCGATACCGGAAGGTAAAGCCAGGCGCTCTGTTCAGGAAGCCTTCCACTTCGGCAAGAGTGGTGGCCGTTGAAGCACGCAGAGTGGATTGAATCACGATGTTGAACGGTACGCTGACGGCATCCTTAGGGCATGGAATGTCCGCTATGGTCGGGGTCATTGTGTCCAGAGTGGATTCAAAAGCACCATTTTTTGGCCCAATGATTGTCTTTTGATATCGATACACGTACTGAATGGGACTCACGGTTTCAACTTTGACGAGATAATCAATGGTGTCAGCGTTTGCGAGGACACCGGATCCGAGGACTTTGACAGAATCAATATTCAAATCGACAAGGTACCCGGAAGGCATGATCACGGATCCGCGGATGGTGCAGGACATAATGGAGCCCTTGAACCTTTGGCTATGATATCCCCAATCTCGCCAATTTGAAGGATGAAGCTGTTCTTGCCAGGCAGAACGGTTTGGTAGGCTGGACAATCGGCTGTGATCGTGGACTTATCCAGCTGCCAGGTAAGAGTAATATCAACAGGCTCGGTTGGCTCCTTTTGCTCAACGGAAATAGGCACTTCGACCACCGGGTCAGCCGATGGCAGAGGATCGTTCGGCTTGGAGCCCTGTGATTCAGCTGGAAGGGCGGAACCTTCAATAGTGGGCCCAACGCCATCGCGGGGCGTGCAGGCTGCAGAGACAAGGATAACGACGGACAGTGCAGTCACCAGTCTGCGTGATATCATGGTAGTGGACCTCCAGGTTGTACTGCATACCCTATCGGTAAATTGTCGATATTTTGCGATAGCTGAAGTGCAGGGTTATATAACACAAGTGCAGGTACAGCTGAACTGCCCGGGTCGGGAGCCTGGGAGCAGCATCGGGACGAATCGTATTTGACTGGGACCCGGTATGTGATAAGATACGGCAAACAACTGTTATCGCAGTACCTAGTGCCTTGAGCCTCGCGCCATTGCGAGGCTTTTTCTTTTCGTGCAACCTGGGCACTGTCAGCGTTCACCTGATACCAATGGCCACGTGGTGGGATCCTTGAGAGTCCTTGGGTGGAAGCGCATGTGATGGAGTGGAACGCGGATGACAAATCTGAACAGCGCGTAGTCCTTATCTGATTCCTCTGTTTCAATTACCGGGATCCCCCCCAATTGCCCGGAGAAAGCTTCTGATCGCAGACATGCCTACGCCGCGGCCGGAAATCCCGGTGATGGGAACTCATGTCATGATCCCGCGTGCAGGGGCTGAAAAGACCGCCTACCCAGAAGGGAAGACGGCCAGTCAGGGGATGAAAACTTGAAGGCTGGGAACGGATATTACCTTGGAATTTATTCCGGAACTTTCGTCAGGTAGTAGGCGAGCAGGTTCTTGTCACCGTCCTTCGCTTCGAGGAACTTGTAGCGGATGGCCGGAGATGCGCCATTGCCGAGAGATGAATCGCTTTCGATAGCTGAACCAAGACTAACGATCAGCTTCTGGTCGCGAATTTTCGCACTGCTGTACTGAATTCCTGATTCCTTGTCGTTATTAAAGATGACCATATCGAAAGCGAAGACATTAGCACCCAGGTTTGCACCAAGGTTATAGCGCATTATGAAGCTTTCGCGGTCAGCATTTGGTTGACCCTTGCAGCCTACGCCGACATACTTGTCGAAGGTGACAACAATGTCCCTGCCATAGTCCGCAGCAAATTTAAACTCGACCCGGTTTGACGAGTAGATCATAATTCCGTCGACCTTATGCGAGGTATCCGTGCATTCTGCCCACATACCATAGAGACTCTTGCGAAAGGTTTCCGTATCAAGCACGAGGGGCGTGGCTTCGTCCGGCTTCTTATCAGGCCCAGAATGAAGGTCGGAGGGTGTTCATGGACACTGAGGGTTATCCACACATTCCACGACTCGCTCGATTATATCGACGTTCGGATACTGCTCTGAAGGAAGCTTTGTGGAGTCGTCCGGCTTTTTCCTGTCTTTGCTTTTCCTCTTTTTTCTTCCGTATGCTGCATTCCTCGATTTCTCGGATCGGCTGTCGAACATGACACTGCGGAGCCTGCAAAACTTTTTTTGCGACTCAAAGATCGCGTCTTCAAGAACCAGTTCGCGGGTGAGTGATTCCTTGAACCTTATGGTGAGTGACTCGCGCAGCTGCTGTTCGCCGCGAAGAAGAGTAATAAGATCCTCGCGGGAGGCGTCTGCAAGATGTTCCTCCGTAAGGGTCTTAAAGGCAAGAATTTGTTCAAGTGTCAGGTGCATGTGAGGGAGGTTGCCACGGAACGTGGCAATTTTCTCCGAAAATCAGTGGACGATTGATGACTTTTTATGAATTGCTGGGGGACTTTCCACAAAGCGTTTTTTGAGA
>NZ_DASQYZ010000153.1:0-7384 GCF_035638955.1 Oligoflexus sp. | reverse complement strand
CCGCCACGAATAGCCCGTTGCAACTTGATCCCCATCATGTAACACCCAGCAACGTTTGTTTGTCACATGGCAGACGACGCCACGTCTGCCAGCAATTTCAATAATTTTACCCTTGGAAACATGATAAGGTCGACCGCTCATACAGTTCTCCAGGCACACTTTCATCTTCAGCGGGCATTGTTGGGTAGCCGCGTTTATGCCGATTCTGCTTTGGAACTATTTTTCAACTGTCGCAGAGGAGCTTTCAAATTTTTTTAAAGCGCTCGCATATATGTCCTCTTTTAAAGCAACATAGCCAACCTCCCTGGAGAGTTTTGCTGCATTTTTAAGGAGAAAGCTTACAAAAGCCTTTACTTCCGGTCGCCGCGCCGATTTATTGTTTACATACACGACTAGAGGCCGGGACAGAGGGTAGCTGCCATCCTCGATCGATTTTGCGCTGGGTACAGTTGCGTCCTTGTCCTGGCCTACAGCCAGAACCTTCAGTGACTTTTGATTTTCCTCGTAATATGCAAAGCCAAAGTATGCCATCGCATATTTATCCTTTGAAACCCCCGTTACCAGAACGTTGTCATCTTCGCTGGCAACATAATCGGTCCGTGAAAGACGGGCCTTGCCCATGACATGCTCGGTAAAGAAGTCAAAGGTCCCCGAGTCTGCACCAGGACCATAAAGCTTAATTAGTTCGTTGGGCCAATTGGCATCAATATCCTTCCAGGTTTTAACCTGACTTTGAGGCTGCCAGATTTCCTTCAATTGCGCCAAAGTCAATTTCGAAGCCCATGTATTGGCTGGGTTGACAACGATCGAAATCCCGTCGTAAGCAATGGGAAGCTCGGAATATTCAATTTTTCCTTCCTGAGCCTTTTTCGCTTCCTCCGGCTTTATTTTACGTGAAGCGTTGGCGATATCGATTTCGCCCGCCGCGAACTTTTTCATGCCGCCACCGGTCCCGGACAGGCCAACCGTGACGCGAACGTTAGGGTGGAGCTTCTGAAATTCCTCTGCCGCTGCCTCAGCGATTGGAAAAACTGTGCTCGATCCATCGAGTTTCACTTCACCTTTGAGATGTTTATCCAGTTTTTCGGAAGAAAAACCCTGAACGTTTGGTACCAGAATAACCAGACTCAATAAGATGTTACGGATGCTCATACTTGACTCCTTCAGGATTGTTATGTTCCTTTGCGCCTGATCCAAATTGCAGAAAATGCTCACAAAAAGAGGCCGAAAAGTTATGAATTGGCATGATTCTAATGACGTATCCTGGATTTCTGATGGACAGCACTGAGGTGGCTCAACAAAAAGGTTATTTATCTTGACCTGGTGGTTATTACATCATCAGCGATGATAACGGTTAAAGAAGCTGTAAATTTTTGCTTAATTTGGCTTAGGAGAGGTTGGGTTTGGAAAAAAGAGGAGACCCTTCATAGCGATCGCTTGAAGCGCCTCCTCCACCATTCATTTTTTGTACAGAGGGGGGTTTACTACAGACGGCGGAAGGCTTCGTTAAAGGTCAGATAAATTGTTGGCTAAGTTTCGATCATGGTTTTGTTGTGCCAGGGGACAAGAGTGCTCATGTTAAAGAAAGAGTATGAACATGCGGGACAGATCAGCCTGGCGGGAGTTCAGAGCAAAAAACAGCAGTCTTCCGCGACTGCCGTTTCGAGCTTTCCAAACGTCAGAACATGGACGAGATGCTGACAGAGTAGGACGCATCCTGAGTACGGCGGTAGATGAGGCGATCCCCCACTTTATACTCAATGTCCCGGCCCAGCAAATTCCGCGCCCGAAATCGAACGCTGGAATTACCGGCAAGGGCCTGACTCAGCACCATATCCAGGCTATCCATGGGTACATCCTTCACGTCGGGAACCGCATTTTCGCCGACGACAATGCCCGCTTCCATGATGCGTTCTCCGACCCGGTTGTATACGACGTTGGCCTCACTTCCGGTTGATTCCAGACGGTAGCCGGTGTTCACATTGAGCACATAGGGGGCGGAACCTTGCATGGGCCTGTTGGTATTGGTGTAGCGGATGCTGTTTTCGTCTGAGGGTGCCGTGATATCGGAAAAAATGCGGGAGTAGTTTCCACCGACCGAGAATGCACCCAGCCGCTGCGTGGTCTCAAACTCATAGCCATAGTTCCGGGCTCTTTCAGCATTGGTATAGGTGATTGCCGAGGTGTTGGCGCCGTCATTGCTGGCTGGAATTTGTTCAATGGGTTTATTGATGCTTTTATGGAACAGTCCGAAGGATATATAGTCATCATTGTTCTGATAGAGTTCCCAGCGCAGATCGTAGTTGTCGATTTTCGAAAATTGCAGGTCCGGGTTGCCTTTGATATCAATCCCGCGTTCATAATCGAAGTAGCTGGAGACGGAAAGCTCGCGGAAGTCCGGTCGCGCCACCGTGCGGCTGTAGGCAAAGCGGAGCTGCTGACCTTCCACAAAAGCCCAGGTGGCATTCAGGACGGGCAGAACCGCGTTGCTCTGCAGTTCGGCTTTCTTGTAAGGGTCGCGACTGTCGAAGGAGTCAATACTATCAACATTTTGCTTTGACATTTCGCGCCGCACACCGGTTGTGACTTCAACACCATCGATATATTTGTACTGGAGCATGCCGTATGCGCCTTGCAGGTCCTGATCCGCGGTATACGTATCCGAAGGCAGGGTCACCTCTTCCGCCAGCAGGAAACCCTGGCCTTGCGTTTCGTTAAAGCGGATGTTTTCAGGCGTGTAGATCTCCTCCAAGGGACTTTCGCCTAACGCAGCCGCAGGACTTCCCACCGCAGCCGGGGTGAAAAAGAACTCACGGGCTCCGGATTTACGTTCGCGCTTCAGGCCCAGGACACCGGTTTTAATATCAAACTGATGTTCATCACCCGTGTAAACGTTGGCGGCAAGATCCAGCTGAACCTCCTGCATGTCCTCCTCATTATCAAACCATTTCCGCCGGAGACGGCTGATATCAGATTGGTCATGGACCAGGCTATCGCCCCGATCATTGTAACCATAGCTGCGCTGATCCGGAATTTTACGGGTGGTCTTGTTCAGACCCACGCGCCAGCTCAATTTCAGACTGCCGTCTTCCGCAAGGTTGTGTTCTCCGAAAAGCTGACGCAGGAGAAGATCCCGTTCCTGCCACTGCAGCCTTGTGCTTCTGATGTTATTGGCCGTGGTATTGAGGTTGAAAGAGTCCGAGATATCCACAGCGTCTGTGGTCTTGTGCAGAACACCTATCAGACCGCGCAACTGACTGCCGCCGATATCAGCGCTCAGAACCCCGATGCCGCCCAGCTTGACTTCGCGTTCGGAAACATCCCCCCGCTTGCCCTTGACCACTGTGTTGAGGTCACTCGTGTATTCGTTCTGCTCACGATCGTAGCGGTTCCATTCGTCGCCATAGGTCACTCCCACGGAATAGCCAAGTGGAGTCGAACCGATGGGAATGCGATCACCCAATGACGCTGAAAAGCTCCGATTGATGGGCGCCGATTCCTCCTGGACGCTATAAATCCGAGGGAAGGCCTCGGTTAAGGCTTCCCTTTGGTCACCGGTCAGACCACTCGTCTGCGTCAGGGATTGTTCCTTCAAAGCTGTTGGCAGCGAACGCGTGCCATCATCAAAGCCGAGCCAGTCGGTGTTGGAATGTTCGTAGGTATTGACCTTGTCCGTTGTATAACCCGTTCCCAGACTGACTCGACCTTCAAAGCGGGTGGGAATGGATTTGGTTCGCAGTAGAGCCGCGCCACCACCAAACTCACCGGGCAGATCGGGTGAATAACTTTTCTGCACGACTATGCTCTCCAGCACCTCAGCCGGGAAAAGATCAAACTGGACCTGCCGGCGCGCAGGATCCGGACTCGGTACGTTCAGGCCGTTCAAAGTGGTGGCCGAGTAGCGTTCACCCAGGCCGCGAACATAAATGGACTTGCCGCCTATCAGAGTCAAACCCGTGACCCGGCGCATGGCAGCACCTGCATCGCTGTCACCGGATTTGCTGATCTGTTCCGAGCTGATGACGTCCTTGACTTCACTGGAACTGCGTCTTTCATCCAAGAGCGCTTTGGCGGAACCCTGCTTGATACGCTTGGCCGTGACCTGCATGCTTTCCTTTTTCGATTCGTCCTGCGCCGAGGCCAGGGACGTGAGAAAAAAAAGGCTCAGGAACAAAAGAACCAGGATGGTATTCATAGATATTCTCATACACCATATTATTTGTTTAGGGGTTACAAACCGTTCCATCCACCAGCGTTTCATCGCTGGTCGTATCCCAGCAGCCGCCCTCGACCGCCTTGGGACGTACAACCGAGCACCAGAGCGCTTTATTCAGGTTTTTCACTGGTGCGGATGCCGCCTGGGTATGGGTGGCCAGGGTTTGTTTGAAAAAATCCTTGAGCGAAACCGTGCGGGTACTGGCGTCTGGATTTCGGAGGCTAAGGTCGCCATCCAGACAAATTTTGGCGCCATAATCCTTTATCCAGACCTGGAGGCTATCGTTACGCGCCTTGGCCGCCTGCGCTGCTTTGGTGGACACGGAGGGGAAAAGGTACTGAAGGGCATAGCCGAGAAGATTGGCCTGCTCTCCCGTTTGGCAAAGCGTGATCACGCGGTTAATATCCTGAACGTCTTGAAATCCCTCGCTCGTCACCATTTCCTGGTAAGCGGCAGCGAGATCAAGCATGGTTTTGCGCTGGTCAGGTTGTTTCTCGATTTCATCGTTGATGAACGAATTCAGGCGCGCATCATAGCGGATTTGAGGCCCGCTGTATTTTTGGAAGACCGGGACCAGTGAGCTATTGGCAGGCACCAGCTGGAACGGCGACTGGAGCTGAAGCGCTTCATTGCGGATATCGGGGTTGGCTCCTTGCAGCAAAAGATATTCAATAAATGCTACATCGGTGTTGGGCTGCTCGATGGCGAAATGAAGCGGTGTCCGGCCCGTCTTCTCTTCCTGGATATTGATATTCAATCGGGTCTGCTCATTGGCATTGGGTATTTGGCGTGGCACATCGCAGCTCAGGCGCAGGGGTGGATCAATGGTGCCCAGGCGGTTGATCAGGTGCTGGACCAGGGCGGAATCACCAGCCATTGAGGCTACATGGAGCATGCCAAGGCGTGCTTCGTTATAAGAGAAGGAAATATTGGGATCGGCTCCTTTATCAAGAAGGTTATCGATCAATGCAAGCCAGGACGCTTTGTCATCAGCCCGAAAATATTTGGACGCAAGCAGTCCCAGGGCCGTTGTGGCCTCGCCCGGAAAGACCCGATTTATTTCGCCCGGGTAGTACTGAAGCCAGGTCTCAAGCCCCGCTTTCACAGATGCAGGATCATCGGATGCCATGATCTCCAGAAGATTGATGCTGTCTTCGGGCAGACGTCGGGCTTCCCCAACTTCATTGTCCTTTTTGCGACATGCCGCAAACAACGTGAAAACCAGAGATAGAATGATCAATGTCTTCATAGCTGAGCTTTTTCCTTTGAAATCCAGGGATGATTTAAAAAGGAGGCCTTCATCGCGATCGCATGAAGAGCCTCCTCCTGAGTACCAATCAGTGCTGTTACAGACCTTTGACCCAGCCCTGGGTCCAATCAGCAGAAGCGCCGGACAAGGTTTCGACAGCGCCTGCGAAGAAAGCCTCTTCAAAGAAACTGTCGCGGGACAGGTCAACGAAAGTGGTGAATGCCGGAGAATTTTCATCCTGCACTGCATAACCATTCAGAAGAGGGTCGGCTTCCAGGTTGGTGCCGCTTGTGTTGAAGAGACTCGATACAGTGAAAGGATCGGTCGCCAGATCAGCGAAGGTTGTGCCGCATTTCGCAAGCACACCTTCGAACTTTACCAGTCCAGCATTAAAGGTTTCGATGTCATCAAGATTGATGCAGGTGCTGTTGGCACCTGTGATAATGCTGTTATAAAGCGTCGCGCCGGTTCCACGGCGGAAAAGGACACCGTCGCCCTTTTTAGGGGAGCCACCGATAACGGTCAGGTTTGCGATGGTGGGATTGGAGCGAGGCTGAGCGGCCTGATTGTTGACGTTATTATCAGCTTCAATGCCGTTGTTGCCGTCGTCGGCGTACTGCTTAATGAGGACATACTGAGCCTTGCCGCTCCAACCGAAATCCCAGTCCAGGCCATCATCCTGCGAGCCCGAGATAACGATATGCTTCAGGTTGACAGTTCCACCGAAGAGTTCGACGCCATCATCGTTGCTACCCACGACCTGAACGAAGTCGATGGTCGTGCCGCTGCCGACACTATTCAAGGTCAAACCGTTGAGTTCATTATCAGGAGAGACTTCAAAACCTGGGTATTCAATGCGAACATAGCGTAATATGCCCGAGTTATCATCAGGGATGGTTCCGCCGTAATTCGCTTCCACGCCACCTTCAGGCGTGTTTTCACACACAGCTGCAGTGGCATCCTTGCACTGATTCAAAGTGGAACGGCCGTTAAGGACGAGTCCACCCCATTGACCGCGTGTGGTCCGGCCAGGTTCAAAACCGGTCATGACGATCGGAGCATCAGCACGGCCTTCCGCCAGAATTTTGGAACCGCGGCGAATCGCCAGAAAATCACGGCCATTGCTGCCGCGAATGGTGACACCGGCGTCGATGGTGAGTGTGGCGTTCTGAGCTTCACTGCCAACATAGACAGCGCCTTGGAGGAGATAAGTGTTGGCAGTGGTCAGGGTCACATCCTGAAGCAGCGTTCCGGCCAGACCGCAGGCCGGACGTTCGACGAGGTCAGAACCGGGCAGTCCCTGAGGATAGGTCGCGGAAAGATCCTGAGTTCCTTGAGGACAGGCTGCAAAAACAGAGCATTGCCAAAAACTAAAAGCAGCAGAGGCGAGCAGCATTTTCATGCAAACAGAACGCATAGCTTTACTCCAAATCGGTTACCTATTTACTACTATGCAGAGGGGTGTACTACGGATGGGAGACGGTTCGTTAAAGATTGGATGAATTGATCGAAAATTTTTAACCATTGTTCTTTGCCCAATCACGGATGTGCTGATTCACTAGAATAGTCGCAACGTTTCCGGTTTTACCCGCGACGGCAGGACTCTGGCTGTGGCCGGCCAGCACCCGACTTCCGCAATTTAAAGCAACTGGAGCAGAACCCCGAAAAAAACGCTAAAAGGCTAAGAAAACTCGTTTGTTTCCATTACTTGAAATAAAAGTGGATGGAGATTGCTTAGCGTTTTCTTACGCGGCACTGGATTGAATCATTAAGCTCGCCCCAGGGACCGTCGGCTAATTGGTGTCTCCTAATCTGAAACCGTGGTAAAACGGTCAGAGAAAGAAACACCAAATGAGAGCTCAAGTGTCTGTAATTAAGGTAGAAATCAAACTTCATGAAATTCCCAAAGCCATCGAGGC
>NZ_DASQYZ010000152.1:0-3114 GCF_035638955.1 Oligoflexus sp. | reverse complement strand
GGCCATGATCAAAAAAGGCCAAATCGATATCCATGGCCTCGCTCCATTCGAACAGTTTTACGCCCTCGCAGGATAACTGCGTCCGGGGAATGATCCCTTCAGAAACTCACTTCGACCTTGGAAATGTTTGCGACAGAGCCGGATTTTGTCCGTTGTAGCCCTGCTCCAGGGCCGGTGTTCGCAGGTGAATAACCGCCGCATAGCGTGCATATTCCGCTGCCTTCGTGGTTTTCAGTTCCTGCCAAAAATCATCCGCTCCACCGGGCCAGTAGGCGGCTCCATCGACAGTTCCACGATCGCACAAGGCAACGACCGAGTGCCCTTCTTCTGCAACCAAGGTCTCGAATTCCCTCTGTACATAATAAATCGCGCGCTGAGCCGCCTTGCGTCCGGCCAGAGACTCATGCCTCCAAAATCCGCCACCAAACACCACGCTGGCCGACTCAGGGATGATCGCCAGCTTGCCCATGAATTGACGTTTTGCGAGTTCCAGGATGGCTGTCTTGCCTGCGCCTGGACCGCCGGTGAGCACAATTTTTTTCACGGAGCTTTTCCTCATCCTTGTGATGCTGCTGATGCGGACTGCCATGGTTCATAGGCATCCATGATAATCCAAAGCCCCGACGTAAGTCCGTAGGTTTTTCCAGAAGCCTCACGCTTGACACGTTTGCTCGGTCGCATAGCCGCTGTTTTCCAAGTTAAGCTCAGTATAGAATGAGCCCGACATAGGGGAACGCACATGGATTATAAACTGGCCTCCTCCATAGAAAGCATCGGTCGAGCAGCCTGGCAGAGCCTGGAGCCGCCGGATTTCCCTTTTCTGGATTACCCCTTTTTAAAGGCTTTGGAAGACTCGGAAAGCATCGGCGGCGCGTCCGGTTGGGACCCTGTTTATTTGCAGGCTTCTGATGACCAAGGGCTGGCGGGCGTGCTCTGCGGTTTTGTGAAGTCGCATAGCTACGGTGAATATATCTTCGATTGGGAATGGGCGCGGTTTTATCAGCGCTTTCGTCGTCCCTATTATCCAAAGCTTGTGCATGCAGCGCCGTTTACGCCGGCAACAGGCCCCCGCGTGCTGGTTCGGCTTGGGGCTGAGGCTCAAAAGACCCGCGAACAGCTGATTCAGTTTTCAGTGCAGATGGCGGTTCAGAGCAAGCTGTCGTCGGTGCATGCACTCTTTATCCCAGAGAATGAGTGCGCGGCCTTTCAGGAGCAGGGTTTCGCCATTCGGCATTCCCTGCAGTATCACTGGCGTAATCAGGGCTATCGGGATTTTCAGGATTATCTCGACAGCTTTGTGGGCAAACGGCGCCGCGACATGCAGCGGGAGCGGCAGCGGGCCCAGTCGCATGGTCTTGAATTTCAGTGTCTGACGGGTTCGGATTTGCAGCCGCAGCATGCGGAACTCATGGAGCAACTTTATCTGACGACTGCAGAAAAAAAGGATGCCATTGCTTATCTGCGGGACGGTTTTTTTCAACAGGTCTTTGCCTCCATGTCCGATCACATTCTCTTTGTGATCGCCAGCAAGGATAACGAACCCGTGGCCGGCGCTTTAAATTTCTTCAAAGGCAAGACACTGTTCGGTCGCTATTGGGGAAGCCTGCAGATGTTTCAGGATCTTCATTTTGAACTCTGCTACTACCAGACCATTGATTTTGCGATTCAAAGGCGCCTGGAACTCTTCGAAGCCGGGGCTCAAGGCGAGCATAAAATTCAACGAGGATTTCGCCCCAGCCTGACCTTCAGCGCCCATCGCATCATGGATCCTACGTTTCGCGACCCCATCGAACGCTTCATTGCCGATGAACGCCTCATGATTCAGGAAGCCATCACCGAACTCGACCGTAAAAGTCCTTTCAAAAATAATGCTTCCACAGCCCCTCCAGGATGAGCTCTCTGACAGGGCTCATTTCCTCTATCAAGATTTATTAATCGCTACAGATACTTTGTTGTAATTGTTAACAAATGTAAAAACACTTATTTTCAAGGTGATTCAGCCCTGTTGATGATTCCTTCAGGCTCGGCGAAATTGAGTATCGCTCACTCCAAAAATCAAGTATCTCAATCTTGCGATGGGTTTTAAGCACAACTATTGAGGAGAATATCCATGAGGATGTTGTTAGGAACCTTGTTCCTTTGTTTGACCGCAAACATGGGCTGTGACAGCGGTACACGCGTAGACTCGGCCCCTCTGGATGCGCCGCGGGCCGCACAAAGTTTTGTTCAGGTCACCAATGGCCAATTTCAGGCGGATGGCAAACCTTTTTACTTTGTTGGTAGTAATTTTTATCGATTAGCCATGGCCGAAGCCTTTCAGGGCAATGTCATCAAGGAATTTAAAAACGGTCGCGTCACCTTTCCCCAGATCGATAAGGTGATGGAAAATTATGCGACCGAGGGTTTTAAGGTCATCCGTCTTTGGGGTTTTGCCTGCGATGGTTCCAAAGGCAGCAGCGTGACGCCGCCCTTTATCAATAAGGACCTGTCGCTGAATATGGACGGGATTCAGCAGCTGGATTACACGATTGCCAGCGCTGGGCAGCATGGCTTGCGCGTGATCCTCCCCCTGGTGAACTTCGAGCATGAATACTGCGGTATGGAATGGTGGGTGGAGCAGACGCTGGCCAAGCAGGCCAGTCCATCTCAAAGGAACATGACCTGGTCCTGTGTGGAAAAACGCAGTCACCATGTTCTGAAGCTGACCTATAATCCGAGCGATTGCCAGGCCATGAACCGTCCGGACAATCCAGTTGAAGCGGTCGTCACCAAGGAACACTTCTATTCGAGTGACATCGTTAAGAACGCCTTCAAAAATCATGTCCGGAATTTCCTGAGCCGTACCAATCGGCTCTGTCGCAAAACTTTCAAAGGGTGAAGTATGGTTTCGAGGGCATCACCCCCCGGACGCAGTTATCCTGCGAGGGCGTAAAATTGCTCGAATGGGGTGGAGCCCGGGATATCGATCTGGCGTTTTTTGATCATGGCCATCATCTCAATGCCGGCAATTGTTTTCGCGGCCGACATGAAAGTCTTGAAGCCGAGCATGGACCTTGTCCTTTGCCGGACCCGCCTGTGGTCCTGCTCGACGATATTATTAAGATACTTCACCTG
>NZ_DASQYZ010000151.1:0-4754 GCF_035638955.1 Oligoflexus sp. | reverse complement strand
TCTGATGTGGCAAAGGATCTTGGGATAAGCCAACCAGCTCTGGGGTCCTGGATCAAGGACTACCAGCGCAGTGGACAGGACGCGTTCCCTGGCAAGGGCAATATGTCCAGCCAGGAGGATAAGATCAAGCAGCTTGAGCAGCAGGTGAAGCGGCTTACAATGGAACGCGAGATATTAAAAAAGGCAATGGCATACTTTGTGGAGATCCCGAAGTAAAGTATGCCTTCATCCGCGACCATCGGGAGCGTTTCCCTATCTCAGTCATGTGCGATATTTTAGGGGTGTCGCGCAGCGGATTTCACGATTGGATGAAGCGCGTGCCGTCACCCAGAGCCATTGAGCGCAGCAAGATTCAGGCTGCTATTCGACGCATATTTGAAGGCAGCCGCAGGAACTACGGAAGTCCCAGAATCCATAAGGAACTTGTTAAACAGGGATTTAATTGCAGTGAAACGCGGGTGGAAAGACTGATGAGGGAAATGGGAATTCGCGCAAAAACAAAGCGAAAATTCAGGGTTACGACAGACTCAAACCATAAGCTGCCGGTCAGTCCCAACGTCATAAACCGGGATTTCAAGCCATCGGGACCGGACAGACTTTGGCTAAGCGACATCACGTATATTGCGACCGACGAGGGCTGGCTCTATCTGGCTACCGTAATGGATGCCTATTCCAGGAAGATTGTTGGCTGGAGCATCGAGGCACGGATGACTCAGAATCTCGTCCTGGAAGCCCTGGAAATGGCCGTGAAGCAACGAAGACCTGGGCCGGGCCTCATCCATCATTCAGACCGTGGAAGCCAATACGCGGCCAAAGCCTATCAACGGAGGCTATGGCGCTACAGGATGATACCGAGTATGAGCCGCAAAGGAAATTGCTGGGACAACAGTCCCATGGAGAGCTTCTTCCATACGCTAAAGACTGAGCATGTTTACTTTGAAGTGTTCAGGATACGGAAAGAGGCTAAATCAAGCATTTTTGAGTATATCGAGGTCTACTACAACCGGCAGCGGAGTCACTCTTCGCTTGGCTTTGTGAGTCCGCAGTGCTATGAGCAGCAACTGTTTATAAAATGTGGTTAACTCGCTGTCCGTTTTTTCAAGGGAACTTCACCCTGTGCAGACTGTATGAAGCTGGGCGGGAATTTTCCGCGTGGTCATAAAAAAACCCACAGGATGTGCAAGTCTTCAGTCATGTGCTGGAGCACTGTCGACGTAAATGGTTTAGGTGCTGACATGACTTTGGATTTTTAACCGAATTCTGGGATGAAATCCGGCCAATTTATCAATGAGGAGTGGGACATTTACGGGTTTCGTCAGATATTCAGTGAATCCTGCCCTGAGATACTTTTCATCGTTGCCAGCCATCGCCGTGGCGGTTCTGTTGCGTTTGTTTTCCAATAAAATGTAACCTGAAGAAATCATTGAGTATGCAATTATGGCTCTATTAGTGATTTTAGCTGGTTGCGTGATCGGAAAACACAAACGCAACAGAGCCAAAATTTGAGCCAGGAAAATAAAAGATTCATACACGGGAGGGCGTCTCTCACGGCAGTCCTGCGGCCATAAAATGAACTTTTCGCCAAAAAGCGGAGAAGGTTCAACTCTGGTCAGCCTTCCTGCATGAATTTTAAGACTATCGCAATCGAGTGAAGCAGATCTCCCGAACAAGGTTGGAATTTCAGCAGACCCCTGACTATCAAGGCTTTCACGAAAGCCGTAATTCTGAAATTTCCCAACAACTTAAACTAACCGCTTATTTTATAGTCATTCTTTCCGGGGACCCTGGAATGTTTGGCTTTTTAAGCCTGTTGGAAAGCGCTAAAAGTTGCGCTGTCAAATCATCCATGTTTATTTGACATCATAAAGCTTGCGGCTACTCAATTTGTATGCAATATCTTGGGGGACCTACTGCATCGGGAACGGGCCAAGCGCAGGAGTGGCAAGCCATCATCCGGAACCTCGAGCAGGGCTGTTAACCCTTGCTCCAGCTATAAAGGGAAGGAAACAGTATGGAACAACGCAGGAAGGGGCTTCACTACGCGGCGGGTTTGGTATTGATGATTTCTGGGATCCAAGCCTCGGCCGAGGTTTTGGGAGGCAACGTCGCCATAGCTAGCCAAATAGACGCACTTCCCATCGTTTTGAGGCCACTTAGTAGAGCAGCCGGACAACTCAAAAGGTGTTGGCGCACACCGAATCCTGCAGGAGCCAACGGCCAGAGTGAAATTGATGAATGTGAAGCCAATGCTGGAGCTAAGTGGACTTTAGCCTTCCAAGCTGAAAAGAACGGTTATGCCGGGCAAACATGCGCTGGAGCGGAAAGTCAATCCCTCCAGTTATACCCTTTCGGCAAAAGCGGACCGGCTATTTATACATGGGACGGACCTGCAAACCAACATTCCCTTGTTCTTAAACAGGATTATGAATTATTTCAGCACCCCTGTGGCGGTGATATCTTTAATTGGAATGTCTTGATGAGGCACATTGATTTAGAAGGAGGAGCTTTGCCATCGCCAGCACAAGTCACGCAAATAGTTGATTTCAGATGGAAAGAATGGATTAGAGAGAATTCCGAGCGCCGTGTCATCGCTGCTTTTCAAGGTTTTTGGAATAACCAATCTCACTTGATCGAAATTAATCTTTACTCGCCCGGTTGGAGTGACGCTGTTCCTCAAAACGATGATATTTTGGTTGCTACGAGTTGGCCTACTGGCCTGGCGACCTATATCGTCTTAAATAGTACGGCTGTCAGCGGGAATTTAATAGTGGATTCCCTGCAGCAGGTCGAGATCAACTGGCTACCAGTTCTAGAAAATCTTGTGGCTCGTGGGCTGCTTCCAAGACCTGCAGGGGGTTGGCCAAACAGTGTCACTCAGGCGCTCGCCTTTGGCTTCGAATACCACAACAAAGCCCCGCAACAATCGGGTGTTGGGGATATGGAAATTTTTAAGTTTGAAATTAGTTCCACAGGCAGCTCTGCTTCTATCCCTGAGCAGAATGATTTTGATTCATGGCGTTACGTCGCTTCCAACCCTGATTTGATCTCTGCGATCGGTATTGACATTAGTCGAAGTAGGAAACACTACTATGAGCACGGGTTTTGGGAAGGGCGGGCGCGGACTTCGTTTGATTGTTTGGCCTATGAAATTCGAAATTCTGATTTGAAACCTATGTTTCATTCAGATTGCACTAAGCTGACAAAGCATTGGATTGAATATGGCTATCAGCAAGGACGTTCGACTCGCTAGCGCCGATTCATTGCTTCACGTTTCTCGCAAACTGAAATAGTAAGCCAATCACTCTTTGGGCGATCCCGATGACTTGATTTTTCACTTCTCAGCGGGCGTTTCAAGGGAAACTTTCTCTTTATATTGGAATGCATGGATGTGCAGATGCCAGACAGGGCGATTTTTCCACAATTTATCGAAGAGCATTCGAAACTATTTGGCCAAGGCACATTGAAGTCACTGGCTACAGACAAAGGATATTACAGCCGAAAGAACCAGAACTTGCAAGCAAGGCCAACATTGCCGAAATCGGCATTCAAACTCCGGTCGATATCAAGGTGAAACCCAAAAGCGTGCAGGCATCATTGCAAGAAAAGCTCAAGGACCGCCGGTCTGGAATCGAGCCTCTGATCGGACATGCGAAGCATGGCGGGCAGCTGGGAAAAAGCAGAATGAAGTCCGATTCGGCGACAAAGGCTGCGGCGTACGGGTCTATCCTGGGCCTGAATTTGAGGCAAATGACTCGACATCAGGCAGGAAAGATGAAGGACAAGGCAGCATAAAATTGAACGGTGGCAGAAAAATTGAGATGGCGCGAAAACTGAATGAGGAAAAAATCAAGGCCATGCTGCGATAGTAGACATCAAGGCGTCAAAAATCAGCATTTTATTTGGTTCTGTTGCGTTTGTTTTCCAATAAAATGTAACCTGAGGAAACCATTGAGTATGTAATTATGGCTATTAGTGATTTTAGCTGGTTGCATGATCGGAAAACACAAACGCAACAGAACCTATTTTTTAAGGGTGCATTTGTTGAGTGCGGGATTTACCCCGTCCGTCATTCGGCGGACAGGGCTTAACATGAGGTTAAATGAACACGTCTATATGACTTATAGGTCATATAGTGGATGAATGGCCAGTACAGACTGCTTCTGGCTTCGCTTATTCTGATCTGCAAGTGGAAGAGAACGAACCATGGTGATCTTGGCTGACAACTGAGTCATCGATATAGTTGTCTTTTGGGCTAATAGCAAAGCCTCTAGCATCTCAAATTGGCTATAAAAAAATGAGTTATTTGACATGGTTGCTGATTTTTTAAGGTTAGTTTTGTGGATGGAATTATGCATCATATATGCATAGCTTCAAACCCATACAAGACAGGGATTTCTGTTCCTTTTGTTCCTGTGGATAAGCTCGCTGCATAAATGTGAGACGGCGATGCAAATATGGCATGATTTAGCAGACTTGCCTGCGTTACTAGGGCTCTGTCGCAAAACTTTCAAAGGGTGAAGTATGGTTTCGAGGGCATCACCCCCCGGACGCAGTTATCCTGCGAGGGCGTAAAATTGCTCGAATGGGGTGGAGCCCGGGATATTGAGCTGGCCTTTTTTGATCATGGCCATCATCTCAATGCCGGCAATTGTTTTCGCGGCCGACATGAAAGTCTTGAAGCCGAGCATGGACCTTGTCCTTTGCCGGACCCGCCTGTGGTCCTGCTCGACGATATTATTAAGATACTTCACCTG
>NZ_DASQYZ010000150.1:0-8895 GCF_035638955.1 Oligoflexus sp. | reverse complement strand
TGCGCACGGACAGCATCATCGGCCAGTTCCACGATCAGAAGTGGAAACTCACCTAGGGACGCTGCCCCTGATTGGAATCAAGTAGGGCCCTTAAACATTTGAATGCTGAGTTGATACAGCTGATCCTGGTCGCGTTCCTTGCTGGTGCGATCCAGAAGACCGTGGAGCCATTCCCGAATTCTCTGGCGGGCGGCTTCAAAGACCGTCGGATCGATCAGCACATGAATGGCCACGGAGCGCATGGTCTCGGGCGGATCCTCCAGGACGGCCGCAGCAAGCTCAGACATTTCCTCGTGGATACGTAGAATCTTTTCATGGGCTTTTTCGTCGCCTGTGACCACGTTCCGTTCGCGCTGATGATAACGGCGGTAGGCGCTATCGTAGCTGATCATCCCCGACGCCAGAAGTCCATCGAGGGCCTTTTTAACGGCCGCCTCCGAAACATTCGGTGCGAGGCAGGCGGCGATGGTCGCAGGATCGGCCGGAACAGAAGGCAGAGCAATAATCTCCCGCACGATCATGGGCAGCCAGCTGGCGCTATCATGATCCTGCCGTTTGCGTCCCTGGGCCAGGGGCTTGCGCTCACGAGGGGTAACCGACATGGGAAAGAAATGGCTGATAATGGTAATGCACTCACCATCGTCCTTGTTGCTGCCAAACGTCTGGATGAATTCCTGCCAGAAACTCTCGACGGCTTTGCCGTAACGTTCGGCCGTGGCACCGGGTATGGTAAACACCATGGCCTGCAACTCACGCTGGCTGCTTAAAAAAGTGGAACGGCCGAGTTTGGCAAAGGCTAGAAATTCGTTGGCCAAAGCCGGATCCATGGTACTCAGCGAACTCACTGGATAGAGCGAAGCGACTCCAGGAATCCCACGTTTGACAATCAGGCGCTTGCGTTCGCTCATCTCATCGCGGTGAAAATAGGAGACCTGACTGGCAGCTTTCGCGGGATCACGGGCCTGAAAATAAGCCGCAATCGTTTTCAATTCGGAAAGACGCGGCGCTTCGGTCTCTTCTTTGAGAAAGAAGCCTCCCGGCAGCACCAAGGGTAAATTGGCACCGATCACGCAGGGCTGATGCTGAGCCATTTTCAGGCTCTGCCGAATCACCTTGCGAAAGTCCTTGAAAAAAGGGGTCCGGCCAAAGGTATGGACAAGTTTCCAAACCGCCTCATTGAGATCGTCGAACAAAAGCTTTTGAGCGTCTTCGCTCTCCAAATTTCGAATCGCGCCAATGGCCACTTCCAGTTCAAGCCGCATCGGATGAACCAGAATATGATAATCCTTGCCGGACTTCAGCGGATTGGAGCGTGCTGCTGTGCTGATCGGGTAACTTTCAATCGTTTCCCGAAAATAGGCGGCGCGTGAATAGGCCATGCGAATCTGGGCTGGATTCAGTAAGCCTTTCACACCGGCATTGACCAGCTTCATATTCCCATAGGCTTCCAACCAGGCCGGATGCCAGGAAGCCACGAGCTCCTGATCGGCTGGCAGTGTAATCAGAACCTGCTCATTGTTGACAGTATCCATATCAACGACGAACCCACGCAGTTCCGGATACAGTTCCGCGACAATCACCTGAACGCCCTTTTGCTCGGGAAACCGAGCCATGCTGTTCCAGATCCCTTTCAAGCGGTCCAAAAAAAATTGAACATGATGCTGGCGCTGCGGGAACCGCTCGTCCAGTTGCCCTTTGATCATGGCATCCACCAGATGCAGCGGGGGATCTTCCCAATGCTTCAGATAGGACACATGAACATTCAGAAAAAATTTATAGCGCTTCTCATCAAATTCGACTTTAAAATTATCCGGAACTTTATTCATGCAGCTTTCCCTTATGGACAGCTCAGATCCGTAGGTAAAGCCGGGATTTTCAAACTGGCTTTGCCGGGAAGCGGAATATCCTTGAGTCGGGTGGCAGCGGCCACTCTTTCATCAGCTGTGTAAGCGGATCCACCCGGGATCGCACGGCCACCGCACCAGGTGTGTTCCGCGGCCGTGTCATCGAAGGGAACCGTGTTGCAGTCAGGACGAAAGACGTTATAGGTTACGTTTTCACCCACGCCAGCATCATTGAACTGGCCCAGGAAATATTCGTCACCTTCCTCCTGAATGGTCGCCGCATCGTTATACCAGTTGTGGACGCCGGCCAGAGTAAAGACACCATCCGCGTAGGTTCCTGTTGTGTGGTCCGCAAGTTTATTGCCATCCGCTCCCGGCACAGCTTGGCCGGGTTTCGTCGTGACGGTCAACCAAACATCGATGCTGGAGCTGGTACCCTTGGTATAGGTGATTTCAGAAAGCATCTGGGCGCTGCGTCGGGAATCGACAGGATCAATGGCGTGATTCCGGATGGTATGGACTGACCCTGTCTCAGGTGACCATTCCACCGTTTGAAACGGCTGGCCTGCATAGCAGATAACAGCCTGATAAACATAGCCGTTGGCATCGTTCGTCAGGGCCACAATACGACCGCTGACCTTGCCATCCGCACCCTTGCCTGTAAAATCACCCACGGACGCCACGGCGTCAGCGTTGAGGCGCGTGATCATCTGATTCACGCGGTCGATGGTTTCATCAATGCGGCGGGCAGAATCATCAAAGATTCCGTCTTTCATTTCCTGCGTCAATTCATAGCCTGACACGTCGGGCGGGATATCATAGTCAATCGTCTGAACAAAGCCGCTGGCGTCACCGCCGCCTTCAGCCGGATTGCCTGGATTCCCGATAATTATGCCGCAAGCGATAAGAATGCTTGATACTGTCAATAGCATCAGAACTTTGGATGCTTTTGAAAAGCGCATGATAAAACCCGCCTCCTGGCATTTGTGCTTACAACGAATAAAGGTAGGGATGTTATCCATGATACCACACAGACGAGGCTGGCAGGAGGGAGGGTCCATCCAGTCATGAAAGCCGACGGTTCTGCTGCTCTTCACGATTTTTGAATTCCTCGGTATATTTAGGCAAAACAGATTTACATTTGTCTTGAATACAGACAGTTTCCCCTTTCTCACTTCTGACATAACTGCTATCAACAGTTCATCTTCAATCAACAGGGGGAACGGCTGGCCATGAGTGAGCCCATATTAAAAACACCGCTCGATATGTTCTATGAACGCGAAAAGAATCATCCCAATAAGGTTTTTTTGCGCCAACCTGTAAACGGCAAATGGCAGGAATATACCTGGGGCGAGACCGGACGTCAGGCCCGTCGGATGGCCAAGGCGCTGCAGGAACTCGGGTGTCAGCAGGGGGATCGCGTGGCGATTCTCTCGAAAAACTGCGCGCACTGGATCATGGCCGACCTGGCCATCATGATGTCCGGTTGTGTCAGCGTTCCGTTGTATCCTACACAACAGGCCGATTCCATTGATTATGTTTTGCGCCACAGCGAAACCAAGGTGATCTTTGTAGGCAAACTCGATGAGTGGCAAAAGATGGATGGGGGTATTCCGGAAACCATCAAGCGGATCCGCTTCCCTTATCCCGATCCCATGACCGCGGAAAATGACTGGAATCATTTGCTGGAAAGCGGCAAAGGGCTGGAAGGTCAATACAAACCGGATCTGGACCAGCTGGCGAGCATCATTTATACGTCGGGCACCACCGGTTATCCGAAAGGTGTCATGCATAGTTTCCGGACCATCTCCCATGCGGCCATGGGCTATCGGGAAACGTTTGGGTTCAGCGAAGACGATCGTTATTTCTCCTATCTGCCTCTTTCCCACGTGGCAGAACGAGCGCTGGTGGAAATGGGCGGAATCTATGGCGGCGCCACCATCAGCTTCGCCGAGTCGCTCGATACCTTCGCCCAAAACCTGCGGGATGTCGCTCCCACTGCGTTCTTCTCCGTCCCACGCCTCTGGAAAAAATTTCAGCAGGGCATTCTGGAAAAAGTTCCGCAGCAGAAGCTGGATCGGCTGCTCAGTATTCCCGTCGTTTCAGGCTTGATTAAGCGCAAGATTCAGAAAGGTCTGGGACTCCACAAATGCCGTTCGATCGGATCCGGGGCCGCTCCCATCGCTCCTTCTTTGCAAGCCTGGTACCGGAAGATTGGCATTGATATTCTCGAAGGCTACGGCCTGACGGAAAACTTCGCTTATGCCACGGCCAATCGCATCGGCGAAAACAGGTTGGGGAGTGTAGGGCCGGCTCAACCGCGAACCAAACTCACCATTGCTGAGAACGGTGAGATCTGGATCAAAAATGGTGCCGCCATGCTCGGCTACTACAAGGATCCCGAGGGCACAGCTGAAGTGCTTTTTGATGGAAGCATCCGTACAGGTGATATGGGCGAACTCGATGAAAACGGTAGTCTCAAGATCACCGGACGCATCAAGGAAATTTTCAAAACCGATACCGGCAAATACATCGCGCCGGCACCGATCGAGAATCATTTCCTGGCGGACAACCCTTTCATCGAGCAGCTTTGCATCACGGGCAACACGCTGTCGAGCCCCATTGCTCTTTGTGTGTTGACAGAATCGGCAAGGAAACAGCCGCAGGATCTTATCCTGAGGGAATTCACCGCTTCGCTCCAGCGTTTGAATAAGAAGCTCGAAAAACATGAGCGCATCAACCGCTGCATCCTCATTCATGAGGACTGGACGGTGGATGGCGGGATGATGACCCCAACGCTGAAAGTGAAGCGCCATCAGGTCGAGGCGAAGTACCGAAGCGTTATTTCCAAAGCAATAGACGCCGAACATACCATCGTCTACGAACAACATTTAATGTAAAGCCATGGAATATCCCGGTCGCAAGGCCGGGATCGCCTGAATCCCTAAGCCGCTTCGTGCGTCGTCACATCTTGTGTTTCAAAGAGGCCTTCAAAAGGCAGGGAAATGATGAGTTCAAAGGGACAGAAGGCCTGAGGTTTGAAAGGATCATCCCGCCATACGATGCGAACGGTGCCACCGGCTTGTTCAATGAACCGCTTCACCGCATTCATGCCGATTCCCCGTCCTGAGATGTCCGTAATCCGGTTGGCCGTTGAGAGCCCTGAATCGAAAGGCAGTTGCGCCACGCGTTCTCTATCGTTCTGATGCTCAGGCTTGAGCAAATCACGCGCGAGACCGATTTCAATGATTTTACGAATGGGCAGCCCGCGTCCATCGTCGCTTAGAATCAATTCCACATGCTCGTTTCTACGCTTCATATCAATGACAATCGTGCCCTTGGGGTCCTTGCCCGCACGCCGACGTTCAGCAGCGCTTTCGATCCCATGATCCATGGAGTTACGCAGGAGGTGCACACACGTGTTCCGCACCAGTTCTTCGGCCTTGTCACTGAGCAGGATGCCCTGTGTTTCCATCTGCACGTGGGGAATGTCCTTGTACAAATCCTTGGCCAGCTGCGGGAGGCAAGCCAGGATTTCCTGAAAGACCACGGTGGCGTCCTTGAAAATCTGCGCATGAAAGAGGCGTGTCACGTCACAGATAACAGTCGAGATCCGGATCGGCAGTTCTGGATCCTGAAGAACACCCTTGAGCCTAATATAAGAGCCCTGAATCTGGTCGAGGCGGAAATCCACGGATCGTGTCTGTTCCAGGCGCCGGCCCAGCTTGTTACGGGCAATCTGCTCATAAAGGGCCACGTCCGTGCGGGCGTCCCTCATTTGCTGCTTCATGCGCGGAATGTCCCAGTTCGCGCTGGGCACTTTCTGCAGATGAGCCAGATCCTGCTCAATGTCATGAATGGTGCGGGTGAGCTTACGCAGGTAAAGCGATCGGGCTGATCCCTTGATTGTATGCATGTTGATAAAGACGATCTTCAGGACCTCAGGATTTCTTCCTTCCATGGCCTGCGAGTGAATCAGAGCCTCGGTGTCATCGATCAGCTGGTGAGCGGTCTGGATGAAGCGACTGAATTGCAAATCCGGCACCTTCAGGATTTCGCCGATGAGTTCGAGTTCTTCCTGCTGTTCATGGCTCTGCTTTTGAAGCGAACGGATTTCGGTGACATCGCGTATTGTCACCAAAATCTTGTCCACGCGGGCTGGATGTCTTTCTATGGCATTCCAGGTCAGATCAAAAAATTCCAAGCGCCCCTTTGGATCCAGACGGCTCAGATGGAGGGGCAGGGCGTGGGCATTCATCTCAAAATTGAGGGTATCCTCGCCCAAAGCCGCATGCAGGCAACTGATGGCCTGACTTTTCTCATCAGGATCCAAAAGACTGCCAGCAAAAAGCAATGCGGTCGCTTCGTGGTCCTCGATGTCCTGGGTGCGGAAAATGTCGATCAGCTCGCGGGAATAATCCTTGTGAATCTGTCGATCATCCTCAATCATGAAAATTCCGAGCGGAATATGCTCCATGATGGAACGAATATCCCGCGTCTTGACTTCGACGATCGACTCGACCTCTTCCACATGCATCTGCAGTTGCTGGTTGAGTTTGCTAATCTGCGCATGAGACTGTTCCCGCTCCAGACTGATTCGATCACTCAAGGCGAGGGATAGGAGCACGCCTTCCACAGCAGCGCCTGCGAATTGACTCCATATGACAAAACCATTCTCAGGCACAAAACCATAAATGTAGGTCATGGAAATCAGACTGCCAAGCAGAAGGAAAACCCAGGCCGCCGTATAAAAATAAGCGGGGCGGTACTTCTGGATACTGCGATGGACGCCGGCGTAAAAGAGCAGGCAGGAGACGTAGGTGTTGGTGATCAGGAGCGTCGTGTAGGACAGATGGAAATCAATCAAACAGATCACGATATTGATTGCGGAGCACAGATAAAAGAATGTCATCGCCCGCATCAGCCAAGGAACCTGACTTAAATCAAGAAAGCGAATGGCAAAGGAACAGGCAAAAATTGCGGTCAGCTCGCCACCGATGATCACGCCCTGATTGAGAAGGATCGTCGTCACAGGATGATTGGGAAGGAACTGTCGCGCCACGCCTGAAAAGAGCAGTTGAACCCCGCTAAAACAAATGATGTAGCCGACATAAAGAAAGTAGTACCGAACCCGAAGTCGAATCGCAATGAAACTGTTGTAACCGATCATCACAATGAGGAAACCAAATAGAAGACCAATGAAGGTGTTCTCGAGATTTAAAATGCGGGCCGTAAAATGATCCGGACTCCAAAGGTTGAATTTGACGCTGACAGGCCCGTCCGTCCGAATGCGAAGAACATAGGTATGCAAGCCCGGTGTCACCACGAGGGAAAAAAGCGGCAGCCTATAATTGTTCTCTAAATCCTGGGAGACATGATCACCGCGCGCGGCCTTCCATTTTAATGCCTGTCCCTGCGCTTCATAAAGATCGATAGCATCCGTATAGGTCGCCGAGTGTACGAGATGAAGCGATACGGTTTCTTCCGACCTATTGTCGATTTGAAAGAAAAGCCAGAACGTACCTTTTTCCCGAAGATAGACACCCTGACCCTCGATGGGCCCGAACCTTGCGCGAACCTCAGGTTGTAGAATCGTACCGGCCTGGAGTTGACGTGTGGGGTCGATCAGCAAGTCCATCGACTGAAGCATGGAGTGGCGAACAAAAGTATCGCCTTTTTGCAGAATAAGAGGCTCCGCGCTGGCCTGAGAAAAGCCATGCAAGCAATAAGTGATCATAAAAAATAGAACTCTGAAAAGCGGCATAACCGAATCTTTTCCTGCCCAGGCTGCGACCTCTGTTTGATACGATTCCATTTCATGAATCGGCAATTTCACAGAAATATTGAGCGTTTGAGATGTCTCCTGGTGTTTGCTCCAAGTTGGACATAAGTAACCTGCCCTCCATCTCATCCCGTATTGGAATTGAGAAAAGATGCGCCTATGATCGAACGAATGAAACAAGAACAACTTTCGGATTTGAATGAAGGATGAGGTCAAAATGCGTACATTCTCAAATTTTTCGTTTCTCGCACTTTTACTGTCTTCCGTGGCTCTCGTGCAGAGTGCCACGGCCTGGTCAGCCATGGTTTACCTGGGCAAGGACCGCCCGGCTGCCGTCAAACTCCCTTCGAGTTATGACCCTGCGAAATCCTACCCTCTCCTTGTCCTCCTTCATGGGTATTCCAGCGGCGCTATGGAAACCATTTATTATCTCGAGGCGGATCTGCAGCAATCCCAGTCGGAATTCATTATTCTGGCACCAAACGGCACTCTGAATGCCGAAGGCCTGCGATTCTGGAACGCGGCTCCTCCGCAGCAGCCAGGCGCTGTCAATGATTCAGCGTACCTGCAGAACCTCATCACTGAGGTCAAGGAACGCTTCAAAGTCGATTCCAAAAAAGTTTATGCCTTCGGCATTTCCAATGGCGGATTCATGGCCTATCGGCTGGCTTGTGACACCGAGGGCGTGTTCGCAGGAATCGTTTCCATCGCGGGGGCCATGTTTGCCAACACCAGTCTCTGCCAATCCAAAACACCTGTCTCCGTGCTGCAAATTCATGGCACCGCCGATAACATCGTACCCTTTGTGAGCAAACGTCCAGAAACCCTGGGGGCCTTTGAGTCGAGTCAAACTTGGTCGCAGCACAACGGCTGCGGTAATTTTCAGGAGCAGCCGGCGGCCCTGGATCTGATGCTGCAACCGGAAATACCTGGCATTGTCCTGGGCGGCGGGGCGTACCAGGGACCTGAAGGTCCGGTTATTACCGACGACCAGGGCGCGCGTGAGACTGATCAGCTGGTGTGGAGTGAGTGTGCGCAGTCGACGAAGGTCGGCCTGTGGCGTGTGAACGGCGGAAGCCACGTGCCGGATTACACCGGTAAAAATCTTATAGGTCAGGCTTTGGAATTCTTTTCAACTTCGGGACGATAAACATCGTCTTGAGGAGACCCCCGCTCAAAAAAAAAGATCCCCCGGGGAGCAGGGGACCTCTAAGACAGTAGTATCACAACAAACGTATGTGAGCCCACATCCGGTTGCCCATACCTCAG
>NZ_DASQYZ010000149.1:0-9418 GCF_035638955.1 Oligoflexus sp. | reverse complement strand
CGAGGAATGGGTCGAATACTATCACACCGATTGGAGCGTAATTTGGTTGGGTCTTGTCTGCCTGGTCGGAAGCTTTCTTGGGCTGATCATAAACGGGGTGACTGTCAAAGGCATACAAAGAATTCGCCAGTTGGGCCGGACGGGAATTGAATCAGAATTCAGCCAAGCCCTGGGAATCTTTAGTTTTTCGCTATTGCTTTTCCTTTACTACACGCTTGGCTTCATTTCAAACTGGTTTCACAATTTCACATACGTTTTGGTGGGCGGCTGCACGTCGCTGTTCCTGATTCCTGTCTCTGCCCGTTTGCGTCTCCTCATCGGTTTTAGTATTCTTCCGCTGATTATTGCCGTTGAAGTTTCGCTTTTGTCAGGCGGTACACTATTTGGTGTATTTGCTATAACGATCTTCACCAACATGCTCATGGTGAACATGTTTATCGTTATGGCGTTGCTGCTATTCAATTTTGCTCTTTTGGGTATTCGCTATTTGCATTCGAATCGCAGGATAGTGGTGAATACCAGGACGCCGATGATCCGCCGGTTATTGGCTTGGATTTCCGACCTAGGGAAGCATACTTCAGCTACGTTTGTTATGTTTTCAGCAGCGAATATGGTCATAACAGTTTATGCCGTCACCAAGAAGCCCGAAGGATTTGTCGTCACGTCTGCCCCTTTTGCCCTTTATGTTTTTATCTCGTCAATTCGATCTTTGCTACGTTCAAAAATCAACAAAATGAAGCTGGTCGAAAAGACCATTGAAATTGAAGTGAAAAACGCCACCTTGAACGAGCTGAACTCGAGCTTGGAGCTGAAAGTCCAGCAGCGAACACTGGATCTCGAAACGGCGAAAGATAAAATTGAATATGTTCTGAACAGCATACCTCAGGCGGTATTCATAATTCAAAACGAGGCGATCATTCAGCCTGATTTTTCTGCAAACACATCCGCCGTCCTTGCCCAAAGAAATATTGCCGGCAGTTCGTTCAAGGATGTTTTCCTTGATCGGTTGGATTTACCAAAGGACGAAATTGATCAAATCTGGCAATCGATTTTACTCTCTTTGGGCGGTGATATCATAGGATATGATACCAACAGTGAAAAATTTGACAAATTGCGCCGTGTGCGATACTCGACCTCAGCCCAGAGTTGTGACAACTTCGACAAGCATTTGGAGGTGACTCTGGGTCCACTGGTGGAGAATCACATGATAACTTCGTTTCTCGTGACGATCACCGATGCGACCGATATTGCTATCATTACTAAAGAGGCTATAGCAAAAAGTCGTGAACTCGATATTACGCTCGAGCTCATTGAAGCTGGCCCCCACAAATGTGAACAGTTCTTCGCAACGACGATTGCTCTGCTTAATGAATCGTCTGATATTATTCAACGCTCGGAAAGTCTTTTGAAATCCGACATTCAGAAGGTCTTTATCAACATGCATACAATCAAAGGTGCTTCACGCACTCTTGATTTTAAGCATTTGACTCCTTCCATACATGAGGCGGAGAATCAATACCAAAGCATACTTCGCAACGGCTCAGAAATTAATTGCAGCCAATTGAGACTTGATCTGGATGCTGTGAGGGCTTCATTTAATCAGTATCGGGAGATCAACTGCAAAAAGCTCGGGCGATCTGATGATTTCACGAAAGTTTCACTGTCCCGCGAATTCCTTGAAAACCATATCACAATACTAGAGGGCTTGGTTGAAGAACCTATCCTGACCTCTGACGTGATTGCGATTATCAGCTCGAACAAGACAGCCTTGCTTCAGGCTACTTTGGATTATCTGGACACAATAGTAGAGGATTACAAGAATCGCGCGAGGAAAATCGCCCGTGACCTGGGGCGGTCAGAGCCGGTTTTTCACATAGATCTTGACCAAATCGCACTCCGTTCCGCTCAAAGGATCGCGCTGGATAACGCGATGGTTCATATTATCAGAAACATACTGGATCATGGCATCGAACCAGCTGATGTTCGAAAATCAAAGGGAAAGCCGGAGTCCGGCATTATCAGTATCGTAGGAAGAAAGAACGACAGTGATTTAGTGCTAATCATTCAGGACGATGGGCAGGGTTTAAATATTGAAAGAATAAAAAATCGAGGTTTGGAAATCGGTAAATTCCGCGGCAATGAGTCCGCTGTTGACATTGCTGACTCCATATTCGAGGTTGGCATTTCTTCGGCAGAGAGAGTTACGGCCATGTCGGGCCGGGGAGTCGGGATGAGGGCTGTACGGGATTTTCTGCGTGGAGCTGGTGGCGACGTTCGATTGGTCTTGGGTGATATGACACCCGGCTGTCCGGGCATCTATAGCTTTAAACTGATCATCACGTTACCGATTGCTAAAAAGCAAGCAATAGAGCTTGCATCTTGAACGGAAAACCAATCCCTTGGCCGATCAATTCCAGGCGAGTCCTGACGTCTAGTACGCAGGCTGCTGCGTAACGCGGCCGCGGGCTGCCTTCGCAATCTGCTCCGACGCCCGCTTGATCTGCCGGGAATCGGAACGCACCCCATGCAGGGAAAAGCGTCCTTTGCTGTCGACGAGATACTTGCGAAGCGTGGATTCCACCTGGTCCCATGATCAGGGCCCCGGAAAGAATGATTATAAAGTAATCTGACCGTTAAAATTATTGGGAAATTTCAGAGTTACCACTTTCGTGAAAGCCTTGATAATCAAGGGGCTGCTGAATTTCCAGGCATTCTTTCCGGGGCCCTGAGGTATTGCATGCCGGGGATTTGAAATGAGCACACCCCTGAGGCAGTGATTCCCGCCTGGAATGGCGGAGTCGTAATCAGAAGGAAGTGATTGAGTGCCCGATTCCAGCGAAGCTGAATGGGCGGCGTAGCATCCATCAGAAAAAGTGGTGGCTTTTTATAAGGGTAGGCAAGTCGCTAGTAAACTTTCATATTGCAGAACGCAGTCCTTGAATGCCAAACTTGCCTCATTTTCCACCTGACCTGTCGAGCCAACCGTCCGTCAACGCTACCCGGACGGGCGCCTATCGGCGAGTATGCGATCATGGACTAAAGCAAAACTTATATAGCTCATTCAACTTTGGTGAGCTTCGAAAGAACAATGCCGGCCTGTTCCGCCACGTCCAGACGATTGCCATTCAAGACAGCACGCAGATAGCCCTGCGTATCAAGCACATAAAAATGTTCCGAATGGACAAAGTTGCGTTCGGCGGTCTCGATCCTTTGAAAGTACTGGCTGACAAGGGTCTCACGCACCAGTTGATTGACCGTTTCTTTGGAACCGGTCAGGAGCTTCCAGCGAGCGTCCAGCTTCATCGTTTCAGCATACCTACGCAGGCGCTCTGGTGTGTCGATTTCCGGATCGACTGAAATCGCAACAAACCGGACATCGTCCTGAGGTAATCGATGAGCCACCTTTTTTAGGTTCTGCAGAAGAAACGGGCAGTACCCGGAGCAGCTGCTGAAAAAGAACGCTATGAAAGTGGTTTGACCGGCGAGGTCTTTGCCTGAAACAACGTTATCGTGTTGATCACGAAAACTCAGGGGCGGCATTTTTACAAAGTTGGCTTTCGCTTTTACCGTTTGCTCCCAACTGGGACTCAGGGTGCGTTGTGTGAAAAAGGGCAGACCCTGCCCGATAGGATCCACTCGATCGACCCCCCGCTGGCGCTCTCGAGCGATGCGTTCAGCAAAAGACTCCACCCCGAGTGCACAAGGGGACGAGGCGATCCAGCAAGCTACGAAAGAAAGAACTATCGCTGCAAAAATTTTTTGACCTTGCAAAACATGTCCCCCTGCACTCCCGTGCGTTCCCCATCTTGAAACACATAATTTTGATAGACAGTGCCGTCGGGTATCCAGGACTTTTGTGTGATGTCCTGTCCGTTCGCAACCCGGGTGTATTCGGCGAGAGTTCCATTCTCATGCCAAGCCCAGGTTTCACCTTCGGCCTGACCATCCTTATAGTGGGCGAGCGATCGGACAGTGCCATCTGGAAACCATTGACGCCATTCTCCGTGTGGCAAACCTTGCGCATACTCGCGTTCGATCCAAAGAGCGCCATTCGGATACCAGTGCCGCTCGGTTCCAACCTTTCTGCCCCCGACGTAAAACATGAGCTTCGCCAAATGCCAGGGTTGCCAAAGTTCATAGCCAATCCCCGTGAAAGGCTCGCCTTTGAAACGCGTGACATGCAGAGTGGTTGGCAGCAGCGACTCTGCGATAATATGAGATTTTGCTACAAAGCCGAGGCCGGCCGTGCAGCCGACCAGCAGCGAGATTTTGATCAACAACCGGTACATGTGCCCTTCGTTCCTTTATAATAGCCGGTTGATATAAAGTAGGCTGAGTCCGTCCCGTTGGTTTGCATATTCACATGATAGTGATAAACCGCAGTCGATGGACTATCCACTGTAGTACCGGTGTGACCACCCGCGCTATCCAATGTAGGAGTTGTGCCATCAGCATCCTTGCGGCCGTAGATGGGGAAACCGTCGCGCATCACACCGATAAAAGCCGAGTCCGTGTAGGATATCGAGGCAGGCTCAATATGGTAATGATAGCTGCTGGCCGAATTCGGGTGACCTTCACATTGGTCAAAACTGGATACTTCGCTGTAGATATCGTCACCGGGTGCAGCCGCGTTGTTGAATATGGAAACACCGTTGGCAGCAACACCGATAAGGCCGAGGCCTGTCGCACTCGCAGAAGCAGCCGTTGTTGGCGCGAAAGGGACCATCGCAGCAATCGACTGGGAGGCGATGGAAAGAGGGTTCTTGCGTCGACCAGCGGCATTAGCCGAGGCCGACAGCGCTGTATAACATACGTTCGTGGAACCGAAGTAAGGCGTGAGATAATCAGGACGGCTATCGGTTGAAATTTCGACTGTGCTACCGCTCTTCGTTAACGTAACCCGGCATGAAAACTTCAACCAGTAACCACTTAAACCCTGCGATGTGCGGGTCGCCTGGCAGGTGCTTGTGTCGCGGGTCAGCAGGCTGCATCCGTAAGCATTAGTCGTTGACGTTGCGGTTGTGTTTTCGGTCAGCGCGCAGGATGTGCTGGTGCTTCCATCCGTGGCTGTCGTGGTTGCGGTGTCACCAGTGGTCGATGTCGTGGTCGTGGTTCCATTCGAGGCCACGGTCGTGGTCGTCGTCGTTCCGTCGGGCTTTTTGACTTTGGTTATTTTGGTGCCATCGGGCTTGGTCACGGAGGTGGTTGTCGTCCCGTCCGACGCCGTGGTTGTGGTCGTCGCTGTTCCATCTTCATCCGTGGTCGTCGTTGTCTCTTCCTCAGCCGTGGATGCGGCTTCGCCTTCTTCCGTTTTTTCGACTGAGCATCCCAGTGTAAAAGGAAGCAAAGCCAGGCAAATGACAACAAAATTTTTCTTCAGCATGCGTAATCCTCCTGCCAAGGATATCGTGTAATTTCGCAATATCTTAAGGATTGGATTACCTGAGCGCATCCGCTTGGTTGGTAACATGGCAACTAAAGCCATTTAAGGACAGAAAATCACTTGCGGACGAAGAGCAGATTCCTTTCGAGCAAAAGCTTGCAAGCGGAGCAGAGTGATTGCTGGAGAGGGCGGGGTATACGCGCGGGGTCATTACCCTCGTTCAGTTCCTTGCTGGAAGAAAATCAGGAGTATAGTCGCAACTGCACTTCCCGCGCCCACCTAGGCCCGCCCGCGGATCATTTGGCATCAGTGCAAATAGTGAATTTGCTGCACCGCATCACCTTCGTGCGCAGGTTCAGTTGAGTTCATGAAGACGATTATAATGGGCTTGGCTCGTCTAACACGGTGGCCTAGAGAAACCGGCAAGGGAGCCCTGGGGGGAAGGAGTCCCGCCGTAAGTCAGGGCTCACGTTTCAAGATGTGAGAAGCGGTTCTGGTGCGCCTGGGTAAGTCCGTCGTATTCTCCGAGAGACCTTGAGAGGGCGGCTCATGCTTTTTGACAACAAAAGACATTGTTTTGAGCGCCAGATCATCAGATCCTGTTGCGCGATGAGCTTCTCGCGATCGTCAGCGTGTAACGAGCCGTCCATGAAATGTCTGGAGGTGCTCAGAATTCTGACGATTGGCGAAAGCAAAAAAGTAAGCTCCTGAGTTGCTTTGCTTCGATCAACGGTTTGTTTTTTGCAAAGGCTGGCCAGGAGACGATGTGCAAACCTTCGATTGAGGTTAAAATGCCAAAAATTAAATTCCTGCTATCTTTCCTTTTGCTCACCGTGTTGATTTTGGCGAACTGCAGCCGGAAAAGTGGAAAAGCTGCGGACGAAGGCGACAAGCCCGAAGACAAGATACTCGTGGATGGGAACGTCGACGCCGAAAATGAAGACGTGACAAACAACGTCACCGACAATTCCGCGGATAAGGCGGCTGCGGACAAGGAGGCTGCGGATAAAGCGGCCGCGGATAAAGCGGCCGCGGATAAGGCGGCCCTGGCCGCTTCCGAAAAAGGTCAGTTTCCAGAGATCGTGAGCTCCATCTTCGGCGGAAGCGGCTGTCCTTCGACCGATACGCCTGTAAAGGCAGTAATGGACAACGCTACCGGCCGCCTGTCGCTGGAATATTCAAACCTGGCGGCTGTGGCTGCGGATACCACTTTGTTCCGGGTTTTCTGCCGATATTCCCTTTCACTCAAAGTTCCAGCGAACAAGCAGCTGGTTGTCCAGCATTCGGCTGATGCCAAGGTCAATGTCGAAGCCACGCTTCCGGCCAACGGCAGCACTATAAACGGCAACTATTATTTCACCAGCGATCTTGATGGGATTGCGAATTTCACGGAAATCGCTGTCCCTGCCGGCAACGCTCAAAAATTGAGCCTGCCGTTAATAGCCAATGCCGTGAAATCGGGCTGCGGAACTTCAGAGATTCTGCATTTCGTTGCGGTCGCTCGAGTTCCACCAGGGACAGGTACTCTGGCGGTCAAGTCCATAGGGCCATTCCTCTTCAAACTCGTTGACTGCCCTTGATCTGATAGATGTCAGAGAAAATAATTGTGTGATATGTTGCCTCCCAGGACTTTCGATCTGGGAGGATTTGGACGAAATGTGTTCGTTCACGCACCTTGCCTAACTCACAATAGACAGGGCCCCGGAAAGAATGCCTGAAATTTCAACATGTCCTTGATTGCCAAGGCATTCACGGAAACAGCAATTCGGAAATTTCTCAATAATTTTAACAACCAGCCTACTTTATTATCATTCTTTCCGGGAACCTGTCTTGTTGCGTCAGTTGGCAAAAGCGTTTTTCAACTGATCCAACGATTCGAATTCCATTCCTGCTCCTCCTGGCGAGATTGCCATCGACCGCAAGTTTATCCCGGATTATGGAATCTGTCGGTCAAGCTTGCCGGAACGGTAGCCGTACAAATAAGCCATTTTCCGCCGGATCGAACGGCATGAAGCTTTTGGCCTGCTTGGGCTTGAGGCTGGGAAATAGTTTTTCCGGAAAGATGATCAGGTAACACAAGTCATGACCCCGCTCGACGCAAGGCTTGAAATGAGCCTTCGGGCCTTCCTCCACTCCCATGGATCGGGGCTGACGAGCAGGGAGTATGAAAGGACGGCCAAGGAATTTTTCGCCTTTGCCTTTCAGGATATCAGGGAGATTGGGCAGCTCACGCGCGATCACCTCATCCTCTATCAGAAGTGGCTAAGGACGCGGGACCAAGCGCACAAGACCATCCTGAAAAAGATGTCAGCCGTATCCTCCCTCTGCAGGCACCTTGCCCATGAGGGCTTTATCGAGCGCGACTTAAGCTATGACCTCAAACGCCCGCGCTCCGACAACCGTCGCGAGACGGCTGACTTCAGCGACGAAGAGGTTAGGCGGCTTTTTGCAGCGCTCGACCCCAAACGAAAATCCTTCACCTCGCACCGGGCGCTGCTCTCCATAGGCTTTTACACAGGGCTCTGCTCGGCGGAAATCAGACATCTAAAGATTAAAAATCTTTCGGATGCGAAAGGCCACCGGGTTCTCTCGCTTCGGATCAAGGGCGACAAGCCTCACGAGATTCCGCTCAACCCCTTCGCCTTCCGCTGTATCAGTGAGCATATCGAAAGGCTTTCGGAGCTGGGATTTGATGCGGGTCATCCTGAGCAGTGGTTCTTTCCATCGCTCAGCCCGATACGGAACAGCCCCATTTCATCCTCGGCCCTTGAAAAAATTCTGAAGGGGCTCGTGAAAAAATCCGGTATCAAAGCCTCCAGCGTCAGGCGCTATTCTCCACATTCCATGCGGGCAACCCTCGCGGGGCATTTATTGAATGTCGTGGAAGCGCCACTCGATCAGGTGCAGCGGACGCTCGGGCACGCCTCGCCTGCGACCACTATCAGGTACAATAAGCGCGAAGCTGTGACCACGACAAAAATCCCGTCTATCGCATCGAATACTGATCCTCGATGACAGGGGTCCTCTGCCTGCCAGTGAAGGGGACTTTGGCAAAAATGCCGTTTGCTGCAGAGGACTTTGGCTGATTGAAGGGGACTTTGGCAAACTTGCTCGTGCTAACCTGCTGACAAGGCAAGAACGCTGCTGAAGCGAACTTTGGAAACCGACAGAAAAATTGAGGAGGATACTGGTTGTTCCGGTATAGGCCCAAGTCACCAAACGCAGGCTATATAAATTATTGAGGACTTCAGAAGCCTCGAATTCGCTTTGCCTATTCCTGCCCGCTCCAGTCGGTAAAAACTCGTACCGCCATAGTTTCATAGGCACAAACCGATCTGAGTTTCTTGCAGAACACATCCCATCAAATCACATCACGATTCTTGAGCCTCTCCGTGTGGGAAAAATTTCGAGGCTGATTAAGATGGCAATCATGAAGCTTCAGTATTTCACGAAAGGAACGAGTATGTATTTGAAAGCCACAGTCATCAGTCTCAGTTTGCTCCTTGCCCAGGCCGTGCGGGCCGCGATTCCGGCTCCAATCGATGCGCCTCCGATCACGCTTCCGCCGATCTCAGACACGTCGACTCCGGAAGACATTGACGATTCATTGGCTGGGTTCAAGCCTGAGGGACGGGAATCGCATGTGTCCCACCCTGATTTTGATTCTTATATCGGTAACAAGCCGAGCGACGACTGGTATAAGGACATGTATAAGCAGCTCTATGATATGAAAGAGGCCGCCTATTATGTAAAAAAATGGGGGCAGGATAAGTCGCACAGCAAGGTCTATTCGTATGCTCACTGGTTGGAAAAATCCCTGAATCACTATATGAAGGAAACTTACGAGTATAAGAATGGACAGTACTATCCGAAGCGCTACCGCTATAACAGTTATTCGTATTATGCGACACGTGGGGATCATAATTACTATTACTACTACTACGTGCGTCCCATCTATTACCAGATCTACCGCGAAATCGCCCAATATTCGGGTAAAAACGACTCCTACTATAAGAGCACCTTCAGCCACCTGTC
>NZ_DASQYZ010000148.1:0-23618 GCF_035638955.1 Oligoflexus sp. | reverse complement strand
CTGCTCCGGATGTGCTGGCGACGGCCATGTCTTTGGCTAAAACCATCAAAAAGACCGCGGTCGTTTCGGGTGTCTGTGACGGATTCATCGGCAACCGTATGATCGCCGCTTACAGTCAGCAGGCGATGAATCTGCTCGAAGAAGGCGCGAGTCCGCAGGATATCGACCAGGCCCTGGAAACTTTCGGGATGGCCATGGGTCCCTTCCGGATGAGTGATCTGGCAGGTAACGATATCGGTTGGGCCATTCGGAAGCATAAGCAGCAGACCCAACCCGATCCCCATTATCCGCGCATCGCCGACCGACTGTGCGAGATGGGACGCTATGGGCAGAAAACCGGCCGCGGCTGGTATCTTTACGAGTCAGGCAGTCGAGACGCACGCATCGATCCCACCGTCGATGAGTTGATTGCCAGCTATCGTAACGAAAAACGTTTCAAGCCGAGATCAATTTCTGCAGAAGAGATCACGAACCGTTGCGTCCTGGCCCTGGTTAGTGAAGGCGCTCGCATCCTGGAAGAGAGAATCGCCCAGCGGGCTTCTGATATCGACATGGTATATCTCAGCGGCTATGGCTTCCCGCTCTATCGAGGCGGCCCCATGTTTTATGCCGACAATCTGGGGTTGAAGCACGTGGTGGAAAAAATGGAAATGTTTTTCAGACAGACAGGTGATCCATTCTGGAGGCCGGCGCAGATTTTGGCTGATCTGGCCACGCGAGGGAAATCTTTCAATTGATCGCGGGCTGGCTGGAATGCCAGCCTGCTCTGGCTTTTCGGCCAGCCTAGGCTGGCTTTTCAGCCAGCCTAGAGATCACTGTCGAAAATTAGCGGCAAATTTGCCAAATATTTAGCCGTAAAACTTTTGCGAATCATCTCATTGGCATGATCGAGGCCGATTTTAAGATGAGGAAAAGGTGAGCGACCCATGATGCCACAGCCCGTTTCCGCCCAATGACATTCAAAGTTAGGATGATCATAACCGGCCGCATGCAAAAGTTCATGGAACAGGAGAATCCGCAATTCCTGAGGCTGAGTACGAAGGGCGGAGTCGAGAAGGATAGTGGTTTCGCGGGAATAAGGCTCCATGATCGTCACAGCCCGAATGTCCCCACGGACCGTGATGCTGTTCAGCAACTGCTCATGCGAAACGATGGTGATGCGCTTGATCCTGGTCGGCAACGGCAACTGAATACCTGCTTTCAAACTTAAATTCAAAAATTCCTCCATCATAGGCCGCAATTCGGGTTCTATGAAGGCCCCAGGGAAGGCGTTGGCCAGAGTTGTGTGGGCATGTGCGGTTGTCGCCAGGCTACCCCATGCAAAAACCAGCAGCAGGATGCGAATATAAACGTTAAGTTTTCTAGTACGAAGCATTCGACACACGTCTTTCTTTGATGGAGCGACCAGACGCATGTTGGACAAAAAAGAATCTCTGACATTGCAGGAAAGAACCGAGTGTCATCCCATGTATGCCTTGACATGACTGACTTTGGTGGCAGCGGTGAGGACGATTGACCGCTAAAGTTGATACCAGTAACTCTCAGCATTAGTGGAGAACGATAAGTTACCTCCCACCTGCGGATAGCCTTTACATTGGAATTTATGGAATGTAAATGGCACGAGGACGTGAGTATCCAACAGGAAGAGGTTGTTTTCCATGGTAAGATCCCTGCCCAACCACCGCGCAAGAGGTTTTCTGCCGCTTGCTATTTTTGCAACAGCAATATCGACGACAACACTCCAGGCCCAGGATGCCCAGGGACCTGAGGCCAAACCCAGTACAGCCGAGTCTCCGACCGGGGGATCAGCAACTGTTTCCAAGACCAAAGAGAAATCAGAAAAAGTAACGGTAACAGGATCACGTTTGAAGCGCATCGATGTGGAGAATGCGATCCCGACTAAAATTCTGCGGCAAGAGGATTTTCAAAAAGCTGGAGTGACTTCAGTCAGCGAGCTGCTGCAGAATCAATCCGAAAACACCTTTGGCAGTTTTACAGGTGGCGGCGGATTTGTGTCCGTAGGTCAAACCACACTTGATCTTCACGGATTGGGCGTGGGCCGTACTCTGGTCCTTGTCGACGGCCGTCGCCTTCCGGCTGAAGCCAGCCTCGGTGGAACAAATATCAATAACATCCCGCTGGCCATGGTGGAGCGCGTTGAAATTCTGAAGATGAGTGCCTCGGCCGTTTACGGGGCTGACGCCGTCGCAGGTGTCGTGAACGTCATTCTGAAAAAAGCTGTTTCCGGTTCCGAAGTGAGTACGCAGGCGAATATCTCACAGGATTCGGGAGGTAATTCAGTCAAAGCAAGTGCCGTCACGGGTTTTAATATCCTCGATACCGACGTGACTTTGGCTATCGGCGGAGGCCAGTCCACTCGGGTCTTGTCGCGTGATCGGAAACAACTCTGGAAGGAATCCAGTCCTTATGATCAATCCACGGCGGGTGCCCCTGGGGGCACTTACTCGTGGGGTCTGCTCAATCCCAACCGCCCTACGTCAAACGCCGGGGACTATGCGTACCGTCCCAGCGCCAATTGCCCGAGTGAAAATCAAGTCACTCTTCCCAACGACCCGGCCAATACACTTTGCCGAGGGGATGCACGCAAGGCCAGCACCATCGAACTGATGCCGGAAAAATCGGAAAAGTTTGTCACGGTGAACCTGGAACGAAGCTTCGGCGATCTGCAATCGTCGACCACCCTGATGGCGACGACCGTGGACACGGCGAGTTATAAGGTCAGTCGGACACCCACAGCGAACCAGCGCGGGGGAGCTTACAATTTACGCTTTGGTGATGCCCCTGATGACCTCAAGCAGCAGGCACGAGACCTCGGTCTGAATTATACCGATGACCAGATGATCAAGATCACAGGTCAGAATCTATTTCCAAAGATCAAAGGCAATACAGAAACCTCAGACACTTCGCTGGGTGCTCTCACGAGTTTGAAGGGCGCCATCAATGAGGACTGGGAATGGACCGTGGAAGGCTCTCACTTCACGACCAAACGGGTTCGGACCTATCACAAGGCTCCCGATAACCTGGCTTTTATCAAAAACCTGTTCCCGGTCAGTACCACCGAAGCCCCAAAGATCAACATCTTTCAAGACGACCTTGGGTCCGTTGCCGGGTTTTTCGCCGATCTGCGCAGTGAAGAGGCCAATAGCATCACCAGTGGAACGGTGTTTGTGAACGGCCCTCTGTTTGATCTCGAAGGCGGCAAGGCAAGCGTGGCCGCTGGTGTGTCGACCGCCCACGAAAAGTACGTTTTGCGCGCTGATCCCAAGGATGCAAGTTTTCTGAAAGACTATCCGGAAACGCCAGGCATTGCCAAGGCTCGTTACCTTGGCAGTTTTGCCAGTGATGGCCAGGGTGATCGGGATGTAAATTCAGCCTTTGCCGAATTCGATTTTCCATTCCTGAAAACTGTTGATCTGGCTCTGACAGGTCGCTTTGATCATTATTCTGATTTCGGCAGCACCTTCAACTATGGATCCAGCGTTGTGGTGGCGCCCATAAAGGGCCTGAAACTGCGGGGTAATGTTGGAAGCGGGTTCAAGGCACCAAGCCTGGCCGAGGTTCACAACCGCAACAATGGGGGCTATACGCCTGTTGTCGATGACCGTTACTGCGACAACAGCGTTCCGGCGGAAAACCCCTGTGGCACCAACGCAACGTCTTATAGCGTCTTTGTTAACAGTCCAGGCAACAAGGACCTGCAGGAGGAAACCTCGCTGACCTATAATCTGGGCTTTGTCGCTGAACCAGCCGATTTTATCGATTTCTCGGTCGACTATTGGTCCGCGAAAATCAAGGATGTCATCGGCCAGGAAGAATTGGATCGCCTGGTTGAAAAGGAGCTAAAAGGTGAATCGCTGGGTTCGTCGGTCGTCAATCGCAGCAGCGCTGGCCGAATCGAGTCCATTGACAACTCGTATGCCAACCTCGGTAGACTCCGCTCGCAAGGTATCGACGTGGCGTCCAATCTTCATTTCCGGGCTGGTGAGCTTAAGTATGGTTTGGCCAGTACCTACTCGCGTGTTCTATCGCGCAAGACCAGGGCGACCCAGACTGATCCCGAACGCGAAGAGGTTGGTTCCTATCGCTTCCCACTGTATCGCCTAGGGAATTCGTTGTTCCTGGAAGGCAAGGTCCACTCGGTAAGCCTCGATACAACCACGGTCGGCCGCCAGGAAAGTTCCAAGTTTGAAGTGGACCCAACCTTCGGCTACATCTCGCCCACGACGCGCTATGATGTGAGCTATGGCTGGAAATATTCACAATCCGGTTCTCTGAACCTTGGTGTGTACAACATTGAAAATCGGATCGCGACCGTGCACAGTGTTGACCATACCACGGGCGCTGTCGCCATCGATCGGGAGAGGGCTGACGCACGCGGCCGTCAATTCCAAATCGGTGTTCGACAGGCATTTTGATATGGTATCAGCTTAAGACTGATAAAACCCAGGTTTCGACCTGGGTTTTTTTCTGCCAGGGTTTCTACATTCGGGTAATGTTACGCCCATTCCAGACCATAACCCCCAAACACATGACTGATGGGAAGGGCCCCGAGGACCCCAGCGCGGCATATTCCTTAGGATTTCGGCACATATTCCGAAAATCCTGTGTGGCTTCCCTAGGACAGCCGTATACCGAGGTCGCCCGATGTTCTCACGGTGCTGGATACAATTCATTCTCTTCCTGGGCCTCGCCTCATCGGGTTTGGCCGGGGCTGAGCCCAGAGCGTATGTTCATACGGGCGTTGTTGATCTTCGGCAGTGGGACTTTGAAAAAAATCCCAGCCTGCCTCTTCGCGGTGCCTGGGAATTTTACTGGGGCCATTTCATTGATCCATTGGACTTCCAGGGGACTGATCTTCCCGCGCATGATTTCATCAAAGTCCCCGGCAGCTGGAACAAAGCTGAGAAAGCCTATTCCCATCGTGGTTACGTGACTTATCGCGCGCGGATCCGATTGGCGAAACTCGAAGAGCTGGCCCTGTACGTCCCCCTGATCTATGTGGCCAGACGAGTGTATATTGATGGCAAACTCGTGGCGGAAAACGGCCAGGTGGGGCGTACGAATGATCCGCGCTTTTATACGCCCAGACTGGCCGAACGCTATTATACCTTTCAGCCCACACGGCTTGATTTCGATATCGTCATCCATGCGTCCAGCTTTGAATTTTATCGGGCAGGCATAACCTTGAGTCCGCCGTCTCTAGGCAAGCCCGCCGCGATTGCCCTGGATCGCGAACGAGACATCGCCATCGCGTTTTTCATTGTGGGCGCCTTGGTGATTATGGGCATTTACCATATCTGCCTTTTCACGCTGCGCACCGAAGATCGGTCATCGCTCTACTTCGGTGTCTTATGTCTGCTGGTTGGGATCTATATGCTGGCGGGCAAGGGACGCGTGGTTGATATCATTCTGCCGGATATCTCGTTTGCGAACAACGTCAGGACTTATCAAGTATGGATGCTGGCGCTGCCTATCTTTTCTTACTTCACGCATGAGCTCTTTCCGCGCTATTTTTCCAAGCGCGTGGCTCACGCCATGGCCGTCCTCAGCGGCACATTTTTTATCTATGTGATCTTTGCCGAACCGCGAGATTTTGTGGGCAAGACGGCCGCTTTTCAAGTCTTCACAGCCCTTCTGATCGTCTACCTGATCCGGGCCATGGTTCGGGCCTGCCGAGGCCGTGAAGAAGGAGCGAAAATATTCTCGGGTGGAGCCCTGGTCATGGCGGTCGTTGCCATTCACGATATCCTCCTGATTCTGGAAGCGTTTGAGTCGATTCCCATCGGCGCCTTTGGCCTGTTCACGTTTATCCTGTTCCAATCCTTCCTTCTGGCGCGAAAGTTTTCCAGCGCCTTCCATCGCGTCGAGGAATCCGAGCACGAGGTCCGCCATCTCAATGAAAATCTGGAGACGATTGTTCTGGATAAGACCCGCGACATTCGTTCGATCATGACTCATATTCCACTTGGCATTTTTACCCTGGCTCCTCCCGCATTCAGCATTCAGAAAGACTATTCGGATCATCTGAAGATCATCTTCAACCAGGATGACCTGACGAACCTGAATGGGCTTCAGCTTATTTTTGCGCACGCGGACATGTCGCCTGACGACCGCAGTCAAGCCGAGAGCGCGCTGGTCGCCTCACTGGGTGATAACGTTGTGACGTTTCAGATGAATCAGCACGTCCTGCCACACGAAATCGTCTGGAAGACCACCGACGCGGCCGTCCGTATTCTGGATCTGACCTGGAACCCCATCGCCGATGCTCAGAACATCGTGGAAAAGGTTCTTGTCACGGTCCGTGACGTGACCGACATCCGTGCCCTTGAAGAGAAGACGCGAGAAAAGGATGCGGAGCTGGAGATGATCGGTGAACTGCTCAATACCACGCCTGAGTCGTTTGATCGATTCCTGTCCAGTTGCCGCGAGTTCCTGGCTGATAACCGCAAATATATCCAGGCCTGCACGGGACACCCCAGTGATCTGGAATTGATAAAAATGATGTTCATCAATTTCCATACGATCAAGGGGACGGCCCGCAGCCTCCAATTGAAAGGCCTGACCAGGACCCTGCATGAGATCGAGCAGTTTTATGCGAAGGCTTTGCAGCAGACCGGGGCCTGGGACCTGGCCCTCATGCGCCAAGGCGTAGACGAGGCCGAGGATTTGATCCAAACTTATGAACATATCAATCGTCATAAGCTGGGTCGGCACATGAATCCTGAAAGAAGGGTGGAGGTGACCGGATCGCAGATTTCCGACCTTTACCAAAACATTTCCAGGATGGAAAACCTGCTAAAAAGTGACTCCCGCCCCGAAGCGTTTGAGATGCTTTATGCCATCAAGAGCAGCATGTTTCCTTATATTTACGTTGATGCGGCTGATGTATTTAAGGATGCCTGTCGGACGACTGATATCCTGGCCCGGGACCTGGGCAAAGCCTTGCCAAGGGTTTCCCTGTCAGGTGCTGGAATCTTTCTCTCGTGGCAGGGGGATGAACTTTTGCGCAAGATTCTGGTGCATATGATTCGCAATACCATGGATCACGGGTTGGAAACGCCCGACCAGCGTCTGGCCAAGGGCAAGAGCCCCGAGGGTGAAATTGAACTTCAGATGAGGAAGGACTCGACCGGCGCCACACTCATATATCGTGACGATGGGCGGGGTCTTGATCTTCAAGGGATTAAAGACATTGCCGTCCGCAGAGGTTTCATCCGAAGTGCATCCGACATGAGCACCCAGGACCTGGCTGATCTCGTTTTTCAGTCAGGGCTATCAACAGCTCACCATGTCAACGATATCTCGGGCCGAGGCGTTGGCATGGATGCAGTCAAGCGCTATGTTCAGGCTGCAGGCGGTGATATCCGAATCAGTTTGGACAACCCGGAACAGATCGCGGGTTTCCATGCTTTCCGCATCGAGGTCAGCTTGCCACAAAATTTGCTGGCCAAGGATTCCCCTGAATTCTTATCCCGTCAAGCCGCCTAACGTTCACGCCTTGGTACACTTCTTCAGATGGATAGGCAGGCCATCCTTGGGCCTTGGAATGGGAATGATACGCTGGTTCAGCTGGTAACCCTCGGGCAGACTCACTTCATACCGCTGCAGAAACTGATGAATGAAGGCTTTGACTTCCATGTAGGCAAACAACTTGCCGATGCACATATGAGCACCGCCCCCAAAAGGTACGAAGAGATAAGGATGCTGCTTGTGCTCCTTGCGTTCCAGGAAACGGTTGGGATCAAATTCAAGCGGATGGGTCCAGTATTTTTCCATACGGTGGGTATTGTAGGCATTGATATAGACCAGCGTATGGGCGGGGATTACAGTGCCTTTGAATTCGACATCCTGGACCGTCCGACGAGGGGTCATGGGAACCGGCGGAAAGAGGCGCAAAGCCTCATCGAAGCAGGCCTCCAAAACTGGCAGCTGTTCCAAGTCTTCGTAGGTCACAGCATCCGAACCCACCCGGCGACCTTCCTCGCGAATGGCCTGCTGCCATGTGGGATTCCGGGCCAGATAATAAATCAAGCTGGTCGTGGCGCTGGTAATGGTGTCATGCGCGGCCATCAGCAAAAAAATCATATGATTGATGACGTCTTCATCGCTGAAGGATTCACCATCTTTGGACTTCGAATGGCAAAACTGCGAAAACATGTCATCGGAGAGCGTGGAGCGTTTCTCGGGCAGCAGGTCGCTTAAGTATTGAACCAGGAAACGCCGGCCGTCGAGGCCTTTTTTATATTTTAGACCTGGGATAGGCAGCTTAATGATCGACAGAGAGGCCGCGACTGTATCGACAAAGGCTGCGTTCAAACGATCCGCCTCTGGACCCAGCTTCATCCCTACAAATGCCGTCGCGGCGATATTCAGGGTGAGCGACTTGAATGAGGAATAGAATTCCAAGGCGGGCTTGTCGTTCCACGAGTCCAGAGTTTCCGATACCGTCTTGTTCATGATTTTCAGATAGTTTTTCATGGCAGGAGGGCTAAAGGATTTCACCATAATTTGCTTGTGCATACGGTGGTCGGAAAAATCCCGCAGCATCAGTCCATTATGAAAAAGCAGTCCCAGGCGATCCCGCCAGCCCATTTTGCTCGAAAAACTGTTCGAACGATCCAAGAGGACCATCTGATTGGCATCCGGTCCGATCAACCCCAGCACATTCCGAAAGAACAGGTTCACTTTGTAAATATGTTCATGGTCCTGCCACTGCTTTTTTTCAAAAGCTGCCGCATTCCGCAGAAAATTGACCGTATCGCCGATGGCTGGCAAGGAATTGGAACCTGGAATATGGTCAAGTTTTTGGTTGTGGGGGTGCTCGTGGTACGGTCTTGATAATGTCGCCGACGGGCCCTGCGGAAGGGTAGACATTGCGATCTCCAGGGAGTGACATGGATACGGTTGATGACCAAGGGTCATTGTTGGTGTACGCAGCCTGTCGATGATACGCAAGTGCTATCGGGAGATGTCCGACATCGAAACTGTGCGCCCGCGGGCAGAATCACTAGCCATGGAGGCGAAACTGTTGTCAAATATCCTTAAATAACAAAATAGGAGGTCCAATGAAGGCTAAGTTACCGATCATTGCGAGAGTGCTGTTAGGTTTGGTTTTCCTGCTTGGTGGAATCACCGGACTGTTGAATCTTGTCCCACAGCCTCCTGATTTGCCCGAGCGTCTGCAGACGTTTAACGCCGGTCTTGCGGCATCAGGATATTTTATGCCATTCCTCAAAGCCACGGAAACGATCTGCGGCGCTCTCCTGGTTTCGGGCTTTTTTGTGCCCTTGGCCTTGGTGGTCCTGGCGCCGATCGTCCTGAACATTATCCTGGTCCACGCGTTCCTGGCTCCCAGTGGTTTGCCCTTGGCTTTGGTCCTGGGCCTGCTGATGATCTACCTGGCATTTTTCGCGAAACCTTATTCCACGGTTGTGAAATCGCTGTTTCGAAAGTGATGGAAGCCGATCAGCGCCCCGACGTTGGGCGCTGAGAGTAGGGCCTATCAGTAGCCGTAGCGGATAAAGTCCAGGATTTCGCGCAGCGCCTTGGTCCGGATGCGATCATTCTCCCCAAGGATCGTGTGCATAGCCAGGGGAAAGACCACCTTAAGGCAGAGGGGCGCCTCGGTACAGAGCTGGTCCTGACCTTCCGTGCGGACTATTTCGTCCTTGCCGGCTTGCAGCATCAGGATGGGAATTTGCAGAAGGGTAGCCTGATCGCGCATGGTCCAGGTTGCTTCCAGACTTGCCTTCAGCCAGGCCCATGTCGCCCCACCAATGACAGTTTCAAGATTATTCTTGCGCAGCTCTCTCAGTTTAAGAAACCGAACCTCGCTGCTGGTCACCTTGTTGGGTGCGAGCCCCGTGTACTGGCCATGGCCCCAGACGAAGTTTTTCTCAAGCCCAAGGATTTCCATCAATTTGGCGACGGTCCAGGCGAAAAGCTGGGGAAATGGGTCCGACCGGATGTCGAGCATGGGCGAGACCATAATCAAGCGTGAGAAGGTCTTGGGATGTTTGGTCTCATAAAGGGCCAGGATGTTGGCCCCCATGGAGAAAGCCAAAGCTATCGGAGGCGTTTTCGACTGAGGCAGGACGATTTGTTTCATAAAGGCATTTAGGTCGTGATGATACGAATCGTAGGTGTCGATATAGCTCTTTTGACTGTCGTCAAGGAAACGCTGGGATCGTCCCTGGCCGCGCCAGTCGAGGATGAAGGTCGAGATCCCTTCCTGATACATATCGTAGGCAAATTCCGCGTAGGCCGTGTAATGTTCCGTCCAGCCCTGCAGGATCACGATGGTAGCGACGGGATTGGGATGAATCACAGTCTTGTAGGCGATCTTCACCTGATCGTCAGTCTGAATTGTACCTTCCTCGCCATGACTGATGAAGAAAGGCCAAACTTTATCCGTATACTCCTGCGTATAGTTCGTTTCGCTGATGGCCAGCAAAGATCCCGTACATAACAATTGTCCCAGCCATCCTAGAATCAAAACCGTTGCCAGGTGCACGTTTCGCACATTCGCTCCCATGAATCCAAACCTTAGGCCACATGCCTTTATCGACATGGATGGGTCTTTATTTAGGTATGGAGCTCCCTTGAGAGTATGCCGGGAGTCGATTTTTGCGGCATTGTAAGATTGTGGAGGCAGCGGAAAGACGAAAATCTTCATCCCCGAGGCTTTAGGGGCCCCGGGTTGGGATGAAAATCTTCGCCTACTGGTTTGGTCGACGTCAGAAGCACGTCCTATTCACTTTTTGTTACAGAGCTTCCCAAGGGCCGCAGACTTTTTGCGTCTGCCCGTAGACCACTTTGGTTTCGCAGCACCGTTGCTCTTCAATGGTTTGGCCATAGACGACACGGGTGCGTTTTTCGATATTGCCCTTTGCGCAGTAGCCAGCTGGCTTTTTCTTCCATTGGCCGGTCAGGCTTGTGAGTTCGCGGTAGTATTCCAGGGTGGGCTTGTTCTCGCATATTTCCACAGGAATCGTCACATCCTTACAGACTTCGACGTACTTGGTGTAGCATTCAAGGCGTCCGTAAACCATCTGACAGACTTCTTTGGGTTGTGTGGTGCACTCTTTCTTGGTCTGATATTCGGTTTTGCAGACCTGCTTGGTCACATAGCGGCTTTTCACGGGGCCCAGCAAAGCATCGGCAGATGCGGCACTCAGTGGAAGAATTTCGTCAGAAAATTCAGCCACACGATGCTCACCAAACGCTGAATTCACAAAAAGATCCTGGGAGTCCTGTACGTTTTTTAAGCGTTGGAACGCATCAAGGCCCAACTGAGACTCGGTCCCGAATCGCGGAACCAGGCCAGCAACGACGACCTGGATCGAAGGCAAGGCGTTCTGCGCCATGCACACGACATAGGCCTGCGTTTCCGCACTGAAATTGACAATTTTGGGCTCGGCGGCCGCAATATCATCGGCGTCCAGCTCCTGGCATTTCACATCCTGCAAAGCAGCGAAGCGCAGGTCCTGTCCCTGAGCCGCGACGCTCGAAAGCGCGAGACTCGTCGTCCATAGGAAGGTCTTCCAACAACGAAACATTTTCATAGCAATTTCCTTTCAGAGTAACGTCTGTTCTTGTTCTAAGGTTTAACGGGAAATGTTGCGTTGGGCTACAAAGATGAGAAAAGATCTGAAAGGATGCCGCGAAACGAAAAAGCGGAAGTTGACAAAGAAACGCATGAGAAGCAGTGAGCAAAAATTAGGCGACCGTTTCTTTGTCATGCATGTATCTGGACCTGAACGTTATCCTATCTTAAATCATTGATGCAGGTATTCATAAGCAGGTCGGCTGGTGCGAGACAGGTCGGATTCGGTATATAGTCACCTTGAAGAGGAACAATCGATTGTTTATTGGCATGCGTTTCGTTGATGGCACGGCCATAAAACAGATTGAACTCTTCACGATTGACCCTACCACCTGGTGTGGTCAGGGCCACCCATCGCGTGGCAAAGGGCTGTCTGGTCAGTAACTGATCCAATTGCTTGGGATCGATCTGCAATTCCTTGATCACATCGTCACGACTTAAATCCTGCTGGTAATAGCCGAAGCCGAGCTGAACGACATCGGGCTGGAAGGGATCGATCCCCAGCTATTTCAGCGAGGCAAAGTAGGGTTTATTATCGTCATCGATGGCTTTGCGGAACGTGGCCTTGTCAGGATAAATCTTACTGATTTTGTCTTTTTCAGATGGCGCGAAAATATTCGAAGTTTGCGCGAAATCACGGATCTGATCATCCTGCACCAAAAATCCGCGCCCATGACAGGACATGCAGGAGAAACCATTGGTTATGTGAGACTGCAAGCGTCTGGGGCCATCCTCTTTGCGCACCACTGTTTGGGGGCCACGATCAATGGAATTGCCGAAGTTGTCGACCAGAAAATAACCCAGCATGCCGTTGGGCAACTGGAAGATAACCTCGCCACCATCCTGCGCGAAAGAGCGGTTATCAAACCCCACACCGACAGGCCCCAAAGGGTTATTAAAGATGTTTTGATCGTTATCCTCGGCCGCAAAATCATAGCTGAGCCAATAGCTGAGTCCTGTGGACTTGGACACGTGGCGTTCCACAATCCGGTTTTGCGTGGAAACATTGGAGCGTTTAAAGCCTGAACGGATGACAGCGTTGTCCCGGATGTTGCGGTTGGCATCGATGCCCAGCCGATTTTCCAAGGTTAAGAGGTTGTTCGGCATGTTAAGGAAGCGTTGATAAGGTACGGGCAGTGTGGCCGTTGCCACAAACCAGTCAGCGCGTATGACATAAGCCTGGCTTCCCACCGCCTGGCGCAAAAAGTTGTGATCCGTGGCAGCCGCCTGCAGGCTTGGATCCGTGGCCGAGTTGCTGAACGTTTCCATAAAGGGATAGAAGGAGGTGACGGCATCCTCAAAATTGCGGCAGTCCATGTTCAACTCATTCAGGTTCACTCGGACCAGGAGACCTTTATCCCCTACAGCAGCGGGCAGGATCACGTCTTTGGCGGAAGACAGTCTATTAATGGTCTTATTCAGGGCCAGGCTGAGCGTGACCATTTTTTTATCGGGCATGCCACGATTTAGGGTTTGACCGCGGCAGTGCTTGCTTGCCTAATTTCGTCCTCTGCATTCTCCAATCCCGCCCAGGGCCTGCGCCTGGAAATCTCGACCACGATCGATCCAAGAGCCACAGAAGAGCTCGAAGCCATTGATCAGTTGAAGATCCATGGAACGCGGGACAGCACCTATGTGGACCCGACTTGGTCTTTGGATCAATTGGCCATCGCTGGAAAAACCTACTATCGGGTCAAGGGAACAGTCAACCTCGCTGCTGAGTTGCCTGGCCTGATGAGTTCACAGCAGGTCTGCAGTTTCATCATGGTAGCAAAAAATCTGGGTGGCAAGCAGACTTTCGAATTTGCCTTGATCAACGCAGCAGACAAGATCGTCTGGGGCGATAAATCAAGTATAGCAGGACAGCCTATTTCCGTAGCCTTTGACATTTGTCGCAACTATCAGCAGTAAGGATATTTTCCATGTCCCCATTCGTTAAAAAAAAGTCTCGTGATCGCATCGCTCTTGGTAAGTTCCAGCAGCTTGGCTCGGCAAGCGCAGATAGTGGATTTCAAGGGCAGCGCGCCTCGAAAAGGCACCATTGCTCATCTTGATATTGGCAAGTTCCACGGCCCGGACAACTGGCGTTTGCACATGCTGATCCGCGTGGACAACGTTCCCCATCACTGCTATGTGGTGAGCAAGGACCTGCAAAAGCTGGTTGCTTTGCACAAATTGGTGCGCGACGGTATCAAGGACAAGGATGACGCTACGACGACCTGTTTTGTCGAACAAATCCAGGCCGACGTCACGAGTTACACCAGCGATCTCGACAAAGATCCTTCAGCTTTCGGCTATGGGTCAAACATACTCTAAGGGCAGGCGAGCGGGTCCAGCGGGACCCCCCGCATGATCCCCCCTATTTTGCTGCCTTGACGAAAAACATTGTCCAATTCCATCATTGACGCATAAAATAACACATACTACGCAGCTGAATCGATGAAAGCCCCACTCCAGAGGAAAATCATGATTTTGATAGGCATTCGTTTCAAAATCATTTTGATTGCTTTGGCTGCCCTTGCTTCCCGGCAAGCTCTTCCCATGGAAATCGATAGGCCTCCTGATGATGTCCTGATTGATGACTATGCCTGGCATACTGAACAAAAGTTGCTTTGGAGTGGCCTCAAGACAATGAACACGGGAGCCGGGGATTCCAGAGAGGAAATCCTTAAGCTTATTATCGACGATCGATTGCAGACCGCCGACCATAGGTACCTGGCGGCTTCGCTGAGTTCTCATGCCGTCGATTTTAAGGGTGACGCCACACAACTTCAGTGGCTGTGCGAAAATTTTCCGCCACAAGGCGATGATTTTATCTACCTCAGCCGCTGCCTCTATTTGAAGAAAATGGATTTTAAGATCAAAGTTCAGATGCTGGCGGATCTGGGCGAAAAAGCGTTTAAACTCAGACCCAAAAGGATGACAGGCTCAGGAATATACTCAGCATTGGGAGAATATGTTAAAGATTACGGGCGAACCAATGAAGCCATAAAGTATGTCAAGAGAAGTTTTGAAATGATCCCTGCCCATGCCGAGCAGGAAATTATAGAAGCCAAAATGAATCTTGCTTACATGTATGCCAACCCCATGCTCAGCGAAAGTCTGAAAAGTCAGGCCACGGCGTATTATAGCGAAAGCAAGCTTTGGTATAAAGCCCAGCAGGGGGCCTACTATGAAGAGCTCGCCCGCTTGGCCAGTTATAACCTCGGCATCAGTTATCTCTTTCTCTTCAATGCCTACCGTGATGCGATATCGCCTTTGCAGGATTCTTTGCGGCATGAAGTCCTTGATACGGACGCTAGGATTTTTCTGGGCTATGCCTATGCAAAATTAGGCGACGAAAAAGCTGCCCGCGCCATTCTTGGAACAGCGCACATCGATGCGCAAAAACATGCCAATCGCGCGGAATTTCTTCAGTGCTATCGAGATGTGACTCTGAAATTGCTAGGTGACAGTATCAATCTCGATAAATGTCTGATTTTGGAAACCCCGCAACTGGATGTTTTGCTCAATCTCACAGAAACCCTCAGCGAAATCCAACTCAGACCGGATCAGGAAAACATCTGGTGGCGCATGTTCTATAAGTCCTTTAAGTCGCAGATGCTTCCTGATATGCAGAGTTCCATCGAAACGGCTTCTTCAGAACTGGAGCTCATTCGGGAACGGGCGGAAAGTCGAGTGAAGGATTTAAAAATCCAGAATATCCAGCTCTACCAGTATTTGATTTTAGCCCTTGCAGGCTTAACCAGTTTTCTGGGTTTCGCCGGCTTTTTAATCTGGAAATCCCGCTCCAATGTGCAGAAGCACAGCGTGGAATTGAATAGAGAACGAGCGCGACTGCAGAATATCCTTGATAGCATCAAGGAAGGTATTTTCCTTATCGGCCCGGATTTACGGATGATAGCCGAGAAATCAGCGCATCTATCTCTGCTTATGGGACAGCATGATGCATCTCGATTCGAACTGGCCGATTTCCTCCGGTGGTCGTCCGTCGAACCGGATGCCGTTTCCACAGTTGTTTCCTGCATCGAAGCCAGTATGGGTGAAGACGAGATTGTATGGGATTTGAATCGAGGCAATCTCCCCGTTGAAGTCAAGTTGGACGGTAAGTATCTCGGTCTCTATTGGCAACCAATCTTCCTTGATCAGAAGCTTACCCAAATACTGCTGGCTGTTCGGGATATGACGGAGATGCGTTGGCTTGCCGACGCTCATGCCAGAGCTCAGGAAGAAACCGACAAAGTCCTGGTCTATGTCAAGCAGATTATCGGCGGCAACAGGCAGGCTTCGGTGAATTTTTTAGCTGACTTGCCGCGGCTCCTGGAAACCATTCGAAACGAAATTCATCTTAAGAATTTTTCGAAGGCTCTGCGTCCTGTGCATACCTTGAAAGGAACAGCCCGCAGTCTGGGCTTTATCGATTTGCGTGAATCTGCTCATCGTTTGGAAGACGAGCTTATACGATCGAACGGAAAGGCTATCCAGGAGGCCCTTGAAAAAATGCAGCTGGTCATTCGCCTTTACCAGTCGGCAAAGATGTTCGTCTCCGATAGCAGTGACCTGCAGCAGAATATGGACGTCCTCCGCATCGTATCGGAACTGAAGCCGGAAATAGAGAACCATTTGCTCCAATCCGGGATCGAGCTGGAAGAAATAAGAGTCAGGGAAATCGGAAAATTGATTCCGAAGGAATATGATGCGATTCGTGAAATCTTGCTGCATGGTTTGACGAACGCCATCGATCACGGTTTTATTATACCCAAACAGAAGGGTCAAATGATTCGATCGCCGGTCATTTCTGTTGAAATCAAAGCTCTGGATCGGAAACGCAGCCTGAAAATTCGGGACAATGGAGTTGGAATCAAACACGACCTTATCCAATCTCTGGCAGAAGCCAAGGGATGGAAGCCCTCTGAAACAGGACAATGGACCGACTTTCTCTTCACTGATGGAGTGACAACAGCCCAGGCGGTATCCATGAGCAGTGGCCGCGGTGTGGGCCTGGCAGCCATTAAACAAACGACCGAGACCCTGGGAGGGCAAGTGCGCCTTCTGGATAATGATGAAGCCAAGGGAACGATTCTGGAAGTTGTCTGGGGAGGGTCAATCGACGAAGTTAATCAGCCAGACTGAGAAAGATGGACTTGGAATGGAGGAATTCCGTTCACTCGTCAGGGAGTAACTCGTGAAAGTCATCTACAACTCGAAACTGTTTCGTTTGCCACTGCTCCGTAACTACGCGGCGATCGTCTTAGGCCGTCGTTGCTATGTAAAGGCGAGTCACACGTCCCCACGATTGCTGCGTCATGAACAGATTCATCAGGAACAAATGGACCGCGTGGGCGTGTTCAACTTCTACCGCATTTACCTGCAGGACTATGTGATCAATCTTCTCCGTTATCGGAATCACGATCAGGCTTATCGCATGATTCCTTTTGAACAGGAAGCTTATGCGCGCGAAAGCGAAGACCGGCCCTTCTTCACCTGATTCTTCAAATCCTCATCAAGCTGACTCATGAGTAAATGTCCTAGGGCTCTTTTGTCCCAGGCTGTTGATTCATGCAGCAATTTCGCAAGACCATCGTCTCCGTTGTGGGAATCTAAAACACAGGAAAGGAATTTTTATGTCGCAGTCATTTCAGAAAGTCATCACTCTGTCGGCAGCTTTAGCGATTAGCCAGGGCGTCGTGCGCGCAGATGATCGAAGCGATATGTTTGTGGTTCATGAGTGGGGGACGTTCACATCACTCCAGGGCGCAGATGGTAGAAATCAGGAAGGCATGCATCATGAAGAGGAACGTCTCCCTTCATTCGTGGAGGGTCGCTGCGGGGATGGCCTGGCTCACGGCGATGCCAAATGCGCTGATTTCATGCCTGAGCCGAAATCCGCTCTTGCCGTGACCCAGAAAATGGAAACACCGGTTATCTATTTTTACGGAGGTGAAGGCCAAAAAGCGGATGTGACGGTTCAGTTTCCAAATGGATTGATAACGCAGTGGTTCCCGGCCGCAGCCGCCTTTGCTCCCAAAATTGGTCAGGTCGATGCTGTTGCGCAAGGTTCCATGACCTGGCAGGTTGACATCAAAGGTCAAAATGAGGCTCTGAGTCATCAGGTGGAGGACGGCAATAGCTGGCTTTATGCCCGTGATGTCGACGCGAATGCCTTGACCGTAGGCTCAAGCACCGAACGCTTCATTTTCTATCGCGGCCTGGCTCAGTTCGATACACCTTTCCGCGTGGAATCGGACCCCAGTGGCCAGTTGCGCATTATCAATGGTTCGCATGAAAAAGTGCCCGCCGCATTCCTGCTGGGTTTTGATGGCCAAAAGGGTTTCGTACAGGCTTTAGGACCGATTGCTGGCGAGCGAAGTCTCCCTGGGGTTCCAACCGCAAATTTGGAGCGGGACACGTATCTTAAAACGGCTCAAAGGCTGGTGCAAAGTTCTCTGGAAGAGTCAGGACTCTATAAAAAAGAAGCGCTGTCGATGGTCAAGACCTGGGAACATAGTTATTTTCTGACGCCAGGACTGAGGGTGCTTTATGTGTTGCCGCGGACCTGGACCGATAGACTTCTGCCACTTTCCGTCAAACCCGAGCCCAAGGACACGGTTCGTACGCTCGTTGGCCGCATCGAAGTGATGACAAGGCAGGAGGAAATCCAATCCTTGACCGCGATGACCAAAGCTTTGGATAAAATCACGCGTTTTGATATGCGTCCCTGGGGCCGTCTCCAGGAGGCCAAGTTACGCCGGCTTCTGACCTTGAGCCGCGATGAAAAACTGACAAAGTCTCTGCAGCAAGCCCTCAGCCTATTGAATACCTGCAAGGATTTTCCCTGCCGATAAATAAATAAAGCCGCGGCTCGTCGATTCGGACCGCGGCCTTCTTCATATGTTCATCAGCTTCAACCTTCCTCTTGCAAGGCCTCATCCCGCTTGCGTCGAATGGAAGGGAGTAGCACAAATATCAAAGTCAACAGAGCCAAACCCAGCAGGCATGCACTGAGAGGGCGTGTGATAAAGACGCTCCCATCGCCTCGCGCCAAAAGCAAGGCCCGACGCAAGTATTCCTCCATCATGGGTCCAATGATATAACCCAGAAGAAGCGGTGCCGGTTCACAGCCGAGTTTGATGAGAATGTAGCCGAACAAAGCAAACAGCGGCATCAGGAAGAGATCGAAGGTACTGCCATTCAAACTGAAAATTCCAATCGCACAGAACGTTAGAATCACGGGGTAAAGAATGGGGTACGGCACCCGCAGAAGGCGAACCCAGAGCCCAATGAGCGGCAGATTCAGGATGATAAGAAAAAGGTTCCCAATCCACATGGAAGCAATCAAGCCCCAAAACAGTGCAGGCTGTTCGGTGATAACCGCAGGGCCAGGCTGAATGCCCTGCATGATCATAGCGCCGATCATAAGCGCCATCACAGGATTGGATGGGATGCCCAGGGTCAACATGGGGATAAAGGACGTCTGGGCTCCTGCGTTGTTCGCTGCTTCAGGGGCCGCCACACCTTCAATCGCACCTTTGCCGAATTCGCTCCCGTTCTTCGAAACTTTCTTTTCAAGGGAATATGCTGCAAACGATCCCAGGATCGAACCGCTGCCAGGCAGGATCCCCAGGACGGAGCCCAGCGCCGTACCGCGCAGGATGGGTAGGGCGATCCGTTTCCATTCCTCACGCGTGAGCAGAAGACTCGTGACTTTACTTACGGTCACATCCTCGCCCGATTCGTTTTCAAGATTACGAAGAATCTCGCCCAAACCAAAAATGCCCATCGCGACGATTACAAAACTGATTCCATCGGCGAGTTCCGGCAGATCAAAGGTAAAGCGCGCGACACCAGAGTTGGTATCGGTGCCCAGCAGACCTAATAAAAGCCCAATCGTGACCATCCCGAAAGCATGGAGCAAGGAACCCTGAGCCAGGACGATGGCAGCCACCAGGCCAAACACCATGAGAGAAAAATATTCAGCCGGTCCAAAGCGGAGCGCGACTTCGGCCAAAGGCGGTGCAAACAGGGCAATCAATATGGTAGCCAGTGTGCCGGCCACAAACGAAGCAATGGCGGCCGCTGAAAGCGCAGCTCCGGCTTTTCCCGCTCGCGCCATCTGATAACCATCGAGGACCGTGACAACTGACGAAGCTTCACCGGGCAAATTCAAGAGAATCGCCGTCGTGGAACCTCCATACTGCGAACCGTAGTAGATCCCTGCGAGCATGATGAGAGCCGATGCTGATGGCAGACCGAAGGTGAGTGGAAGCAGCATCGCAATGGTTGCCGTCGGCCCAAGGCCGGGTAAAACACCGATCAATGTTCCGACAAAAACTCCGGCCAGACAGTAGAGAAGGTTGGTCAGGGTCAAGGCTGTCTCCAACCCTAAACCGATATGCCCGATGAGGTCCATCATGAGCCTGACTCTCCACTGAAATCTGCAACCCACGACCCCAAAAGGGGAAGCGGAATATTAAGCCCCTTAATGAAGACCAGACTGCAGAAGAGGGTCAGCACCAAGGCCAGGATCAGGGTAGGCTGGAGGCGAAATCGCGAGCTGGCCATTGACGTCAGGACCACATAAACAGGCAAAGCCAGGGCCAAGCCCAAGCCGCGTAAAGTTCCAGCAAAGAGCAGAGTGGCACCAATTGTAATAATGAGCGGTCGGAAGGCGATAGCCCCTATGGCGGGACCATGAACTCGGATGCCACGAGCGAGGGCAAGCAGACCAATGCCCATCAGCAACCAACCCAGAACCGTTGGAAAATAGGCTGGACCCATGCGAGTCGCGGTTCCCATCTCATAGTTTCGGGCCAGAAGAATGGCACAGCCGCCAACCGCGAGATAAATCATTCCAGCCCAGAATTCCTTGGGACCGGCGATGCGCAGGATCATGCGGGATGCTCCGTTTTAGTCGGCGAACTGACCAGCTTTCTTAATCACCCCATCCCAGCGGGTGAGTTCATCCTTGAGATAGGCTTTCAGGACTTCGGGTTTCACCCGTTCCTCAGGTTCAGGCTCGGTTCCCAGTTCAGCGAAACGGCTGATGACTATCTTGTCTTTTAAAGCCACCTTCAATGCCTGGTTCAGTCGATTGACCGCAGCCGGGGGCGTGCTTTTCGGAGCATAGAGAGCATGCCACACAGAGATTTCAAATCCAGGCAGACCGCTATCGGCTGCGGTGGGAAGCTGGGGCAACGAGGCTATCGCTTTTTTGCTGGTCACGGCGTAGCCTTTAATTTTTCCCGCCTTGATCTGGCTGGTGGTATTGGTGGTCTGGTCGCACATGAAATCAACCTGTCCACCCAGCAGGTCATTCATCGCCGGGCCGGTGCCTTTGTAAGGAACGGTGGTCAAAACTGTGTCCATGGCTTTCATGAGCAGCATGCCGCAGAGATGCGAAGCGGAGCCTAGCCCAGCATTCGCATAGGTGACTTTATCCTTATTTTTCTTCGCATAGTCGATCAATTCCTTGAGATCCTTGGGCGGAAAATCTTTCCGCGCGACGATTGTCATCGGAACCGCCGTCACGAGCCCGATCGCTTCAAAATCCTCGACTTTATAAGGGAGTTTATTGCGATAAAGGGTAGGGGACGTCGCTTGACCGATATGATGCAAGAGGATGGTATAGCCATCGGCTGCGGCTCGGGCCACACGACCGGCGCCTAACGTCCCACCGGCACCCCCGACATTTTCTATGACAACCGTTTGCTTGAGTTCAACACTCATCGCCTGCGCGATCAGTCGCGCCACAGTATCAGTCGGTCCCCCTGCTGCAAACGGCACGATCATGGTTACAGGCTTGGTAGGAAAAGCTGCATCTGCAGCACGTCCTGTATTCGCCAGGAGAGCGTTGCCGAGCAGTGATACCATAAACAGAGTCTGACGAAGTTTGGAAATCATGCGTCCTCGCTTATCGATTGAAGTGAACCGTCTCGTTATTTGCGTTGTGCCGACTCAGGCCCGTTCAAAAGGTCCAGTGCCGCTGCCGTCATCATTTTCACCCCTGTTTTAATGGTCGGCTCCGGCAAAGGAATGAACTGCGCTGAATGAAGACTGGGAAGTTTCTTGCCAGCCGCCAGAGTCTTCTTATGGGTTTCCGGATCCACGCTTCCCAGCCAGTAGATGAGACTTGGAATTTTGGGTTCCACGCGACCGTACTGACCAAAATCCTCACCTCCCATGGTCGGACGCACCTCTTTAACGTGCGACTCGCCCACGATTTTTTTAGCAACAGCTGTCATGCGTTGGGTCAGGTCCGGATGGTTGAAGACCGATGGCGTGAACTCATCCTGAATCGTCACGATGGGAAACTTTTCTTCAGGCAACCCTGCAGCCGTAGCCAGGCCACGGGCCATGCGCTTGATGGCCGCAATGGTCTGGTCGCGAACCTCAGGTGAATACGAGCGGAGCGTCAGCTGAAGGTTCACGTCATCGGCAATGATGTTGTGCTTGCTGCCGCCATGAATGGAACCGACGGTGACCACGGCCGGCTCAATAGGGGCAATTTCCCGGCTGACAATGGTTTGCAACGATTGGATCAACTGGGCCGCCAGCACGATAGGATCCTTGGTCATATGCGGATACGCGCCATGGCCGCCTTCGCCGCGAATTTTGATATCCACCGAGTCGACATTGGCCAATGCATAACCGCTGGTAAAACCCACATCGCCGGCTTGAAGTTCTGCCGACACATGCAGGGCCAGATTATAATCGGGCCGTGGAAACTTCTTGAAAAGCCCAGCGTTGAGCATAGCCCGTGCGCCCATTCCCGTTTCCTCGGCGGGTTGGGCAATCATCACGAGCGTTCCATGCCAGTTGCTTTTTTGATCGATCAGCTGCCGTGCCGTGCCGCTAAAAACGGTCATATGAATATCGTGTCCACAGGCATGCATGACAGGCTGGAGGTTGCCCTCGCGATCTTTCATGGATTTCTTACTCGCATACGCCTGGCCGGTGTCTTCTTTAATCGGCAAACCGTCGGTATCAGTACGGATCAATACGGTAGGGCCTGGGCCATTTTTGAAAATACCGACAACGCCAAATCCACCGACATTGGCTGTGACCTCAAAGCCGAGACTCTTCAGTTCCTGAGCCATCCTCTGCGCTGTGGCTTTCTCCTGCAGAGAAAGTTCGGGACTCTGATGGAGGTCCTTGTAAAGAGTCTCCAGATAAGGATAATCCTGCTCCAACGTTTTGGCCTGAAGGGCTTGATGAGTCAGGATAAGAAGGGGAAACAACAGACCACGTGCCTTCATCGAGCCGCCTCGTCACAAGGGATTTACATATTTTTAAGTATCGAGCATTGCATGAGCCACCTTTCCCATCTCACAGGGCCAGGAAAACTTCAAGTCGACACCGTTGATTTTGGAAGAGGTCACGGTCGGATTTAGGCGCTGCGGCTCATCATGGGCTTCCATGATGATTCAGGGATCTCGACCGTCAGCAGAGTGCCCGGTCCTTGGTCATTATCGTGAATGCGGGCCCGCCCCTGCAGGGATTGGCACGCAAATCGAATCGCAGCTAAGCCGACCCCTCGACCACTCAGAAGGCTCACATCTTGAGCCGTGGAGGCCCCATCCTGGAATAGAAAGTCACCCAGGTCCTGGGGATGGCTCGTCTTCCAACCGCGCTCGATCGCTTTTTCCCGAACGAGGTCCCAGGCGATGCCGGCTCCATTGTCACGAAACTCGATGACCATGGAACCTTCCTTGGATCGTGCCGAGATCTTGAAGCAGGCTTTGTGACCCTTGGCTTGCTTATTTTTGGGCCTGATAAAGCCGTGATCGATACTGTTCGTGAAGGCATGAATCATGATGGGTCGCAGGGCTTCCAGCTTGACCTCGGACCAGTCTACATAGTCATCCTGAATGGTGAGTCCACCGTAAACAATACCAGCCTGCTCCAGCTGCTGCCGTGGCTCCTGCATCAGCTTGCTGCCGAGCACCATAAGGTCCTGGCTCTTCCGCTGCAGCACATGCGTGAAAAATTTATC
>NZ_DASQYZ010000147.1:0-5450 GCF_035638955.1 Oligoflexus sp. | reverse complement strand
CGCGAAACCCAGATTCGCCTCTTCAGTCAAAGCGAGCAGAAAGGCGCACCGGCTCCGAATTTCGAGGTGGCGCTCGGCCTGCCAACTTCCAACAATTATAATATCCGTATGCAAAAATCTGCTGACCCTGGTGAAGGACTTCCTTTCTTCAATGCCGGACTCTTGGTGCAGCGCAATAAGCAAATTTATGATCGGGAGCAGTGGATAGGGGCTCTGATGCTTTCAACCTGGGCCGAGAGTGGTTCGCATGCCTTCGAAGCTGAATGGGTGAATGGCGTTGATCCGTATAAAACAGAGATGGCCCATCTTTATGCCAATGGCCGCGCGGTTTATTTTTCGGGGATGAAGACCGGTTACACGTTTGATTTCGATGAGTCGCGTCGATCGGGCTGGCAACTTCTCGCCTCCACCAGCCTACTGCAGAATGATACCAGGAATCCCTTGGATCGCAGTGCCCAGCTTGTTTCCGGCATCAACTATTATTTCAAGAAAACCCGCATTGCTTTCAACCTGGAATTGACCGGGATGCAGAATCCTCTTGTGCGACGTGACTGGAGCTATGAAAGAAGCCAGGCTCAGATTGAATTGAGGCAGGAGATATGATGAACCGGTTGCTCACTTTTACCATATCAATTTGGTGGGCCTTTGCGTGTGAGAAATCGATCAAGGCCCCTCCTGGCTTTGGACTTAATACCTATGATCTTTGGATCAGCGCTGAGGATCTTAGCGAGCTCTACAGCAGTACATTTGAGGACACCCCGGTTCCGGTTGAAGTCCATTACAATGGTGAGTACAAATTGGGGTCTATCTTCCACACAGGCAACTCGACGGTTCTGCATCCCAAGCGCAGCTACGAACTGCATCTCAAAGGCGACTTCCTGATTCAGGGACATGGCAAGGTTCGACTCAGCGCTCAGGCGTTTGATACCTCGGCTCTGCGCTCACTGCTCGGTTATCAAGTTTTTAAGTCCCTTGGCATTTTAACACCAGGGATTGAGCCTGTGGCACTTTACCTGAATGGTCATTATCAAGGCCTTTATTTTCAGGTCGACAAAATCACAGGAAGTTTCCTCGAGGATCATGGCCAAAAAGCTGCGTCGCTCTATAAGGCACGTTTCGGTCGGCTGGGGTTCGCTGGTTTTGAAGGAAGTTCTTACAATGATCTTGAGGTCGGCTACAAAATAGAAATCGGCAATAAGGAGTTTGCGGATCTCAAGCATTTGATCACCCTGGTTCATGAGCCTGACAGCACCGCGAATGCTAAAGACCTGGAGGCGGCTCTTGATATTGACAATTATTTACGCTACCTTGCAGGCGCAGTTGTCCTTAATCATTGGGATGGCTTTTATAATAATTATTATCTTTATCAAGAAGAAGCGAGCCGACGCTTCCGGTTCGTGGCCTGGGACGTGGACCAGATATATAAACCGGACACCATGCAATTTACCGCGGGAAAGACAGTCTATGGCCGCAATGCCTTGAGCGAAAAAATCTTTCGCAATCCCGCCCAACGCAAACAGTACCTCGACATCATGCACGAACTTCTCACGGTATCATTCCCCGCCGGAGCCATGTCGACTTTTTTGGAGGAGCAAAAGAGCTTGATACGCGAAGCCTATGACTCAGATCCCTTCCTTGCTGGGAAAAGCCTTGATCATGAAGTTGAGGAGCTGCAGTTAATTTTTGGCGATTGGTTGAACAAAATTCTGGCTGACTTGAAAGTAGAGCAGGATCGGTGATTCCGCCAGCTTTTGTCTAAATCTCGACAATCGACACGGCCAGTATCAATCCACCTTCCCCGCTGCCCAGTTAACCCAGCGGTTTAACAGATCATAACTCGGATCCAGGCACTGGAATAGAGTTTGCTTAACGTGTTTCAGCTGTATTTATGGAGTCGCCTTTGGATGTTGTGAGTTTCCCATATAATGAATATAAGTTTCTCGTCCTGGACGACAAACTCGATTATGTCATCGACGTCCTTGAGTCTTTGCACAAGGGCAGCGATCCTTTTCCCAGTGGTATCGTCGATTCGATTTATTTTGACACCCCGGATCTGCACTTTTACGGGCAATGTTTGAATGGTGAGGCCCGAAAGCGGAAGTTTAGAATTCGCGGTTATGGTGATGGCAGCTTTCATCAACTGCAGGTGAAAGACAAACACCTCGCAACGGTGCGAAAGATGAAGGATAAGATCAAGCCTATCAATCTCACCGGTAAATTCGCTCCTTATGTCCACGAACTCGAGCCAGTTGCGGCGTCGTCATCGACATTCCCGGACATGATATCCTTGGCTGGGCATTATGGAATGCTCATGCCGGTCGTGCGTGTTCGATATCATCGGCGTCGCTATCGGCTGAATGACTACAGGCTGACGCTGGACACACGGGTTGAAATCATGGGGTTTTCCAACGGTATTGATGTGCGCTGCAATTATATGATGTTGCCACATCACGTGCTGGAGATCAAAACTGCGGATCCGAGACCCTACCTACCCCTGCTTGGTCTGGTTCAGTTACCGCAGGTCTCCTATTCCAAGTTTTTTATGGGTATCAATGTCCTGACAACAGGACAGATTGCAATAGTTTAGGTTTTCTTGATCTTGCTGAACTTGAGTTGAGTTACCATTCGGAGTGGAAAATGTTGCAGAATTTTTTGGACAATTTGGGTGAAGCCGCCGAGGCAGGGTCGATGGGGGACGTGCAAAACTTCATTCTCTGCATGGCGATATCGATGGCCTTTGGCGTCTTGACTATGCAGCTTTATAAGTTCTATTTTCGGGACAATGAGCCCCAGGACGGCAGTTTGGCAAGGAGCCTGGTACTGCTGATACCTGCACTGACAGCGACTTTCTGGATTATCCAGTCCTCTGTCATTCTCTCGCTTGGATTGCTAGGTTCGCTATCTTTCGTTCGCTTTCGGACGCCTGTCAAACGGCCTGAAGATATTACCTTTATCGTGATTGCTCTGTCTGTCGCCATTTCCTGTGCCACCATGAACTTTATCATTGGCGCAACTCTGATGCTGCTGCTCTTCGGGTTTACTCTAGTCCGCAATATGTGGGGCACCAGCGGACGAGGAAAGTACCGCCTGGCTGTGATTACCTTCAATACCAAGAATAGTAATTCCATCAATGATCTGTGGCAGACCTTTAACAACCTTAATGTTCAAGCCGACTTTATCAGCTCCCGCACCTACGACGGGATCACCTCCTACGTCTTCAACACGCCGAAGATCACTCAGGAGAACCACAGTCGCGTTGCCGAGGCTCTGGCTTTATTGGATCAAGGAGCCAGCTTCCACATCTTTTACCCTAACGAGCGCCTTGGTGTTTAACAGCAGGCGTAGAGAAGATTCATTATGATGCATTGGGATAGAAAAAAATACCGCCGTCGTCTGCTGCGCCAGCTAGTGGCGATGCTCTTTGGTCTGTTCGGCTTTTCCTTTTTTTATCATAACAACAATGGCTTTGCTTTGTCGGAACAGGATCTCGAAATTGAAGAGCGTTTTGCACTTCCACTGACGGAGGTCTCAGGTCTGGCCCAGCTGCCGGGTTCCAATCCACCTGAGTATATGCTCGTCAGTGACCGACAGGCTGAGCTCCTGCGCTTCAAGCCCAGCGACGGCACAATGACTCCTGTTTCCTTTCGGGAGCCTCTGTTGCAACAGTTTTCACTCTGCCGATACGAGAACTATGACGACTGCAAACAGCAGATCAAAAAGCTCACGAGCAACTGGGAGGCACTGAGCATCGATGCCAGCGGGCGCGTCTTCGTCCTGCAAGAGCACAGCCAGAGTGTTATCGTGCTTGCCCCCGATCTTAGACGCGTGGAAAAGGCTCTACATTTTGATTTTGCCAACAGTTTCCCGGATCAAATATCACGGGGTAGTCAGAAGCTGCGAAACAATGCACTTGGCGAGGGACTTCTGTTGCTGAAAAAAGGTCATTTTTTGATCGCCAAGGAGCAGCACCCTATGGCTCTGGTCGAGTACGGTCCAGCTGATCACATTGCGCTGGGTGTCAATGCAGAGACATTGCTGCCAGTGGATGAACCCTTTGCCCTGCCGGCTGGCGAGGGCATGCACGCCGACTATAAGGCATTGGCGACCTGGTTCCTGGCGGGGCACAGCAAATGCGATATCAGTGACCTTGCTGCCGATACTTCGCGAAGACTGCTCGTCCTAAGCCAAAGCTGTCGTGCGATCAGCATCATTCCCCGCCTTGATCCAGGCGAAGGCGTTCAGGTCCTGGAAAGGCTCAGCCTGCCGGCTGAGATTAAAAATCCGGAAGCGCTGCGCGTGACAGGCGAAAGCTGGTGGATCGGTGACGATAGAACTGAAAAAGACACCCAAAATCTCTACCGGCTGCGTCGCTGACTACGAATACGAACAAAATCTTGAATTCTCTGCTGGTATAAACCGATATGGAAATTCAGGCAATCTCAAGGGCGTAAAAGCAAGGGCAATTCGCTTGATCGTATTCCTTTTCCATCGTGAATCGGAATGTGATTGATTGAATATCGCCTCTTAACAGCATGTGTTTGAAATATCCATTGTCATCGCAAGATAAGACGCAAACAAACTTTCCGTTCGGGCAATGGCAGGTTTCCGCGAACAGCATGCCTTTAGTGGTGCTCTGACTTTGAAGGTTAATCCATACTACTTTGAAAGTTAGGCAGTGATCGAGACAGTGGGAGTTTCTTTTGCGCAAGTCCCGAGGACGAATTTTTATGTTCAGGAGATGAACGGTCGTTCGATATGAGACTCATTCTGAGCTTTGACAGTGGCGTTCCCTGTATTACTATTTTATGGTAGATCTTGAGAGTGCACTCCAATTGTGAGGAGTGAAGTATGAAAGTATACGTCAGACTTATGGAGGACCCCGAAGGGTCAAAGCGTTGGGCCTTGTAAGCCCTCAGCTTTGGAAGAGACAGTCAGAATCGTGGTAGATCTGGTTATGCCTCGCTCCACCCCCACATGACAAGCCAAGATTTAAGATCCACCTCATAATCGCGTTTTCCCGTAAAAAACAAAAAGTGCCGTCGCCTTCTGACCGCGCGAAAGGATATTCGTGGAATTTTTTAATGATGATGAAGAAACGTGCTCTTCAAAGACGAAGCAAATTAAAACAGGCGAAGCCCCGGGCAGCTCGAGTCCGGACTCCGACCTGATCATTGGCGAGTCGAGATTGCCTGCCTCCCAAGACATACTCAGCCCCGCGATCCAAGCCTGCTTACAGCAAATCGTGAACAATTTTAAGTCCAGTGCCAGCAGCTTCACTTGGCTTACAAGTCCACTCGAAGAACTTAATCGCGAAGAAGCCCGGTTGACGAAGTATTACGATCGCCTTAATCCAGAGCTGCCGCTCGATTTTGGGATGTATCTGATTGAGATCTTCGAAGACATCGAGGAATTGGAGTCAGGAGGCGATCCTGAACTTGCAAGGGTTGTTG
>NZ_DASQYZ010000146.1:0-5559 GCF_035638955.1 Oligoflexus sp. | reverse complement strand
GTTGCGCCTGGGTAAGCCCGTGGTATTCTCCGGGAAACCTTGGGAGGGCGGCTCATGCTTTTTGACACCAAAGGACATTGTTTTGAGCGCCAGATCATCATGCTTCATGTCCGCTGGTATCTTTCCTATAAGCTGAGCTATAGGGACCTTGAAGAGATGGCCAGGGAACGTGGGCTTGAGGTTGACCACACTACAGGAATTCAAAGCACTTGGTGAGTCGTGAATCAATGATTGAAGAGCCCATTGCGGGAAATCTGCACGATGGGTTCCGTGGGGATTGGAGTGTCCCAAGGCACTCCTTTTACCCGACCGAAATATAGCAAAAGGCGAAAGGATCACGAAAAAAACCCCGTTTATCGCATTGATTACTGACCCGGATTTTCAATGACCTCTTTTCCCATTTTCCCCTGCCGCAACTTCCAAAGCGTGCTGAAAAATCAGGAATTCTGTTTGCGGAACTTGCGAGGATCAAGGCTGTATTTTTGGGCTCGCAGGCTCATTACACGTTCAGTCAGACCCAGGTCACGGGCCGCTTTCGCCATATTGCCCTTGCTGGCCCTAAGCGAATCCAGGATCAATTCACGTTCCATCGACTCCAGGGTCGTTTTCAGATTGTTGCCGGTCTTCACGCCCGAGCTTTCGGCGATCTGAAGGCTGGGTGGAAGGTGATGTCCGCGGATTACGCCTTCGTTGCTCTGAAGGACGGCCCGTTCCATGCAGTTTTCCAGTTCCCGGATGTTCCCTGGCCAGTGATAGCTGGTAAGCATATCGATGGCTGCCGTCGAAATACGACGGATATTTTTGTTATGCATCATGCAGTATTTCTCGATGAAGAAATCGGTCAGCGGCATGACATCCGTCGTCCGCTCACGCAAAGCTGGAACATGGATAGGGAATACATTCAAACGATAGTATAGATCCTGACTGAACTGACTGGTCTCGATCATTTCTTCGAGATTGTGATTGGTTGCCGCAATGACCCGGACATCACACTTGATGGTCGAGATACCACCGAGACGTTCAAATTCCCGCTGCTGAAGCACACGCAGCAATTTGCTTTGAGTCGCCAAGGACAGATCACCAATGTCATCGAGGAAAATCGTACCACCATTGGCCAGTTCGAAACGACCTTTCTTCTGGGTAGGCGCACCGGTGATAGCACCGGGCTCATGACCGAAGAGTTCGCTTTCCAGGAACGGCCCGGGAAGGGCTGCGCAGTTCACCTTGATGAAAGGCTTGCCGCGCCGCGCGCTGTTGCGATGCAGGACATCCGCGATCAGCTCCTTACCCACACCGCTTTCACCCAGGAGAAGGGTCGTGGTGTCGGTATCCGCCACCTGATGCATCAACTTTAACACACGGAGCATGGCCTTTGAGTTGCCTATGATCGGCGAACGATCGTATTTCACCTTATCGAGAGTCCTATTGGTCGGCTGCGGAGCGGCTGTCTCGTGCTGCTGATCGCGAAAGAAGCGATTGATCATACCCGACTGGGCGATCATGGAAGTCAGGGCGGAGAGGAAAGCCTGCTCTGTCTTGGGTTCGAAGCTGCCGTAAGAGACTTTTACGACAGTGAGAGTTCCTATTTTTCGTTCGTTGAATTTAATGTGATGACTGAGGACATAAAGCTGGGCACCACGTGCGACTTCGTAGGTACTATGAAAACGGGACCTTTCGAAATTTGGCACAGGCACCATCTTCGGTCGCCAGTTCCGCAGTACATCCTGGGTAGCCATCAAGATCGCTTCCTCAACCTGAGGATCGATTGGCTTTTCTCCACCAGGTGCCCGAATCTCTTTTCCGATGTCGATCACTCCATCGAGGAAATTGATGCGGCCAAGAACCAAATCACAGTGCCTTTCCAGCGAACCCAGTATTTCTCCAAGTCCGTCCACGAACCCTGTACTCTTCTCAAGGTTGACTGACGCCATACGCAGAACATCAAGTTGTCGTTCCCGGCGAATGGGGTCTTCAGTGTGCTCAAGCAAAATCGACGTCGCCTGGTTTTGGGGATTCATCCTGCCCTCCCTTTTCGGTTTTATTGCACCCGCAAACCATAGGCGGGAAATTGCCTAACCCATGGGGCCCACTCATGCCGCAGTGGAATAGAAGATCTCAGCTGAAGTTTTACCCGAAGCTGTAGACGTGATAAAAACAGCGCATTGCAAAGCCGCGAAAGCGATAAGCTTTGAGACAGCCCATTGGCTGGCCGCAGTCCTTGACGCACAGTTCCGCTTCTTCAATTGATTATGACTTTTTCACCTTTTAAAAACAGATTCATGCCATTATGCATTGTATCTCCCTGCTTTCATTCGGTAGCCTGAAGCTCAAGCCCTTGCCTCTCATGGAGATACTGCCAGTTTCCGGCTACAATCCGGTTTTACAATGCTTTCGTGAGATATGCTTGAACGCCTCTTTACATTCCGCTGAAAAAAGAAACCATAGTGCAATGCTCTTTCATCACCGTAAGCCTTTTGGGAATTTGCATGCTGACCAGATTTGAACGGCCTTGTTATAAAATTTTCCGTCATTTTGAATGATTCTTAAGTGTGCAGGAAGACTGATTTTCAGGGCTGAAAGCCTCGCGCAAGGCGAATCCAATAGGTTTGAGGAGCAGGCTTCGAGGAAAGTGTTCAGGAGGTGACTTGATTACCGGCTGGACTGGCTGTCGAGCAGGTCGGGAGCGGAGTTTTGAAGGTTGATAGGGCTCTGTCGCAAACATTTCCAAGGTTGAAGTGAGTTTCTGAAGGGATCATTCCCCGGACAAGGTTATCCTGCAAGGGTGTAAAACTGCTCAAATGGAGTGGACCCCTGGATATCAAGCTGGCCTTTTTTGATCATGGCCATCATCTCAATGCCGGCGATGGTTTTCGCTGCCAACATGAAGGTTTTGAAGCCCAGCATGGGCCTTGTCCTTTGCCTCCCCCGCCTGTGGTCCTGCTCGATGATATTATTAAGATACTTCACCTGCCGGAGCTCAATGTCAGTGGAATGTTCTTCATTGAAAGCCTTAAGGCCAGAGGCGTTTGCACCTGATTTGTCTGCGCATTCAGGGAAAATCCTAGCAAGATCGCAGGCTCTGTTGATGGCGTTGCCGTGTGGTCGACATTAGCGTATCACGCGAATTTCTTCCGGTGGCGGTGGAACGGTAGACGGCTCTCCTGGTGTTGCGGAATTGCGGAATGATTGATTCGTTGCTGCACGCCTGCTTTTTCTGAGTGAGCAGGCTTTTTTATCACCTGCTTTTAGCCTCCTTTGCCAGATCAATACTTATTTAGGATGATGCGAAGATCATCAACATTCGCATAGATAATTTTAAGATAAACATTTTGTGCTGTCTCAGAGTCTTGGCTGAGCCTGGAAATTACTATCACAAATTTTCCTGTGTTTGATCCGTCTGAAGAGGCATCAAACTTGACATTAACCGCTGCACATGACTCCGGGATTGCTGTACACTCCGAAAGTGAAAGTTCTGCAACTTTTTCCGTTGATCTATCTTTTTGAATATAAAAATTTGCTTCATAAGCGGTTTTATCGAAACTGGACTTTTCAACTACTTCTGCAAATTCGATCAATTTTTGATTCAAATTAGCGTCAGGACTTTCCGCTTTATAACACCGCTCACCGAGGCAATATGAGATAGCAAATTGATCAGCAGAAGAGTCCGGGATTGACGGTAGAGTTACGACTGGGGTTGGGGCCTCACAATTAATTAGCGCAACAGGCCCGGCTTCAAAGCCTCCGGACGAGCAGCTATCAATTCCTTCACCACCATCAATCTCAGTATTTCCGTAGCGACTTGCCGATATTCTGTCATTGCCTGGTCCGCCGTCTATGACCGTTCTGTATTGGATTAGGGGTGAGGAGAAAGGCACGGAACTATTTGCGCCAGTAATCCAATCATCACCTTCTCCACCATTAATTATGTCACCACCATATCGTGAGCCATAAATTTTGTCACTTCCCCGACCACCATTAATTATGGCGACATTGCCACTATCATCAGTATTGCTCCCGTATATCAAATCGTCCCCGTCCCCTCCGCATACAATGTCTGCAGATCGGGCATAAATTAGATCATTTCCCGATGACCCCAAAATCACGTCACCCTTCACGTATTTGTCACCGTAGCAGGCGACACCGGCCTTGCAGAAAATTGTTGGGATACGTCCGCCACAGCTGCCGTCGTCCGAATAAGCAGAACTGAAGCTGAATACGGATATTTGTGATAGAAGTAAAAATGTCAAATAGCTTCGGATTGATTTAGTCTTCATTTGTTTCCTTAGAAATGTAAAGGTTTAATGCAAAGGCTTTTCAACTAGTCGGCATCAGGATATTCACAACCTTTTGCGACTCCATCGCGGGCTGAACGATATGTGATTGTCACAGGGCAATCACTTCCATCTTTTGCACAACCGCTGCACAACCTTTTAAACTTGGCCATGCTGATCACTGCGGGTGTACAGGGATGTAATAACCTGTAATCAGGGCAACCCGTATTCTGAGTGAGCAGGCTTTTTTATCACCTGCTTTTGATCCATCTGGCGAAGACGAGTATTAAGCCCATCTTCTTTGGGAGCGGGAGATGCAAGGGCCAAGAACTGGTGTATATCCGGTGGCGTTGCTTGTGTAGCAATTGGTGGAATGGCAGCTTTAGTAGTAGTGTTGCGCCTGGGTAAGTCCATGGTATCCTCCGGGAAACCTTGGGAGAGCGACTCATGCTTTTTGACACCAAAGGACATTGTTTTGAGCGCCAGATCATCATGCTCCATGTCCGCTGGTATCGTTCCTATAAGCTGAGCTATAGGGACCTTGAAGAGATGGCCGCAAAGCGCGGGCTTGAAGTGGACCACACCACCATTTACCGCTGGGTCATCAAGTTCACGCCAGGGCTGGAAAAGGCTGTTCGACGCCTTAAGCGGCCTTTGGGCAAAAGCTGGCGCCTGGACGAAAGTGTGTCGTAGAAAGCAGCATGTAAGATGAAGGCAGGCCCTTCGTAATCGGTTTGCAGGAACGGATTACAAACTACTGCAAGCGGCCTTGGTAAAGAGCCCTGGTCGTGAGCGTTGCAGAAAAGGCTTCGTAAAGAAGTCATGTATGAGTTGGAAAGACGAACAAAAGTGAACCATCGTTCAAGTGTCGAAAAGCGCAAAAGGCGTCAAAACCAGGAAGTTCTCGTTGTCCTGGGACAAGTTCAGCGGGAGCCTGCTGATTGGCTGAACGGTGCCCGGCATAGAGATGGCGTGAGTCCAACTCGGGCTTTTATGTTGAACTACGTGAACCTGTCGCATCGATGTATAAGGGAAAGGCACAAGCAGAGAACCTGCAAGGCTAAAAGTACCGATGTGCTGCACAGGGGCGGACAGGCTCGTAAGAGTGATGAAGCTGCTGTAATGGTGGCGGAGCAAAGGAGCCTGACCGATCAGATCTACGTCCATGTACCAACTTGCAAGAGGAATCAGTCCATGGAAGAATTTGAAGTAGATCTGAAAAGAAATCTCTATCGCATCTGGAATCGAATGTCTTCGGGCACTTACTTTCCACCTCCCGTAAAAGCAG
>NZ_DASQYZ010000145.1:0-4677 GCF_035638955.1 Oligoflexus sp. | reverse complement strand
AGGGTCCAGCGAATCAAGTTCAGACGCTCAGGCCCCAGTCGCAGAAAGCTAATCGAAAATTGCAGGGTGAAAATGATTGTCATCGTGATCCATACGGCCACGCCTTGATTAGGCAGAGTCCAGGCGTCGCCGAAGTAAAGGGACCCTGAACCGGTTACGAACATTTGGAGCAGGATGAATGAGATCAGATAGCCGACATAAAGAAAATATTCGAGTCGTTTTGTGGTGAGACCCAGCAGGAGGTGGTAGAGCGCCATGATTGTGAAGCAGCCAAAGAAAAACGCAAGAGCCGTGCGATCCCACGAGGCTTTCTCCAGCAGTTCGTCTTTGGTCCAAAAACTGTAAGGGAAGGTGACCGAAACGACATCGAGCCGAAAGTAGAATGTTTGGAGACCCGGTCGCGCGATGACTTCCAGGACGGGGAAACGGTATTTGAACCTCTGCTGCGATATGGGCCGGAACGAGCCGATCGATTGTCTGTCCACAATCTGCTGGGTCACGGGATCAAGAGCGAAAAAATCGAGATACTGTTGAGGGTCGGTGGCTTCGAGATAGATCCTCTGTTCGACATCGCTCGTGTTTTCAATATGAAAGCGTATCCAAAAGATGGCTTTTGAATATCCCATCGCTTGGGGAGGTTCCACGCTCAAATCGCGAAAGATTGGCGGCGTTTTCAAGAGATCGTGGATGCTGGCCTGCTTCGATTCGTCTTCCCAGACCTCAAGATAGGGATCAGCCGGCAGTGCATTCATTACACTGGACGCGTCCACTTTCAATACGGGTGCCGCCTCGCCCATGGGTGATCGGACAAGCAGGAAAAATAGAATGATGGTCGAAAGCAGGCGCACGGCGACTCCAAACGTCTGGTTCCCTTATCGGCCAGAACGTTTGAATCCAACGGGAAATCTTTGCCTAGGGCGATGGACGTCAGCCACAACCCTGACCCAAAGGAAACGCCTGCAGGTTTCGCACTGCAGGCGTCAGGATCAGACTCAGAATCCATTAACAGCGGGGATTTCCTTGGTCGTGCAATGGATGGCGCCAGCGGCCCGGATGGGATCATCTGAATTGACGAAGACGAGCTTATGATTGGGCAGGGCTTGCGCATAGACGCGACGGGCTTCCGCTGAATCATAGTTTTGATAGCTAGGGATGACAACGCTGTTATTCACGATGAGCGAGTTGGTAAAGGTATACCATACGCCACCACTCGCATAGGCCTGCACCCGATAAACCTGCCATGTGCGGCCGGGGGCGCACTCTGTGCTGCTGAAATACTGATTGGCTGTTTCCATAGCGCTGGCATAGGGCTGCGAGCTGCTTTTGGCGATCAGGACTTTACAATCATCAAGAATTTTCACGAACATATCGATATGCCCCGTGCCATCGGCGGGTTGACCTGGTCGGCTGGCGGCATAAGGGATGACATGAACTTGTTTAACGCCGAAATAGTCTTTGAGATGCTGGTCGACCTGCGACCGACTCATCTGGCTGTTCCACTCATAGGTGCGTTCGGTCATGTAGAGGTGACCTCGGCGATCCACCATAAGGTTGCCGCCATCCAAAATGATGGGTGCATCATAGCTTTCCATGCCGAGAAAATCAGCAATACGCGCGGGGACAGCATCATCGGCTTTCCGATATGCATAGTGACGGTAAACAGTATCGACGATGGCCAGCTCACCGGTTTGCTCGTTGATCGCCACAGGTCCAAAGTCCCGCGCCCAAATCGTGTTGTAAGAAATATTCAGAGATCGATAACGACTGCTGTCCAGGCCTGAAATGGAGGAAGGGCCACCGAGCACGTAAGCCTGAGCACCGGCGTCAACGACGGCACGGGCAATGCTCTGGATGAACTGGGGGTATCCTGCATAGGTCATGATCACAGCTGCCATCGGTTCATATTCTGCTGGCAGACGCAGGCCTGGTGTCGGCTTGAAGCTGGCCCGGTAGCTTGGAAACTCCCAGTCGGCTGCTGTTGCGGAACGCAATTCTTCGGGTGTTGCATAGTTGGGAAGGGGGCTCGTGACTTCAGCGCGCAAAGGGGAAGCTGCTGCTATGATGACCATCCAACTGAATAGACCGAGAAAGTTTCTCATGCTCGCAATCCTTATTCTATGGAGATTGTAACGACTGTAGCCTAGGCGAGATGCTTGCAAAAGTGGACATAAGATTGATGAGCTGGAATTTTTATCAACACGACGATTTGTCCAGGCCAATTCCCTGAAAGGTTTGGGGCGTTATGGTTCGCGGTTCGTAGTTCGGGTCACGTGTCCTGCCAAGGGTTACCTGCAAGGACTCGCGGCGGTTTCTTTTTTCGCTGGCTCTCAGCACGAGATGCTGGGAAAATTGTTGATTCCATAGGAATCGATCAGTTGGAGTGAACGCAATGGCTAGCAAAACGCCAAAGAAATCGACGAAGGGGGCAGCCAAACGGGTTGCCACAAAAGCAGCTCAACCACGTAAGACGGGAGTCAAGACGAAATCTCGGCCGAAGGCAGGCCCCAAAGCCAGGCAGGCCGAGGGTCAGGCAAAGCCGGTGAAACTCCTTTCCGGCGGCAATCCACAAATCGCCAAGGGCGAAGGTGATGCACCCGTGCAGGCCTACATTGCCGCGATGCCGGGCTGGAAGCAGGACATCGGGCGACGGCTCGACGCGATCATCGTTCGAAGCGTGCCCAACGTGCACAAGGCCGTGAAATGGAATTCGCCCTTCTATGGGATCGATGGCGAAGGCTGGTTCGTGTCGTTCCATGTCTTCACGCGATACGTGAAAGTCACCTTTTTCAGAGGGACATCGCTGCGTCCCATTCCTCCCGGCGAATCCAAGCACAAAGAAGTGCGTTACCTCGACATCCATGAGGACGAGCTGGATGAGTTGCAATTCGCAGAGTGGGTGAAGCAAGCCAGCCAACTCCCGGGAGAAAAACTTTGAGGACGTGATGCCTCACTCGACCAGGAAGCTCAAGCTTCCTGCCCAGCTCGCCAGGAATGGGTTCTGCAAAGTGATTTCTCGGGAAGAAAGTTTCATCCGTGATTCTTTTTTGAGCGCTTTATAATAAATTCACAATCATGCTCTCGTCTGTTCCCCTCCTGCACCGCCCTTACGGAGGAAAACATGAATACTGAATCCATTATCAAAAACTGCTATATCGTGCGTAAAAAGCCAGAAAAAACCAGCCTCAACGGTTGCAACCGGCGCTCTCTTATCCTGGGCGCGGCTGTGAGCCCCTTGTTTCTCCGATCCATTCAAGCTCAAGCAGAACGATTGACGTTAACACAGGACGATGTGCGGGACTATGCCCAGGAATCTGTCGCTAATATCACAGCGAGCAATGTTGGACCGATACCTGAATATGACGTCGATGAAGTCTACGGAAACATTTCGGACGTGTTCAATGATAATACCACTTACGATTCCAGAAGCGACCAGACTATCGGCAACGATTTAATCTCACATTATATTCAACAAGGACGCCAGAATTATACACCCTATGAGCAGCAATTTGCCCAATCGTGGACAGGGCCGCTCAACCTTGACTACTACCGTCGAAAATTCGCGCAGCGTGCCAATCACCTGTCTGAATGCTTCATGTGCGGGGGTTTGATTCGAAGTCAATGCGAGGGGGCCAACATCCGTTTGATCATCTTCGACCCAGGCTATGCGATTTACGAGGGTGATCGTCTTCCTGTCGAAGAAGGCTTTATTGTCATTGGAGGGGCCCGTGAACCCCTCCGCTATAATACGGATCGCTATTACTGGTATTTTGGCAACAATCAGCGACTCTTCTTTTAGTCAGATCTGCATTCACAGAGGCTTCAACCGGGCCTCTGCAATGTATTCGGCAATGCCAAGTCCTGACTGAACGCCTTCAGTCAGGTCAAACCGCCAGTGGACGCCGAGATAGATCCGGCTATCCGCATTCTCATCAATCGCTTGCGTAATGGAACTATAGGATCTTGAGATGAAGGGACGAATATTGCCATCCGATCCGCGGGTTTTGCCATTGAACTCATCCGATACAAATATAAAGGCGATATTATCCGTACCGTAGAACTGTTGAATCATGCCCATGCCCGCCGCGCCAAGGACAGCATGGCCCGAGGTATAGGCTGGGAAGTTAGGGGTAAAATTCCGATTCCGGGTATTGGAGGTCGGAGCACCTAAAGGCGACCAATCCGAGTTGCCGTTGGTTTGAGAGTTTCCATCACGATCGCCCATGCGAATGCCTCGGATAGGACGCCATAGAATATATTTGTACTTGTCTGACCAGCACTGAATGGCTGCATCGGCTATGGCCATATTTACAAGTGCCAGAAGACGAGCATTTTCGGATACTTTATTTTTCTTCTGCACGGCGATGGTACGGGCCACCTGATTGTAAAGTCTTGGAGGTGTTCCGATTCCTGGTGCACCATCGTAACCCCAGAAAATGCCGATAATGGTCTGTTCATCCGTTCGTTTGGTGGAGGTGGTCACTCCATCTCCTCCGAGTTTTTTGACTTCGTCGAAAGCCGCGGCATACTCGCGACTGCGCAGGGAGGGAGGCGGCGGAGCAGTAAAGCGTGTGGTATTGGGAATCGCAAAAGGTCTTACACTGCCCCAGGCTGGGTCCAGAAAGCCCTGCTCGGGATTCAAGGGATCGACATCGTGAGTGCCGATATTGCCGGAGGGAG
>NZ_DASQYZ010000144.1:0-1808 GCF_035638955.1 Oligoflexus sp. | reverse complement strand
GGCATGCTAAGGGTGCACGCAAATGTGCACGTTATCGATAAACCAATCAATGGGTGGGATATTGAAGAGCCAATTTTTTGAAGATCCTGGCAGAAGCCGCCCTGTATCTGGGAACAATCAACCTTTGAATTGGAACCCGTTCGGCACCGTGATTTTTTGTGGAAAAACGCGAAGTGATATGCAAAATTTGAACCCGGTAAAAAGAATTTCTAGTGACAGGCCCTTTGAGTGCCGCCTCGGATGGCGGCACATTTTTACTCATCAAATTCCTGGCTTGGCAGCTGGAGGCGTAAGCAATAACGTCCGGCCATGATCATGGCAGCCAGCCGATACTTCCGGGACTTCGCAAAAGAAAGGGGGGATCCGTATGAAGGATAATCTTTTGCCTGACGACCAAGGCAGCTCAGGGGGGCAGCATCCCGACCTCGATAGAACAAGGCATGACTTTGAGAGGATGAAAATTCCTGATTCCGACCTTTCGATTTTAAGGCGGAAATCATGAACCCGGATCCAAGCCCCGACTTCACCGCAGAGGCCAGGAACCTCGGCTATTTCCCGTTCATCCGCTTTTCACCGCTTGAATACTTCACTTTCAAAGAGCTTTATGGGGAATGGATATTCGATCTTTTCAAACGGCTCAAGGATCCGGGGCGCCTTCACCCTGAGTGGGCCATCATATTTGCGGGAACTGCAGTTCAGCTCTCCCGTGATGAGGTCCTGAAGGCTTTAGATGTACATGCTCTGGTGACCGGATCGGATGAGTTCATGCACCGGCGACGGCATATCCGAAAATTTAACGATATGTTCTTTGAAGTGGTGTGGCCGAAGATGAAGGAGGGTGCCCTGGATATACCTGAGCCCGACCGCCCCATATATCTGGCGGATTTCGAACGGTGGCGGGAAAGGCTTAAGGCAAGGACGACCGAGATTCGCGGGAAGCACAAGGCTTCCCGGGAGGCAAGCCCTGTCATCGAGCACCGTTCCCAGCCCTCAGATCGGCCGAAGATCGTGAAAAAATCCAAACCTGAGGTTTAATGTGATTTCACGGCTACAGGCTATCGCATGGGTGTTGTTCACGGAATCGGCGTATTCTCCTGCCTTTGGATTCATGGCAGACGACTTCAAGCTGGCTGATTCAATGCACGGATTTCCGGCAAAAAAACAGCTGATTCCAAAACTCTTCGTACAATATCTGCGCCTCGGTCAGACCGCTTTTCACAGTCGGATGGTGCCATGCCAGGGCTAAAAAATGGGAATTTTTGTCAGCTTTGAAGACAATTTAAGCAAAATTTGGCCGTTGATTGGCTTCTGAATTTCGTGAACATTGTCATGTTTTCCGATAAAATCCACCGGGAGATCACGCCCTGAAGCTATGATAACGGGTGCAGCCCTGCTCAAGGTGTCTTCGGACCTTAAATGCCTTATGAACTCCATTCCATCCATATTGGGCATGATGCAGTCGGTCACGATCAACGAAAACTGTGTGGACCTGCAGCTCTCCAAAGCCGCCCTGCCGTCCGCTGCCATAATGAGTTTTGCTTCAGGAGCCATAAATCGAAAAAGGTCCACGTACCACTCAAGGATCTCGGGTTCGTCGTCGACAAAAAGAAAGTTCACCAAGCAACCCCTTTAGTTATACTGTGCAGCTTCCTGCAGAGCCCATCATTTCTGAAGCGCTTCAAAGGCGCGGCTCATCTGCGCAATGCCATGACCAGTGTCCAGAAGGCGAATTCTGGCACTCAGGAAATTCTCAGTTTCCTGCCCATTCCATGTACTTCGCTGAAGATCCTGTTTAATGGAGATTAAAG
>NZ_DASQYZ010000143.1:0-5657 GCF_035638955.1 Oligoflexus sp. | reverse complement strand
ACTTCTCCCAAAGATCTGCTCGTCCTGTCCCCATCGTCTAGTTGGCCCAGGACACCGCCCTTTCACGGCGGTAACAGGGGTTCGAATCCCCTTGGGGACGCCATTTTATCTTCCGCTTCTATTCTTCAAGATCCTATAAATCCTACTAAATTAGTTTTAAGGTGAATGTTGTGGCTTGTGATCTACTTTCCATGAGTTCTGCTGCAAACTGTCATCGTTGTACTTTTTGAGCAGCAGACCGTTGAATTTACCTAGTACTGGCCCAGTTCACCGCCGTCAATGGGCGGTGAACTGGGCTTTATCCCGTGAATGGTGCTTTTGAAGTCAAGTAATTACTTGACGGTTCCGACACAGGGGGTAAAGTAATCACTTGTCGATGGTGTCTAGATAATGATCGATGAGGTTGCCGTTGCGAATCGAGTTGACCAGGAATGCCCAAAAAGATTTAAGGAAAGTTCCAGATTACATAGGTCAGAAATTGGCAAAATGGGTGAGGGCTGTGACGGATCAAGGATTGCAAAGCGTTAGGAAGATTCCTGGATGGCATGACGAGCCTCTCAAAGGGGATCGGCAAGGCCAGCGATCTATCAGGTTAAGCGATTCCTATCGGGCTATTTATAAGGAATTTGAAGTGAGGGGTGTTTTGGAGCTGATTGAGATTCAGGAAGTCAACAAACACGAGTACTAATCAGCTAGGAGGGTTGGTCATATGAGCGGTAATGTCGATGCAACGAAATTTCTAGAATCGAACTTTGGCAAGTTGACCTTTGGTGAGGCGCTCAAAGCCGATAGAAAAAGTGCTGAACTTTCCCAGGCACAGCTTGCGGAAGCAATTGGTGTGAGCAAGCAGGCGATTTCTGGTTTTGAAAACGGGAAGGATTTTCCCACCTACGAGACAATCAAAAAAATAGCCAAAGTCTTCAAGATGGATGAAGAGACTTATGTGCGTCTTTTGCTCCAGGATATTGCAAACAAGAAAGGCTTCGATCAGTATTTGGTTGAAGTGACCCGTGTCAGCAAGAGCAAAGGTCGTGCTAAGAAAAAAGCATCCTGATCATTTGGGCGCATCGTTATCAATGGGACCTACGGACGGTTCCTCAGATCGGAAATTCCGACTGGAGAATACGCCGCGAATTGCTTTACGACCAGGATCGAAGCCCTTCATATGGCCATGGTCTTCGGCACGCCCTGGAGACTTTTTGTCAGTTTCATGCGGTTGGGTTCTGACGACGCTTACGGTAGCGGGTGTCTTCCTTTGGCAAAAGAAACTGAGAACTAGTCCTGCATCCCGGAAGTTCGTTCCAGTGTAAACGGCTTATGGACATAGACCGAGGGTCGTTATTGGTCGAATTTCTCTCTGACTTCAGCCAGAGAGAAGTTATTCGGTGTCCAATCGCCGAGCCATTCTTTGAGACCTTCTTCATCTTCCTCTTTGCCTTTGAAAACGTTCACACAGCGCTCAAATCCCCATAAACCACCGCAGTCCTCAGGCGGAAAGGTGCCTTTGCCGTCGATCAACCGCCGCTTAAAGCGACTCTCTGCTACGATGGGCGTACACTTTATGTCATGTTGCCAACCATCTCCGAAGTCATAGACGTATCCGCATTTAGCTTCATACTCAAAATAGCTTTTCAGTTTGACCTTGCTTGCAGGGGGAGCTTCGGGTTCATCGAAGGCTGCACCCGGCGGTATACCTGTCGCGATTTCCTCCGCATTTCGACCGAATGAGGTCGCAAACGAAAAAAGATGACAATCCTCCCATCCACAGGCGTCTTGAATTGCGTCATGAAGATCCTGGAAAGTTGCCGTCTTCCTGAGCTGAAAACGACGCCAGAGCCGTGGTTTGGCTCCTCGAAGAGAAACTTCGAATTCATAATATTCGGCCATGTAATCGCTCCGCATTCTTTAACAGGCTTTTGCATTGTCGAAGTTCCCTTTAAACAACCATTTGAAGGGATGCGCTTCGTAGGTATTCCAATGTTGAATAAATTGCAAAACCTTTCTTTGCAAATCATCGCCTGTTTTGAAGGATCCATGCCTTAAGACTCTGCGCTGCAGAATGCTAAACCAGATTTCGATCTGGTTCGCCCAGGAAGCATGTAATGGGGTGTAGACGAATCGGAATCGCTGCCAGTGTCGTTGGTTAAATTTTTTCCAGCGATCACCGTGATGGATGTTTAAATTGTCCCAGATAATATAGATTGGGCCTTTAGGATATACCTTTGCCAGATGATCCATGAATAGCAGAAGATCATCTGCGCCGCGACATGGCGAGCAGTGACCAGTTATAGCTCCAGTCTTTATATCGAGCGCAGCAAACAAAGATCGCGTGCCGTGCCTAACATATTCAAATTCTTTCCGTCCCTCTCTCCCAACACCCGCATGTTTCAATGGATATTTGCGTTCAAGAGCCTGCATCCCTGTTTTTTCATCAATACACAGAACCGTGGCTTTCGGGGGAGGCGTTATGTAAAGAGAACAAATACGCTTCACCTTGCTCGAAAAATCCGGGTCTGGACTATGCAGCCACATCTTAACGCGATGCGGGCGTATCTCCTTGAACGAAAGGATGCGGTGAATCTCACTTGAGCTGACGTTCCAACCAGTCTCCAGTTGAAGTTGCTGTTTCAATGATCCAATTGTCCAGACGTTGCGAAGGGGATCGCGTTTGAGAGGATTTGAGCACGCCAGCTTAATGATCTGGCATCGGATATCACTGGGAATTTGAATGGGTCTACCACAGCGGGGTGCATCAGACAATGTAGAAACGACAGGATTTTGTGCGAACCTCTGGCACCATTTCCTCACCGTCTTGCAAGTGACACCACAGCCCGCGGCAACCGTTCCCACACTTTTCCCGCTGGCAACAGAAAGTATAATCCTCGATCGGGTCACCAATCGATGCTCTTCCTTCTCTGAACGTGCAAGTGATATGAGCGCAGCGCGCACGGAAGGGGATAAAATGAGCCGGACAACATCTGCCACAATTGCCAAGTCCAGTAAATGGAAACTCGGTCGATATCCAGCCACGAAAGACAACTAAAATCAAACAAATTCAGATATATACAGAACTATACCACCTAATAAAACTGTAGGGACGAACTTCCGGGATGCAGGACTAGTCTCACGTAGTTCAGGAAACGGACTTAGATTACAACACCTACCAAGTCTCAATGGCTTCATACTCCCAACTGTACTCACCGATGAGCATCAAAGCTGTCCCAACAGGGATAGGCATCCCTTTCTAGCTGCCAACCACGATATTGGCGATTTGATCCAGGGACGCGATGCAGCCGTCGGCACGGCGGAGATAGGCTCTCCGCTGTGCTCGATGTAACCGGCACCGTTGCTGATATTGTTCTTTCTCAAGGCTTCGATCACGTCTGCGAAGCTAAGTACAAAAGTGATGAGCTTTGTTGAGCTTTTATCTGTGCAGAATTCTTCCGTCTCTGACTTCGATTCCACATTGTCAAACCGCTCACAAAAAGAAACGGTGGCATCATTGCAATGCCGACTCAAAGAATACGCACTAACCAATCCAATGCCGCGCCACTGACGTCACCACAGGTGCGAAAATGGAGAACCGCGACCCAGTTCAGAACACGCTCGCCCGCATTTCGGCTGGTCGGTGCCGTTGATTGCAGTATCGTCCCGTTCTGAGCATTGAGCACCACTTCCGAATGCATCAAATCATAGAGATCATTGCTCTCTTGGAAATAAACTTGGGTCCGCGCAATGATCTCACCGTGTGGGCCAGGGCTATCTGTGCTGTGGGCAAAAGCCTTGTGAGTTTTAGAGAAACGTAGTTAGTTTTTGTCCCATTAGTGGCGAGTCGAACTCATTTGCGCTGCTAATTCTAAAGCCCGAGGATCTTGTACTGAGATCAGGCCGTTCAAAATTTGTTGGAAATTGGTGAGAGCAACGTTGTCACTCCGCAGCTCACTTCGGTTCTCACGCCATAAGGTAGCCAGAAAGTATGAGTACGTTGAGATGTAGTGTTCTTGTCTGTAATCTGAGTAATCAATGCCTTTGAGTTCAAGCGCTACAACAGCGAGCCCTTTCATTCGAATACACATGGCGGCTTCTTTGCATAATAGCGCGACAAAACGGCTTAAGCATTTGTCTGAGCCGCTCCTGGTTTTTATAAAACGCTCGTATAGAGGTAAAAGGTTTGTTACCAGCGGCTTTGTCTCAGCCGGCAAAAACTGAATGGTAATGTCGTCAAGACCGACAATTGAACACCAAATCTCGTCTGCGTCCCAAGAGCGTTTGCTCGGTTTTAGCTGTTCGGTGGAGAGAGCTATCTCAAATATTTTTTCGAGTTTGGTTTTAAACTTTTCCCAATTGCTTGGATCTTTCAGGCCCATTCTGAAGAAGTCTCTGCCGAAATTGTCCAGCCAGTAGTGTCCGTCCGCACCAACCTCTAAAAACGCTTTCAAAGACTGATTGAGGCGCACATCGTCTCGCAAAAAGTATGTAATTGCGAAAGCGTTAATTATCCAATTGTCTTGATTGTACGGCGTACCCTTGGCGTCGCCATGCTCTTTTATTGCCTTGCTCAAACGACTTGAGATCTTTTCCAAGCCAGAAGAACAAAATTCGATCCAGCCATTTTTAAAATTTTCGTCCCACTGCTGCATCGGAGGAAGACAGGCCACAGCCTCTGTAAAATTTTCCAGATTGATTAGATCACTCTCTGCAAAATCCAATCCTCTTGAGAACTCAAAACCGTTGGGATCAAATCCCCATGATGGCCATCCAGGCGGTACGTTCGCATCAATAAAGCCATCCATTAAGCGTGATACTTCAAACTCAAAAAATCGTTGTCGATCTTCTAGAGTGTATTCACGAAAAATCTTAAGTCTGAAGAAATTACTTTTGGATAGGAAGGACTTAATAAACGATGTTTTGCGTTCATGTCTTGCATACCTCACTGCGCGATCCACATTGTGCCAAGCGGTTTGCACCTTTGAGTAGGTGAACACAAGGGCCAGGATTTCTAAGATAAAGTTATGGCTAGCTTTGGCGGATGCAATGCTGGAAATCAATGTCGCAACCGAACGTGGACCGCAAATTAAACGAGCTACCTGTGTTCTGATCCAAACATCATTCTCATCTCCCACAGCTAGATGGCCGATCACTTTAGCTAGAATTGTATCGTATTTCTGCCCCGAGCGATCAAATGGATATTCTGCGACACATGGTTCATCCCATAGCTCTCGTATTGCTTCTGCTATATTTTCTTTTGCGGCGATCAATGAGGGCTCATCAAAAGACACGATTTTTCTTTTTGCAGCGACAAGTTTCAAACCGTCTATCGCTAAGAGGCAATCCCTGCGGTTAGTTAAAACCGGATTTTCAGGTTCACCAGTAGAATTCTTAGCAATGTGCTCAGCGATTCTTGCTAGATGATTGAATTCTGCTTCTGTAAAAGAAGGAGCATCGAGAACCTTATTAACATTCATTGGAAACACAAGAAGGCTCATGTGGGCATTATTTTGCTCAAACCGTTCTTTGTGCGTAAGCGCCCCAGCAAGTCACGGTTAGACTCCGTCCCCACCTGATCGTATCCTGCCTCATCACCCGCAGTTGGTGATCAAAATACAGTGGTTTAAAAGATGATCATTTTCGGCATTTGGTAAAAATGCAAAACGCAT
>NZ_DASQYZ010000142.1:0-3741 GCF_035638955.1 Oligoflexus sp. | reverse complement strand
AGGCTGGCTTTTGCATCTTTACCAAGCACTCAAACGGACGCTTCAAAATTCAACTGTATTTTGATCACCAACTGCGGGTGATGAGGCAGGATACGATCAGGTGGGGACGGAGTCTAACCGTGACTTGCTGGGGCGCTTACGTCTGTAATGATGGCCCTCTTCAGGAGCGGCAGGAGGGAAATTGAAAGACGCGCCGGGCTGTCATCGAGCCAGTACCTTGGCTCGCTGAAGAGCGCGATTGGAGTATCCATTCGCTTGAACCGAAGATCTTACCGCTGCTTTGAGCTCCTCAGAGTAGCGCCGTGATCGCGGGTTAATGGTGCTCTCGAGCTCGTTCTTGAATTTTATTTTGATTTGATCCAGTGTCATGGAAATATGCTCATCAAAATTTTGCGGAACATATCCTTTAAGATGGGGTCTGGCAATAACGGGGCTTACGACTGACGTACGACAGATCCGTAAGGGAGGACTTTCAAAATGAAATCTGTCACCACTTTGGACATCAATGATGCCGTCCGTGCCACTCCCGAAGATTCCCAAGGCTTCCAAGGCCAAGTCCCTGGGGCAGGTTTTTGTTCTGCTGCAACGACGGATGCTCATGCATTAGGGTGAAACGCTGTTGGGGCTTTGTCTTTGAAATTATTCTTCATCCAGCACTGTGGGTTTGCGGCACACTGAGAATTTCTCGTCACCTGATGGGCACGAAGGCCATAAATATCACGCGCAATTTCAGGACGAGCTGGAGAAGGCTTGGCCACTGTTGAGGGATGCGGTTGAGGCCGCCGTCGCGTATGATGTTTGTCGAGGAGGATATAAAGCAGACAAACGTGCGCTAAGATATAAACTCAGGCACGCCCTCGCGGCCTTGAAAAGACTAAGTTGGGTAACAAGTAACCTCTGACTCTTCAAGCCACTCACCCTTAGGTCCGCCGCCCATGCCAATGGTCGCACCTACGCACGTCTCCATGTGACCTTCACCAGTTCCAGGGTCCCCAAGTCCAGTACTTCCCTGACCATCCGAACCACTACCACCCCCTCCAGTGTTCTTCCCGCTAGGGCCATACCCTTGGCTTCGGTAGTAGTCATTGAGTGCTTTGTAGTAGGCGCGCTCTTTGTCCCATGCTTCCTTAAATTCATAACACGCCTTAGCCATACCAGTGCACGCAGCCATAGCTGAAGGCCAGTTGTCCGCTCCCTTAAATATTGCCTTGAGTGACCCACCAAGACACCCAGCAACTCCCAAGACGTTGCAATACATGAGCTTCCATCCGATGTTTTTATCAGTCTCGGGTAGGTCGGCTGGAGGGCCGACAGGCGGACCATACTGTGGAGTCGTTGCTAGAAGTGTCTGGTAATGCTCGTCACTTGTACTATAAAAAGTAACAGGGTCTGGCATGTCTTGGCCATATAGGTTACTTGCAAAGTTGGCTGCTTGACGCTCGCTCATGACAACTTCAAGAACGTAACCGTATGGTGCCGAAGGACGATATAAGAATATTGCACATTCACCTTCGATGCTGCACACCTTAAAACTCTCGTCCACTGCATGGACTGAAGTGGAAGGTAACTTTCCAATACCCAACATAATTCCAGCCTGAACCTGGCTAAAGGTCGCCAATGCGGCGAATAGGATAATCAGCTTATTAAACATTTCTACCCCTCTTGATTCTTGAAGTGTTCCATTGTGCGAATGCGTACGAGGAAAACCAAAGCACGGCCCAGAAGTTAATCTCAAACATGTCGGGCTTCACAAGTTCGACAACTGCAGCGGCGAATCCAATGACCCCAGCTACCAAGTGAGCTTGACCCCACATCACCTCTAAGGTGGATTGGTCTTGCGCCTTTGTTGGACCTATTTCCATATACCTATCTCCCTAGCACATTTCACTTAGTTGGCTGCACCTTACTGTTGATGTGTAAGGGTTTCAATGCTTTTAGAGGGTTAGTAAGGAATTTTATTTAATGTTTAACCTGCATGGTTAGGCAGACACACTTTCAAAGCTACAAGGGAATATCTATGCAGCCCGCACTTGTGAGAGCTTCAATAATCTGTATCGACTATATGGTTGAATTATTTGGTTGTGTTGCGTTTGCAGAAGCTGAGCGAGGGGAAGCACCGATTGTCGAACGATCATGCAGCGACGGAATAGAAGATCTCTGCAGAGGTATTGCCCTCTGCTCTAACCTACCGTTTTCGAATTATTCTCATCGACTCAAAGTCACCAATTGTAATCCTTGCAGTTCGAAACCTCCCAAAGCCCAAGGTGGCTTTGCATAGCTGCTTGATGGGCCTATGGTCCTGCCCGATAATGTTGTTCAAATATTTGTTCTGACGAATTTCGATATCGGCTCCGGCGTCGTCGTTATAGTCATTGATGGCAGATGTGTTGGCTCCGCTTTTGTCGATAGTGATTTTTATCGGTTCACCGTTTGACCTGATAGCCCTGGAGAGAAGGGACCGTCTAGAAATTGGCGTCCGGGTTAAAAATTAGTTCAGCAGCCCAATTTCTTCAATCGCGTTCTCTATGGTGTTTTTTTCCTCCTTCTCCAAATGCCTTGTATAGAGCTTGGAATCGATGCGATGGAGTCCCCAGCCTAGCTCAATTTTCAATGCTGTGGATGCGAGAACACTCTCCAAAGTCGCTTCTACCATGGTGTCCATGCCTCGCGTTCTACGCTTGAACTGTCGGTTGATTGTTTGTAAGTTCGTCGTACGCCCCGTGGTTGCCGGCTGAGATTTTTCCGAGTATGTCTCTGGAAAATTTTGACGGAGCATGTTCATGATTCTCGAAGAAATAAAAAGATCTTTCGCCTCTGAACTCACTAAGACCGACACAAACCCTAGATCGCGGCGCTATTCCAGGGATTTAAAAGATGCCGTGCTTCCCGCGATGAGAAACCATGGCCTTGGCGTTACCGATGTAACAAGGACACTTGGAATATCGGCAACAGCTGTATCAAATTGGGTTTCAAGCGGATTTGCGCGTGCAGAGTTTGCCAGCGACTTCACTGAACAAGGGTTCATAGCAGCAAAGCTTGTGCCGTTGCAAGAGGATGTAGAAAGGCCAAAGGCTTTCATGCATCAGCGTTTGCTGACGATCAGCCTGCCTTCAGGAGTGAACCTCGAAATTTCCTATTGAATATTTTCCAGTGCCTCGTGAAGGGCAACCCCGGCCCTTACCTTGGCGTCAATCTCCAGCCCATAACGGTATGGCGAGAGCAACTCTTCACCCTTCAAGGAACGAAGGGCCATCTCCAGAAGATATGTCGTTGGTGAGATGCCGATTATTTTGCATGTTTCGACAATGGTGTAAAAGAACATGCCAGTGTCCGCTCCATTGATGGTGCGGAAACCCTGAAAATTCCTGCGCCCCATGACCGGACGTCTTTGCGATCTCTCGGCACTGTTATTATCCAATGGGATTTTCGGATCTGTAAGGAATCGATTGAGGCGTTCCCAATGCTCAAGTGTGTGGGTTATAGCCTTGCCGATTGGTGAGTTTTCCAGATATTTTCCCGCCTGATTCTTAATCCATTCAAGTATACTGTTCATGATCCATGATGATTTTTCCAGACGCGATTTACCCAGTTCAGCGAAATCTTTGGCTTCCCTTTCGACGTCATATAGCTGATCGAAGCGGTCCAGGACCTCTTCCGCATTCGAATAGCTGTTCTTTGCATCAACGAATTTTCTTCTGACATGGGCCATGCACAAGCTTAAAATAATGCCAGGATCTTTTT
>NZ_DASQYZ010000141.1:0-104587 GCF_035638955.1 Oligoflexus sp. | reverse complement strand
CCTCTTCCTCTTCATACACATCCAAAGCAGCGAAACCGATAATGCCAGCTTTCAAAGCCCGCATCAGAGCCGCCGTTTCTACGAGCCCGCCTCGACTGGTATTCACGAGCACAACACCCTTCCGCATGGCTTGAAATGCAGCATCATCGATCATGTGATGGGTCTTCGGTGTCAGGGGCGCATGCAAGGAGATGATCGACGATTCCGTGAAGAGTTCGCCCAGCGGCACATAACGCACCTGCAGCTGATCGATGAGAGTCTGATTCGGATAAGGATCATAGGCCAGAACCTGACAGCCGAAACCTCGCATAATGGAGGCAAACGCTCGACCGATTCGGCCCGTCCCGATAATGCCTACGGTTTTGCCGTGGAGGTCGAAACCAACCAGACCATCAAGTGAAAAGTTCATCTCCTTCACACGGTGATAAGCCCGATGGATGCGCCGATTCATGGTGAGGATGAGGGCCACGGCATGCTCAGCCACTGCATAAGGCGAATATTCCGGGACGCGCAGGACGGGCAAGCCGAGTTCGGAGGCCGCCTTAATATCGACCTGGTTAAAACCGGCCGAACGCAATGCGATCACCTTTACGCCCCCTTCCTTTAAGATCTGCAGCGTTTCGCGATCGATGCGATCGTTGACAAAAGCGCAAACCGCTTCAAATCCTGCCGCCAGTGGAGCTGTCTCTCGGGTCAGACGCGGTTCGAAATAGGTGATTTGGTGTTGAAAGGCGCTATTGCTGACATCAAAGGCTTTGCGATCAAAACTATGAGTGTCGAAGAATGCGAGTTTCATAACTGGTGTGCCTCATCCTGAATCAAGACCATCGGATTACAGTCACCCTCTTTTACCCTAAAAAAGCTGGACCTCCAATGTATGGCTCTGAAAAAAAAGAACGCCCTCCAAACCCTGGACAGTCTTAGAGCCTATCCAGCTCTGTTGAAAGGTTATCATCTGATATGACAGGCAACAATCATCAAATTGTGTGTTAATGTTCTGAGCTGAGCTTCTCTTATTTGAGCTGGCCAACTCCTGCTTATCAAAGCCACCCCCAATCGTCTCTTGTGTCTTGAGATTGCACTTTCAACCTGCCAGCGTTGTCTATAGATTCGCGTTGGGAAATGTAGTTTCATCTGCCGCCTGAATTTTGTCGTTGGCCATTTTCGAGAGTTGCGTTTTCGCGCTGGAATCACTGACGACTTTATGCCCAATTCCTTCCTGCACACACAGTGGTTCGCTTCCGAATCATATGCTGCATCTGCCAAAACGCGATCGAAATGAATATGGCGCGAAGCCTCGCGCATGGCAGGTGCAAAAGCTGGCGAGTCATTTGTAGGTCCCATCGTAACTATCATACCTGCCCAGAGGTGGGTCTTGCTAAGACAGACGATATTAAGTTTTGGATAGCGATGCCATGTACTTCTTTTTTGCCCCGTTCGTTGCACATAGTATCCGCTGGGATTGCTTGAGTCCATTCCTGTAGAATCAACGATACCCTCGATTTTTCCTTTGAGAATTCCGAGTCTTTTTGCTTCATCGAAAACGGAAGACGGGAGGATTTCAAACCCCCTTTTTTCAGGAGTCTTTGTCCTGCATAGTAGAGCGTTGAATAATGCGGAGTATGATCAAGCTTCAATGCATGCCTGAGCTCGGACAAATCATTTAAAATGGCGACGATGCCACGATAGTCAGTTCGGAAAAAAGATTTCAGGACCAGAATCGCAAAAAGCTGAGCTTGGGTAAAATCGTGACGGGATTGTGGACACGAATATGTATCAAGGGATCTTTGGCCTATTTTTAAGGCCAATTTAGCGATCGCTAGAGGAGACTTTGTCATTGGGCGTGCATCTGATGGGCACATGATGAACCCTCCCTATTCGAGATAAGGTCATCATATTCTTCTTACTTTTTTCTTCAATAACCTTTCAACAGAGCTGGATAGGGTCTTAATAGCGTAATATACTTAGAATACAATAGACAGCGCCTGTAAGAGGGGTATGGGAACTTTTTGTCTCGGACCAGGAAAATTCGATACTCTCAGAAGTTCAAGTGAAAGGGAAGACTCGTATGGGAAGGTTCTTGCAGAATTCGGCCTTGACCCTGTGCTTTTGGACAGGCGCGCACGTCTGGGCACAGACGTTGCCCACTTCAGCACGATCTGAATTTAACCGTCAATCTCAGGAAGCGGGTGTGTGGGCTGGCGCCTCGCTTCGAATAGGCGACATGAATCTGTTCGAAGTCAGTGGAGAAGCAGCGTATTTCTCAGAACCCAATGAAATTTTAAGTGTGCGAGTGAGTCGTCTTTCAGCCAATGAATTATGGTATGGCTACCGTCTCGATTCCGTAGACAACACAACGCACTTGGAAGTCAGTGGCACTGCCATCAGCGTAAATTGGAAGCGCTTTCTTGCCGATTCGTTCTACCTTAGAGCAGGACTTGAGCACTTCAATCTAAAGGGTGAATACTTCATAGCGAGCGAAAGTGAAAACGTGAGGCTGCACGTCGGCGACATGAGTCGGCAGAATGCCTTGTTTGCGCTCGGCAATCAATGGCAGTGGGAATCTTTCACCCTGGGTTGCGACTGGGCTGGAGCCTCTTATCCCATCGCATATCGTTATGCATCGCGTCGCGACGAGATCGAATCAAACACCGTTAACAAGTTTGCCAAATCGGGTGAAACAACCTATTTCCACCTACTTCATTTTTATCTTGGGAGGACTTTTTGAGCCATTGGGGGATCCAGCGGATAGTAAAAACGGCTAGAGCCGATCCCTCTCGCGAGCCTTGATGGATGTAGTGGCATTGATCGAAGAGCCATTCTTTTTTTCCGCCCAACCTCCAGCACCCACCCAGGACCAGGAACTCCTTAGCTTCCTTGGCTATCGGTATTATTATGACAAGCTCTGCACAGCAGTCCCTTCATGGTTGCCAGATATTGCACAAATGGTAAGTTGCATTTTGACAAGAACGAAATGAAAATCATATCCTTTTGCGTAAACCTCTCAAGGAGGATCTCATGACGAACCGCAAATCCTCGCAAGACTATCCGCAGGAGCTCTGGAACCTTTTTGACCAATTTGTTCACGGAGAAATGGACCGACGCGCATTCTTTTCGCAGGCTCAAAAGTTCGCGGTGGGCGGACTCACCATGGCCGCCCTCTGGGAAAGTCTTCGCCCGAACTACGCTTGGGCCATCCAGGTCGACAAGAATGATAAAAGAATTCAAACCGAAACAGTGACTGTTGAGTCGCGTCAAGGAAATGGGAAAATCACCGGACACCTGGCGCGCCCTGCAAACCCAACATCCAAAAAACTACCAGTCGTGTTGGTGGTGCATGAGAACCGGGGCCTTAATCCCTACATCGAAGACGTCGCCCGCCGATTGGCGACGGAGGGATTCATCGCGTTTGCGCCTGATGGGCTGACGACCGTCGGTGGGTATCCGGGAGATGAAGACAAGGGCCGGGACTCTTTAAGAAAGTGGACGAAGATAAGATGACAATGGACTTCGAAGCCGCGGCTCGATGGCTAAAGGCGCGTCCGGATTCCAACGGAAAACCTGGTGTCGTCGGCTTTTGCTTCGGTGGCAAGATCGCCAATACCCTGGCTGTTCGCATGGGATCCGATCTCCAAGCTGCAGTGCCGTTCTACGGATCACAGCCGTCCAGTGATGAAGTTCCCAAGATTCGAGCTGCTTTGCTGATTCACGATGCCTCCCTGGACGAACGCATCGTGAAGGGTTGGCCCGCTTATGAGGCCGCGCTCAAAGCAAACAAAGTGAACTACACCCACTACTTGTATGAGGGAGCGCAACACGGTTTCCACAATGATACCACCCCACGATATGACGTGAACGCAGCAAAGCTGGCTTGGTCGCGAACGGTGGATTTCTTGAAGAAACATGTGAGTTAAGTTGAGGCTGTTGCAACGCTATAGCCCTGATTCTGAAAAACCCAAATACACTCTCCAAACTCTGGACAGCCTTAATCCTTTTGCACCATAAATCTGTCAAGCCTCAGGTCTGACTTCAGAAGTCGTCGTGACCTGATGCGCGCGGCGATGTGCAAAACGGGATCGAGAGCGTGGATGAATCTTGCATAGGGCTTCGATGCTCCCATTCATTCAGCAAGAAAAGGCAAACCATGCAAACACTTCCTCCCATCAGCTGCGTCCTGTCCCTTGGGCTGGCCCTACTCCTTTTAGGGTGCAGTCATGAAAAATCGCTCAGCTCGGTCTCATCATCCGATGAAACCCAATGCCACACCCATGCTTTGACGCTATCATCAACCGCTGTTGATTTTGTTTTCCCCAATGGACTCTCCACTTATGGAGATGGCACCGTGGTCCTGCAGCCTAAAAATGGCAGGATCTATCGCTGTAAAGGGTTTCCTTATAGCGGCTTTTGCCAGCAATGGTCATCCGCATCAACTCGATTTGAGCCCGGTACGGGTTCCAACTGGATGGCCGCCTGGGATCTCCAGTAAACAGGTCATATCTCATGGATAACCGTTCATTCTCACCATCAACAGCAAGCAAAGAGAGCCGTTATGCATCAACCCAAGTTCCTCGTATCCCTGGGCTTCGGCACAGCCCTGACCTTCATAGGACTTCTTATTTCACAGCCCGCGTTGTCCCATGGCTACGTGAATAATCCTGAATCCCGATCCTTCTTTTGTAATCAGGGCGGCAACACCAACTGCGGATCCGTGCAGTTTGAACCGCAAAGCGTCGAAGGCTCGGATGGATTCCCTGGCAGCGGCGCAGCGGATGGACAGATTGCAGCCGGAGGCCAAGCGAGCTGGAGTCCGCTCAATGAACAGACGGCAAGCCGCTGGAAAAAGCGCGTGATCAAGTCCGGAGGCAATAGCTTTAGCTAGCATTTCACAGCTCCGCATGTGACCCGGGACTATCGTTATTACATTACCAAGGCGGACTGGAATCCAAATCAACCTTTACGTCGTGATTCCTTTGATCTAAATCCTTTTTGTGTGGTTGACGGCGGCATGATTCGACCGCCTTTCGATGTCACCCATGATTGCAACGTTCCCGATCGCAAGGGCTATCATGTGATCCTTGCTCTTTGGGATGTTGGTGACACAGCAGCCACGTTCTATCAGGTCATCGATGTTGAGGTGAATGGAACCGGCGCTGTTGTGCCAGGTAATGGCGGCAGTGGTCCCAAGCCTCCGGTCGATCCAGGGAAGGTGACGCCTCCAGCGCCTGGCAATCCAGGTGCGGGAACTCCTGGTTGCAAGGATCCCAGTGTTGGGAAGAAATCATGCAAAGCCCTGCCGGGAGCAGCTGCGGATAATCAGTGGTGCAATTTGAATTGCAATCATAATCCAAGCTTCTGCCCGATCGACCTTTGCAGCTGTACCGGTGACAGTGCAGCCTTGGAAAAAACCACCCCCGGTGCCGGGGTGAAACTCAAGGTGTGCCAGCCGGTGCCTGGAAGCGCGGCAGATGCGCCGTGGTGTAACATCAACTGCAACAATAATCCGAGCTTCTGTCCGGCTGATTTCTGCAGTTGTCAGTGATCTTATTGAAGCGTGAGCGGTGACGCTCGCGCTTCTCGCGCTCTAGAGCGTATCCAGAAATGCCCGATGCCCTTTGGAGAACTCGGAATTGCTGGCCGCATCCCAATTGATGGACCAGGTCATGAGCCCACGAAATTCAGGATAGCCCGCCGCCTGCCGCAGCTGATACGTGCCACCAAATCCCTGACCTTTGATAAGATACGTCAGCGCCTTCTGAACCTCGGCGTTCGCCGTAAAGCCACTGCCCGCGGCGCTGGCGTTGGCCGGTAAACCGATGATCACCTGATCGGGACGGAGGCCGGGAAAGACAGCCGCCGCATTGCGAGCGACGGGAAACCCAGCGATCAGCATTTCAGCCAAGGCCACATGAAAATCAGCAGTTCCGGCGTTGTAGGCTTTATCATCCAGAGCGGACACGCTGCCGGTGTTGTAATGCTGAACATGAATGAAAGTCAAAATATCCCGCAGCGCATGAATAACCGGCAGATAAGCGCCGGCGGGACCAACATAACTTGAAAAACCAACCTGAACGTAAAATGTTTCCGGCGCCATGGTGATGAGCAGCTTCTTATCAAAAGCTGTATGAAGTTCACGCACGGCATTGATCAAATTGGTAATCGCAGGCGTCTTCGGTGCTTTAAAGTCTGTATCTCCAGCATCCAGGAAAAGTGAAGCGCCTTCCAGATCGATGTCGATACCATCAAATCCGTAGTTTCGGATGATCTCATGCATGGAATCATAAAAATTCTTTTTCTTCACATCAGTATCAAGATGAACTATCGCATTCGCTCCCCCTACCGAGATGAGAACGGGTTTTCCCTTGGCCTGCAGGGATGCGATATCCTGCTTGAATTCCTCAACGGTGGTTTTGTAAGGCGTGAAAACCATCTTGGCCGAATTATCCGCGCTTTCTGCAAACGCCACATCCACGACATCATAAGCTGGACTCACATCCTTGAGTCGAATAAAACCCGAGCCGTTATCAAAATTATGCCAATAGCCTACGAGCAACCTTTTACCCAGGGCTGCATCCGAGCGCGGGCGATTCGGGTTGACGGCTGGTTGGGTCGGGCTATCGGCGCCAGGGGACGTGGTTGTTTGATCCGAAGGGGGCGTGCTCTTGTTCGCCTTACGAGGCTGGCACGACATCACCAACAAAGCTGACAGCAGAATAATTTTCTTCATGGACGCGAGACCCCTGATAGGCAAAAGCAAGAGTGAGAAACGAATGCAGGTAGTCTATCACGTGAAGGTGAGATGATGCTATGGGATGCGAGGCTCATCGAGAGCCCCGGCCTGGCTCAGTTTGCCTTATCAGCTAACTCGGTGTGGCTGTTAAAGCTGGCTTGTTGTTCCTGAATGAAAGCAGGCAGGGGTACGGTGGCATTGTGTGTCACGTAAGCCGAAAGATAGGCATCCACATCCGGATTCACGTCGATTTCAATGCGAGCGAATTCCTCGGTTTTGCAGAAGGATGGATCACTCTGCACGAAATGCCGGCGGCACATCAACGGCCTTACACTGTAGATCGAGCACTTCTGATCAGCATCCAGAAAGATGCAGCGGCGGTCGGCAAAGGGAAGCTTTTCATAAGTCCCCGGTTCGCCTTTCAAGGCCTCGGATTGTATGTCCAGGAGCCGCGTGTCAAACCTTATGTTGTTCTCTGCCACATGCTGCTTAATTAATTCCGCTTCCCAGGGAACGATATCAACTTTGGAATGACAACAGGCCGAGCAACCCGCTCGGCAGGATATCGGTCTTCTATTATTTAAGCTGATTTCATCCAAAACAACTTTGATTTTGTTGATGGCAGTTGCATACGCATAATCAGGGTCCATGGTTTTCATTTGGTGCTGATAATCTGAAAACTTTTTATCGAAAAATTCCACACTGCCCTGCTGACCTGAGCTTTTGATCAAAAATCCCTGAGGCGTCAGATTGAAATCCACAGTCTTGGGTTTGGCATCGGCTTTTTTCGGTTTTCTGGAGCGGCTACTCATATGGTCTTCCTCGTAAAGAAGATGTCACGAGAGAACTCGTTCTTTTGCATGATTGGATTCAATTTCTAGCGGACTGCTTTAAGAATAGATTCAGCGATTTTATTTGACAAGTCCTGCCTGTGCCGGGTTTATAGACAGTTTTACCCTTGGCATTTTGGATGGTCATCGGGAGGAAATAAAAAAGGCTCCCTTATGGAGCCTTGTCTTCATTGTCGAGCCATCGAAGGGCGTCTTCTGCTATTTGATCAGCCCCTCGGCTTTTAATGCAGCCTGGACGGCGGGACGATTTCGGACGCGTTCCATGTAACCAGCCAGCTCCGGCCATTTACTGAGATCAATCCCTTGCACGGGGCTCCAGTTCAGGACCGTGAAGAGATAGGAATCCACCACGCTGTATTGAGAACCCAGCATAAATTTACCACCCGCGACGCGCTGAGCAAGATAATCAAATTTTTTCCCAAGCGTTTGCTTCGTCACCTCCTTGAACTCAGGCGGTGTCGCAGGATTCCATAAAGGTCCGAAACCCTTGTGCACTTCAGTGGCTACGAAATTGAGTGCTTCCAGTGCTTTCCACCGTTCGGTGGTGCCGGCTTTGGGCAGCAGCTGTGCTTCAGGCTTCAGATCGGCAATATACTGCAGGGTCACAGCGCACTCGGTAAGGAGATCACCACTATCCAACTGCAGAGCAGGAACCTGACCTTTGGGGTTCACTTTGGTGTAATCACCATCACGCCAGGTCTTGGTCTTGAGGTTGACCGGTTCCAGACTGAATTTAGCTCCAACTTCCTGGAGCGCAATATGAGGGGCCAGGGAACATGCGCCTTGAGAATGATAAAGTTTCATGTGAATCCTTTATGAACTATGGATTTGCCACCTGGGTCAGCTGCTCCATAATATCCATCAATCCCGGCATTTTTGAAAGGGTATTTCCTCATACCCCTTTTCCATAACCCGTTTAGGCGGCCCCCCTGGCAAACTTGACCGCGGCGAACTCATTCATGGTGGCAAAGGTTTCCGCGCCATCATTACGTCCGATGCGGTTCACCTGCAGAACGCCGGTGGCACTTTCCAGCAGAACGGCCACTCGGGCAAAACTGGTTGCAACCGCCAGGCGGAGCTTCAGCATGGCGTTTTCAAAATCCGGATCGTTCCTCTGCGAGGCCTGCCGCATGTCGACAATGACTCCGTAGCTGACGTATTGCGTCTGCATCAAGGATATAATGCGCTCGTTGCTCGCAATCAGTTCAGCGATCGCATTGACCGGCGTGGGGGTTCGCCGCAAGATGACGATTTTTTCGAGCGGGTGTTCCTCGAACGTCCAGTAAATATCAGTCATAAGAACATTGATTTTTTCCGGCTGCCAGGGCCTGATATCCAGGAGGTTGCCATCGTGTTCACGCTTCCAACCCATCTCGTGGAAGAAATTGCGGGCCTCCCGATAATAGGTTTCAAAGGCTGTTGGGAACTGCCGAAGCTCTGCCAGCAGCCCCTGGCCCCCTTCTTCCAGGGTCCTGGATTGAAACCTTTCAAAAATCTCAATCCCGCGCTTCAAGCCTTTTTTGATGGTGAGCAGCAAACGCTTATCCATACTTTCAATCTGCGTACAGGCCAGGTTCAAGGTCTGGCGTCTCGGATCATCCGCAGTACTGCTTTGATCGATCAGTTCCGCCAGCAGAGTCTGCATGGCGCTTGACAGCGCAACGGGAAACTTGGCATCCAGGCCTTCGTGGATAGCCATGATCACATCCTGCATCCAAAGCTGTTCGCTACCAGTGGATGCCATGCCGCTGGTCAGTTCCCAGATTTCAATAAAGGGTCGGCCGCCCAATTCATGGGCATAGGACTGAATGAAGCGCTGATGGGTTTCAATCGACCTTTGCACCTTATAGAGGCTGCGGTCAGTCGCTGTGTCCCCAAGGGTCGCCTGGCTGGTTTGCAGGGACTGATCAAGATTCTGAGCATTCTCCATTTCCACGACCAGATAGAGAATGTCGATCCATTTTCGATAGAGTGCCGATAATCCGACCACGGACTGCGCACCACGCAAACTCACAGTCCGGGAGGCTCCCTTAAAATCCAGTTGCCGCACCACACCAATTTCATACATATCGCGCATGGCTTCGATTTCCGAATGACCCTGATGGACCCTCATGAAGCCTTGCGTCGCATCCAGACCACAGTAATTGACCAGAACGCTATGACCGCCCGGATGCAGACCAATAAAATCTGTGACGTCGTAGACAACGCCATCAATGATCATCCAGTAGCCCTGATCTTCTGAATTGCGATCCACTACATCCGAAATGTTATACGCCTTGCGATCGGTATCCCAGGATCGGGCATGCGTGAAAATCTCCTGCATGAAGCGACCCTCGGCCGCGATGCGGCATAGGCTTTCATGCGATGCTGCCATCCGCTGATCGATGTTGCCTTCGAAAAAGTCCGAGAAGGCTGTTTTCAAGGCATTGTGGATGCTTTTGGCAAATCGGGTTCGGCCGCAGATGTAAAGATAAGCCCCCTGACCGCCTTCTTCGGGACTTTGCAGCATGCGCCAGAGCTGGGCCGCATTAGCCTTATCGAGCAGGAGATCCTGGATGTGACCGCGTGGGCTTTCGTGATAAGTGAAGGTTCCGTGGTTCGCCGACAGTTTTTGAAACACAGGACGCGCATCTTCCTGGGAAAACAGGGTGTCGAGTTTGATCATGCCACTGGCGAGACCGGGCAGCAGGTCGTCCTGATAATAGAAGAAATCCCGCGACTGAAGGCTGAGCAGAATCCAGCAGGGACCACTCTCCTTTTGCTGCATCCGGCGCGCGATGAAACTGCGGAAGGGAGCAAAGCCTGTTCCGCCAGCGATCATAATGATGGGCGTGGTGTGATCTTCGGGCAGGCTGAAGCGTGGGGGATGATCGATAGTGATGGAAAGAGGCGCCTTGCGGCCGTGACTTGTGGCTAGAAAGTTTGAAGCCGTACCCAATCGTTCCACATCGGATTCACCTGATTTACCATCGGACTGATAGCGAAGGCGCCCTATGGTCAGATGAATTTCCGTGGCCGCTTCACCCGATTCCAGTGCCGATGAAATGGAATACATGCGGAACTGTTCGGGTGGAACCACACGGGCGATATACATAGGTGAATGGTAATCACTGGTCCAGAGTCGACTCGGATCAAAACCTTCGGATCGCAGAAAAATCAAAAGATCCCAGAGTTCCCAGCGTGACGTGGTCTGACCTTTGATGGCCTGAGCCAGAGCTTTATTTTGCGAGATGGCATGCAGGGCTTCCGCAAGGCGCGGGACGACGGGTCGAATTTTGGCAAAGCGAAGAAAATCACGCAGACTCAAGGTATGAGATTGGGCAAAGCCATGCCGCAGATGGGCAGCCTTGATCCACTCCTCGGTCAAGCGAATGGATTCGCTGCCGTTGGCGCCGAGGGCCGCCAGCGTGCGCTCGATCAGTTGATCCGAATTTTCGGGTAGTATCCCGCAGCGGTCACCGGGCCTGTAGTGGATTCCGGCTCCGGAGACGTCGATCACCACATGTTTGACGTTTTCGGGTCCTGAGTGATGGGTTTGACCCACCGCTTTGATATAACCGTAGTGACAGCTGCTCGGAAACGACTCCTGCCTTTCCAGACGGGAATATTCGAGTTCAGAATCCACCTGATCCCAGGTCCGATCCTTGAAGAGTCCTGAAAAACCACCAATGGTGACACTGCGTCCGACCTTGAAGGCAATCTCAAGATAGCCATAAACCTTCAGGCGGTGGCGCCCCAAAAAGCCATTGGGGCCTGCATAAAGTTCGAACGCTTCCCGAAGCAGGGCCTGCAGATTGGGATCGTCAGAGGAACGAATATATTCGGGTACCGAAGTTGAGGCCACCGCTTCGAGGAAATCCTGCCAAAAAGGAGGATAACCACTGCGAAGACTTTTGATCTCTTTGCCCAGAAACGTTTCATGCTTCTGGCGCCCGAAGAACGTATCCATAAGGTTGAAGATGGGCGAGGATGTCCCACTGGGACCCTGGACTCCTGGCTTCAAGGGAACGGCAAATGGCGCCACGGTCTTGGCCCATATCACGGGATCCACATGACTGCTGCTGACGGGATTGGGATTGATTTTAAGGAGAGAAACCTGAACCACATGCTTCAGACACTTCAGGATCGTGACCAGCTCATCTTCCAGCACGCTCCGGCTGTCTGTTTTCAACGCTTCCTGACCCCGGGCGATGGCGCCGATGATCGGAGCGCATTGGGCGAGGATCTCGGTTTGCGTCAGATAAAAATTCTGCTCTTCCTTATTGTTCACAGTCGGCATCAGGAGGGCCATGTTCTCGACCCGAAATGGATTGGCCGCATCCGCCTGCCTTAACCTCCAGTTGTACACGATAAGATCGATGTACGAGAGGACTTCCTGGTCACGACCCAGACGCCGACGCACATCAGTCCAGGGCTGGGTGATCGAGGGTGGCGGGTCCTGAGGACCGTCGGTTTCCACATACGCATAGGCATGAGCCAGCATCGCAAGGATGGCCCCGGCGCGGAGCAGATAGGCGTCGCTTAATCGTTCCTCGCTGGCTTGGAGAATGGGGAGGTTGCGGATTTCCTTGCGAAGCTGCAGATTTCCATAAAGATCGGGCAGTCTACGGATCAGATCATCCCAAGGCTGAAAATCAGCCGGCATTTTTTTTTGGGGGTGATGCAGGGGCATGAATCCATGTGAAAACGAGAGAAAGCCCAGATTTTCATGACCCAAAAAGCGATTCATCTTTTCGGCATTTTCGATCACAGCATGCGATGAGGCCTTTTCCGACGGCTTGATCTCGACTTTGTCGGATATCCGCGGTTTTCGTTTGAGGTCCAGCTGATAGTCCATCTTCCCAACAAAACGATACTCACGATCGAATTCGTGCAGATAGTTGGTGAGGTACCGGCGCTGTTCATTGCTGATACGACCTTTATAAATATCTTCAAAGGATTCTGTGCCATCGCTCGAATCCATGCGCTTCAGAAAGAACAGCGTCATGTCCTTGCCCTTGAAGAAATCCTGAAGATACTGGTGATCGGGCCGGGCGTGGCTCATGTCAAAAACAGCGCCTGCGATCGCGGTGTGCAGCGGATATGTTTTCAAATCCTCTTTGGAAAAAATCCGCGCCGGGCGCGGCGGAAAATGAAAGGGTCGGTTGACGGGATCCGTCTTGACTTCAATGCTCTTCAGAACATTGATATAGTCCGGATTCAGCGTCATTTGCTCGGCACCGCGGATCAGGATATTGAGATAGCGGCGCGAGGGTTGATAGCCTTCTTTCAGTCGTTCTTCGATCCCGACGTAGGCATAAGCGGAGACCGTGCGTCCGGTATAGGTTACGACCATGAACTTGAGGCGTTTATAATTCACGCCTATCGCTTCCAGTTCATCCAGGACCTTGAGATGCTCGTCACGACAGGAGTAAAGGATGCCATGCACCTGATGGTTGGCGTCCATCGAAATGTTCCCTGTTCCGCCTTCGATCAGGAAGAAATCCGGTATATTGAAACTCAGCTTCCAGCCATCAAGAACAGCTGGCTCGGCAGAAAGAGGTTCCACGCCCTTGGCTTTCAGGGATGTGATACTCATGTTGGAACCGTAACCGAAGTAATAAAACATGGCCAACCTCACTCTATACGCCGGATAGGGATATGTTAGCCTGGGGCTGTAACCGGGACCAGGGTCAGCTTCTGCAGCCCCCTGGTTGGAAATTTTGGCCAGAATTCCTACTTTTTGTAAGGAAGTCGCAACCCATGGGTGATTTCTGGGAAGCTCAATAATTGGGCGCAATCGACCGATCCAGAAAGGGTATGAAAGGAACGGTGTATGGCAGCTGTTAAAAAAGCTGAAAAATCGGAGCCGGCTCAAGCCGAAGATCGTGATATCTTCGCGAAAGCTGCGCCTGATATCGTTCTTTACCAATGGCCCGCAAGTCAGAATTGTGACAGCATTTACGTGCGCTGCACGAAGATCCATAGGTTCCTGGGCTATCTGCATGCCCCTTATAATGTCGCCGATATCAGTTTTCCCAAAACCTCGAATCAAGCCGAGATTTCGGATAAGGTCGCTCCGCTGATGCGAAAGCTGCCTATTATTCGAATCAACGATACCAATTATGTTGAAGGTACGGACAAGATCGTCAGTTGGTTGGTCGAGCGGCACAATTGTCAGGATTTTCTGAATACCGACGAATCGCAAAAGACCCAGCTTTGGTTTTTGGATCATTGGGCTGAACGCTGGCTGGTCTGGCTTGTGATCTATGGACGGTGGTTTAAGGAAGAAAACTACGTTAACTTCGTTAAGTCCTTCACTGCCATCAAAAGCAGTCACGAAATTCCACGTGCCATTGAATACATCAAGATGCGGGCCTGCACCATCCTGAAAACCACCGAGGTTGGGGGGATGAAACACAGCGAATACGTTCAGCAGCTCAGCCAGGGCGCAGAAATGTTAAACCGGATCCTGGAAAAATCGGAATTTATTTCCGGTCCCGTCCTTAGAGAATGTGATCTTACGATTTTCATGAGCATTCAGGCCCTGCTAGACCCTGCGCTGGAAGATGAGTCCAAGCTGCTGCAAAACTTTGGCAACCTGGTCCGCTGGGCGAAAAAAGTCGATGAAATGACCAAAACTCCGCATAGCAAACCTATCTCCCTCGGATAAATTTGTCCTACACAACGAAAAAAGCCAAAGATAAATCTTTGGCCCCTGGTTTCTTTTCGAATGAACCAACTTCAGTTGGCAGGCTTGGTCACAGCATTCGCGTCCAGAGTCACTGCCGTTTGCGCCAGGGCCCTACCGTTGAGGACGGCCCCTGTTTCAAGGACAATCTTGGTTTGGCTCAGTATGATTCCATTGAACTGCACGGTGGTACCGAGCTTAACCTGTCCAGCAACTTGCCAAAAAATGTTTTTGGGCAAGGCGCCACCGGCAAGGATGACTTTGACTCCATTGCTGACTGTTAGGTCCTGGGCTATTTGAAAGATCCAAACATCATTGGCGGAACCCGAAATGGTGACATCGGTGGCCATGAGCAAGCCTGTGCCCCATTTATAGAGTCCAGGAGCCAAAGTCTTCCCGCTCACATCTCCTGCTCCCAGCTCCGTAAAGTCTGGCAGCGATCGTCCCGCAGCATCGGTATAAGCCGTTTCCATATTGCCTATCGCAGTCGTGAGCTTGGATGGGGTTGGTGCTGCCATGTCAGCAGCAAACAATTGTCCTGTCACAAGACTTGATGTCGCAAACACATTGGTGGCGTCCAATGTTTCGGAAAAGCCGGTCAGGTAGCTCTGGGCAGCAGGGCTTAAGCCAATGTTACCGACAACGGACGTGGCGCCCGTCACTGAAACCGCGGATTTCGCCAGGACAACATAATCACCAGATGTTCCAAGGATGACCGGTGCTGGCCCTAAGGCTGCTGTTGAACCCGTGGTAAAGCTCAAAGTATAGGCGTTGGCCAGGGGGTTTCCTGATAGGTCCTTGACACCCGTGGTCACTGTGCCGGTAAACAGGGTATTACTGGACAGATTAGCCGTCGGGGTGAAGGTTATCTTGGTTGCCGTATATGTGACCGTACCTGCAATAGCTGCAGATCCTGTGCCCTTCAAGGAGAATGTGTTTGCATTGAGGGTTGTTGGGTCCATTTCTTCATCAAACACAACACTGATAGGCCCATTGATCGCGACACCGACAGCGCCAGCAATCGGGAGGGTGGAATGTATGCTTGGAGCTGTGCCGTCCGATGTTGACCCGCTGGTGAAGGTCCATACATGATCGCTTGGCAGCGCATGACCTTCCAGGTCTTTGACGCCCGTTGTAAGGGTCGCTTTATAGAGAGTATTGGCTGAGAAATTGTTTGTCGGTGTAAAAACCGTCGTTTTGCTGGCTTCTTCGTAAGCTACGGTGCCTGGCAGCGGTGCTGCATCGGGCCCCGAAACGATGAAGGTTGCGGCAGTCAGTGTTGTTGGGCTCATGGCTATACTGAAAGTGGCAGCTACTTTTCGATTGATAGCAACATTGGTCGCTGCATCGATAGGAACAGTGGCATCAACTGTGGCTAAGCTCGCCGTGATAACTGAGGATTGGCTATCATTGTCGTCTTCGCAGCCGCCGACAAACGTCGCCAGGGCGCAAGCGGTTAAAAACTTGATCAGTAAGGGTTTCAATGCGGAGGGTAATACACGACTTCGGGACATCGGATGTCTTTCTTGTTCACATCGTGGATGGTCTTCATAGAGACCCAGAAAGTGAACGTACGACTTGTTATCAATCTTATTCTTCGTGAACTATAGCACTATTCACGAGGGATAGCTTGCATTATCGCCATAACAATGTGCGTATATCGTGAAAGCATCGACTTTGTGTTGATAGCATGATGTTGAGGACATCGATGACGAATTACGAAACCTCAGACGGGAATTTTGATGTCCGGCCAAACCAAAGCCAATGAGAAAAATTTCTTTTGCAACGACGGCCATCGCCGAAAATTTTGAAACGTTTTCGCCTCGAGTCCACGCGCCCGCCTCTTCTGAATTTCAGGGAATAGAACGTAGAGTATAAACGCCGCGACGAGCTGAGAAGTTGGGTGGCCATGGCTCTGCACAAGTTTCCACCCAAGCCTGATGGACGCAATCAAATCCATCTTACAAGAAAGTCAACGCGCTCCAGCTTGGTTGGATAGCATTTTGCATTGAGATGAGCGGCAGGTTCATAGCCTGATTCATACACTTTTGGGAGTTAAAATTATGAAGTTTTCCGCTGCAATTTTGAAAACAGCTGTCCTTGTTGCTGGCCTTAGCGGCGTCGCGCTTACCGCTCAGGCGCAAAGCGGTGACACGACTACCACGAACGCCCCTGATACAGACCGCGACAATGACCGTGGTTTCAATCCAGGCTGGCTTGGACTGCTTGGCCTTGCAGGGCTAGCCGGCTTGCGCCGCAAGTCGGATGACCATAATCACACACGCGTTGGAAACGCAGCCCGAGCTTAAGATCATTCCAAGAAACGTATGACTGGCAGCGGCTCTCGCTGCCAGTGGTGGCATTCCACCTTCCGGTATTTCAATGCTATCGGACGTCGTCAGGATTTGACCTCGCGCCGCGATTCTTTATACCCACGTCCAAGTTTACCCCGAGGAATTATCATTCTTATTATGAGACGCGTACCAAAGCGGCAAGACCCTGCGGCATCTGAGCAACTTTATACAGGGGGATTTCCATTTCGAGACCGCGGAGACGGTAGGTGCCGCAAAGCGTGTATTCAGCCGCATTCAGAAAGGGGGTAATGGCGTCAGTGACCATAATGGAATTTGGCGCTGCGATGCCTTCCACCCGAGCGGCGATATTCACGCTGGTGCCGACCACTGTATAGTCGGAGCGCTTGCTGCCGCCAAAGGTTCCGACCACAGCCTGACCTTGATGAATGCCAATGCGCATTTCAAAATGTTGACCTTCGCTTAGTTCCCACACTTTATTCAATTCAACCAGTTTATCCTGCATTTTGCGGGCGCACCGAACGGCGGCCAAAGCCTGTTCATCCGGTGGCAGCGCGCTGGGCGCACCGAAGATCACCATGATGGCATCGCCGATAAATTTATCAATGGTGCCACGCTCGGCGAAGATCACATCGGTCATGTTGATGAAAAAGTCATTGAGAATATGGGAGATGGTTTCAGGCCCCAGTCTATCGGTTGCGCGGGTGAACTGGCAAAGATCAGCAAAGAGAATGGTGACCTGTTCGTTTTTCGTTCGATCGTCGAGTCTGGATTGACCTGTGAGGATTTCCTGCACCAGCTCCGGCGGCAGAAAGCGCTGCAACACATTGGTTTCGATGTAACGCTGCAGACTTTCAATCTTGCGCCGGCTTAGCTGTACTCGATAGAAGCTGAAGGCCAGCACCATAATAGCAACGACGGCCGCTGTCAGAGCCTGACGGGTGATACTGGTGATTTTGGTCTGATTATCGATTTCAATGGACTGAAGGTGGTTGGTGTGTTCCAGCATGAGGTTCTGCTGGTTGCGTCGCTCCATTTCGAATTCTGCATAGTAGCGGTTGGTCAGTTCCTGCTTTTTGCTGTCAAACATATCACGCTGCAGCTCGGTGAGCCTTTTAAAGGAACGCATGGCTTCCGGGATGCGACCACTTTTTTCCAGGATCTCAGCTTCCAGCTGCGTATAAGTTGCCACCAGATCCAGATTGGTTTTTGCCTCAATATACGATTTCCATTTCCGTGCCAGCTTCGATGCGTCCTCGACCTGGCCCAGCTCCAAATGGGCTCGGGCCATGGACGTATCAATTTCAGCCAGACCAAGCTGGTCGTCATATTGGGCGATGGTTGGTCGGGCCATCTTGTACTGGTCAAGGGCCTTCTGATACAGCTTTTGTTTTTGATAGACCGCGCCCATGCCTCGGGTGGCCCCGGCAATTCCAAATTCATCCTTGATCGCGGCAGCATGTTTTAAGGATTTTTGATAGGAGCGTACGGCCTCATCCAGCTTCCCGACCTGGACCAGACTATTCGCATAATTTTCATAGGCAATGGAACCAAGAAAATGCAAATTGTGACGATCAAAATACTCGGTGATTTCCGCGAAAATCTGCAGTGACTCGCCCAGGTTCTGTCCGTTCAAGTCGGCCAGGAAAAAGGCAATGTTATTCAGCATCGCGTAATACCGTGCATCCTGGGGAGAATTTTTGAGCGTAACCAGAGCTTGATGCAGAAGGACGGTAGCCACATCCGTATGTCCATTGCGTTGCGCATCCCGGGATTGATACATCTGAACCAGCGCCAGAGTTGTGGCAGAGTTTGAGGCTTTTGCAGCCCGGAGTGCGCTTTCCAGTGCAGCGAGCGCGCCGGTGAAATCCCCTTTGCTGAAGAGAAAGCTGTGCTGCTGAATCAAGAACTGGGCATGAAGTTCAGGCTCGCTGGCCTGGGCGGATCGATCCAGGACCTGGGCGAGAACCTTGGGGACTTCTGTCAGATCATTGATGTGAAAATAGGCGGCATTCAGTTTCTGGGCAGCCCGCAGCCAGACCTTCAGATTCGTCTCGGGGGAGGTTTTGGAAAAGATATTCTGATAGACTTCGACAGCCTTATGCGGGTCTGCGTAGACAAGGTTTTCAGCTTTATCCAGGGCGAGCGCGTCGTGATCCATTTCAGCAAAAACTGGAGGAAATACCCAACCAGCGCATAGGCATGCGACGCCGAAGATTAAGAAGGTTTTGATGAAATACTTCAAGACTTTGCCTCTGCTTCCCTTTTCGACCGAAAAGGCTAAAACAGTGACCCCGCTTTCTTATTTCCCAGTAGGAATTCCCTTACTGCAGACAAAAACTGACTGCTCGGCTATGGCCAGGACACTATCGCTTCGTCCCGGACGAATGGGAGCCCCGCCGGTAAAGGAACCAAAGGAGGGTAGAATTCCACAGCCATTCTGCAGCCAAAAACAAGGCAAACGCAGACGATCGTTGCGAGGGCCTACGTTCACGACCGGATGCAGATGCCCGCACCAGGTAAAGGTCGAGCGTTGATTCTGCGGGTGGTGGCTGAAGACAAAGGACCCGTCCTGGTAAAGCTCGCTCACCATACCCATGCGCCACCCGGGTGGCAGGATCACGTGCCGATCATGATTGCCCCGGATAAAAAGAATTTCCGCTGAGATGGAGTCACGCCATACCCGAACAGTTTCCTGAACTTCAGGTGTCATGCCCTGGGGGCCGTGCATCAGGTCACCAAGCAAGACCAGCCGCTGCACCTGCAAACCATCGATCATCCTGCGCAGTCGGCTCAGGTCCTCGAGGAGTATGGCGCTACTCACCGGAATGCCTGCCATCTGAAAAATCTCGGCCTTGCCCCAATGCAGATCAGCGACCATCAGAGTTCGGCGCCCAGGCCAGTGGACGGCTTTTTCGGGGAGGAACGTGAAGATTTCGCCGCGGATTTCCCGCTGGGCTGTTTCCATGAATTCTTGATCCTTTCGATACGATCGGCGAGTTGTTCCGATGATATCTGTGCACTCACCCGCTCCACATAAAGAGGAAAAGCCAGGGGCGAAAAGTTGCGGGTCGTTTGAAAGCGGATCGGCGTGGACTGTAATTTAAGGAGGACCCTCTGCAGCCCGGCGCAATTGAATTGATCTTCCATGACTTCAACTTCAGCCTGACGAACGAGCAGATTGCCGGTATCAAATCGCTTGAGAACGTCGAATAGCAAACCACTGCTGCTCTGCACCTGTCTGTTGCTATGCCGACGACCTGGAAGGTTCTGATGCACAAGACCGGCCACCCGGGCAATGCCACGAAATTTGTGTCGAGCCAGCTCGGTCTGGTTCAGCGCGGCTTCAAGATCCTGGTACATATTCTCGGTGGTCAAGAGACCGTGAACCAAATCGCGCTCCCAATGCAGCGGAATGGAGCTGACGATTTCCAAGCCATAATCATTGCTGGCCAGAGAAAAGGTGGCGGCCAGCAGTCGACTCATGCGGTAAACCAGGAGCATACCGAGACTTTCGTGAACAGCCTGACCCTCAAACGGGAAAATAAAAAAGTGTTCGCCTTCGCGACTTCCGGTGATTTCAGCGAGAATTTCACCCGCGTGCGGCCAGAGTGAAATTTTTTTCTGCGCCTGGCAGACCGCGCTTAAAACACTGAGTTCGGGATCATCGCTTAAATCGGACCCATAGGCCAGCTGTTCGACCACCTCCCGCATAAAGGTACTGAGAAGCGGTGACCAGGGCAGCTTCTGTCCCAACCAGGTGGGAATAAGACCGTTCCCGGCTTTTTTACTGAGCCGTGTATAGATCGTAAGATCAGCGATGCTCACGACCTCCATCCAGCGGCCCGCATAAAGAAAGCGGTTGCCTTTACGGAGTCGTGCCGCAAAATTTTCCTCGATCATGCCGAGCGTGCGACGTCCCATTTTCACAATCATGCTGGAATCGGAAAGGATGGTGCCGATATTCTGCCGATGCCTTTGCATAATGCTGCGGTCTTTGACCACAAACGTTTCACTCTCCAGGACCACCCGGCAATACTGAGGATAGGCTTTCAGAACATCACCTCCCTCGACCACAAAGCGTAGCACCCAATCAAATGTTTCCCGGGTCAGTTGGCGAAAGCCATAGGCCGTGCAAACCTCTTGATACAAAGCATCCGCCTGAAAACCCCCACCCATGGCGCAGCTGACCACGTGTTGAATCAAGACATCCAAAGGCTGTTCGCGAGGTGTGCGTGGTTCGATAAATCCTGCCTGAAGCGCGCGACGACAGGCGGCAATCTCAAGCAGTTCCAAATTATGAGTCGGCACGAAAAGGAGTTCCGAATCTTTCCCGGGGGCGTGAGCGGAGCGCCCGGCCCTTTGAATGAGGCGACTGATCGATTTCGGGGTTCCGATTTGCACCACCCGATCGACTTCTGGAAAATCCACACCCAAATCCAAGGATGAGGTGCACACCACAAAACGGATCTGCCCTTCCTTGACGCCGTGTTCCACCTGCTCCCTGGTTTTGGGATCCAGGGAACCATGGTGCAGAGCGATGCGGTCCTCTAATTCCGGTCGAATCATCAGCTGGCCCTCATGCCAGCGCTCGGCCTGTGACCTGGTGTTGGTAAAGATCAGGGTGGAAAAAGCCGGATCCAAAAATGTTGCAACTTGAGGCAGCATGCGCAGACCGATGTGACCCGCCCCCGGTAAACGATCCTCAGGGCCTGGCAGAAGGGTTCGCATTTGAATGTTGCGCGGCGGCAGCCCGGTGATGAGAAGAGGTTGCGAGCCCACACCGCAGGCCGCCAGTGCTGCTTCCTCATGATTGGGTAACGTGGCGCTCAGGGCCCAGGTCCGAGCCCCAGATGCAAGGCTACGCACCCGACTCAGGCAGAGTTCCAGCAGAGATCCGCGTTTGCTCGATAAGAGCTCATGCCACTCATCGATGATAATGCCCTGCAGTTCACTGAACAGTGACGCAGAATTATCCTGGGTTAAAAGCAAGGCCAGTGATTCCGGAGTCGTGATCAGAATCTCGGGCAACTGCAACTTTTGCTGCCGTCTGCGAGCGGCGGTGGTATCGCCCGTTCGCGTTTCGACCCGCAGATGCAGACCAAGATCGGCACAGGGTTTGTGTAAAGCGTGTTCCACATCGCGAGCCAAAGCTTTGAGCGGAGAAATATAGAGCAGGCGCAATCCACGTCGACCGTCCCCGAGCTGAGGCAGGAATCCAAACAGGACCGCATAGGTTTTACCGCTGCCGGTGGGCAGCTCCAAGAGTCCGCTCGCCTGATTTTGAATCGCGTCCCAGGCTTGCTTCTGATGCGGCAAGGGTCGCCAATTTTGATCGGCAAACCAACGCTCACGCCAGGCCTCGCCTTCCTCGCGTGACCAAAGTCGGGCTTCAGGATAATGTGAGGTCCTGCGTGCGGCCATCGATCAACTCCCGGGCGCGTTCGACGGTATCCGCTTCGTCAGGTTTCTTATCGAAGCGCTCCCGCAGAATGCGCGGAAAACGCACCGCAAGACCGGATTTGTGACGACTGGATAAACCAATGCCTTCAAATGCGATCTCAAAAACCCGTTCCGGAGTCACGGATCGTACCGGTCCAAAGCGTTCCAATGTATGGCGCCGGATCCAGGCATCCAGTTCCTGAATTTCCGCGTCGGTTAATCCGGAATAGGCTTTGGCAAAGGGCACCAAAGCACCATCCTTCCATAAAGCAAAGGTATAATCGGTGAAAAGCGTGGCCCGTCGGCCATGACCCGCCTGGGCATAGACCAGCACGCTGTCCAGCGTCATGGGATCGACTTTCCACTTCCACCAGTCACCGCGTTTGCGGCCTTGTTTATAGGCTCCGTCCCAGCTCTTCAGCATAAGACCTTCACCACCACGGACCTCGGCCTGCTGCCGCAGCTCGGCGGCTTCTTCCCAATTTTTGGCCTGGAGCAGGGGCGAAACATGGAAGGGTGAGGGACTGTTGTGGAGAAGTTGTTCCATGTGTTCACGGCGTATGCTTTGGGGTTCGCCTCGCAGGTCGACGCCGGCGCGTTCCAGACAGTCAAAGGCGAGAAAGATCGCAGGGTGCGTGCCCAGCATTTTCTCACTGATTTTTTTGCGGCTGATGCGTTTCTGCAATTCGGCAAAGGGCAAAATCTTGCCATCCCGCTGCAGCAGCATCTCTCCATCGAGCACACAATCCTCGGGCAGTAAATGCGCGGCTTGAACGATTTCCGGAAAGCTATCGCTGATCAACTCCTCGCCGCGTGACCAGATGGCTACAAGGGGACCGCGTCGAACCAATTGCGCGCGAATTCCATCCCATTTCCATTCAATGGCATAACGCGAAAGATCGATGTCCTCACGCGCGGCCTCCTGAATGGACGAGGCTAAGTAAAAGGGATAGGGCCTCGTACTGGGAATCCTGACATCACCGGACACAGGTTCACGCAGACTTTCAATGAAGGTCGCCGTCACGGGCCAGTCACCGGTAAGCTGCTCGGTAACATAAGGCTCTTCCTGACCAAAAGCATCGGCCAGGGATTTAATCATCAGCTGACGCGCAACACCGGCCCTAAAGCCACCCGTGATGAGTTTGGTGATCATAAAGATTTCGTCGCGATTATGCTCGCGCCACCAGCTCTGCAGAAGGTCGACCTGTTCCCGGGGTGTTGTCCCACTCAGTTGTGGAAGCCTTATTTCCATCCAATCCTGCAGGGAAACGTCCACATTGCCTTGCGCACGCTGTGGGACCAGAAGTGAAATGGTTTCAGCCAGGTCGCCCACCACCGCATAGCATTCCTCAAACAGCCAAGGCGAAACCGCGGCCATTTCCAAAACGGCATCCTGCAGAAGACGTCGATTGACGAGCCGTTTTTGTTTACGTCCCATGAGCAGATAAAGGGCCCAAATTGCATCCGTCGCAGGCGCGTTACGAAAGTAAGTGGCCAGGGCCTCGCGTTTGGCCAGCGTGCTGGTGGTGGCATCCACCTCTTGAAAAAGGGTCAGGAAACGCCGCATTCAAGCATCCCCCTCGCCTTGAAAATGCGTGGACAGGGGTTCGGCATCCAGACCCTGTTCCACAAGATATTTGGAGAGTTCCTGGCTGTAACCATGAGTCACTAAAACTTTGCGGGCACCGGTGCTGGTAATGGTCGAGAGTAGACCATTCCAATCGGCATGATCCGAGAGAATAAAACCCCGATCATAGCCGCGCCTCCGTCGATTGCCGCGAATCTGCATCCAGCCTGACGCAAAACCGGTTTCGGCATCACCAAAGCGCTTGGCCCAGGGACTGCCCAGGGCGGAAGGCGGAGCCAGGACCAGGGCTCCTGCCAGCTTGGGAGTGGATTCGTGAACGCGCAGAGTCGGAGCCAGGGTCACGCCCTGATCTCGATATATCTGCACCATATTTTCGGTAGCTGTGTGGGTGTAGATGGGTTCATCCGTCAATTTTTCCAGAGACGCGAGCAGCCTTTGCGCCTTGCCGAGGGCATAGCAACCCAAAAGACTGTTACGGCCCAGGGCCCGATTTTTTTGCCACCATTGATGCACCTGTGCAGCGACGTCATCGGTGTCCGGCCAATCATAAATGGGCAGTCCAAAGGTGGCCTCGGTCACCAGGCCGTCGCAGGGGATAACTTCAAAGGGAAGACAGGTGGGGTCCGGCTGACGCTTATAGTCGCCCGTGACGACCCAGACTGTTCCTTCATATTCGATGCGCACCTGGGCTGATCCTAAAATATGTCCCGCGGGATGCAAGGACACTGTGACAGGACCCAGTGCAAAACGCTCACCATAATCATGCCAAATGAAATTATTCTCGGAACCCAACCGATGCTCAAGAATACGCTGCGAATCACGGACCGCATGATAGACCCGGCTGCCGGTGCGGGCATGATCGCTATGAGCATGGGTCAGCACAGCACAGTCGACGTTCTCCCAGGGATCAATATAAAAATCCCCGGGAGGACACTGAAGTCCTCTCGGGGTAAGCTTCACTAACACTGATACCGACACGTCCGACCTCCCGCTTACTGCGGTCGATCATACCTCAACGAGATGAGAATCGGGTAATAGTTGTACGCTCCGATAGTAGCACTTGACGCCAAGTCGCTTGCAGAAGGACACAAAGTTCTGATGATACCAATGTGTTTTGACGGCCGTTTCAAAATTGCGATTGGATTCCGCCTCGTCAATTCTGTCCGTTTCACCCAGGCGCGACTCATCAATTTTGATGGAGAAATGAGTGCCCAGGGGCTCGCGGAACTGCGGTCCTTCCAGTCCCTCGGTACGGGCCTTGGCTTCAAGCTGCAGCCTTTGCTGCCGTCGACGAAGGACACTTTTGCCGTGATCCTCCAGAATACTCATAATGATACGCAGGGCGTTGGGCGATTCCTTCAGCCAGCCCAGCAGGGTCACGCGACCCTTGGCTTCACCATCAGGCAGCTCCTGCACCACCAGATTAAAACGCACACCACCCGAGGTTTGGATGTGAGTTTCTTTGTCTTTTTTCAGAATGACGAGGTCGCAGTTTTGGTAACCCTTATACCAGTAGCGACCGCTCTTGATCTGGTGATCGCCGAGCATGAATTCAGCCTTGGATAGGGCCTTTTTAGCCAGGCCATTTTTTAGAACAAGTGTTGTCATGGTTGCCTCTTTCCATTCGGGTTCAAGCGAAGGAAACCCCATTCTAGCCATAAAAATTTATGGTGCAATCAGGAAATAAAATGAATGAGCAAACCCAGACTGCGTCTGAAAAAGCAGCGAAATTTTCCCTGAACAAGGCTCTGCAACTGGTCGAGATAGCCGTCGAACCCTTCCCTAAGGCTGCCCTCTTCGAGTTGGCGGAGCGTGGATGGAACACGACCTTTCAGCAGGTACTGGCTTGTATGATATCGGTCCGGACGTTGGATGAGGTGACCATCCCAGTGTCTGAACGCCTCCTGACGCGCGCGCCGACACCCGATCGTCTGCTGGAATTGCGTGAGGAGGAAGTCACTGAACTCATCGCCGAGTCCACGTTTGCGCGGACCAAAGCCCACAACATGCTGGAAATTGCTCGTCTGGCGTGGACTCGCTATGAGGGTGTCTTGCCCTGTGATGAGGCTCTCCTCTTATCCCTGCCGGGTATTGGGCCTAAATGTGCCAACCTGGTGCTCGGGATTGTCGCGGGGCAGGCCAAGATTGGCGTCGATATCCATGTGCATCGGGTGATGAATCGCTGGGGCTATGTGCAGACCTCGACTCCGGAGAAGACATTGCGGGTTTTGGAACAGAAGATTCCCAAGGAAACATGGATTGAGGTGAATCGCCTGCTGATGCCGTTCGGGAAAAACATCTGTACGGGGCGTCGACCACATTGTCCGACGTGTCTACTCCTGCCCATCTGCCCCCAGATTGGGGTCTAAGTCCGAAGCTCCGGGCTTCGGACCTTGTTTGTTATCAGTGCGGAACCGAAGCTTCCTGGCCTTGCGAACGCTCGAACTGATCGCTGTTCTGCATCATCTCAGCCAGATGATCCCGCAGTTCCACAACCATTTGCCGGTCCTGCTCGATGACGCGGTTAAGCATATCAATACAAGATTGTGAGTTTTGCTGCTCAGCATCGCGAAGGTATTTTTCACAGGCTTGCAGGCCCTCGGCCTTGTTGTGCAGCACGCTGATGAAGTCATAGAGAAGGTTGCTCAGCGGGCTGGCAGAATTTTGTTGGGTGTTCATGGATTATTTCCTTTGAAATAAGTGTTGCCGTTGGAACAGCTGCTGCAAAGACGATGCCGACACAACTAAGGAGGAATCCATGATTAAGATCTCGCACACGCTTCGATGGACGTTACTGACCTTATGCTGTTCGGGTTTCAGCAGTCCCCTCGCCGCCCAGGGACACTGGCCTTTTTGGGGCTATGATGTTTCGAATAGCAAAAATCCTGCAAGCGAAACCAGCATCAGTCCCGAGACAGTGAAAAACCTGCAGAAGGAATGGACCTTCGAAACCCGCAGCAGCGTCTATGTTTTTCCCACCATCCAGGATCAATGGCTTTATGTCACGGACTATCCGCTGTTTTCGCTGGAGAGCGTCATTGACCCGAAAGAGGACGGCGGCTGGCTTTACGCACTGGATCGTCACACAGGCCAGAAGCTTTGGGAGAAAAGCATTTATCAGTACAGCGGCAGCAAGGCTAACATTGTGTCGCGTAGCAGCCCGGCGATTTTTGAAGACATGATCATCATCGGTGATGCCGTCAATGCGCGAACCATTGCTCAGGGTTTCAAGGACGCTCGCGCTTCGATGTATGGCATCAATCGCTTCACAGGCGAACTGCTCTGGAAAACCGTAGTGGAGGAACATCCCGCCGCGCAGATTACCCAGTCGCCGGTCGTCCATGATGGAGTGATTTATGTCGGGGTCTCATCGATTGAATTGGCCATTCCCGGGGCCCTGGGGCCGCTGTATTCCTGCTGCAATTTTCGCGGCAGCATGCTGGCGCTCGACGCGCGGACCGGGCGCATTCTGTGGAAGACCTACACGGTACCCGATAATTTCGGACGCAAGGATCTGTTTTCCGGAGGATCCATCTGGGGCAGCTCGCCCTCGATCGATTCGCAACGGGGTCTGGTTTATGTGGCGACCGGCAATAACTATGATGCCCCATCGGAGTTGAAAAACTGCCTCAAGGACAGCGACGGTGATCCGGCCCGGGATGAAGCTTGTTATCAACAGCATGAACCGGCGGATAATTATTTTGATTCAGTCCTGGCCCTGGATATGAAAACGGGTGCGGTCCGTTGGGTTCAAAAAGTCTTGCGTTACGATGCCTGGAATTTTGCGTGTCTTGGCAAGGTCATTCCTTTCAACCCGATCACCCTCGAATGCCCCAAGCCGAGTGGTGGGGATTTTGATTTTGGTCAGGCGCCGATGCTGATCAAGAACGTACAGTATAAAGATAAGACCGGCGACCTTGTGGTGGCAGGACAAAAAACCGGTCTTTTCTGGGCTTTTGATCCGGATCGTGGGGGCGAAAAGGTTTGGGTGACGCGGGTTGGGCCCGAAGGGCTGCTCGGTGGGCATGAATTTGGATCGGCCACCGATGGGCAACGCATCTATGCCCAGATCACGAATTTCGAGCACAAGGAAATTTTGTTGACCGCTGGACCGTATCAGGGTCAAACCACAAAGAACGGATTGTGGGCGGCTTTGGATGTGGCGACGGGACGACTGGTCTGGCAAATGCCGGTGCCTGGAAATGATCCGTTGGCGGCGGCCATGGGGCCTTTATCGGTGACCAATGGCGTGGTGTTTGCGGGATCGCTGGATGGGTTCATGTATGGGCTGGATGCGGCGACGGGACAAATTCTCTGGAGTCACAAAACACATGGTTCCATTAATTCGGCCCCATCCATAGTTGATGGGGCCCTTTACTGGGGTAGTGGATACCCTATTGGTACTGCCGATAATAAACTTTACAAGTTTAGTTATTCGACAGGTTGTGTGGGTTCAGCTGGTTGTGCAGGTTCCGAAGGCGATTGAAGTTTTTGAGCGTCGGAAAGGTGCTTTTCGACCAGCTGACGGAAGATGCCGATGGCGGCTTTCAAAGCATCATCGGTATTGCCTTGCTCGATTTTGTTGAACATTTCCAGAGTTTTTTGGTGCATGGCAATGTTCATTTCCAGGAAAGCCGGGCGGAATTCTTCCACAGGTTTGGCCGCCAGATTTTGCATTTCCTGCTCCATCTTCGTGCTGGTGAGTTGAGCCACTTCACTCAGCTCGTTATCTTCAAGGCTGATGCTCTTCACATTGGCCATGGTTTCCAGCAGCTTGATCATAAAGCTGTGATCGCGTGCCAGCTCATCAGCATAGCGTTGCAGGTCGGCATCTGGATTGCGTTCGCTCACCAGATCCGAGAGTTTGATTTCTGCTGTATTGCTCACGTAAAGCACTTGAATCACTTCACGGGTGTCGGCCACATCAAGAGTGGCTTCTGTTGGGAGTTGGTCAGGGTTTTGGACTTCGGGTTGGGCGGCTTGTGCGGTCAGGCTGAGTGCGGAAATCAAAAGGCCTGTACAGAGTTTCGTGAAAACAGACATGGTAGTCCTCCTCAAAATGTGATGAATTTATCCTTCAACGCTTCCCAACCTTTCTAATGGCATTCGCTGCTAAAATATATCCGGCGTATCCCTCATCCCGCTGATTTTTTGTAAATTAAATTTCGTTTTCGACGCGTATGAAATCCGGACCAGCGCGTAGTCGGATGGCGACAAAACCCTTGAAATTTCGTGTCAGCAACGTGGACGACATCTTGCAGATTAGGGATTGGAACAAGGAAGGAGACGCTTATGAATCGTTTTACGCATTGGTTGGATACTATGTTTAGGCGCTTCGGGTGGAAGGGAATTGTTCCCACCGGCAGTATGCCACCGGATAATACTGAACCGTTTGATACAAAAAGACAGCCGGAACAATACTCAGAGTATGTGGAATCACGCCGTCCTTATTAAAAAAAGCGGAGCCTGAGCTCCGCATTTTTACCTTCATTTCACGCCTGCACCGGGACTATTGTCATACCACGATCCCAGATAACGACGCATGAGCATAAACAGGACAGTTATCGCGAAGCTGACGCCGACACAGGTCAGAAGAATGGAATCCATTCCGGATTGACCAAAACTGCCAGCGAAAGCGTAAGACAGACCGTAAGTGGCTCCGAGCGACGCAAAGAACTGCAAAGCCAGAGTTAACGGGAAATTTTTGACCTTCAAAAAGAAGCAACCGAGATAAACCGCTGCACTCACTACCATGGCGATAATCATTAAAGCCCAAAGCATGATAAACGCTCCTTTTCTAAACAGTCTGCGTGAGGTCCTTGCCGAATACCCTTGGCAATGGATGGAGGTCTGGCTTGGCGGGTATCGACAGGCCAGGCGAGTCCTTCAGGATCCTGGTTGCAAGATCCTTGCAAAGTTTGTCATCGTTCTCATGGATCGAATGGAAGAGCTGTTTCACAAAAAGGCGCCGACTTTTTAACCAGTAAAGGGCGCGTGGAAGATTGGCTTCCCGTCCTGCAGACACTTCACCCTGGACACGGCTGGCCACAAGCGCCATCACCGCGAGTTCAATCCCTGTATCCACCAGCCGGCCGAGCAGCAGCTGCTTATATTCCATAGCCGCACGATATTTCAGCATCTGATGAAAAAGGGTACGGGCCAGCTTTTTACTCTGTCGATCGATCCAGCGCAGCTGTCGAGCCAGCTCCGGTTCGAAGCCCGAATAAGGCCGAAAGAAGGCAACCAGGGAGCCCAACCAGAGTTTCACATACCAGAAGGGATAAAAAGCGGCACACCGCAGCAGCGCCTGCAATTTTTCCTGGGACGATGCGCGGCTCAGCAAAGCGCCGGCTTTTTTAAAATGAGGATCCATGGCTTCACGAGCCAGGAAAAGATGCATAATCTCGGTGGACCCTTCCAGGATGCGATTGACGCGAGTGTCACGCATCCAGCGTTCCAAAGGCAAGGAGGTTTCGCCGCGCTGCTCCAAGGAACGGTCTGTTTCATAACCACGGCCACCGCGCAGCTGAATGCCAGCATCCAGTGCCTTCCAGAATTCCTCGGTCGCCCATAGTTTGGCGGCAGCGGCTTCCATGCGGATATCAACGCTACCCGCGTCTGACAGCTGAGCTGTGTAGGAGGAAAGACTCTCCATCGCATAGGCCACAGAATTCAGGTACGCAAGCTTTTGCATGCCCGGTTCATGGCTGCCCACAGGTCGACCCCATTGGACGCGACTCTTGCCCCACAGATTACAAAAGCCGGCCAGTTCCAGAGTTGCGGCCGCTGAAAGGGCAGGAATACTGAGGCGTCCATCATTCAATGTCGCCAGAGCCAATTTAAGGCCGTGTCCGACTTCACCGATGACGTTGTCTATGGGAACTTTGACCTCGTTGAATCGAATCAGCCCATTCTCAATGCCTTTAAGCCCCATAAACTCACAGCGGTGCAGAACTTCAACACCTTTCCAGCGACCTTCCACAATAAACGCCGTGATCTGCTTGGTGGCTTGTCCATTCTCCATGCGATCCGGTGTGCGAGCCATCACCACATAAAGATCGGCGATGACACCATTGGTGCACCAGAGTTTTTCGCCGTTCAGAATCCAAAACTGACCGTCGCGCGAGAGTTCGGCGTGGGTTTGAACATTGGCAGGATCCGAGCCGACGTCTTTTTCGGTCAACGCAAAGGCGGTGATCTCACCTTGAGCAATTCTAGGCAGATACTTCTTTTTTTGCTCGGGCGTCCCGAAAAGTTTGAGAGGTTGCGGCAGGCCGATGGACTGATGCGCCGACAGCAGAACAGCAGTGGAAGTGCAGTATTTTCCAATCACCGCCAGAAGGCGCATGTAGTTGGTTTGCGAGAGACCGAGCCCTCCATACTCCTTGGGAATTTTGATGGCAAACAATCCCAGTTTTTGCAAACCCGCATAAACGTGTTCGGGGATTTTGCCAACCCGATCAATTTCCGCGCCATCAATATGCTGCCGTGCCCAGGCATCGACCTCTCGACTGATGGCGTCACCGATGGCTTTATCATTCGAACTTTGCAGAGGAAAGGGAAACGCCAAGCCCATATCGAAGTCACCCATGAAGAGCGAGGCGATCAAGGATTTGGATTTCCATTCTTGCTCACGACTGGCTTCCGCGACAGCCATGGATTGTTCTTCCGCCGCGGAACGCCTGGTGTTTTCAAGTGGAGTGGTTTTCGGGTGTTCACCTCGCATGGTGTCTCCTTTCATGGGGACACCAGGAATCCTGCATCGTTTATTCCAAAGCCCGCAATCGGTCCTTGTTTTGACGCATAAATGGCATGCCTCAGTCCTCTCTGTCATGGCTTGAAAAATGCAGAAGAGGCCGAAGCTGCAAGGATCAGCTCGGAGGATTTTTGATGAGCGCCTTTATTTCTTCCATCGTCTGGCGTGGTCTATCCGAATGGTTACAGGAGAATCGCAACATTGAACGCTATCGAGGGCGCAAGGCTGTCCTCGCGGTCATGAGCACGGACCGCAATCATCCGGAATTTAAAAAGATTGAACAGTACCATGCCGAGCTCCAGCAGGCGGATGATATGGTGCTGGTCGCGGAAGATGAACCTCATGGACCTCTGCATGATCGCTTTCATTGCAAGCCTCAGGAGTTTTGCTTTGCCTTGATCGATCGAGATGGAAATGCTGTCATGAGGGGATATCGCGTCCCGAGTCTGCAATCCTTAAGACAGCGCCTGGAAATGGAGCACGCCTAGCCCTATCAGGCTGTCGGCACGGTTTCACGGGTGCGAAGAAGCTGATAGATGTGGGGGTCCATCCGGGTCTTGAGCGCCGGGACGGGAATGCTTTGCATTTTCTCGAGATTCAGTTCCAGATGGTTTTCCACCTCACGATTGTACGCCTCCACCAGAAGCGGTTCGAGAATCAGGACGTCCTCGGCGTTATAGGTCAGCAGCGTTTCCAGAGCACCTGGCAGAGCCTCCTCGTGCATGCGCCAGAGGCGGACGGCATCATAACCATCCAGATCCATCGAACTGCGTTGATGCAGATGGGTCGTGGCTTTTTGAATGGCTTTCAGACCACCCTTGAAACCCTGACGCCGGAGCCAGGGGCACAGATCGATATGAGCCTTATCCAAGGGCATACCGAACTCGGCGCTTAAAAACGGGACATCATAGGCGGCGCCGTTATAGGTGCAAAACAGGGCGGCCTCGTCCATGATCCAATGCAGAAGATCACGTTTACGACTGTATTCATATTCCTGGTAGAGCTCGCCTCGAAAGAGAAAGGCTATAGCCGTCGATTCGGTGGCTGGGGGCATGCCACCGTTGGCTGCTTCAATATCAAAATAGGCGATATCGTGAAATCCACCCGGAACCAAACGCCAGCGTTCGTTGCCAGGCAGAGCCCGATCGAAATAATAAAGATCCTGGCGTTCCCAGGCGGCCATTGAACGTTCCAGAGATTGATAGATATCATCCAGGCGCTTGGCTTTGAAAAGCTGCGAAGCCCGGTTCAAGAGCTGTTCCCAGTCCGTGATGCCGATCTTCCACAGATGCCGCTCGGAGCGTGGTCCGACGCCTTTGAGATGAACAAAAGTGCGTCTGAGAAGCTGGTGATTCAAAATAGAGTGCGATGTCATGCGCCTGTTCCTGTCCGCCGGTGCTTTTGTCACTATAGCTTCGATTGTGCCGAAAGCCAAAGCCTTGCTGTAAGGGCCTATCGCCGATGAGTCCGCTGCGGGCTCTTGCCTACGACGGTGACTTTTTAACAAAATATTCCCTACCAAAGCGAAACTTTTCTGGAGCTTTGGTTTTGAGTTTCCCTTTGCGCGCTATGCAGACCCCGTCGTGACAAGATTCGGCACAAATCATCCCAGGGACTTGAAGCTCGGAAACACACCACCTTGTAGTAAAGTTACAAGAAAAGCGTCCCATCCGGTTATGAAACGTATGGAGAGAATGCGCATACACGTGAATAAATACAATTTAAATGAACATAATTTGCATTAAATGGGCGTCTTTTTCAGCGAACATTTGCGCCTTCCGAGAGGGTGCTCAACACGGCCAAGATGGGAGCTTTTAGAAATACTGAATACCTGGACGCCTTGAAAGAGGCTTTACTTACCGTAGTCTAACGGAAACCGACCCGTGCGTGAGCGAACATTTGCCGTGACGAATATGATCTTGCGATACTAATATTCCTGTGGTTATACTCCGAGCCGAACCCGACAACACACAACGTTTTTATGCGCCACGCTTGAATACACGCACAAGGGACGGAACTCCCACGAAGAGGAGTGCAGATGCAGCGGCCAACACATAGCACAAACGCTCCGCACTTTACGGGGATCACGTTTTCTGCAGCCCGACAAATTCTGCAACGATGCTCTCGAATCTTCCGGAATGTCGCTTCCGTTTTTCGAGAGGCCATGGTTCGACTGAGTAAACCCCTGCCTGGGTAGAACGCGCCCGCGCTCTTCCGCCTTCGGTTAAATTCAAAACTCGCTCACAGATTGAGGTGCCTTATGTCACAGGAAAGGTTTGAGCAGGCTTGGCTGGATGATCCCCGCATGGTGCAACGCGATGCTTGTGGCGTCGGTTTCATTGCCAGTATCAAGGGTCATAAATCTCACAAAACCGTGACTGAGGGCTTGGAAATCCTGCGGCGCATGGATCACCGCGGCGGTCGCGCGGCGGATGACCTGACCAGTGATGGTGCAGGAATTCTGACCCAAATTCCCCATCAGCTCTTTCAAGCGGCGGCTCAGGAAGCTCATCAAACTCTGCCGGCGCCAGGTGCGTATGCGGTGGGTTTATTCTTCCTTCCCAAAGAGGATGATGAGCAGCAGCACTGGTTTACCAGGGCCGAGGTCCTTGCGGAGAAGTGGCAACTTGTGCCCTTGATTCGCCGTGCGGTTCCTGTGGATAACAGCGTGCTCGGCCCGATTGCAAGAGGCAATGAACCGTCGATCATCCAATGGGTTTTTACCGATAAGAACGCGGCGGCTCCCTCGAGTTTTACCTGGCGTCTTTATATGCTGCGCAAGGAACTTGAAGAAGAAGGTCGGGAAAAGTATGGCATCAAGCAGCTGCGCTTCTACTGTATGAGTCTTTCCACCGAGACCATCTGTTACAAGGGACTTATCTTAGCCAAGGATCTGGCCAACTATTATCACGATTTGCGGGATGAACGCTTTACGTCAGCCTTCGCCATGGTGCACCAGCGTTTCAGTACCAACACAATGCCTTCATGGCCGTTGGCGCAGCCCTTCCGCGCGATCTGTCACAACGGTGAAATCAACACGCTGCGCGGCAATATCAACGCCATGCACGCCCGTTCGAAACTGCTGCAAAAAGCCGGTTTGAATGATGACCTGGCCGCCATGGGCCCGATCTGCACACCGGGCCTCAGCGATTCCGCGATGCTCGATAACACGATCGAGTTTTTGGTGAATACCGGCCGTCCCTTGCATCAGGTGCTGACCATGCTCATTCCCGAGCCCTGGGATTCCAACACGGAAATGGAGCAGGCGCTCAAGGATTATTATGAATATCATTCCTATCTGATGGAACCATGGGACGGTCCGGCCTTTATCGGCTTTGCCGACGGGCATCGGATTGGTGCAATTCTGGATCGCAACGGTCTGCGTCCCGGCCGCTATTGGGTGACGCTCGACGGTTATGTGATCATGGCTTCGGAAGCCGGGGTTCTGGATCGCCGTCCCGAGGAGATCGTGCATAAAGGACGCCTGAGTGCGGGCCGCATGTTCCTCGTCGATATGAAACAAGGGGCCATAGTCCCTGATCATACGATCAAGCAGAGCCTGGCCATGCAAAAACCTTATGGAGCCTGGTTGAAGGACAATCGGCGTCACCTTTATGAACTGCCCATTCCCAATTTTGCGTCCTATCCTGCGGACAGCGACGATGGGATTCAGCAGAAACTTCTGGCTTTTGGTTATACCAAGGAAGATCTGCGCATGATCGTGGCGCCGATGGCCAATGAAGGCAAGGAACCCGTAGGCTCCATGGGCAATGATGCTCCGATCGCAGTGCTATCGCAGCAGCGACCCTTGCTTTATAACTACTTTAAGCAGCTTTTTGCTCAGGTGACGAATCCGCCGATCGATGCGATTCGCGAGGAAATGGTCACCTCACTGGCGTCGCATCTGGGTGCCGAATCCAATCTGATCGATGAAACACCGGAGCACTGCCACGTGCTTCGTCTGAAACAGCCGATCCTCACCGACCTCGATGTGCAGCGGCTCGAGTTTCATGGTCACGGCAGGCTGATGGCTCGCAAAGTTTCCACTGTCTACGAACCGGAGACGGAAACACTGGAAGCCGCCGTGGGTCGGTTGCAGTTCAATGTCGCAGCCGCCATCCATGAAGGCTGTAGCGTCATTATTCTTTCGGATCGTGAGGTTGATGCCACGCATGCACCGATTCCCGCCCTGCTGGCGACAGCTGCTGTGCATCATGATTTGATCCGCCGTGGCCTGCGCATGAAGGCCAGCCTCGTGGTGGAAAGTGGTGAGCCCAGGGAAGTGCATCATTTCGCGTTGCTCATCGGCTATGGTGCCGCCGCGGTCAATCCTTATTTGGCTCTGGCTGTGATCGCTCAGCGTTCAGAGTCCCATGGTTTTGACAGCAGCAAGACTGCAGCGACTCTGCAGAGTAACTTCACCAAATCCTTGGGCGACGGACTTTTGAAAATCATGTCCAAGATGGGCATTTCCACGCTGCAGTCGTATCGGGGCGGGCAAATTTTTGAAGCCCTGGGTTTGACGCAGGCTTTCATCGATGCGTATTTCACCTGGACGCCGACCCGCATTGAAGGGGCCGGTATCGAGGATTTTGATGCGGATATAAGATTCCGTCATCAAAAAGCCTATGCCCCGCGCACGACCTTCACGGCTCTGCCCCAGGGTGGCCAGTACCACTGGCGTCGCGAAGGCGAAGCTCATTTGCATCATCCTGCCATGATTGTGACCCTGCAGCAGGCGACCCGTATCAACAGTCGCGAGGAGTTCAAGAAATTCTGCGCGACCCTTGATTCCCAGTCGCAGCAGTATCTCAACATTCGCGGCATGCTGCAGTTTAAAAAGTCACAGAACTCGATTCCTTTGGATGAAGTCGAACCGGCCAGCGCCATCGTTAAACGCTTTGCCACAGGAGCCATGAGCTTTGGTTCCATTTCCAAGGAAACTCATGAAACGATAGCGGTCGCGATGAACCGCATAGGTGCCCGCAGTAACTCAGGTGAAGGGGGCGAAGACGCCGATCGCTTCATTCCAGCGGCCAATGGTGATCTGCGCCGCAGTTCGATCAAGCAGGTGGCGAGTGCACGCTTTGGTGTGACGAGCCATTACCTGATCAATGCCGATGAACTGCAGATTAAAATCGCACAGGGTGCCAAGCCCGGTGAGGGTGGTCAGCTGCCTGGTCATAAGGTGGATGAAGAAATCGCCCGCGTGCGCCACAGCACACCAGGCATCACTTTGATTTCACCGCCACCGCATCATGATATTTATTCGATTGAAGATCTGGCTCAATTGATTTTCGATCTGAAGAATGCCAACCGCGAGGCCCGCATCAGTGTCAAGCTCGTGTCCGAGGTTGGTGTTGGAACGGTCGCCGCAGGCGTGGCGAAAGCTCGCGCCGATGTGATTCTGATCGCCGGTTATGAAGGCGGCACGGGAGCCAGCCCGATCTCATCGATTAAACATGCGGGTTTGCCTTGGGAACTTGGCCTTGCGGAATCGCATCGCACGCTGGTGGAAAATCAGCTACGGGGCCGCGTGGTGCTGCAGGCTGATGGCCAAATGCGAACCCCACGTGATATCGCCATTGCCACGCTCCTCGGGGCCGAGGAATGGGGTATTGGCACTGGGGCTCTTATTGTTCTCGGCTGCATCATGATGCGCAAGTGTCATCTGAATACCTGTCCGGTTGGAATTGCCACGCAGGATCCGGACCTTCGTCGTAAGTTTCATGGTCAACCCGAACATCTGATCAACTACTTCTTCCTGCTGGCGGAAGGTTTGCGTGAAATCATGGCAGAACTTGGTTTCCGTAGCGTTTCGGAAATGGTTGGCCGCGTCGATCTTTTGGAAAAAATCGCCGACCCACGTACGGCTCGTGTGGATCTGCGCGCTATCCTCGATGCCCCCCAGGCACCAGCTGATGCTGCGCGGAGCAACAAAACCCGGCAGAACCACGAGATGGAAAAGACGCTCGATTATCGCGTGCTGCTGTCCGCGTGTGAGCCGGCACTCACGAAACACCAGTCTGTGCATCTGGATCTGCCGGTCGCCAATACCGATCGCGCCGTGGGCACCATGCTTTCCAGCGAAATTTCGCGGCTGCACGGTGGCTACGGACTTCGCGATAACAGTATTCACTTGAACTTCAAGGGTTCCGCTGGGCAAAGCTTTATGGCCTTTGGTGCCAAAGGTATTACAGCGGTTCTGGAAGGCGAAGTGAACGATTACTGCGCCAAGGGCCTTTCCGGTGCCAAGGTCGTTATCGTGCCGCCCGAAGAAAGTGCGATCATGGCGGAAAGCAATGTGATCTGTGGGAATGTGACCCTTTACGGTGCGACCTCAGGATTCCTCTATATCCGCGGCCTGGCAGGCGAACGCTTTGCCGTGCGGAATAGCGGGGCGCATGCTGTGGTCGAAGGCCTTGGTGATCACGGCTGTGAATACATGACAGCTGGTTCTGTGATTGTCATCGGCAAGGTCGGGCGCAACTTCGCCGCCGGCATGAGCGGTGGTTATGCCTTTATTTATGATGTCGATGGAACTTTGCAGAAACGCATCAATACGGAAATGGTGGAAGTATCCGCTCTGCAGGATGAGGAGGACGAGTCTTTTGTCCACCGTCAGATCCAGGAACACCTACGTCTTACGCGCAGTTCTGTAGCGGCGCATATTTTGGAAAATTGGAACGTGGAAAAATCGCGATTCCTCAGTATTGTACCCAGCGCTTATCGGGCGCTTGTTCGCCGGCAACCACGCGATCGCATGCACTCCAGCGCTCGCGTGGTAGGTGGTGACAACCTTGGGACGATCCTGGAAGAAGGAGGCTACCATGGGTGAAGTTAAAGGATTCATGACCTACGCACGCGCAGTTCCCACCAAGCAGCCGACCGCGTTGCGTGTGAAACACTATCGTGAATTTATCGAGTCCATCAATGATGAGGAGCTCAGACAGCAGGGAGCCCGTTGTATGGACTGTGGCGTTCCCTTCTGCCATCACGGTTGTCCCTTGGGCAATGTGATTCCAGAATGGAACCATCTCGTTTCCGAACGCGATGAGGAAGCCGCGCTGCAGTCTCTGCTGGCGACCAATAATTTTCCGGAATTCACGGGCCGCATCTGCCCCGCACCCTGCGAAACAGCCTGTGTGCTCGGCATTCATGAGGATCCGGTGTCCATCGAAGCCATTGAAATGGCGTTGGCGGATAAAGGTTTTGCCAAGGGTTGGATTCGTCCTGAACCACCGACTCTGCGGACCGGAAAAAAAGTGGCTGTGATTGGGAGCGGACCGGCAGGACTGGCTGCTGCCCAGCAGCTGAACCGTCAAGGGCATTGGGTTACCGTCTATGAACGTGCGGATCGTCCCGGTGGGCTTTTGATGTACGGTATTCCCGACTTCAAACTGGAAAAAAGCAAGGTCCAGCGTCGGGTGCAGTTGATGGAAGCCGAAGGTATCAGCTTCCGCTGCAGTGTGAATGTTGGCTTCGATGTGACGATGGCGGAAATGCAAAAAGAATACGATGCGATTCTCCTGAGCCACGGCGCCACCAAAAAACGCGATGTCGCCATTCCTGGTCGTGAACACAAGGGCGTGTATTACGCCGAGCAGTTTTTGACTCAATCCACGCGTCGGGTTTTGGGCGACAATATCACCGAACTGGAACCCATCCTCGCCACGGGCAAGGATGTGATCGTGATCGGTGGCGGTGATACCGGATCGGACTGCGTCGGCACTTCAAACCGTCAGGGCGCACGTTCGGTGACGCAGTTTGAAATCATGCCAAGGCCACCCGCACTCAATAAATATCCGCGCGCGCAGGAACGTCCGCAGGAAACACCCTGGCCCTATTGGACCCATATGCTGCGGACCTCGTCATCGCATGAGGAAGGTTGCTCGCGTCACTGGTCCCTGGAGTCTGTCAGTTTTGAAGCGGACGCTGAAGGCCATCTGCAGGCGCTGGTGACCCGTGAGTTGGCGTGGTTTACCAATGACAAGGGCCAACGCACATTTGAACCGGTTCCTGGTTCCGAGAAACGCTGGCCGGCGCAGCTGATCCTGATCGCTGTCGGATTTCTTGGTCCTGATCCAGCGGGTCCGATCGAGCAACTGGGTGTATCATTGAATGAACGTGGCAATATCAAAGCCGATGAGACCAGCTACGCAACCACCGTCCCTGGCGTCTTCGCAGCCGGTGATGCCCGTCGTGGACAGTCGCTGGTGGTCTGGGCCATCGCGGAAGGACGGAAGGCGGCGGAGGCCATCGGACGTTATCTCGAATGATCAAGTTTAAGGCGCCATGACTCACCTGTGGCACCTTTTCCTCCGTAAAGCATACCGTCCTGCTGTGCAAACAGCAAGGCGGTCTTGTTTTTCAGGCTACCTGCAGGGGCAGCCTGATACTTAATTCAAAAGGGATGTAGTCACCGGTTTCCTGAAGAGGTTTAACCTCGATGGTTCCCCCGCCCCCTTCAATGAATTTTTTCACCGCATCCATGCCCACGCCACGACCCGAGATTTGCGAGAGGGAAAGTGCCGTGGTAAGACCGGGCAGAAAGATGATATCGGCAATGGTCTGGGCATCGGCATCAGCCTTGATATAGCCATTTTTCAGACCTTTTTCCTTCAGTTGCTTCAGGGCCAGCCCACGGCCATCATCACGGATATCGATGACAATGGCCTTGCCTTCCGCATGACTCCTGATGGCGATCACACCGGCCAGATTTTTGCCTTTACTGAGCCGTTCTTCAGCGGGTTCAATGCCATGATCCATGGCGTTGCGCAGGATATGAATCAAGGCGTTCCGTAGAATGTGCTCCACTTCGCGCGGGACCTGGAGTTCGGCCGTCTCGAGGCGGATCTCGGGCGCCGGCTTGCCGAGATCTTTGGCGATCTTGGCAGCGGGTTCGAAACATTGTTCCAGGATATGCGTATCGGATTTGAAGATCAGGCTGGCCAGCTGATCCCTGGTCTGACGGATGCTGTCGAGCAGCAGGCGCGGCGTCGTGGGGTTATCCAGCATCAGGCTTTCCAAAACCTTGTAATGATTTCTTATGAACTCGATATCCAAAGTGATTTGATCGCTGTTGGTTTTGCGTCCCAGCTTGTCCCGGTTGATCGCGAGATAGAGATCAAGAACCGTCCAGGCTCGCAAGACGCTGAGAGCGAGACTCGACTGCTGCGCGGTGGCAAGGTTCTTCATGATGAGAGCATACTCATGCTCAATTTCGTGCAGGATATTGGCTAAGCCCGAAAGACCCAACGTACGGGCTCCGCCTTTGACAGTATGGGCGTTGATAAACATGATTTTGACATCATCGTTCGACAGGGCACCGGCCTGGATCAGGCGTCGATTCTCGGCCAGCAAGGCTTCTGAGGCTCGGGCGAAGATCTCGAACTTCTCCGGCTCGCACTGGAGCAGCTCCTGGATAATTAAAAGATCCTTGCGCTGTTTTTCACTCTCGACTTCCAAACGCTTTTTCACGGTCACGTCTTCAATGGTCATAAGAATGCTGCGGACTTCATCATTTTCCGCCAGCTCAGCCCCCCAGGTCAAAGCCAGGAAAAGAGGCTCCGCCTGGGACCTGACAGTCACTTCCAGCGGGAGGTTGGCTTCGTTGAGTAAGAAGCTCAGGCTGTTCTCACCGACGCTGGCCCGAAAGGTCTCGACCATTCGGTTGAGAGCATCCGGGGAAAGTGTCGTGCGCTGGAAAAAGTCCACAATGGATCGGCCGCCGAGGTTGGTCTCGCGCAGGATGGATTCCAGATGCCGTGAATAATTGGGCGAAATGATCCCTTCGGCGTTCAAGGATGCCACCCCTTGGGGGATGTTATCAAAAATGGTCTTGAGCTCGCGCGTCCGATCATGCACCTTCATTTCCAGGTTCCGGTTCATATCCTGGATTTCACGGTTTTTGCCGGTCAGCTTTTCATTCAGCAAGCCAGCCTGTCGATAGGCTTCTGCCGCCTGCTGACCGGTCATCAGTGAAGACGCCAAGGTCATAAACAAAAGGCCCAGGGTCCCCACTCGAAAGAAATCGATCCTGCCCTGGATAATCAGGGAATCAACGCCCACCAAAATCGGGCCTATGGTATAGCCGAGCAGTCCAAAGACAGCGCCGGGAATGGCCTGCTTCCACGCCTTGAAATAAAGCCAGGCGGAAATCAAGGCGGCAGCGAGGATGGTGACTGTCAGAAGAGCGAGGGCGCGATCCTTCCAGTAGCCCGGCACGGCCGGATTCAATTGCACAAGGCCGATGATAAGAATCGTAATCACGTTCATCACCGTCAGAGTGTTAAAATAAGCTCTGGTAAAGACCTCCTTCAGAAGAAAATAGGACACGAGGAAAGAGGCGCTGTTCAAAAAGATGAACCGAAGGAATTGAATGGTCGAATTATAAATAGCCAGGGCATTGGATTGTTCAAAGTAAAGTGCCAGGACCTGTTCCTCGGAAAGACACCGCATCAGGAACGCGAGTGCGGCCAGCGCAATCATAAGATTCGAAAGGTCATTACGCCTTAGGAGATAGATGGACAGCTGGTACATGAACAGGAGCAAAAACGCCCCGAAGCATGCGGTCTGATAAATCTGATTGGAGACTTGCGCGGTACGGATGCTCGCCGCTTCGCCCATCTTCAAACTGGCAATTCCCAGGGATGAATAACGGCGATCGCCTACGGTGTGAGCCGGCGCCGAGGCCTGGATGAGGAGCCACAGATCACCACCTTCAAAGGAAAAATAAGCTTCATGCGTGGAATAAGGCACCAGGCGGTAAATGCTGTCGTCCGCGTTGGTGGTCAGGTTGCCGTCTTCATGGAGCAGGACGGTGTTCTTCCCACGAACCAAATACATGCGATAGGCTTCATTGATATTAAACGAAAGACCCTTGTGGCCAGGCAGTCCGCCTTGCAAGGCAATCAGATAGGTTCCGAAATGGGCACTTTTGGGAGCCTTGGCGCTGCCCTCGGCGGCTGATGGAGTCATCAATGGCGAGAATATCGCACGGCTATCGGGCCATTGGACTGGTGTTCCCAGACGAGTCGCAAGGCTGCTGAGGTCACCAGCATGGATGGGGTCAATGAACTGCTCGGGTATAAAAAAGACGCCCTTCACATGCGGGCGAGCGGATTTCTCAGCGCCATAGGACGCAGGCGTGATGAGCAGAAGGAAAAGGGCAAGGATTCGGGCCATCACAGGATGGGACTCCTTGGAAGCATACGATCACGCAAGGGTCTGATTCAAAGCTGAACCTGCTCATCCCTTATCGGCGAGTTAAATACGGTATGAAGGGGAACATGGGGTGAGGACTTTTGGAATAAAGACCAGGACAAGGCAAACCTCTGTCCGAGTCGAAGGCTTATCGCTCTGGAAAAGCCTTCGAACCACCTGGTTAGCGCGCTGGAGCGTCAGGACGGTTGGGACCTTTCAGAAAGAATTCCTTGATGACGCCACCATTGGGATCCAGGACCTCAATCAAAAAGTAGCGGGCCGTGTCGGTGACATGCAGAATTCTAGCCTGGGCTGGCAGTCGCCTCTCTGTGGGGCTAAAATCGTCCAGTACGACTTCACCGCGAAAGAGGCCGGAACTATCCTGATGGAAACCCGCCCAAATGAATTTTTGATTGGTGAGTCCGGCAATCTCGGCTAGGTCCAGCCGCAGATAGAATTCGCTGGTGGAATCCCAAATCCCAGCTTCCGTTGCCTGTTCGAACACCTGCGCCCGTTGTCCCATGGCGAGGGCCTGACTGCCGTGGAGAGAAAGAGCCAGTAAACCTGTCGTGACAAGAGATAGAGAAAGCCTCATCGTTCAACTCCTTTGTGATCATAAGCTGTCACCACGGTTTATAATCAACAGTTGAACACGTGTATATCAATTTGCGATCGCTCCTTATTTCGCCTCAGTCAGTGGTGCCAGCCTTTAGATGCTAACCCCCTTCGATGAAGGCAGTGGAATGAATTCCTGATCAACAAGCGTGATTATATGCAGCTTAATATTTTGTTGCTTCGTTGCAATCAGATATCAAAAAAAGCGTTGCTAGGTTGCCTTATGAAAGCTGCATTTCACAAATGTTCTTGAGTAAAAAAGGAAAAAAATCCATGTTGAAAAAAACGATAGCAAATGCACTTATTGGTTTCTCATCCGCCATGGCGATGGCTGCATTCGCCCCAAGCGCTCTGGCGACGGAATACTCCGTGATCGCATTTTCCTACTCGACTGGAAACGTTGGAATATCAAACCATATGCCTTCTCTTCAGGATGCGACTGACCTGGCGGTGTATCGCTGCCATGCAGAAGACTGCCAGGGGGTTACTTATGTGGTCAATGGACAGTGTCAGGCCATCGCTGCTTCCAATGACAATCGTCTGGTGTGGTGGGCGCATACAGAGTCCGGCAATGAAGCTGGAGCCTGGGCTGCGGCATTGAATGAGTGCGTTCAAGGCGCTGGTGGTCAGGGCTGTAGCGTACGCGCCAGTTCCTGCCTCTGACAGGGATCGCAGCGAAAGAGGTAGTATTGACGTTGCTTGATAAAAAAGTTTGAAACGTGCGAGAGACAAAGCTAAGAATTCTTCTCTGTCCGAATTATGATCCGTAGACGTCGTCTGCGGATTTTTGATTCCCGGCTGCCTCTCAATTTCAGTGATTCGTCTGCCTAGTAATCACGGCCTGCGTCTTCTTTTTCCGTGATGAGGCTTTCTTTTTCCACATCAACCTTGAAGGGTTGATGCAGGCAGTCCCGATGATGGTCATGCCGCTCGGCGGCATTCAGCGCCGCCGCCAAAATTTTGAAATTGATCGGCTTGTTTAACCTCGTCGCGCAGCAGTCACCCAGGGCGATCTGCTCGCGGTCGACGGCCCTTCTGGAAGCCGAGGTAAAGACCACAGGTATGTGAATGGAATGACTCCGGCACCACTTCAGCAAATCCAAACCATCCATTTCCGGCATCTGAAAATCAGTGATGATGAGATCAATGGGATTTGTTTTCAGTATGTCGATGGCCTGCTTGCCACTTTCTGCCAGGACGGGCTGAAGGCCTCGCAGGGTGATCCATGCGCTGAGTAAAGCGCGAAAGTCCTCGGCGTCATCAACAATGAGGATTCTTTTCAGTTGATGGAACATCACGTTCCCTCCTTCCCATAGATTCACTTATGCCGCCTGACCATGACGGTCAAGTTGATCTTGCTGGATCTGCGTCAACTTCATCTGAGAAAATGGCTTAGTTCCTATTTCCGAAAGCCAGGCATGCGTCCTGCATAACGGAATGACCATCGCCTGGACGATGATACAACCGAAGGAGAGTATATATGGGCCTTTTTGATTTCATCAAAGATCAGCTGGGGCAGAACGATAAGGAAACCGATAACGCCAAAATGCAGCAGGATCTGCTCGCGGCTGTGAATAAGGCTGGTTTATCGATTCAAAATTTTCAACTCAAGTACGAGAAAGGCCTTGCCACTCTGAGTGGCGTGGCACTGACGCAAAAGGATCTGGAACTGACGCGATTGATTGTCGGCAATCATCGAGGTGTGGACAAGGTCAATGATGATGGCCTGCGTGTCGCGCCCTACGCGGCGGGACACACCGTGCCTGAAACGCCTTTAGTCCTTGCACCCAACCAGCAGAAGCCAGGAGCCACGGCTACGCCTCCCATGGCATCCACGGCTCCAGGAGCACCTGCTCAGCCATCCACGATGGTGACGGTGAAGACAGGTGATACACTGTCGAAGATCGCCAAGGAATATCTGGGCAGCGCCAATCGTTATGCTGAAATTTTTGAGGCCAACCGGCCGATGCTGAAGGATCCTGATGAAATTTTTCCAGGTCAGGTCCTGCGCATTCCTCCGGAGCTGAAACCTCGGTCTTCCCAGGCGCAAACCCACGTCTGATCGGCGTTTCAAACCGACAGAATTCTGCGAGCACGGTCCACGGATGTTGGGCCTATGCCGCAGATTTCAGCATTTCCCCTCGCCTTCCTTACTTTTCGATCATTTTGCTCAAGAAAACCTTTGAGTTCCTGCATCAGCTGACCGATCCAGGATGCTGGAGGTCGCGCTATGCCTATTCCTTTCTGGTTGGCTCCCAAAGTGGTTCGGAATACGGGTTCACCGGAAATCCTGCGAGCCTGGTTCCAGCATGAAAATGACTTTTGCCGGCGCCAGCTGGCGACCACTTTTTTAGGTGTGGGTGTGCTCATTCTGGGTTTCATCCCACTCGATATGCATCTTGGGGATGTGAATCCCGGGTTGACCTACGCGCTTCTGCTACGCGGAATTCCCTCGTTCCTCTTCCTGCTCGGCTTTCTGTATCTGCGCTTCGGCTACCGGTTTTCGGGCGAGCAGGGCTTTTTGATTCCCAAGGTTTATGGAATCGCGTTGGTCGGCATCATGACGGCTTTGCAGTATAGTTATGCGGCTGATTTTCACGACCGCGCGCGTTTTTATCCACCCTTGATCGCCGCCTTTGCTGTGTTTACATTGCGCGTGGACTGGTTCGAAGCGATCCTGATCTTTGCCATGCAGGTCTGGGTCTGGCTCCTCTTTTCCGAATGGAATGCCAATCTCATCGTGCGGGATGTCAATTATCAGCTTTTTGGTTGTGTGCTCGCCCTCCTGTTTCAACGGCGGATTGCTTATGAAGCGGCGAATTTTGTGAGCGAAGAAAAGCGCAAGATCATTGAACGTGAGAATGCCATGCTGCGACAGAAAAGGACGTCGATGCTGCTGCAGCGGTTTCTGCCTCCTGCTGTGACGCGCGATATCATTCAGGGCGGTTTTGATTTCAATGCCCGTCCGAAAAGAATGACGGTCACCATGGTGTTCTGTGATATCGCTGATTTTACCAGGCTCTCCGAGCATGTTCCGCTCGAAGGTCTTGGCGAGTTTCTGAATCGCTATTTCGCGGCGATGACCGAAGTCACGTTTGCTCACGGCGGCATGATTGATAAATTCATCGGTGACGGTGTGCTGGCCATTTTTGGTTTTCCGGGTGAACTCTCTCCCGCGGAGCAGGCTCAAAAAGCAGCGCAATGCGCCCGTGAAATGCTGGAGGTTCTGCCTTCCGCCCAGAAGAATATTTGTGCTGAACTCGAGGCGTGGTCGGTCAAGGTTCGCATCGGCATCCATCAGGGCGAAGTCATCATTGGTGGATTTGGTGGAGAAGCCCGTACGGATTATATGGCTCTGGGAGCCACGCCGCTCATGGCTCAAAGACTCAAGGCGTCCGCACCTGAGGGTGGTATTGTCGTGTCCGAGGCTGTCGCTGAATCACTCGCCTATGCAGGCTGCGAAGATTATGGTGAACGTATGTTGCGAGGGATAGGCCCACGTCGCGTCTTTCAATTGCAGGCGGTCCCGGAGGATTCACTTCGGAGTATCGGTCGCGCGGGATTTCGCGATAAAATGGCCGCCTAAGGAGGTGGCCCATGCGCAAACTCGTTCTGACCCTCATCTGTTCCATGACACCGTCTCTGCTGCTGGCTGACGCATTCATCATACCGGCCGAAAACAAGGATGAAACGCTGAAGGCCACGATCGATCCCTTCGATCCCCAGGCCCAGCGTCTTCTGACTGCGCTTGAAAAAGGCAGTTTTGCCGAGGTCAAAGACCTCTTTTTTCCCGAGCCGGCTTTTTTGCAGCTGAAAGCCATCGCCAAACCCGCTGACTACTACAGCCAACTGGTTAAATGGTACGAACAGGACTTTGCTCGTGAGCAGGCTCGATTTAAAGGGCGCGGGCCGCTCGTCTTCAAAGCGATCAAGGGCGGGTCCTGCAAATGGAAAGCGCCACAGACGGAAGCCAACAAGATTCCCTACTGGTCCTGCTATAAGCGGAAAATCGAACTGACGGCCTCAGGACAGCCTGAAGTGCTGGAGGTTCGTGCGCTGATCAATTGGGGACGGCAATGGTATATCACACACCTTGGCCCGATTCCGAAATCCTAGGTGCGAACGGAGTGTTCTAAATTTTTAGCATCAGCGAAAGGCCGGTGGTATAACCATAGATATAGGACCGTTGATTGCGGTCCACGAAAGCCACGGATCCATACTGAGCCGATGTGAAAAGGCCAAAGGAAAATCCAGGGAGCAGATTGAACTGATAGTTGCCGGTGATCGAGAGGCGCCCTCCTGAAGCGAGGGAGTCGTTGATGATGGCATAGTTTTGTGTCGCATCGGAGCGAATGGATTTGGTGAGGTAACGGGAACGCAGTTTGCCGCCCAGAACGTGATCATAACTCATGGTGACCAGGGCCTGACCCCAGCGGTTGAAATTTCTCAGAGCGCCGCCTTCCAGAATCAGGGAGTTCATGTGAAAACTACCTTCGGTTCCGCCTGCTTTACTCAGAGAACTGCCGGAAACGCCCACATCCAAATCCTCAAGACCCAGCCCCACGACAAAGGAGCGTCCGCGAAACGGCAGAAGCGTTGAGGCCACAGTGCGAAGTTGCTTCACACTGCCGTTGGCATAGGTTCCACTGACTGGTTGCCCATCTTCATAGGCATTCGGGCTGGCGGCTTTGGTCAGAGTCCGATTCCCATTGGCTTCCAGCGTCAGTGAGCCCGTTCCATAGTTGATCGACAGCTGAAAGACCTGGGTCTGGTTGTCGCTGGTGTTTTCGTTGGGTGCCTGATTGGATCCCCATTCAAGAGAGGCACCGGTGCCCGTCGCTGGATGGGCCGATTGAGCCGCCACGCCGGAGGCTGGGACAAGCAGGATGCCGATGCAAAGACTACGCAAAGCCTACTCCCTTAGGTGATTGGGGTCTATCGATGGTGTCGGAGGAAACCCGGGAAACTTGAGATCAGTATTTTTCTGCTGGTCCCGATTTCATGCATCCGCATACAATAGCTCTTAGGGCCGGGAATTTTTGCATTTTTGCTAAAGACTGGTGTTCTCAACTTGCCCGGTTGACGTTCCGATGGGGACACAGTATTTCCAGGGTATAGGGCCGCTGGAGGGAGCTGTATGGGCAATCTGAAAGAGAAGGTCAATATCCGGAAGCAGCCGGACGACGTCACCTGTGGACCGACCTGCCTCCATTCCATCTATGAATACATGAACGACAAGGCGGCCTTGGAGACAGTGATCAAGGAAGTGCCGATGCTCGAGACCGGCGGGACCTATGCCTCACGTTTGGGAGTGCATGCTCTCAAACGGGGTTATACGGCCGAAATCTGGTCTTTCAACGTCAACATTTTCGATCCGACCTGGTTTGGGTTGCCACCCGCCCAGTTGTTTGAGAAACTAAAATTACAACGTCACGCCAAGAAGCAGAGGAAGCTTCGCACGGCCAGTGATGGTTATATGGAGTTTTTAGAGCACGGTGGAATTCTGCGCTTCGAAGACCTCACACCTGACCTTCTCGTCAACCTTCTTAGCGGGCCTCGGCCTGTGATCGCGGGGCTGAGTGCGACTTATCTTTATCAGAGTTCCCGCGAGGATCCCAAGACCTGCGAGCATAATGATATCAAAGGCCGGCCGTCGGGACACTTCGTGGTGCTGACCGGCATTGATAAGGAAACAAGGACTGTGAATATCTCGGACCCTTATTTCCCGAATAACCTTTCTGAACAGAATACCTATACGATCTCCATCAGCCGCGTGATCTGTGCGATCCTGCTTGGTGTGGTGACCTATGATGCTAACTTACTTCTCATACAGAGGAAAGACGCGCCCCATGAAGAACCTCATCGTAGTTGAATCGGTCGATGAATGGCCCAGACGTCTGGGCGACTTTGAGGTTATCAGCGATATTGATTACTTCGTGGATGAAGGCTTTCAGAATATCAAGAACTATCGAGTCTTCAATCTCTGTCGGTCCTATCGCTATCAAAGTTCCGGCTATTATGTTTCCCTTTTGGCAGCTGCCCGAGGCCACAAACCCCTTCCCTCCCTGAGCACCATTCAGGAAATGAAGACCAAGGCCTTCGTCAAGATCACTTCAGAGAACCTCGATGATTTGGTGCAGAAGTCGCTTGCTGATATCAAATCGGACAACTTCGAACTCAGCATCTACTTCGGCAAAAACATGGCGAGGAAGTACGACAAGCTGAGCAACGAACTCTATAAATATTTTGCGGCGCCGTTGATCCGAGCTAAATTCGTGAAGAAGACCAAGTGGCTGCTCAGTTCGATCGGCCCCATCAGTCTGAAGGATGTGCCGCACTCGCATCAGACCGATCTCATTGGCTTCGCGGAAACCTACTTCAAATGCGGCTCGCAAAGAAAGCAGCTGAAGTCGGCCCGTTATAGTCTGGCCATTCTGCGCAATCCCAAGGAGCAGTTTCCCCCTTCCGATGAAAAAGCGATTCAAAAGTTCATGAAGGCCGCGCGCGATATGAATATGGAGGTCGATATCATCGGCCCTGATGATCTGCGGCGGCTCGCGGAATATGATGCGCTCTTTATCAGGGAAACGACCAACGTGAATCATCACACGTTCCGTTTCGCGCAGAAGGCCAAAGCCCTCGGCCTCGTCGTCATCGATGATCCGGAGTCCATCCTGCGTTGTACCAATAAGGTGTATCTGGCCGAACTTCTCAAACGGCATAATATCCCAACGCCCAAGACCTTCATGATTCACAAGAAGAATCTGGAATCGATCATAGACAAACTGCCGGTGCCTTGCGTGCTGAAGCGCCCGGACAGCAGTTTTTCCCAGGGTGTGGAGAAGGCCGAGTCCCTGGAGGAAATTCGGGAAAAAGTCCTGACCATGCTCGAGGATTCGGATCTGATCATCGCCCAGGAATTCATGCCCACTCCATTCGATTGGCGAATCGGGATCGTGGATAATAAACCGCTCTATGCCTGCAAATACTTCATGGCCCGTAACCACTGGCAGATCTATCATACCGACAAAGCCGGTGACCTGGATTATGGGCACTCGGAGACCTTCCCCCTGGAAGAGATCTCACCCAAGCTGCGGATGCTGGCGGTCAAAACCGCTTCGGTCGTCGGCGATGGGCTTTATGGGCTCGATATCAAGGAAAAAGACGGCAAATTCTATATCATCGAGGTCAATGATAATCCCAGTATCGATGGGGGCGTCGAAGACCGTATTATCAAGAATCAGCTGTACGAAGAAATCATGCGGGTCTTTATCAAACGATTGGACCGTAAAACGAAAGGGTATACCGAGTGAGTCAGACCCTTCGGCTTTTTGAAGCCTATGGCATCGAAATGGAATACATGATCGTCGACCGCCAGACGCTGCAGGTCAAACCGATCTGCGATCAGGTGATCGAGGCCCTTTCTGGGGAAATCGTCAATGAGATCTCTCTGGGGAGGATCAACGTTTCCAATGAAATCGTCTTGCATGTCATCGAATTCAAGGGCAATGGTCCGCAGAAAGACCTCGTCCGCCTGGCGAGTTCGTTTCAGAGTGAAATTCAGCGGGTGAATAAACTCCTGGAACGATGGGACGCCTGCCTTCTGCCGACGGCCATGCACCCCATGATGGACCCCTTGAAGGAAACCAAAATCTGGCCGCATGGGCAGAACACCATTTACGAGACGTATAACCGCATTTTTGATTGCAAGGGCCATGGCTGGTCCAATCTGCAAAGCGTGCACATCAACCTGCCCTTTGCCAACGACGAGGAATTCGGCCGACTGCATGCTGCCATCCGTATCGCGTTGCCTCTGCTGCCAGGCCTGGCAGCCAGCTCACCCCTGGTGGAAGGTAAAGTTACGGGCATTCAGGATAACCGCCTGAATTTTTATTCGCAGAATCAAAAGCGGATCCCTTCGATTATCGGGTCCATCATCCCCGAGGCGGTGTTTACGCAGAAGGATTACGAAGAGAAAATTATCCGCCGCATTGAAAGTGATATCAAATCTCTCGATACCGACGAGGTCCTGGAAGGCGAATGGCTGAATTCACGCGGCGCCATTGCCCGCTTCGAACGCAACGCCATCGAGATCCGGGTGCTGGATATTCAGGAGTGCGTGGCCGCGGACTTTGCCGTGATCGGGCTGGTCGTTTCACTGGTGAAAAGCCTGGTGGATGGACGATGGATTCCGCTCGCCGAGCAAAAGGCAGTCTCTGAACAAGATCTGCAGACCACGTTCCTTGGCGCTTTACGGGAAGGCGGCGCGTTTGAAGTGAAGGATCCGTTCCTCTTACGCTGCTTCGGACAGAAAAACCCAGTGACGCTGCAGTACCTGTGGCAAAAAATCTGTACGCGTCTGACCAGCGAGGATTATCCGGTGAAGCACTTCGCAGGCGAAGCGGATGTTCTTTTGCAGAAGGGTACTCTGAGTCAGCGCATTATCAAAAGTCTGCCGGCTCAGCCACAGGCCCCGGATATTCAGAAAGCCTATCGCTCCCTGGCTGCCTGTTTGAATGATGGCACGTTCTATGGTTAGTTCCGGAGACCCACGTCACTGGACGGTGCTGATTACCTGTGAGCATGCGGGTCATAAAGTGCCCGCTGCTTTCTTGAAACGCATGAGCAAATCCCAGCAAAAGGATCTTCTCACGCACAAGGGTTGGGATCCCGGTGCCCTGGCGATGGCTCGTCAGGCGGCGACCGCTCTGGAAGCACCGCTTCATTTCACGCAGATCTCCCGCCTTTTGGTGGATTGCAATCGATCGCCCTATCATCCTCGCTGTCTCGGCCCCGCTTTTCGAGATATGGACGCGACGGAAAAGAATTTTATCCTGGCCGCCTGGTACTGGCCGCACCGGAATGCGATTGAAAAGGAAATCCTACGCAGCATTCAGGATGGAGCCTCGGTTCTGCATCTGGCCATGCATAGCTTTACGCCGGTTTTGGATGGTGACGTTCGAACTGCGGAATTGGGTTTGCTCTATGATCCAGGACGCCCCTGGGAAAAACTCTGGTCCGATGCTTTAATGAAAGAAATGCAGAGTGAGTGGCCGGACTGGAGAATGCGTCGCAACTATCCTTACCTGGGCACGGCCGATGGCCTTACGACCTGGCTTCGCAAACATTATGGACCCAATGAATATGCCGGGATCGAAGTGGAATGGAACCAGGCTTTGTTTACGAAGGATCAACCGGACGCGAAGATGAAGCGCGGTCTGGCCCGCTGCCTTCGCAATCTCTTTCTGCAGTACAGTTAAATCGCCGAACCGCCCCACTTCAGACAGAAACCGCCAAAGAGAATCAAAGCGATACCAACATAACCAATGGATGTGAGCTGCACGTTGAACAGCATCACGGGGATAGCGACGGCCATCAGCTTATACACAATTTCCCAGACGAAAACATAATGGGCAATCGCGGTATTGTCATTCAACTCGCGGGTCAAACCAATCCACAGAATATCAGCGATCACGGTACAGCCAATACCAATCGCCCAAACGGAAGAACTGGCCCGGATCTTAGGGTGATAGGTGGCATAGAGATGAATGCTATAGATCATAGCGGCGAGCACAACAACAGCAAGAGCACGGTACGACAGCATGGAACACCTCATCAGCTGCTCCCTGTTTTGCAGGTTCCATGCCCTCCCTCTTTGTAAGAGCGTAATACAAAATATTGATATTATTAATTAAAATCGTCTCGGGTGTGGCATTTCGAAAGCGGGCCTGACCAGGGTTTCGACAGCTGTGCCTGACCTCGACCGCAGGCAGAGCCCGTGGTGACATACGTCTGAGTGCACTGGCTTCCTAATAAGTGAAATTTTTTTGTCTGATTTTTTCAGCTGGCGCGTCTTTCTCTGCAATAATGGACTTGTATGAGAAGTCCTGTTCCTGTAGATGGTCACTCAGGGCAATGGCCCGTAAGTCAAGGGTTTCAGGGGAAAACTATGCACTCTTTCCACGTCATTGCCGCTCTTCTTGGTCTCATCATGTTGACCGGCGCCTGTTCGTCGGAACGGGATGAGGCAAGGCCGCTGCCGATCAGTACCACGGGCAGTGACGAGGCATTTTCCTATTATGATGTTGATCATGATTTGCTGATTTCCCCTCGCGATCTTTTGAAAGCTGAAGAACCATTTGCCGGCACGACCATCACCTCGGAAGACGCAGCCAGCCAGATTCTCGAGCAATTCGATGTCGACGGCACAGGTCGTTTGGATAGCATTGAATTCACCGGACTTCTCAACGCCAAAATTCTAGCTGGCGCCCAGCATCATCCCGAATGGACCCGCCCACGCCGGTCCCGCTAAAACTGCAGCACTTCAGCCTTTCGCAAGCAATCCCGAGCAAAGCGCCAAAACCGCTGTGTGCTAGGGTTGCGACGTCTTTGGGCTTTCATTGGAGTGACGCGATCCATGGTTAAATTGATGAATGATTTGCGAAAGTTCGTCCTGCTTGCCGCCGCTGCGACCGTTGTCAGCTGCGGTGCCCCAACGCTCACCAAAAAACGCATTGAGCTCGATCCTGAAGTCGAAGCCAAGGTTCGACAGATAAATTTGGAACGCTATGCGGGAAGCTGGCTCATGACCCTGGCCCGCGGCACCATTTATCTCGAAATCTCCGCGGATGGCTATTATATGACGGCTGACAACAAGACCAGCCAGGCTACGTTCGGGGATTTTGGAACCATTGCTCACTATAAGCCCGGCTACATGCTGCTCTATTCGGATCGTACCGAGTGTGGTGAGGATGGCACGGCCAGGCATTTGAAAATGGATCGGAACGGTGACACAATCGAAGCCACCGATTCGATCGATCGCAGCCTAACGCTGAATCTGGTCGCGGTCGATAAGCGCGACCACATCGAGACTCTGTCCTGCATACGCTAAAGTGCCGCCGTACCCCTCTGGTGTACAAAAACTTAAGCCCTGCCCCTGCGCGTTCTGTCACTCACGAATCGTTTATGCGACAAGGATTCCTGTTGACCAACTCCCAGAAGGAAAGGGAATCCTATGAAAAAGTCTCTCGCCACATTAGGTCTCACACTGGCCGCTCTCGTCCTGTCGTCCTCAGCTATGGCTCAAGGCCAGCGCTCGGGTACTCAAGGCGTAGGGCTCAATATCTACTGCGATCCGATCGACCGCATGTATACGGGTGGCAGCCCGCTCTTTAACGAAGCGACCGGCGAATTCACCAGCCGCGAAGATTACCTCGCTCAAAAACAACTGAATGCTTACTGTGATCCGATCGACCGGGTTTATGCTGGCGGCAGCCCGCTTTTCAATGAAGCCACCGGAACTTCGATCAGCCTGGAAGATTACCTGGCCACCAAGCGCTGGGCCCATGGTTTGAATCAGTATTGCGATCCGCTGGGAACGATGTACATGGGTGGCACACCCCTGTTCAACGAAGCCACTGGCCGCGCCACCTCCAAAGTGAAATATCTGGCCAGAAAGAATCTGAACATTTACTGCGATGCTCTGGGTACCGTCTATGCCGGCGGCAATCCACTGTTTGACCCCACAACCGGTCGCAGCCAATCCTTGAATGCGTACCTGGCAAGCAAGTTTGTCATCCTGAAATAATTGGCTTTTGTCGGCATACAGTCCCGGATCTCTGGGACGGTATGCCGACTGCATTTTTCAGGCTGATCAATTTGTATAGCATGGCATTGACTTAAGGCTGAACCTGGCCTACTAAGAGGGCGGAATTTCTGAGTGATCCCCTTCCTTACCGGTGTCTATGCAATCCATTGTTCACTCCATCCTCCTGTCGCATCGTGGGGTTCCCGCCTTGGAAAGGCTGATCGCCCTGAAGAAAATGGAGAATAGCGCGTATACCAAAAACTACCTGACGCGACGCGTCGGATTGAGTTCGCGCGGCTACCTCACGGATGTCTTCAAAGGCCGCAAAAAAATCAGTGCGCGGTTTGTCAGGCCCCTGGTGGCCACCCTTGACCTCGAATCTTTCGAGGCGACTTACCTTGAGAAAAAGCTTCTGCTGGAAACGGAATATGCGAAGTCCGCCGAAGTTCGCGAAGAACTGCAGGCCGAGCTCACGATTCTCGAAAAGAACTTTCGTTCGATGACGCTGGAAGTCGAGGATAACTTCGACGTCTATGCTCTGTCGCTGGTCTATCTGAGCCTTTTTCTCTTTCCGGAAAAAACCGCGGGCCATCGGGATCTGCTGAAAGTCCTGCCTATCCTGCCCGCTGCCACCATCGAGCGGTCGCTTCAGTTCCTCTTGCAAAAAAGTCTCATCGTGGAGCAGGGCCATCGCCTGACTGTGAATCCGGACAAGGATTTTTCGTTTTTGAGCGCCCAGTATAGCGCTGGTCAGGAAGCCGATTATCTCAAGAAGAGCTTTATGGAAGGTATCGAACGACTGCCTCTTTTGCGGCAGCAGCGGGATGATGTGATCTTTCATAGCTCAGTCCTGACGGTCAAACGCAGCGCCTATCGCGAATTCATTAAAAGAATCAAACAGGATTTCCGAACCTATCATGCAGAGCTGGATCACGAGAATCCAGACGCTCTGGTTCGGTTCAATGTTCAACTTTATCCCTTATAAATCCATGGAGATCGTCTATGAATATGGTGCGTCAGTGTTTATCGGTTGGTTTGGGCTTGATGATTTCGGCAACAGCGTTCGCAGCGAATAAGTCCCCTGACTGGAATCAATGGCTTTTTCATAAGCTGGTCGACCATCCTCAGTTTGAGGCGACTCTTTATACCGAGAAAGCCCTGATCTTGAGAAGGGACGACAATTTTTACGCGGCTTTTGCTGTGGTGCAGAGTGAAACCAGCTCTTTTCTGTGTGCCTATGCCGCTGCCTTTGATTCTTTGATCGGCAACGAGCCTGGGGCTTATACGTTTAAGCCCCGCTATATCTGTGATGATGCTTCGCGCCTTTCGCCTTACGATGGTCTGTTCGTGGTCAAGTATCCTGGGTGCGGTGCCGAGATTTGTGCCAACCCGGCTATCGGCGTAGGTAACCTGGATATACTCCCCGACTCTAATTTTTCGCTGGACCGACTGCCTATCCGATTGCCAGTGAAAGTCGATGCTCGCATTCGATTTGATCCATCTCTGCCTATCGCAGGTGGCTCCTAACCATTCACTCTTCGTAGATCATCTTGCGCGTCATGCCACCATCCAAGATGAAGTTCTGGCCTGTGATAAAACCTTTCTGCTGATCCACAAGCCAGTGAACAAACTCAGCCACATCCTCCGGTTCGCCGACCCGGCCGGCGGGATGTTGCTGGTGATCGCTGGGTTTTAAAGGCTCTTGCTTTTTCGTACTCGCGTCACGCGTATCAATCCATCCGGGACTGATACAGTTCACCCGCACATCAGGACCCAGACTGATCGCCAACGCGTGGGTCAGCGCCACGATTCCGCCTTTGCTGGTGGCATAGGCTTCCGTGTCCGCTTCCGACTGCAAGGCGCGCGTCGATGCAATGTTGACAATGCAGCCATGGGAAGCTTTCAGGCTTTCCACACACAGTTTGGCAAACAGGAAATAGGATGTGAGATTAGTATCCAGGATCTCACGCCATGCCTTGAGGCTGAGTTCAGTCAGCGGAACTTTTTTAAAAATACCGACGTTATTCACCAGCGCGCCGATGCCGCGCCATTCCTGGTTCATCCGATTGACAAGCCGGGTCGCCGCTTGTTCATCCGTGGCCTCGCCCTGGACGAAGAGTATGCGTCCTTCCTTTTCATAGAGCTTCAGGACTTCAGGCAAGGGATCCTTATCGATAATACCAACCCGATACTGGGCAGCCAGAAACCGTTGGCTGGTCGCCAGACCAATACCAGAGGAGGCGCCGGTGATGAGGACTGTCTTTTTTTGCATGGGTTCACCTCAGCAAATGGAAAGCTGTGAAGACGACTCAAGTCAAAGCAAGAAAAATGCCGTCGCGCTCCTCCTGAGGGATCATGGACACATCCCGACCGTGATGATTAAGCGCCACGCGCAAGCGGGAGGCTTCACTTACGAAAAAACTTCGCAGGTTTCGCAAATGAGTTTGCACCTGCTCGGCATGCCGGCGGGCTCCTGGTTTTTCCAAAAGACAGGTAAACAGGCGATTCATCACCTCGCCGGATTCGCCACGGAAAAAACTGGTCATGAGCCCACCCCATTCGGGATCCACCTGACGAAAGCAGCTGATCCGCGTGTAGGCGAGTTTGCCAAAGGCCGCGCGTTGCGAAGGATCATCGTGACCAATATAGGTGAGAAGTTCTGCCAAAGCGTCAAACGCCAGCCCTACGGTTTCCCGGGAACGAAAGGCCCCGAAGAGTTGAAAACCATGGATTTCCAGCGCTTCTGGACGGGTCGTGCAGCAGAGCACCAGCTCCCGCGGCGATGAAGGGTCCATCTTAAACCCCAGATAGGGGTAAAGAAAAGCATAGGCACCGGCGATATTAAACATCGGTCGATGCTTTTGAATCAGCTGGTTTTCGAGGAGCAAGGCTTCGGTTTCCGACGTGCAGAGCTCAAACTCGACCGTACTGGCTTTCCTTACGATCATACGCATTTTGCGCTGCGATTTTTTTGCGAGTGCAAGTCGATATTGCGAAAGACGTCGACGTAGGTTCTTGGCCTTGCCGACATAAATCGGAACGGCCTGCTCATTGCGAAAAACATAAATCCCCGCGCAATCCGGCACGGATCGAATGAAATCAGGACCCCATTTTGTGTCAAAAACCTTTTTCATGCCCTAAATTTACCGCAAACCCCAGCGAACATCCATCCCTACCTTGACCTGGTCTGGGTCATTTTTGCTTATTCGGCAATCGGAAAGAAAATATCGACCCGGCTCCCGGCTGGCTGGAAAACCAGATCGTGCCCTGGTGAGCCTGGATGATTTCCTGGGCCAGGAAAAGCCCAACTCCCATGCCGCCCATATCATGTTCCGTTTCTGCATGCGCCCGATAAAATCTTTGGAATATTCGGTCCTGGCGGTCAAGTGGGATACCAATGCCCTGATCCTTGATGCTGATAACGGTAAAATCATCGTCATCCACGATATTCAATTCGATGTCGCCTTCACGCGCGTACTTGAGAGCGTTCTGCAGGAGATTGGTCATGACCTGGGTAAGACGCATCCGATCCGCACGAATCATGCCCGGCTCGTGCGCCGACGCAGCAAATTTCAAACGATGCCGGTCGTCCTGGAAGGTTCGGGCTTGGATCAGCTCCTGAATGAAGGGTCGAAGTTCAAAGGACTCCCTGTGAAGTTTAAGCTTGCCGAGCTGAAATGCAGCCGTATCCACCATCGTGGTCATCAGCGATTTAAGCTGCGACAGCCCCTTGTCCATCCGGAGCATGGTTTCCTGAAGTTTCTGGGCATCGGCGCCTTTTTGAGTCAGGATCTTAAACAATTCAAAATAACCTGTGACCACCAGCAGAGGCGTTTTGAGTTCGTGAGCAATGGCCCGCAGAAATTCATCCTTGAGACGGTCGAGCTCGGTGAGTTCGGTGACATCCCGCAGCACCAGCACAGCGCCTGGAATTTCGCCCGAGGGTTGACGCATGGGAGATGCGCTGACCCGCACAATGCGATGCCGTCCGCCCGGCTGAATGCTTTCCAGAGTGGCTCGCAGCTTTTCCTCCTGCCCCTTGAGTTCGTCATACAGGCGAGCATTTTCCATGGAAATGGCCGCCTGGGACGCGATGATTTCCAGAGCGGTGAGTTTGCTGGGCGTGAAAGCGCCGGCTACGAATTTATTTTCAAGATAAATCATGCCGATCAAAACCTGATGTTTTAGAATCGGCAGACAGAGAATGGATTTAACGGGATGATGCTGCAGAAATTCATCCGAGGTAAAGGCATGCGGGGCCCGTGCATCGGCGATCAGAACCTTGTCCCGGGAACGCCGTACGTAATTGAGAATGGTTTGCGGCAGATGAGGAAATGTTTCGCCCGGGCACGCTGTGAACATTTCCACCTGCAGTTGACCGGCGCGAGTTTCAGCTCCCGCCCTGACATGGTATGTATCCTCACTCGAGGTGATGAGATAGCCGCGTTCGGCTCCCGAAGCCTCAACCAGGAGACGCATGAGTTTTTCAATCAGTTGGTTGGGAATAATCTCACTGGAGATGCTCTGCGTGGCCCGAAGCAGCGACAGCCGATCGATGTTAATACTCTGATGGACGCTGTCCTGCATGCCATGACCTGTCACCGGACTTGAATGCGGACAGTGGTCCTTTAGGAGCCGCAGCTTGCCGGTGGCACCCCATGCCTCGTAGCACCGCCTGGCTTCCTGCAGGTAAAGGTCACAAAAGGCTTGAAATCCAGATCTTTCACAAAAGTGTGACGCGAGTTCATAGCTGAGAGCCTCAACCTGAATGAATGAGTTCTGTCGGGCCAGACGTATCGCTTCATCATAGTGATGCATGGCTTTAAGGTCTTCCTTCATCAAGCGAGCGGTTTCCGCCTGGATGAGATGATACCTTGCCGAGAAGTTTTCAGGGCTGTTGTGCGCCCATTCCTGCCACGTTTCGCCATAGGCCAGGAGTTCGTTGAGCCAGACTTTACGTTGCGCGCCTGACGCTTGGGTACAGACCTGAGCCAATGTAAGAGCGTGATAGAAGGCATACTCCACTTCCTCCAAATGGCCTCGGGACGACCAAAGGAAAGGTTGGGCCGCTTCTGCAGCGCGCAGCGCCTCATCTGGTTTTTCCAAAAGGTAGCAGGCTTGCAGATTCCAAGTGTGATACCAGCATCGGAGCAGGATCATGGGACTTGAAAGGACGCGCGTCGTGTAACCGATATCATCAGCGTTGAACTCACCATCCGCTCGCAACCGTCGGACCAGTCGTTGCTGACCCAGCAGAATATCAGCGATGGCTGGATAATTCATGGCCTGAAGAAATTCCAAGGCCCGTGTGATCTCGGCGTCAACATCAGGCAGGGGCGCACCCAGGGCGAGCAAGGTTGAAATCAAATGATTGCAGCAAAAGCAGGCCCCGGCTACGTCGCCGACTTCCTGGGCCACAGGCCTTGCTGCGTATACATAAGGCAGATCGGTACGCATGGGCTGGGTCCAGAAATTCACCGCATTTCCAAAGGTCACGTAAATACGTGCTTTCCAGAAATGGGTCTCGCGCTGCGAGAGTTCATAGGCGACCTTGCCCAGGCGGTAGGCTTCCTCGTATTCACCAAAAACGGGACCCAGCAGCATGGCAAAGTAGGAGTAAGCGGCAGCCGTGGCGTGACTTGTTCCATGCATGAGACTGGAATGAACCATTTTGCAGCAAAGGTAAGTTCCCATATTCAGGGAGGTGAGTATCGCAGCAGGAATGGCAGCTGCCATGCAATCCATCGCAGCTTTTTCAAGTGGATCCGTGAGCGGCGGCAGTTCCAAGAGCGATTCGATCGCCCGGTTCTGAAGGCTCGATCGATAGGCCCTGTAAACCTCAAGAACCTGATCATCCGTAGGGTCCATGGTAAAGTCCACGCCAACGGACGCGAGCCCCTCCTGGCACGTGTGAAGAGCCTTTTGTGTGAGGCCTTGTGTGGTGTCGATTTCAATCAGCGTATGATAAAGACCTAGCCGATCCAAGGGTGCGATTTGCGCCACGTTCAATAGCTCTGTCAAACAACGTCCGGCTTCATCAGCTTTTCCGCAACGCCACAAGCTTTCTGCGTGAGCCCTATGCAGGCCAAGAGTCAAATCATAATCGACTTCCCAGGCGTCATCAGGCAGAAGTGTCAAACCCAAGCGGCTGTATTCCAAAGCGGAAGGGTTGGCGGCCAAAACTTTGGCCTTGAGCGCCGCAGCCAGACTCCTCTGGGCCACGTGCAGGCATTCCCGGCGGTCGATCAGAAGGTCTCTGGCAAGCTGATAGTGGCTCATCATGTTGAACATGGATCGGTCATCATCATGACTTGTTTGATCAACCCGACGGGCGATACTCAGATGGACTTCTTTTTGTTCATCAGGTCGCAAAAGTGCGTAGGCTGCCTGTTGCAATCGATCATGCAGGAAACGAAACTGCGGACCAGTCTGGAGTAAAATGCCCGGGAACAAATCGGGTTGAACGGATTCCCAGGAATGTCCCTGATTCCTGGCAAAACTTTCGAGGTCCTGAAGCCTGCCCCGACTGCCAAGGCAGGCCGCATACTGCAAAACTCTTTGCGTGGCCCGCGGCATCTTCCGCAGTCGTGTCAGCATAAAATCTATCACGTTATCGGCATAGTTCTTCGCCTGGATGGCATCGACGTTCCATGTCCATGCGCCGGAGCGAACGTCAAGGGTCAAAAGATTTTCTTCTGCCAAAGACTTCATATACTGAATAAAGAAAAAAGGATTGCCATCGGTCTTCTGATGCAGAAGCGCTGCCAAAGCAGTGACGTCGGGCTCATGGGTCAGCAGGATGTCCGCTAAAAAACTCTGCAGGTGATCCGGCTGCAGAGGCGCCAGCTCCGATTCGTGAACCCGCCCTTGGGCCTTGCGAATGGCATTCAACCAGTCATCCAGGGGGCGCGATTCTTGTTCGTGCTGGCTTCGACGCGCACCTAGCATCAGAACATGATGAAGCTCCGTATCTGTGGCAAGATTTTCCAGGATTTTCAAGTTCGCGGCGTCAGCCCATTGCAAATCATCCAGAAATAGAACCAGAGGATGTTGGGCTGTGGCAAAGACACTGAGGAATTTTTTAAAAACAGTATGGAAGCGATGTTGTGATTCCAGCGGAGGCAGCGCGGGAACCGGGGGCTGATGACCGATGATGATGGCAGTCGAGGGAATCATTTGGGTGATCAGGTGACCCTGCTGGCCCAGCGCATCGTTCAGCTTTTGCCGCCAGGACGCAAGTCGCGTTTCATTCTCGCCTAAAACCTGCGTGATCAGACTCTGGAAGGCCTGAGCCAGGGTCAAATATGGAATTTCTGTATTCAGCTGTTCGAATTTACCAGCAAGAAAAAAGCCACCCTGCATCGTCACAGGTTCATAGAGATCACGGATCAGCGTGGTTTTGCCAACGCCGGCCATACCCGAAATCAAAACCAGCTCAGCCAGACCCCCGTGCCTGACCCGATCCACAGCTGCCAGCAATTCCGCTTGTTCCCGCTGACGCCCATATATTTTCTGAGAAATTTGCAGCCGGATGGAAATATCCTGCATGCCCAACGGAAATTCCTCATGATCCAGGTTGGCATTCAAAATGTTTTGGCATCGGCCTAAATCGTTGAGCAGGCCATGAGCGCTCTGATAGCGATCTTTCATATCTTTGGCAAGGAGCTTGAGAATAATCGTCTGAAGGCGCGCTGGAACATAAAGCCCGGTGCCATGAGAAAACATGGGGGTTTTGGCGAGATGACCATGAAACAACTCCAGCTCATCACTGGCTGGAAAGGGGAGGGATCCTGTGAGCATCTGATAAAAGATGACCCCAAGGGCGTAAAGATCGGAGCGGTTGTCCGGAACCTTGCCCCATCCGCCCAGCTGCTCAGGCGACAGATAAGGAAGATTATTTTTGGTGATCACCACGGGCAGCCTGGCCCGTTCGTCGTCGTGCCTGAGCTTGACACTCGAGCCATGGACAGCAAACTCATCCGGCGTAAGATAGCCATGGATTCCATGAGTCAGATGAAGGTGAGCCAGTTCCCGCGTCATGGCCAATGCCAGTTGGAAAAAATAGGAAAGATGCAGAGGTGCGCCTTGCAAGCAATCGACTCTGTCCTGGGGCATCTCCCGTGTAGAGTGGCTGTGTCGGTCATCTGTTTGCATGGAGTCCGTCACTGGTATCCTCACCAGGCCCGGGCTCTTACTGTGGCGTTTTCATAATCAAGGTTGGAACGACCCGTGGCCTGGGGTCAGCTTAGGCTTAATCTGAGGATTGGCTACCTAAATTTTCAAGAGGGGCTCGGGCTCGCAAGGGAGCCCTGGTAAGTTCATGTACTTCGTGTGGCGAATTAAAATCTGGCTTTGGCGCCCCAGACAAAAGCCTGTGGTTTACCGGGGCGGGCTCCAAAGGGACGGAACGAGGCGATGGTTTTCACGTTCGTGATATTATCAGCGGTGGCATAAATCTCGTAGTTTTCGGCCAGGGTCAAACTGAGTGAACCATCCAGAATGCTGGATGCTGGCAGAGTTTCCCGACCCTGCGCCAGAGCCTGGTCATACGATGAACTTTGGTGTTTCCATTGTAAATTGAAGAGTACCGGTTCCCAGCGCACACCAGCTTGAATCCCGACCTGATGCCGCGGCACATACGGAATCGGATCGCCCTTGTGAATTTCACCGAGGCCCCAATCCGTCAAGCCGGAAACAAAGGTCCCATCAAAACTGGCCCGGGTGAGCGTATATTGAAACGAGGTCGGAAACTGAAGCGAGCCTGTCCGAAAGTTATGGGATGCGGTGAGCTCCAGACCATAAATCAAAGCTTCTCCACCATCATAGCTGATATCCCGGGTGGCCGTGCCGCAACCTTCGGACACGCTGCAGGTGCCTTTGATATTGCGATAGTCGTTCCAATAGCCGATCAGATCCACCAGGGTTTTGTCCTGCATGAAACGAAAACCGGATTCGTAGTTGATACTTTCCTCGGCCTTGCCGCTGCCTTTATCGTCCGCCGCGGCCAGTCCCATACCGCGATACACACCGAGCAGCCAGCCCAAATTGCCATTGATTTGATGAAAGACGCCGATGCCTGGCATGGACGCCGACCGTTTATTGACGGCATCATCATTCGCAGCCGAAAAGTCATCCTCTTCGATGGTCACCCATTCCTGCCGCAAGCCTCCACTCAAACGCCAATCACCCAGCGTGTAGGTATCCCAAACATAAGCGGACCACGCTTCGGCTGTAATGCGATCCTGGGCTCCGATGCCCGAAGGTTCGCCGCTCGGTTCCAGATGGCCCTGGACCATGTTGAAGGTATCGCTCGTGTGATTATGGCGAATGCTGTCCTGATGCAGACGCACACCCCATTCCAGTTGGTTGGACTTTTGAACCGCAAAATTCGAAATATACTGACCGTCCCAATTTACGCCGCGGCTATAGTAGCTTCGACTGTTGTTGGCTTGCAGAATGAGGTCACCCGAGCCGAGCGTATCATCAAGGCCCTTGATCACATCGTAAATATGCGCGTTCTGGCCAACGGGATTGGTCAGCACGGAACGGATATCGATGGAACGGTCGCTCATGCCATCAAAACGTTTCCACGTGCGATCGAACGTATGATTATAAAGTGTGACGCGACTCAGCCAGGTTTCGGTCCGCAGCTCGTGCCCCACGGCCAGCGTGCGATGACCATTTTTCATTTGATCGCGTTCCGAAGCCGCATAGCGCTGATAGGGATCCGCTTCAAAATCAGCTTTGGTCAGACCCAAATAACTTTCATCCGACAGTTCATCCGACCAGCCGCCTTTGAAAAAGATCTGCTGATTGTCGGTGATGTCGTAACTTAATTTTCCCAGCACATCGCGTTTATGAAAGCCGGTATCATGACCGTTGGTCAGAGTCTTGAAACCGTCGCTTTCCATCTGCGCGCCGAGTATCGACCAGCCCCAGGCCCCTTGCCTTCCGCCGGCCGAGGCGAGTGCTTTCTTAAAATTAAAGGTTCCCTGCGCGACGTCCACCTGGGCCGCAAAGGGCACCTCGGGAATGCGACGGGTGATGAGATTGATGGCACCGCCGACGGTCTGTGGTCCATAGCGTACAGCGGAGGATCCCTTGGTGACTTCGACATTTTCAATCGTGGTCATGGTGGGAACATAATAGGCAGCAGGAGCCGCGTAAGGAGCCGGACCGGACGGAATCCCGTCCTCCATGATCAAAACCTTACGACTGCGATGCGGGGCCACGCCTCGCATGCCGATGTTGGGACGCAGGCCGAAGCCGTCCTCTTCCTGGATTTGAACCCCGGGCACTGTTTTCAGGACCCGGTTCAAATCCGTATATTTGTAGGTTTCCAGTTGCTCGACGCCGATGACCGTGGTGGAACTCGGTTCCAGAAAAACGCTGCTGCCATGGACGGTGATGCGTTCTTCGCTTTTCTCCTGAGCCAAGAGCGCAGGTGCAAAAAACGCTAAAAGAACATAAGGCGTCGAGTCGCGCATGGGTCCTCTCAATCATTGTCCCCTTGGGGACCGGCCGGTACGGTCAGCGACAAAAGTCGACTGTACTCGTACTTAAAATCACTCGAGATCTGCTTAATACTTTTCCGCAGCTGACACAAGAGGCTGATTTGCGACTGGTCACAGTTCTCCTGATTCTGCTGGACGATGAGGTTGGCCAGGCTTTCATTCTGGGCTGCAAAGTACCCTGCAAGTTCGCGGGTTAGCGTCTCGGAGCGGGTCGCCACAGCGTCATCACCGACTTCGCGCACAAGTGCGGCGAAACCGCCTGGACGGACCTGATTGGCCTCTTCAAATCCATAGATCAGATCCGTGAATCCGGTAATATTCGCTTGAATGGCTTCCCGGGAAATCTGGCTCAAAGGAAATTCATCCTTGCCTGGGCAGGGCGCAGGACTGTTGGGGCAGAATTTGGGATCGTGTCCGGCAGGTGACGCGAGTTTATAATTTTTAACTTCGATATCGAGGTAGAAAAGATTTTCGTAAAGGCTTTGCAGGGCGGTTTTTTCGGCTTCAGGATTGCCAATCACACCGGTCAGATAATTGCTGCCTTGTGTGCCCCACGCTTGTGATACCGAGGCGGCCATGGCCTGCAGTTCCAGAGCCAATGGTTTCAGATACAAGCAGCGGGCCTGAGCGCGGGTCGCCAAAGGGAGGGCATCCCATTCTTTTTTGGATGCCGAGGCCCCTGGGCAGGATGAAGCCAGAGTTTCTTCGTACAGAAGATGTTCGATCGCTTGCAGACCCTTGCGATTGGAATTGGGTGGCAAGGTATACGTGGGCGATTGGATGGCTTTCAACGTTTCCTCATCAATGCGGCAGGTATTGGCCAGAACAGGCCAACCGTAGATGGCCGTTTTCAGCGCTTTTTCATTGGCCGCGATCGGTCCAACCTGCTGGACCTCAAGCTCCTCCCACAGCAGCATCGTTTCTTTCCAGGCGGCCCGGACCGGCGCTTTATCCTGCGTCGTGGGCTCAACGCAGAAGACTTCGATCGCCTGTCCTAGCTGAGTGGTGGACTGAGCGAACGTGGCAATGTTTTGCGCGATGCCATCGCCCAGATTGCGAAATAAATGAGCTTGCGTCAGCCGAAGGCCACCGACGAGTCCTCCCACCTGGTTCGAAGGTGTTTCGGGTGGAGGTATTCCATCGTCGGGGGGTGGAGTCTGCACAGGGACTCCGTCCGTGGATTTCGAGCTTGAGTTGCTGTCACAGCCAAGGTTCATCCCGGTAACCAGAGTCAGGCCTAGGAAAAGTTTGAAGCGCATATCAACTCCGACGATGGAAAATTTTTAAAATTAAAGAGGCAGAGTCACAACCACGGCGTCATCACCTGCCGCATCACCTTTGATGCCGACAGCAATAACTTTATCCCCTTGAGGTGAAGCTTTCGCACCCCACAGGAAATCACCTGCGCCACCAAAGTCGAGAAGTTGCGAGCCATTTTCACCGAAGTTTTCATCCGGTGTTCCGTCAGAATTCAGGACCACCATCATACCTTCCGAAGCGTTGGCCGCGTAACGACCGCCACCGATCAAAAGAATGCGGTCATCGGGCAGAACAGTCATATTACGGCCATTGTCGTTGTAACCATCAGCATCGATACGGGTGTAGCCACCATTGGTGCCGTAGGTGGTATCGAGTGTGCCATTTTCCAAAATGCGCAAGGACAGGAAATCGAGCGACTCTTGCGGATTGTTACGACCGTAACCCACGGTCACGATCGAGGTGCCCTGCAAAGCCACGGCATAGACTTCAGTGACCGCGGCCAGAACCGCCTGGCTGAAGATACCGTTCACACCGTAGCTGGTGTCCAGTTGTCCAGCTGCCGTGAGTTTATAAATCACAGGCACGACGACACCGTCCGTGCTTTGATAGCCGGCGCCCAGAATCGAACCATTGGGAAGGACCACGGGAGGTTTCGGTGAAGCATTCGAGCCATTGATATCAAGACTGAAAACACCCGCCGTAGCAAAGGTCGTATCCAGGGTGCCGTTCGCGTTCAGACGGGCCAGGGCGTAATCCGTATCGAGGGCGCCGTCGCGTTTTTTCGAGCCGTGCACGAGCACGCGCTGGTTGGCATCCAGAGCCACGCCGCCGAAACTGTCGGCCACGTAAGCGGTTCCATTCACTTCACCCTTGCTGAAATCGACGATGCTCACGCCATCTTTGCCGAAGCTGCGATCCAAAGTACCATCAGCATTCAGACGGATCAGGGCGATATCGCGGTCCCGCGCGTCACTGACGCCAGCCGCTTCGACCGGTCCAGCGACCACGATCTTGCCGTCCTTTTGCACCAGCACGCCGCGTGCTGTTTCGGTGGAAGCTGCGGTGATCACATTGTGAATCACGTAGCCTGCTTTGCCAAAGGTGGTATCGAGTTCGCCGCTGGCCTTGTATTTGGCAATGGCGAATCTGGCATCACTGGTGGCATCCACGGTGTCGGCGACGGAACCAACAGCGTAGTAGCTGCCGTCCGAGGCGAAAGCTACGTCGTAAAAGCGATCGTGACCCTGCGAGATGGGAGTAACTTTATAGGCGGGTGCACCGGCGTAAGCGGCTGCATTCAGTCCACTTAATAGGGTCAAAGACAGAGCGGAATTCCTTAGCAACATGGTTTGAGCTCCTGCATTGAAGATGTGATCTTGAAAGTCATTCTCAGATTTGATAGGAGGGATCGGCTCCGCTTGTCAATGTTAAATCCTGTGGAATTCGGAAATGAGAGAGTTGTGTAAGGTTGTTATCTCAGGTTGAATGACGGGAGTGGAGTGAGTAAATAATGATTCCCAATCTTGAAATACCCAATGGGGGACCCGCTAAATGACATGGAAGCTTTGGCCCGCTGTTTTTTCCCTGCTTTTGAGCCCACTGCTGCAGGCGGCTCCTGACACGACGCTGACCGTTTACTCGGAGCGCAAGGATCATCTGATCAAACCGGTCTTTGATGCTTACACCAAGAAAACGGGAGTGAAGATCACCTTCCTCACCGACAGCACCGCAACCCTTATGCAGCGGATCCAGGCTGAAGGTAAAAAAAGTGCTGCGGATATTCTTCTGACCGTGGATGCCGGCAACCTTTGGAGCGCAGCGAAGCAGGGTTTCTTTGAACCCGTGACGAGTGCAACTCTGGAAAAAAACATTCCTGCTCACCTGCGTGATCCCGGGAACCAATGGTTCGGTCTTTCGCAGAGAGCGCGCACCATCGTTTATAATCCTGCCAAGGTCAAACCCGAAGAGATCAAGAGCTACGAAAATCTCGCCGATCCCATCTTTAAGAAACGCCTCTGCCTGCGTTCTGCAAAAAAAGTTTACAACCAATCGCTGGTCGCCATGATGATCGCCGAAAAGGGCGAGGAGCGCGTTGAAAAAATCGTGAAGGGTTGGGTGCAAAATCTTGCTGCTCCTGTATTCCAGGATGATACCGCGGTGATCGAGGCGGTGGCCGCCGGACAATGTGATGTCGCTGTGGTGAACACCTATTATTACGGTCGCCTCCTGGAAAAAAATCCGAAGCTCTCGGCTAAACTCTTCTGGCCTGGCAAGGATGTCGGCGGCGTTCATGTGAATGTGTCGGGCGCCGGCATTTTAAAAACGGCCCCGCATAAGGCCGAAGCCATCAAGTTCCTGGAATGGCTCTCAACACCTGAAGCCCAGGGAACTTTCGCCGAAGTGAATCATGAATATCCCGTGAATCCCGCGGTTGCCCCTTCCAGTTTTGTCCAGTCGTGGGGTAAATTTGACGCCACGCTCATCAACATGGCTAAAGCCGGTGAGCTGCAGGAAAGAGCCATCAAACTCATGGATCGAGTTGGTTACAATTGACCCAGAATATCCGGCATAAAATTTCAACAGCAAGCTGGCGATACCTGTCCTATGGTATCGCCGCTTTGGTTTTGGCACCTGTTATGGTGGTGCTGGGTTCCTGGTTTCTGCCCATTCAAACCCAGCATTGGGAACACCTGGTTGATTATCTTCTGCCGTCGCTGCTCTGGCAAACGGCAGCCCTGCTGCTTGGTGTCTGCTCGCTGACGCTGGTGATCGGTGTGAGCCTGGCCTGGCTCTGTTCGCAGTACCGCTTCCCTGGAATTTCCATCCTGCGGCGTGGGTTGATTCTGCCCTTTGCCATCCCGGCCTATGTGAGTGCCTTTGTTTTTGTCGGCATGATGGATTACACGGGACCTGTGCGCACCTGGATTCGCAGTGTTTTGGGCGGTGATGGTTGGGTGCCTGAGGTGCGGTCACTGCCGGGCGGAATCCTCATCCTCTCGCTTGCCCTCTTTCCTTATGTCTATGTCTTCAGTTTTGATGCCTTCTCGACCCAGGGTCGGAGCAGTCTGGAAGCGTCGCGCTCACTTGGGGCTTCCCCATTGACCAGTTTTTATCGTCTGGCGGTACCCTTCGCCCGGCCGTGGATTGCAGGTGCTCTGTGCCTCGTGGCGCTCGAGGTTCTGAATGATTTTGGAACCGTGTCCATTGTCGGTGTGAATACATTTACGACCGCCATTTATAAAGTCTGGTTCGGATTTTTTTCCCCGGAAACAGCGGCCCAGCTGTCCAGTTTTCTTGTGACGCTGGCCTTTCTCATTTATTACACCGAACAGGGCACACGGCGCCGTCATCAGTATACGGCCAATAACCCCAATCGGCCGCTTGAGGCGCGCAAGCTCCTGGGATGGCGAGCTGGTCTTGCCGCTGGTTATGGCTGGATGATTTTTAGTTTGGCCTTCCTGATTCCTGCCTTACAGCTGGTGATTTGGGTCACGCAAACGTCAGAAGAACTCTTCACGACCGAGATGTTTCAACTTCTCTATCGATCGATCATACTGGGGACTTGTGCGGCGACTCTGGCCTGCATTTTTGCGACGATCGTCTGTCTTGCCAAACGGTATCTGCCGCTGCCGAGTCTCATGAGAAGCCAGCAGTTGGCCCAGCTGGGATATGGCATTCCCGGTTCCGTGATGGCCATTGGCATCTATCTTGTGATTGTGAAATTGGATCATGCCCTGGTTGATTTTTTGGAGCGTGTGTTTGCGTATAGCGGTCCTCTTCTTCTTTCCGGCACAATTTTTACCATGGTGCTGGCGCTGGGCATTCGGTTTTTGGCCGTTGCCAGCTCCTCTGTGGATGCCGGCTTTGCCCGCATCTCCTTGCGACTCGATGAAGCGGGACGGCTTTATGGAGTTTACGGCTGGCGCCAGTTCGTTTTGATTCACTGGCCCCTTCTCAAAAAAAGTTTTGCTTCAGGCTTTCTGTTGGTCTTCGTCGATGTGGTCAAGGAAATGCCTCTGACTCTCATGACCCGGCCCTTTGGTTGGGATAGCCTTTCCGTTCGTATTTATGGTCTGACCAGTGAAGGGGAATGGGCTCGCGCCGCTCTGCCTGCTTTGCTGCTCGTCGTCATAGGCACGCTGCCTCTCTTTCTCTTTCAGCAAAAAAGGAGCTGACCCATGAGTCGGGTGGTTCTTGAAGTTCAGGACGTTGAGCATCGTTACGGCCAACAGAAAATTCTTCAGTCGGTCAGCCTGTCGATTCAGGAAGGGAAAATCGCCTGCCTTTTGGGAGCCAGCGGCTGCGGCAAGACCACTTTGCTGCGGTGCATCGCCGGATTTGAAGAGGTCGAAGGCGGCAGTATCGTTCTGAATCAAAAACTGGTGAGCAGCCGGGACCATTTTTTACCGCCTGAAAAACGGCGCATAGGTGTGCTTTTTCAGGATTACGCCCTATTTCCCCATATGACCGTCACCCAGAATATTGCCTTTGGCATCCGTCATCTGCCCGCCCACGAACGGCAGGTGAAAATTCGTCATCTCCTGCATTCCGTCGCGTTGGAGGATCTGGAGCATCGTTATCCATCGGAACTATCCGGTGGTCAGCAGCAGAGGGTGGCGTTGGCCCGTGCGCTGGCCCCTGAGCCCGAATTGCTGCTTTTGGACGAGCCCTTTTCCAATCTTGATCAAACGCTGCGCGAACGCATGAAGCATGAACTCAAAGTCCTGCTTGAATTCTTTGGCGTCACGGCCCTGATCGTCACCCACAATCAGGACGAGGCCTTTGATATGGCGGATGAGATTGGGGTGATGGCGGCGGGGCGCATTGTGCAATGGGGGTCAGCTTATGATCTTTATCATCGACCCCAGAACCGTGCGGTCGCAGAGTTTCTAGGAACCGGAGCGTTCCTGCCGGCTGAAATCACCGCCGATGGTTGTCTCGAATCGGAGCTCGGCGAACTGGTTTGCACCGATGACATTAAGCCACTCGTCGGCCGGAAAGTAACAGTGCTCTTGCGCCCCGATGATATCGTGCACGATGATGCCGCACCGCTGCGGGCTCTGGTCAAGCGTGTGGCCTTTCGCGGGATGTATCGCATCTATTATCTGGAACTCCCGAGCGGTTCCGAGCTGCACTGCTTTACCTCAAGCCATCATGAGCGGCATGAGGTTGGATCACGCATCGGGATTCGGTTGGATTTGAAGCATGCCGTGATTTTGGATCACGATGTCGCGCTGGTGGAAGAAATTTAGCGCGCATCGCGTCCCTTGCAGTTCTTATCAGCGGATGGTCGAGACCTGCTGCAAGACTCCTGTGGCCACGCCCAGGAGGTCGGATTCCTTGAGAGGCTTGGCCTTGTCATTGGCCGAGACACTCACGACGAACCAACGCTTATCGTCTCGTTGCAGCAGCCAGCTCAGGTTCATGACGCCTGGCTCGGATCCGCCTTTAAAGCCAATAAAAGGAAATTTTTGAGCATCGATCGGTAGACCCGGATTCTTGGAAAGAATGGCCATGGCGGGTTGCGTGCTCGGGTTATTCTTTTCCGACGCCTTGACAAAAGTTCCCAGCACACGGCAGAGATCCTCGCCTTTGGCGAACCATTCCAGGCTATCAATGTGCTTGGGCTGCGTCCATTGCCCTAACTCAGCGGGACTTAGGTTGAGCGGCATGGGCGCGAGCACATCCTCCAAATATTTTCTTCGGTCGCTGGGACTTTTGCTGAGGTAAGCCTCGGCGGTGCCCGCTTTGAGTTTCAGAAGAAAAAGTTCCCGGGTTGAAAGAAACGGAATGTTGAGGTCGGGATTGTGGTGACCTGAGCGGCGAAGCGCGGCCTCGACGCGGTCGCGACCGATGGTGTGGATGAGATGATCCGTGGCGGTGTTATCGCTGATGGAAATCATCTGCTCCGCGAATTTTTGAACGGTGAATGTTTTTCCTGCGGGTTCGTCCTGCATCGTCCCCGACGGTAGACTCTTCCATTCATCCCGGATGGCAATCGTATCATCCCACGATAACTTTCCTTCCCGAATGCGTTCCACCAAGGCCTGCAGAACATACAGTTTGAAGGTCGAACCGATCGCCAACAGTGCCGATGGCCGTAGTTCATGAATGGGACGGCAGGTCCCCTGATTGAATTCCGCAACGAGGATTTCGGCTTGTGGCGCCAGGGCCAGAATCATTTGATCCGCCTCGGCCCAGGTCACAGGGACTTTGGCGGGTGGAGATTCCGGTTGAACAAAGAGTCCCGTGATGGTGCCACTGGCCTCTTCGATGGTTAAGACAATGCGAAAGTTTCCGGAATTGGCTGTGACATGCGCGATCATGGTTTTCATACCGGGAGCAGGTGCAACCACGGGATCAGTGGATTTCAAAGTGAGAAGGCCAAGCTGGGCCGCGAACTGTTGAAATGTAGCCGAGAGCTTGTCAGCTGGAAGAGCGGCCAGAAACGAACTGTGAAAGTGAGCGTTGATCTCTTCCAAGGTGATTTTGCCCTGCCGCTCGTTCAAGGCCTTCAGGAACCAGGTCAGCTGTTCCGAAAGAGCACTGTCAGATGTGGAAACGCCGGAAGGGTTGGGAGGTGGCTGAGGTAAAGCTTTTTCGGCAGCCGTGGCACAACTGGCCAGGATCAGATACAAAAATCCATTCCGCAGAACCTTGACTATCATGGGTGTATTCCTCGTCCGCACAGGGTTACAAGTCGGACACGAGGATAGCGAAATTATTGCGAAAAAGCCCAGTCTTTTTATCCTTACCAAAAGGTAAAGGAAAATCACCAGGCCGGTGCCGCCAAATTCCGATGCGGTATCATCGCAATGACCGGGAGCCGTCCATGGAACTTAATATCAAATTGATTCAAGAAACATTTGAACTGGTGAAACCTCGCGCCGAGGAATTTGCCACGCGTTTTTATTCCGGACTCTTTCATGATTATCCATCGGCCCGGGATCTTTTTAAATCTTCGAGTCTGGATCAGCAAAAGCGTCTGCTCGTGGCTTCACTTGTGCAGGTCGTGCATCATTTGGATGACCCGGAATTTTTAGGAGAGTATCTCGGCAAGATGGGTGAACGTCATCATGCCTATGGCACCACGGAAGAACATTTTGAGTGGGTGGGTCGGACTCTTCTGAAAACTTTGCATGAAATGCTCGATTCGGCCTGGACTCCTGAAGTCAACCGGCAGTGGACTCTGGCGCTCGCCATGGTTGCCGCTTTGATGCGTGAGGGTTTATCGCGCGTCAGAACCAAAGTGGTGCCGCTGCGCAAACCTGAAGTGGAACGAGACACTCGGGCAGACTTCCGGATCACCTTGCCCCGTGAGGTGACAGAGCAACTCGATCAGCTTGCCAAAAAATACGTGCAGCAGGCTGTGCAGGAATATTTTGAGCAAGCTACGCAAAGGGAATTGAAGCACATCATGAACCGAAATGTTCAGGACATACTCAAAAAAGTCTCCTGATCCGCTGCTTTCCTCCCACGAGTCTGAAGCACATCCGCAAGCGCGCGCAGGGCATCAGACTCGGTAAAGATCCCAATCAGATTTCCATCCTCTTGAATCACCAAGGCTGAACTTAAATGATGTTCCACCATGTGCGAGGTCACAAGATCGAGGGCCGTATCCGCGGTGACAAAATAGGGATTGCGCGCCATGGCTGCCTCAACTTGTGTTGCACACAGGTCCACAGAACTGATGGAGGCCAGCAGGTTGAGATCCTGCATTGAAAGAAGGCCCACGGTCTTCATGCCCGCTCGAACCGGCAAATGATGAATCTTATATTCCTTCATCAGCACCGAAGCCTTGCTCAATGAATCATCATTCGCGATCGTGTAAGGCATAGGTGTCATGTATTTGGAGACAGTTAGTGTTATTCCGTTCATACATTTATCTCCTTATGATTGTTCAAACAGCAGCTGCCAAACTCGTGCCGAATCCATCATTCCCGTTTGATTTTTATCGCGCATGCCTCGATATCGCATAAAAAATTCACGCAACTCGCTGATTTTGCTTATTGTCAAATTTTCTAAATACGCTTTGTCATTCATTCAAAATAAGTATGGGAAAGAACATACCAAGGACTATGCAGGAGTCAGCACATGATCGGAAGTCTCAGAAATCTTTTGCTTGTTACTTTGACTGGCTGGACAGTTATGGTTGGTTGCGGTGCCGAAAAGGACAAGGCCGCGGAACAAACCAGTCAACTCGACATCGTTGGCGGGAGCTAGGCGAGTTCGGAGGTTTACAGCCAGTATTTCAGTTCTATCGTTTCCATTCAATACAATGGTTCACATTTTTGCGGTGGAACTCTGATTGCATCCAACAAAGTTGTGACAGCGGCCCACTGTTTGGTGGACTTCAGCTCCAGCGAGATCAGAAATTCGCTGAAGGTTGTCATTGGTGCACGCGATTTGCGTTCGACCAGCGGCGCGGAGCGTTTTTCCATTTCCAGTGCCGCGATCAACCCACGCTATCGTTCTTCCGGAACTCAGTATGACTCGGCAACGATCATCCTGAACGGCAACAGCACGTATACGCCCGTAGCTGTGAACAAGAGCGCTTCATTGCCAGCGGCAGGATCCACCGTATACGTGGCTGGCTGGGGATCGACCTATGAAGGTGGTTATGTCACCTCTACTTTGAAATATACCGCCGTGAAAACCGTAAGCAACTCCTCCTGTGCCCAGGCCTACGGCTCCGAGATCTATGACGGCAACCTCTGCGCCTACACCGCCGGCACCGATTCGTGCCAGGGTGATTCCGGTGGACCGCTCTATAGCTACGACGGCACTAAAATGACTTTGGTGGGTATCGTCAGCTGGGGTAACGGCTGTGCACGTCAAGGCTATCCCGGTGTTTACACCCGGGCCTCGTACTTCAGCTTCTAATTAGGAAACAGATCGCAAGGAATGCGGTCGAGGGATAAAGATTTCAAAGCGGCTGCCTTTGCCGGGCTCACTCACAATATCGAGGGTGCCTTGGCATTGGTTCACCGCTGCAAACAAGGCTTCGATCCCAACCCCACGTCCCGCTAGCAGCGAGGCCGTTTTCTGGGTGGAAAAACCACCGCGGCTGATCTCACTGACCAACTGCACAAGAGACAAGCGACTGATGTCCCCTTCCACGGGCAGACCTCGGGCGATCCATTCCGCTTCCCACACCTTGCGATCAAAACCGCGTCCATCATCGGAACAGCTGATCGCCAAACCATCGGCCACCTCACGGAAATCGAGGCAGATAAAACCCTGACGAGGTTTTTGTACGGCTTCACGATCATCTTCGATGCCGTGCACGATCGCATTCCGCACCACGTGAATGAGCTGCTCGATCAAGGCTTCTTCACTTTCGGATTGAATACGGGTATTGCGATCCAGGACTCGGAATTCGACATCCTTATTGACTTTACGGGCCACGACCCGCGCATCATTCAAAAGAGAATGCAGAATGGAAAGGACCGGTTTGGCAGAAACGTCCTGAACCCATTGTTCTATTTCAAGGCGCAGAGGAGGGGCAAAGCGCGTTCGCGCCAGCTCCTGGAGAGCCTCCAGTTGTGCATCCGTAACGCGCTTTTCATGGCTTATCGGGCCCCAAACGGTCCGCAAGAGACTGGCGTGACGCGTCAGATATTTTTTAAATTGCTCCTCCAGCGCGGCAATCTCTGTGCTGCTGACTGAAGTCTGCTCTTCCAGCTGATGCAAAAAGCGGGCAATCTCAGGCAGCTGAAAAACGAGACAGTTGCCTTTGAGGGTATGCAGAATGAATTGAGTTTCTCGCGAAGCTTTCACTGTACGCAGGGTCTTCAGTTTTTGCACGGCTTCGAACGAGTACGCGACGAACTGCCTGAAACCTTCAATATCCCGCAGGATTTTCAAAAGACTGCGATTCCGTTGGGCTTCGATTTTACGTTTTCGCAGTTCGGTGGCATCGGTCAACGTCAGGAGGAGATGCTGCAGCTGACCGTCCTTATTCCGGATACCAGCGGCCTCCACATGCACATACTTGCCATGCGAGAGCACATAGGTCGGCAGTTGAGCGAGTGTGACCTCCAGTGGCATCTGATCATCAAAAATCTGCTCCAGGGCCATCCGGAATTTTTTGGAAACAGCGGGCTTCACGCCCAGGATTGCTAAAAAGTTCTGGCCTTCCCGCAAATCCTGGCCCAGCAATTGATGGCAGGATCGGGTGAAGCCAGGAACGATCGTTCCCTCGCGACTGACCATGAGGAAACCGCTGGCGACATTATCAATAATCGTACGAATCGTTTCCGTGCGTTCGGCCACCAGGGCTTCCACCTGCACCAGGTGCTTCTGCAGTTCCTCGTTCAATTCATGGATGGTTCGATCGGCTTTGGCCCTTATGAAATTCACCCGGTCACCCAGAGCGAGCGACATCAGAATGCCCTCGCAGGCCACGCCGGGGAAATTGCCCCATTGCACGATCATGGGAATATGGGACACGCCTTCATAAGTCAAAGCCAGCAGGATGTTGCTGGCGATCATGAATCCCCAGGCAAAGGAGTAGGCAAACGCCGGACGATAGCCTCGACCCACGGCTATAAGACTGGCCATGATCATCATTACGCTGCCGAACAGAAACATCGATGACATGACTTTGACGTGAATATTATAGGGGGTGACGAAGGCCAGCGGGATCATGACGCCGCTGAAGGCCAGGAAACCTATGAAAACATACCAGCCCACCTTCATATGTTCGCGCATATTGAGAAAGTTCATGGTGACAAGGCCGGCCGTAAAAAATGTGATACAACCCGAGATCAGAAAGCCTGTGTTGTTGGCCCAGGCGCCTGCTGGCCCGGGAAGAATCATGGGCCAAATACCCTGCATCGATAATTCTGTCACCGTCATGGAGGTCACAAATACAGTGTAAAAAACATAGGTGATACTGCGGAAGGAAAGGCTCAGAAATAAATTGTAGAGCAGCAGCGTGAGCATGACCCCAAACATAAGCGCCAGGACCGCGATATCCTTCATCTGAAATTGGCGTTCCGCTTCCGGCGTGGCCAGATAAAGGGCAATTACGCTGGAACCCTTGGCCTGCATTTTCACATAATAAACATTTCTTCCAGGTGTTGCTTGAAGCTTGAAGGATGGAATTCGATATTTCGGCTTCACCCTGCGTTCAGGCTGGTTATCCCCCTGAACCTCACCGACGTACACGCCTTGAGCATTTTTTTGGAAGAGAGTGACTGAATCCAGAAGCGCATAGCGGCTGTCGAGGTACAGCACTTCAGTCGCAGATCCCGGATTGTCGACGGCGATCCGAAACCAGACTGAGTTTTTAATGAAACCGCGCCCCGGTAGATCCTGGGTGGACCGGCCGAATTTTTGATCATGGAGTCCCTGAAGCACATCGAGATCGGTCGTCTCCTGGTCCGCGTCCCAGTACATCACATAGCGCCCGATCAGCATCGGCTCGTCGTCGTTCAGCATGGAAAAGGAGATAACAGGATCCTGCGCCCGAGCCTGACCTGCAAGCAGCAGGAGACAGAAGATCAGCCAGAATTTTTTGGGCGAAACCATCAAAGCAGAGTGTCCTCGTAAACTTCCACACGTTTCGGTATCGGTGGAGTCGTACCGCCTTTGAGGACACAATGGACCTTTCCCAACATGTAAGGGTCGGTGCAAGACAAGGCCTGGAAAAGATGAACTAAAGTGGTTTGAGCCACTCAGCGGGCCAGAGGGAACGCGGATTCTCCTCGCCCGCCCAGTAGTCGCTGATTTCCTTACCGTCCTGTAAGATCCGTCTGGTATTGCGTTCCATCACTTTGCGCGAGTCAGGGTACTCGCACACATCCTGCTGATTGCGATTGGAGAGCGCGAAAAAGATAAAAACCTCGGGCCCAGGATTATAAAAGTGATGGCAAACCCCCGTGGGAAAAAAGACCAGATCCCCGGCCTGCACCCGGCGAAATTTTCCATCCTGCCGTAGCACACACGTTCCCTTGAGGGCAATGAATAGCTCCTCTTCACCCCGGTGCAAATGATAGGGACAGGAAAATTTCCCAGGGTCCAATGTTTCCACATGGAAGCCAAGAAATTTTGCGTCCCACTGATCAGCCAATGGCAGTTCGGAGCCACCATAATGATCGCCCTGGCTCCAGGTTTTGAAGTTTTCCAGCAGCATATGTTGCAGTGAGATAATCCGTTCGGTCATGCGTTACCTCTGAGTCCAAATCGAGGTCGACGGGATGCCCACTGATTTATGCACAGTCACCAGAGATTTGATACTATTTTTGAGGCCGCAAATCTGGATGCGAGGATGGTAACGGGTGGGTGTTCTCTTGTAAGTCACAAAAAAAACCATGGCCAGTCCCGAAAGCCTGGCCATGGATCTCAAGATGGGGGAGCTATCTGCCTTGTTCCCTGGCGCTCCAAAACCATCGTCGGCTAAAGGTCAGTAAAACCGCGACAGTCCTTGGACAACGAAATCGGCTCTCTCAAGGTCCCTTTGAAAGAGCCCATTGTTGCCCTACCCAGGCTAAAGACAAACATCTCAGTGCTGGAATTGCTCTTCCTCAGTCGATCCTTTGATCGCCGAAGTCGAGGATTTTCCACCGGTGATTGTCATCAACACGTCGTCAAAATAAGAAGTACCGACTTCACGCTGATGCTTCACAGCGGTATAGCCATCTTTTTCCTTCTGGAATTCAGCACGCTGCAAGTCGACATAAGCGCTCATGCCGCGATCGCGATATTCGCGAGCCAAATCGAAGGTGTGGTAATTGATCGAGTGCCAGCCGGCCAGTGTGATGAATTGGAATTTGTAGCCAAATTCAGCCAGGTCGCGCTGGAAGCTCGCAATCTGATCCTTATTCAGCTTGCTTTCCCAGTTAAAGGAAGGCGAGCAGTTATAGGCCAGCATTTTGTTCGGATATTTTTCCTTGATCGCCTGGGCAAAGGCCTTGGCTTCACCGATGTCCGGTGTGGATGTTTCGAACCACAGAAGGTCAGCAAGCGGAGCATAGGACAGGCCGCGGGCGATCGACGATTCGATGCCTGGCTTGATGCGATAGAAGCCTTCGGAGGTTCTTTGGCCGACGATGAAAGGTGCATCGGCGGGATCGATATCCGAGGTCAAAAGCGTGGCGCCGAGCGAGTCGGTCCGGGCGATCAAGAGCGTGGGAACACCCAACACGTCAGATGCCAGGCGGGCTGCCACGAGGTTGTTTTTGAATTGCGATGTGGGGATCAGAACCTTGCCGCCCAAGTGTCCGCATTTCTTTTCCGCGGCCAACTGGTCTTCAAAGTGCACACCGGAAGCTCCGGCTTCGATCATGGCTTTCATGATTTCAAAGGAGTGCAGGTGACCACCGAAACCGGCTTCCGCATCAGCGACGATGGGAGCATACCAGTATTGATCGGATTTGCCGTCCTGCTTGGCAATGAGATCCGCACGAGCCAAAGCGTTGTTCAAACGCTTGACGAGCATCGGCACCGAGTTCGAAGGATACAGACTTTGGTCGGGATAAGTCTGGCCTGCCTGGTTCGCATCCGCAGCGACCTGCCAGCCGCTCATATAGATAGCCTTAAGGCCACCCTTGACCATCTGCACGGCTTGAGCACCGGTCAAGGCGCCCAAAGCGTGAACATAGGGCTCGTCCTTCAGAAGATTCCAGAGACGTTCGGCGCCCACGCGAGCCAAGGTCTGCTCGGGCACGATGCTCGGACGAAGTTTCAGAACCTGCTCGGCGGTATAAGGACGCGTGATGCCCTTCCAACGAGGATTCTCTTTCCAGTCTTTTTCCAGAGCGGCAGGATTTGCGTACGAAGCTGGGTTAGTCATGTGGCTCTCCTAGGTGTTGTGGCGCTTAACTTTTCATCGCGCGAAAGGGTTCATCGCGTTGTATCAAGCAGTTGATAGGCTGGGAGAGTCAGAAACTCGTTGAAATCGCGTGCCAGAACCAGACCATCGAGAAGCTCGATCACTTGCTTGTGCCGATCCTTTTCAGGACCGCCCAACTTTTCGAGCTCTTCGCTGCGGAACTTGCTGTAGAGTTCAGGAGTCAAGACCCTTCCGTCGTCCATCGAAGACTTATGATGAATCCACTGCCACAATTGGGCCCTCGAAATTTCCGCCGTCGCTGCATCCTCCATGAGGTTGTAGAGACCGACGGCTCCGAGTCCATTGAGCCAGCAGTTCATATACTGTATGGCCACACGAATGTTGTGCCTGACTCCTTCTTCGGTTATCCGGCCACCAGGAATGCGAGTGTCGAGGAGTTTGTTCGCATCGGGAATCACATCCTCACGAAGCTTATGCTTCTGATGGGGACGATTGCCGAGGACCTCATCGAACATCTTCTGGGCCACAGGGACAAGATCAGGGTGGGCAACCCAGGTGCCGTCAAAGCCTGCTTCGGCTTCCAGCGTCTTGTCTTCCGTAACCTTGCTGATGGCGCGCTCGTTGACCGCTGCATCTTTCCTGCTTGGGATAAAAGCCGCCATCCCCCCGATGGCGTGCGCTCCCCTTTTATGGCAGGTGCGGACCAAGAGTTGAGCATAGGCGCGCATGAACGGAGTGCTCATGGTCACCTGGGATCGGTCGGGCAATATCCGGTCCGATCTTAGGGCATGTTTTTTGATCAGACTGAAAATATAGTCCCAGCGTCCAGCGTTGAGGCCGGCCGCGTGATCCCTTAATTCATAGAGGAATTCTTCCATTTGGAAAGCAGCATTGATGGTTTCGATCAAACAGGTGGCGCGAATGCTACCACGAGGAACCTTCACATAGTCCTGGGAGAAATTGAAAACATCGTTCCAAAGTCTGGCTTCCAGGTAGCTTTCCATTTTAGGCAAGTAAAAATAAGGTGCTGAGCCACGGATGCGTCGCTCGTCGGCGTTGTGGAAGAAATAAAGACCGAAATCGAAAAGGCTGGCTGAGAGTGGTTCCCCATTCAGAGTGACATTCTTCTCCGTCAGGTGCCAGCCGCGCGGCCGAACCACAAGAGTGGCGCGTTCATCCGCAGGCTTCATTTGATACGTGCGACCATCTTCGCTGGTGAAGCTCAGTCGATCGCGAATCGCGTCCTGAAGGTTGACCTGACCCTGGAGGACATTCATCCATGTGGGTGATTGTGCATCTTCAAAATCCGCCATGAAAACTTTGGCGCCGGAATTCAGTGCATTGATCACCATCTTCGCATCGGTGGGCCCGGTGATTTCCACGCGCCGATCATTCAAATCCTTGGGGGCCCCGGCCACCATCCATTCGGCGTCACGGATGGCTGCAGTCTCAGGAAGAAAATTGAGATCTTCGCCAGCATCGAGTCGGGCCTGCACTTCATGGCGTTTGGCCAGGAGTTCGAGTCGAATCGGATTGAATCGCTCGTGGAGTTCACGGATAAACTTCAGCGCTGGGGCCGTCAGCACGCGGTTAAGATAGATGTCAGGCGTGTTTTTTTCGAGGACCAGACCTTCAGTTTTCAGGCTCATCGATGGTTCCCAATCTTCTGCGGTGTGCGGATGATCGGAGCATATAGACGTCGAGCGCACACTGTCAAGTAACTGGCCGTTTCTTACAAAAAAATTTTTTTTTTGTAGGATAATGACGAGTTGCTGTGTGATTCGATGCAGGATCCCTACAACTCGCGTGCTTTTTTCTCGTAAAGTTTCAGATGAGCAAACAATGGTGAGTCGAGACTTTGGCTTTTCGATTGTCTCCTATTGGGTTCCTTGAAAACAAATTCACTTTTCTTCAAAATCCCAAAGTGTACGCTGAAAATTTAAGACGTCAAAGAGGCGCTGCGCGGCTACAAAACAACTGTTCACGTGCAAAGCTTGGGTGTAGCTTGGTGAGCAAAACTTCTGCCAAAGGATGGAGGACGTTTGGAAGACAATCTAGAAACCAATCTCACCGGCAGTGAGAAGGCTGTCATTGTCGGTGTTCTCTTGCCAGGTGATGCCCCTGAAAAATTGGAAGAACAGCTCGTGGAACTCCAGTCGCTGCTGGATACGCTCGGCGTACAGGTCACCGGACGTATTGTGCAAAAGCGTCAGAAGCTCACTCCCAATTGCTACATCGGTGTCGGAAAAGTTCAGGAAATTAAGGATTTGGCCGGCTCTACACACGCCAAACTTGTGGTGTTTGACCATGCGCTTTCTGCGCCGCAGGTGCGCAACCTCGAAGAGATGACCGAATGTGTGGTGCTGGATCGTACAGGTATTATTCTGGAAATATTTTCAAGGCATGCCCGTACCAACCAGGCCAAGGCCCAGGTGGAAATTGCCAAGCTGGAATACCTGTTGCCCCGGCTGTCTGGACAATGGTCCCACTTCCAGCGGCAGCGTGGGGGCGGATCACTCCAACGCGGCATGGGTGAAAAACAGATCGAGATTGACCGTCGTCGGGCCCGGGAACGCATAGCCCGTTTGCAAAAGCAGCTCGAACAGTTCCGCAAAGAGAAGGCGACCCAGCGAAAATCCCGCTCGAACGAGCTCAAAGTGGCCATCGTCGGGTATACAAACAGCGGAAAAACGACCCTCATGAAAGGTCTCACCAAGTCCCAGGTGGCCCCTAAAGATGAGTTGTTCGCTACTTTGGAAACCAATATTAAGACCATCGACCCGCGCACGCGTCCGAAAATTTTGCTCTCGGATACGGTCGGATTTATTCGCAATCTGCCGCATGGACTCGTGGCTTCCTTTCGCACGACACTGGATGAAGTGAATGAAGCGGATCTGCTCCTGCACGTGGTGGACGTGAGCTATCACCATTACGAGGATCACATTCACGTCACGCGCTCGGTTCTGGAGGAAATGGGAGCGGGGGATATTCCGCAGATTCTGGTGTTCAATAAAGTCGATCAGTTGAAGGATCCGATTCTGCCAAGGATTCTGCGTGCCGCCTATCCGGGCTGCATCGTGGCTTCGGCGGTATCGGAGAAGGACGTTCTGAATGTCCGTGATCATATTTACGCCTTCTTCCGCAAGAACCTGCTGACATTTCGGTTGGCCGTTCCGGCTGAAAATCACAATGCCCAATCGCAGGTTTATCGGAACTGCCTCATTATCGAGAAGGCTTATGATGAGGAGCAGGATCTGGTTTTATTTCATGCGCAGGCCACCCGGGCCACTGTCGCCAAGCTGCGCAACTACATAGTTTCTGTTGAAGACGAATCGTTTCTGACTGACAAAGTGGAGAGTGAACCATGAGTTACATTAAACTTAACACCCGGTTCCTTGGTGAGGCCCTGGAACAGCAGACGGCCGCTTTGCAAAAATCCGCCCAGGACCATCTGCAGCGCTTGCACGATAAAAACTGTGTCGGCTCGGAATGGGTCGGCTGGTACGATTACCCCAAGACTCGTGGTTTCGAGCAGGAACAGAATATTCGCCAGTTCGTCCAGAATCTGGATGTGACTTATGACCTTGTGCTGGTGATCGGGATCGGCGGCTCCTACCTCGGCACAAGGGCCGTGACCGAAGCCCTGCTGCATTCCTATCAAGGGAATATCAAAGATAATCGCCCCATGATCGCCTATGCGGGCCATCATGTTTCGGAAACGCAGCTGATTGAATTGCTCGAACTGCTCGACAAAAAGCAGCCGATCGTCAATGTCATTAGCAAAAGCGGAACCACGACCGAGCCCGCGGTCGTGTTCCGGGTGATTCGCGAGTATATGGAAAAGCGCTTCGGCAAGGAAGAATCCGCGCGCCGCATCATCTGCACCACCGATGCCAAGGAAGGTGCTCTGCGTCAGGTAGCCGATCAGGAAGGTTATGCGAGCTTCGTGATTCCGGATGACATCGGTGGCCGTTTCAGTGTGCTCACGCCCGTCGGCCTTGTGCCCCTGGCCTTGCTGAAGCTCGATACCAAAGCGCTGATGGAAGGCGCGGCCCTTATCTTTAGCGAATTGAGTCAGAGCAGTGAACATCCTGTTCTGCGCTATGCGGCCTCGCGTATCGCCGCCTATGAGCAGGGTAAGCGGATCGAAATTCTAGCGAGCAGCAACCCTAAACTCAGTCACATCATCGAATGGTGGAAGCAGCTCTACGGTGAATCGGAAGGCAAGCAAGGCAAGGGACTCTTCCCGGCCGGCCTCACCTACACCACCGATCTGCATTCCTTGGGACAATACGTGCAGGATGGTGTGCGCAATATTCTCGAGACCTTTCTCACCTTCGAACAGGATGTGCCTCGCCGCAAGGGTGTGGAGCAGCGCATTCGTGTGCCGTTTCAGGCGAGCAAGCTCGATCAGCTGAATTATCTGGAGGGTCGCTTCCTGGGTGAAGTCAACCGGGCGGCCATGCAGGGTACGATGATGGCTCATTTTGATGGTGGAGTTCCCTGTCTTGGTCTGACTGTGCCGGAACTCAGCGAGCATGGGCTTGGCGCGCTCTTTGCGTTTTTTGAAGTGGGTTGTGGCATCAGCGCGGCGATGCTGGGAGTGAATCCTTATGATCAACCCGGTGTTGAAGCCTATAAGAAAAATCTTTTTGCGTTGCTGGGTAAACCGGGAACCGAAGCTCTCGGTGCCCGTTTGCGGGAACGGCTTTAAGTCTTGCGCAGGACCGGGCCAAGTGCCCGGTTGATCAAAGTGGGTTGGCCACCACCCATTCCCCACAGCAAGTATTCCCTCCTTCCTGATCGGACCGCAATCAACCCGTTTCATCTATCTCATTGATCTGTTTTGAAACTTGAGATGAGTTTAGGTAAGGACCCAATTCATAAGCGATATCAATTGATGAGGTTGCAGGAAACCGATTCTTCACTTCTTTTTGCCTGATTCCGATAGCACCAGCAGAGGAATCGCAGCATGGGTTTATACCCTCGCCTGATCAAAATCATGGTAAGACTTGCCTTGCTAGGCCTTTGCTGGACTGAAGCGGGAGCTCAGGCCTTGCGTCCCATTCCGCCAGCTCAATCGCTGGACATGCGTCTTGTCAAACTGGGCCGCATGCTTTTTCATGATCCTCGCCTTTCACGCTATCAGGATATGAGCTGCGCAGGCTGCCACCCCATAGGTCGTGGCGGAGCCGACGGCGTTGCTTTGTCACGCGGCACAGGTGGAGCTATCACGACTTACAATACGCCCACCATTTATAACGCTGCTCTGGTTTTAAAATACGGCTGGGAAGGTGTGGCGACCACTTTAAGCGAGGCCACCCAACGCGCGCTTGAAAGCCCCAAGGCGATGGACATGAAACTGGCGCAGGCCTTTGAACGCTTGCGCAAGGACGAAGAGCTGCAAAGAAAGTTCGGTCCTTTGCAAGAGGCAACGATTCTGCAGGCGCTGATAGCCTACATGGAATACCTGGTCCCCCGAACCTCGGCTTTTGACCGTTTTTTACAGGGAGATACCACGGCCCTGAGTGCGGAACAGCAGCAAGGTTATCAACGCTTCATCGAGCTTGGTTGTGCCTCTTGTCATCAGGGTGTGGGGATCGGTGGCAATATGTTTGTACGCTTTGGCGTTATGGTGGATCTGTTTCGCGACCAGCCCGAGTTGCATCGGGGCCGTTTGAATGCCACCGAACAGCCCAGCGATCGGCATGTTTTTCGGGTACCCAGTCTACGCAACGTGGCGCTCACGGCTCCTTACTTTCACGATGGGCGCGCGGCAGATCTGGCGAGTGCGGTGCGAACCATGGGGTATGTGCAACTCGGCATGCAACTGACGGAGACTGATCTTGGACAGCTTTTATCCTTTCTGGATAGCCTCACCGGCCAGCTGCCTGATGAGGTTTTGCCATGAAAGGCACCAGGGCAGGACTTATTCTTTTGGCAGGATCCATGTTCCTTGGCCTGGCCTGGGCCTGGTCGATGGCCCGCGATGTCGCCTGGGAAAAGATGGTCGAGTTGAACAATCAGATTCGCGAGATCACATATGCGGATTCGGCCTTGGACCTTGAAGTTCTACGCATCCGTTCGGGTGTGGTCGCCCATTATGATGATGTGTCCCAGGCTTCGCAGGCTCTGCAAAAGTCTTTGCAGAAACTTCAGGCCAGGATTACGACTTTGCATATTCAGCAGCCGGATATGGAGGGTGCACTGGCGCGATTGCAGGAGCAAATCCATATCAAGCTCCGTGCTGTCGAGACTTTAAAAGCGCAAAATTCCATACTGCGTAATTCCGAAAGCTATCTGCCGGCGCTGCTGCATGAATATTCACAGAGGCATTCTGAGGATTCGGTGCATTCCATACAGAGTCTGCTTTTACGGACTCTGGTCTTGCCCGATCCGCACGCTGTTCAATCTCTGAAGGTCCAGTTTCAATCGTTGGTTCCTGCCCTGGTCCCCTTGGACCTCACGAATATCCAAACCCGAGTGGCCTTGCATGGCATGAAGGCTTTGGACATACGGCAAACCCTTCAGACCTCCTTGCATGACTTTCTGAATATACCCGTTCATGATAGCATTACGCAGCTGAACCAGGCTTCTATCAAAGAGCAGGAGCAGCAGGAGAATATCCGGGAACGCTTTCGGAATATCCTCTATCTTTCCGCCTTCAGCTTTTTTTCGCTCTCCCTCTTCATTCTATGGCGCTTTATTCGATTGAATCGCAAGACCAAAAGTTTTGTGCCTTTTGAGATGCTGAGCCTGCTCGGCAAGAAGACGCTTTTGAGCATCGAATACGGCACCAGCATCCAACGGGAAATGACGGTGATGTTCGTTGATCTGCGGGACTTTTCCCGCACGTGTGAAGTCCGGCAGCCGGCAGAAAATTTCGCTTTCGTGAATGAGTACCTGGCGGCCATCACGCCAGCCATTCAAAATCATCGAGGCTTTGTTTCGCAGTTTACCGGGGACGGGGTCATGGCTCTTTTCCCTGGTTCGGGTGATGATGCCCTCCACGCCGCCATGGATTTGATCCATACGCTCTCGGCTTTGAATCAACGGCGCCATGCGCGCGGTGATGATATTCTGCACCTCGGCATCGGCATCAATACGAGCGAACTCATGCTAGGGACCATCGGTCACCAGAAACGCATGGAATGCACGGTGTTGGGGAATGGCGTGAATATAGCGGCACGGGTCGAGGGATTAACACGGATTTATGGGTGCGAGGTTCTGCTGACCGAGTCCACAGTCCGGCGTCTGCAGCATCCTGAGTCCTTTCAACTGCGGATGATCGACCGTGTCCGACCCAAAGGCTTGCAGGAACCGCTTCAACTGTTCGAATTGCTCGATCCCAGTCACTCCGAGCAGCATCGGGAAAAATCCAGGAAAGCCATAGAGTTTCAGAACGCTCGCCTGCTCTATCAGCAACGAAATTTTCAGGCTGCGGCTGCGATCTTTGCCAGCATCAGTCGGCATGATTCCGTCAGCGCCGTTTATCACCAACGCTGTTTGGATTTGATGGCGGCTGCACCAGTTGCCGACTGGGACCGTGTTGCCGATTTCAGCAGCAAATAAAAATGGCCCCTTGCGGAGCCAATTTTTTCTAACTGTGCTTATCAATCCAGGACTGATTAACCTTTGCCTTTGCCACCGTTCTGTACGGGGGCTTTGTCATCATCCTTGTCCTTGGAATTGTCGTCGTCCTTGTCGTCATCTTTATCATCATCTTTATCTTTGCCATGATCCTTGTCTTTGTCGGAGCCTTTGCCGCCTTTATTCTTGTCACGGCAGTCCTTGGCTTTCTTGATCTTCTCTTTGCAGTCTTTCAGTTTCTTTTCGCAGTTGGCTTTTTCCGTTTTGATGACGTCTTTCAGTTCCTTGATCAGTTCCTTGGCTTTGTCGCAATCACCAGCCTTGATGGCTTTGATGATTTCCTTGATCACCTGGCACTTCTCGGAACACTGACCTTTTCCGGTATCGGGGGTCTTGCCAGTATCAGGCGTTTTGCCAGGATCGGTACCTTTGCCAGTATCGGGTGTCTTGGGAGTTTCTGTTCCCTTGCCAGCGTCTGGCGTCTTACCCGTATTTGTACCTTTATCCTTGTCATCGTCTTTATCGTCACCCAGATCAGGCAGTTCCTGCTGCACACCGGCCAGCATATTGCCGACAGCGGATGAATAGCGATCGGAATCACCCACGAGTTGGTTCAACTCTTTTTCCAGTTGAGCCGCTTGTTTTTCCAGTTCGGCTATTTGCTCATCCGACAGCGCATTCGGATCGACTTGAGCAGCGGCAGGGCTTTGGACGAATTGTTTTTCGGATTGACCACAGGCTTGAAGCAGACCAAGACAAACGAACATTTTAACTAACATGAGTTTCATCGTTCAGTAACCTCCAGAAGGAATACAGGCCGGAGCAGGCAGCTGGATTCCCTTATGCAAGCGCTTTGCCGATCAAGTTAATCATGTAAGTGTCTGAAATAAATATATATATTATTGGTAAGCGTGTCAGCCGAAAGCCCGGCTGTCAGCCTGCTGGTCATCCCAAATCCGATTCCATTTTATCACTCCGCTGGTCATGAAGGGCGGCATCAGGTTCGAGTTGCCAGAAAATACAGGCTGATGCGGCTGTGACCAAACCAACGCAAATAAACGTAATTTGAAAGGCCTGCAGCACATCCGTTGAACCTTCCACGACGATATGCCTGGAAACAGCGGCAAGCAGACTGCTGGCACCGGCCACTCCCAAGGACATGGACAGCATCTGGACCATGGATAGAAGGCTGTTTCCACTGCTCGTGAGGCCCGCATCGAGATCCTTCAAGGTGATCGTATTCATGGCGGTAAACTGCAGGGAATTTACGGCGCCGAAAATCGAAAGCTGAAGATAGCGCAACCATGGGGGATAATTGAGACCGAAGAGGGCAAAGCTGGCCATGCACAAGCCAATGACCAAAGTATTGCCCACCAAAACCCGTCGATATCCAAACCGATCGATGAGAGGCTTGCCGAATTTTTTCACCAGCATCCCGGTCAACGCAATCGGCACCATCATCATGCCAGCTTCTGAGGGGGACAGCTGCAAACCCAGCTGCAGCATAAGAGGCACTAGAAAAGGCATGGCGCCTGTGCCGATGCGCGCAAAGAGATTGCCCAGGAGGCCTATGCGATAGGAGTCGGTCGAAAAAAGTCGGAGCGGAAACAGCGGCGCGGGATGCTTGAGGGCGTGCAGCCAATAGGCAGCCAGACTCGCCAGACCAAAAATGAGGATCACGATTCCATAAGCCCTGCGCTCACCCAACTCGCTCATGCCCTCCAGGGCCAGTGAAATCGAAGCCATGCTAAACGCCAGCAATAAGAATCCGGACACATCGAGCTGCGGTCGCTCGGCTTGTCGAAAATCCGGCATAAAACGAAGACAGGCCGCGCAGCCGACCGTACCGATGGGAATGTTGATGAAAAAAATCCAATGCCACGACGCGTATTCGACCAGCCACCCGCCCAGAGTCGGTCCGATCAAAGGTCCCACGAGGCCAGGAATTGTGACAAAACTCATGGCCACTAAAAATTCCTGCCGTGGCACGGCCTGGAGCACAGCCAAACGGCCAACAGGCATCAGCATGGCCCCGCCTGCGCCCTGAATCACGCGCGCGATGACCAGCTGATTCAATGAGGTCGACAGCGCACAGCAAAGTGAGCCCAGAGTAAAAATCAAAATGGCTGCAAAAAAAATTTTGCGCGAACCAAAACGATCGCTGAGCCAACCCGAAATCGGGATCAGCATCGCCATCGCCAGCGAATAGGAAATGATCACCGATTGCATCCGCAAGGGACTTTCGCCGAGATCACGGGCCATGGCTGGCAGAGCCGTATTGACGATGGTAGCGTCGAGAGTCTGCATAAAGAAGCTGATCGCCACCAGCCAAAGCAGCGCCCGATGGGTTGACGTTTCGGCCATCTTTCATCCCTGCGTCTTGATGTACATAACCTTCACCCCCCACCCGAGATGGTAGGCTTCTTGCTATGTTGCTCTTAGGCCTTAAGCCATGTGAAGGGGGAAAAGCTCCATGGATCGAAAAAATAGCAAGAGCACCATAGATAAAGACCAGCAAACTGCAGAAGACGAAGCCACGATATTCGCCGAAACGGCCCATATGCGGGATCGCGACGAGATGGTCCTGGATGGCAATCGGATCGTGCAGGGCGGGGCCTCCACGGATATCGATGATGAATGGGATCCGGCTGATGGAGACCGGTTGACGGGAGGTTCGGAGCAGAGTTCCGAGGCCGTTGATTCCCAGCTGAATCACATGGGCCGCATCACACAGGATATTCGTGAATCGCGGGATCACCGTGCCCCGACTTTGGCCAAGCCCATGGACGATGATGACCACTTTGAAGATCTCAGTGATGAAGATCTGATGAAGTACGCTGATGTCCTTGGCATTCCGGATCGACAGTCTGTGCCACGCATGGCTTTGATCGGCAAGATCCGGGAGCAAACGCGCGCCGGATTATGAATACAGAGCAGCGGTCTTTAGCATCCAGGCTGTCAAACCCCAGACGTGGTAACCCGAGGCTGGAAAATAAGGTGTTTCGCGCCAACAGCCAAAAACGTTGAAACGTAGATTTTGCATGACCTCGGGTGTAAAAGACGGCCAGGGAAGAGCGAAAAGTTCCGCCACTTCATCCGCATTGGCTGCCAGAGTCGCAAGATCGACCTGACTGAAACCCACAATCGGTATCACCGAACGCCGATCCAGGCTGGGCAGAGGCGGCAGCATACCGAGCACTTCCACGGCCCCGGGCGGCAGGCCAATTTCCTCATGAGTTTCCCGCAAAGCTGTGACGACGGGGCTGGCATCGGTTGCCTCGCGGCGTCCTCCAGGAAAACCAATTTGACCTTTATGAGTTCGGACCAGAGTGGATCGACGGGTAAAGACAATCCGGGCGGGGGCACCAGGGTCCCGATCCGGAATAAAGAGCATCAAAACTGCTGAGGCCCGGCTGTGCATGACAGCGGGCCAATGGTCCAGGACCGGTTCGAGATGTCTCAAGCGCGGCATCATCACGGCACTGGTCATGGCAGAAGACCTCCTCGCGTCGGTCTTCTTACCTTAGCCAGGTCCCGATGCCGACGCAATGTGTCAGTGGTGAAGGGCCTCTTCGCTATCTTTAATGACCCGAAGTTTAGGCTTGTCGGTGGGAGTCAATTTCGTGAGCTGAGCGATCGCATCCTCAAGCTGGCCCAGAAAGCTACGCTGATCCGCAATGGCCTGTTCGACAGCATCGGCACCCAGAATGGTCCGGGCATCGCGAACCACGCGATCGGCATAAGCCACCTGCTGCAAAAGACCGCTTTTCAGTTTGGACTCGAAAAACTGCATATCGATGCCACGTGTGGTCAATTGGTGAACGAGGGTTTGTTCCGAACTGAGGTCCCAGAGAAGGTCGCCGATCTTACGAAAACGCCAGCGCAATTTATCATCACGGCGCCATTGAATTTCAAAAAGTTGGGCACCATCGAGGGTGGGAACCCTCCAGTACATTCGGGGGTCGATGCAAGCAAAGTCCATAAATGTCAGCAGTTTATCCAGCATTTTCCGCTCCGCTAGAAGATCAGCAGCAACTACGCCTCATGGACGTATCTGCAAAGATGTTGCCAAGGATTCCTACAGGCTTTTAAATGGGTTGGAAGCCCTTGTGGGTGACGCCTGTCATGAATCATGACAGTGCTACGTGATGAGAAAGGCTATTGGATGAAATTTATGAAGTCCTGGGGCTTGTTTCTGGCCATGGGAAGTTGGGCGTTCACGGCCGGGTCCTGGGCCATTCCACGCCTGAAAATTGAGAACCTGCCGAAAACGCAGATGCAGAATCCAAACCCGAACCAAAATCAGTATCAGGATCAGGGTCTCGATATCGATATCGAAAGGGATCAGGAACAGGACCAGGATCCGGATTCCATTGAGGGTCGTCCGCTGGCTCAAGCCACGCCTCCCGCGAGCACAACGCCGCCGCCTGCCACACCTGTCGATCCCAATGAACTGCCGCCGCCCAAGCTGCCGAAGAAAACCACGTTTTCGGAAGCGGAAGTCAAAGCCGAGTGCCGGAAGTTCGAGGGCAAGTTCATCGCTTATTATGATCGCGTCTTCAAAGTGGAAGGCTGCAAACGTCGTGAAGTCGTTTCGGATGATGATGAGGAAAACCCGGCTTTAAAAGGTCGTCGCGTGGTGCCGGTGGAAAATATCACGATCGCCAAAATTCCAGAAGGACCGGCGATAGGATCCTCGCCGAAAGGTAAGAAACCCAACTGCGCAAAAATCGAAGGCCGCTACATTATTTCGCGCGCATCGGATGTCTTCTATGTGGAGCGCTGTAAGAAGCGTCCCTTCCCTGACTGGGACACCTATGCCGATCATAGCGCCAAGCATCCAAAGAAAGCTCAGGACATCCTGGAGCTGCCAGAGGAGGAATTCCTGGCCCTGCCTGTCGGCACCGAGTTTACTTCGTCTCTCAATGATGAATATAGAAAGATGCTGGTCACGGAAAAGAACGTGGACGTCCTGCCCTTGGATGAAGCGTGCAAAGGTCTGAACGGTTCCTACCTTTCCTACTATTCAAAGATTTATAAAGTGGAGCGTTGCCGCAAGCATGAAGTCGATGCTGAACGCTTTTTGATGCGCTTTCCAAGCTATAAATTACGGGAAATGTCCTCGGAACAGTGGATATCCATACCAACCGGTAAGACCCTCAAACTCTAAAGAATCCTTACCAATTCGCCACATGAAAACAGGGAATTCACCAGTCGCCGCGGCTGGTTTCCCCCTAAAATCGCTTGGGAAGCACCCAAGCGCACCCCCCTCATTGCACCAAAAAAATATTGCAGGTTCTCGAATAGACGGCACTTTTTTTTGTGTTCTCAAGTTCCTGCCTCCGGAACCGATCGTGTTGCGGGACTCATGCAAACCCAAGTCTTAGAGAAGAGGGGACCAATGATACATCCAGTGAAAGTGCACCGTGTGTGCACCGGGCCGGCTTTTGCCTTCGCTTTGCTGCTCTTTGGTTGCGGCAGCATTCAGGAGGAAGAAGTCAAACGGAGAACGACACCGGTTGTGGTCCAGGGACAAGATGCGAACCCCGAGACGAGCATGGACACGAGTTCGTCTGCGGCAGCGGGAAAAGCGGACGGTACTGGAACCACACCTCCCGGAGGAACACCTGATTCCGGCGGCAAGGAAGAGGACAAACCAGGCCAGAATCCTGAAAATCCCGGCCAGAATCCTGGTCAAAACGATGACCCAGGACAAAGTCATCCCACACCGCCCGTCAGCGATTACGATGATGCGGCCTACGTTTACATCGAAGCGGATTGTTACTGCTCGCGTAAGCAGGACGTTTGCTCGATGATCAACTGGTTCGAGATTTCCATTCTCGATAAAGCCACGAAAAAAGTTTTGTGGGGAGCCGAAGGTCATAAGGTTGTCATGCACAACACATGTAACTTCATGACCGTTCTTGGCAAGCAAGTAAAGCTCCCCAAAGAGCTGCTGGCCAAGCCCGCTGGATCCATGCTCTTCCATTTGAAAAATGCTGCAGAAGAACAGATCGTCCCATTCTTCGCACCGTTTCATTATGGTCGCGTCGGTTTGCAAGGAACCAAAGGCGATAAGGGTGACATCGGACCGGTCGGTCCCAAAGGTCCTCAAGGCGAGAAGGGCAACACCGGATCCCAAGGTGTGCAAGGCGTTCAAGGTCCCAAAGGGGATAAGGGTGACATCGGTGCCAAAGGTGATCGCGGCGACGCGGGTCCACGCGGTGAGACCGGGCCGAAGGGTGATAAAGGCGATATGGGTCCCAAAGGCGATCGTGGTGATACCGGTCCCATGGGTCCCCAAGGTCCGCAGGGTATGACGGGACCTCAAGGCTCACAAGGCCCACGCGGTGAAGTCGGTCCCGTTGGTCCGCAAGGTTTGAAGGGTGATATCGGTCTGATGGGTCCCCAAGGCCTGCAGGGTCTGACGGGTTCTCAAGGTCCGAAAGGCGACAAAGGTGATACGGGTATCATGGGTCCGCAAGGCCCACGCGGTGAAGTTGGACTTCAGGGTTCCAAGGGCGACAAGGGTGACACAGGCCCCGTCGGTCCTCAGGGTCCTAAAGGAGATATAGGCTTGATGGGCCCAGAAGGTCCCGTTGGTCCCAAGGGTGATACGGGTGAACCTGGTCCACGCGGACCAAGGGGTGAAACAGGACCTCAAGGACCTGAAGGACCCCAGGGAATTCCCGGTCCTCCCGGACCTACCGGACCTGCTGGGGGCTGATAGCTTTCCCATCTCCCTGGAGGAGCGAGTGTCTTAGGCTTTGCCCCACGCCGTCAGGTGTGGGGCTTTCTTTATATGGCTTTGTGACGATGGGTGAAGATTACGCGTTGCCATTCACCTACTGATCGAATGACCCGCACTCCGTCAACCTGCGTTTCCAAGGCTTTCATGCAAACGGTACACCCCTTGCAAATGTGCAGCCTTGAAATGAGGAGTTGATGATGAAAAATTTGATGAATGCCTTCAATGATATCACGAAGCCCGATTTGATCTGCTTTTCCCACCTTCGCTGGAATTTTGTGTTTCAACGTCCCCAGCATTTGATGACTCGAATCTCCCGTGAACGTCGCGTTTTCTTTTTCGAAGAACCGATTTTCACCGACGAGTCAGCCCCTCGTCTGCATGTATATAAAGACGGGGCGAATCTTTATGTGGCCACACCCCATATTCCCCATGGCTCCGGGGAAGTGGAAGTCAATGCCACGATGAAAGAACTCCTCACAGAGATGATGGAATCGTACGAAATTGCTCACTATTTGAGCTGGTATTATAGCCCTATGCATCTCAAACACTCGTATCACCTTACACCTGTAGTCAGTGTCTATGATTGCATGGACCAGTTGGCCAACTTCAAGTTCGCGCCTAAAGAACTCCCCTTGCTGGAGCAAAGTCTGATTAACAAAGTCGACTTGGTGTTCACTGGAGGCTTCAGTCTGTATGAAGCAAAAAGACACTTGCATCGCAAGGTCTATCCCTTCCCTAGCAGCGTGGACACTGCGCATTTCGCAACAGGCCGTGCTGTCCGCAAAGACCCGGCTGATCAGGCCTCTATCCCATTCCCCCGCTTCGGTTACGCCGGTGTGATCGACGAGCGTATTGATATTGAGATGCTTGATCAGGTCGCCGCACAAAGGCCCGAATGGAATTTTGTGATGGTCGGTCCGATCGTGAAGATTGACCCTGCGTCGTTGCCGAAGAGACCCAATATTTTCTATCTGGGCGGCAAGCCGTACGAAGAGCTCCCCCAATATATGGGCGGCTGGGATGTGGCGATTCTGCCTTTCGCACGCAACGAAGCGACCCGCTATATCAGTCCGACCAAAACTCCAGAATACCTGGCGGCCGGACGTCGCGTGATCTCCACTTCGATTCGTGATGTGGTGCATCCTTACGCTGACAAAAACCTTGTGTCGATTGCCGACGATGCGCAGAGCTTCATCGAAGCCGCTGAAGCGATCCTTGCCGATCGTAATGGCCGTGACGAATGGCTGGCACGTGTGGATCAATTCCTGGCCCAAAATTCCTGGGAAAAAACTTACTCGGATATGTGGCAGCTGATCCACGGTCAGTACATCGTTCAAAACGTCGTATCGCCGAGTGCGGTCTATGGAACACAAGTTTGAACTTTGGGCGGGCATTGAGTGCACCGCCAACCGCGTGCAGGACACTTATTTTGATCAAATTAAGTGGAGCGGTCACGACACAAGACTCGACGATCTGCGAAAGTTCGCAGCGTTGGGTATCAAAACCCTGCGCTTTCCTATCCTGTGGGAGCGCTGCTATTTAAGCTCAGGTGGTTTTGATTGGTCATGGGCGGATGAGCGACTCGCGCTCGCTCGTGAGTTGGGCCTTGAACCCATCGTAGGTTTTGTCCATCACGGCAGCGGGCCGCCTCACACCCATCTGCTCGATCCCAAATTCCCAAGCAAGCTGGCCGAATTCGCTTCGCAATTTGCCCAGCGTTATCCTTGGGTCACCCGTTATACGCCGATCAACGAGCCCCTGACGACCGCTCGATTCAGCGGTCTTTATGGGGTTTGGTATCCCCATCATCGGAATGACTCGAGTTTTCTGCAGATACTCGTGAACGAGTGCCTCGGCATCGCGGAGTCCATGCGAGCGATTCGCCAGTTTATTCCAAACGCTGAATTGATACAGACGGAAGATCTGGGTCGCATTTTCAGTACGCCTCTGCTCGCGTATCAGGCGCGTTTCGAAAATAGGCGCCGTTGGCTCAGCTTTGATTTGCTGTTCGGCCGTGTGAACCAGGAACATCCCCTGTGGGATTACATGATGGAATACGGCATCGATGAAAATCAATTGCTGGAGCTGTGTGAAAATCCATGCCCGCCCGCCGTGTTGGGTATCAATCACTATCTGACCAGTAATCGCTTTTTGGATGAACGGGTGGAATTTTATCCTCCCCATAGTCACGGTGGCAATACCAAGCACCGCTATGCGGATATCGAAGCGGTGCGGATTGGTGGTGAGTATGTTTCGGGTCCCAAGGAAATTCTTCGCGAAGTCTGGCAACGCTACAAGCAGCCCATTGCTGTTACCGAAGTGCATGTGGGATGCACCCGGGATGAGCAGGTGCGGTGGTTGCATGAAGTCTGGCAGTCCGCTGAAGAACTGCGTTCCGAAAATATTGACCTTCGCGCGATTACCGTCTGGAGCCTGCTCGGTTCTTACGACTGGAATAGTCTTGTGACTCGTGCTGATGGCTTTTACGAGTCCGGTGTCTTCGATGTACGTGGTGGCGAGCCGCGCCCGACAGCGCTCGCCAAACTGGTCAAAGCCATTACTCACGGGGAACATTTCGATCATCCCGCTCTCGATACTCCAGGCTGGTGGGTAAGGCCTGAGCGTGTGCTCTATCCATCCACGCTGCCATCCAGTGGCAATGCCAGTGTTAAGTCACGGCCGGCTCCGCTGCGGTCAACGACAAGGCAGATTCTGATCACGGGCAGCCCAGGAACACTTGCCACCGCCTTCGGCTATATCTGTGAAAGGCGTGGACTGCCCTGTCGCTTGATGAGCCACAAGGATCTTGATATCGCCGATCAGAAAGCGGTTCAGGAGTGTCTCACCCAGATACGCCCTTGGGCCGTGATCAACGCCGCGGGTTATGTGAAGGTCGACGAGGCCGAGAAAAATCCCGATCTTTGCTTTCGGGCCAATGTGCTCGGGGCTCAGGTCCTGTCCCAGGTTTGTGCGGATCTGAAAATTCAGTTTCTGACCTATTCCACAGACTTGGTGTTCGATGGCAATCAGAATAATCCCTACAATGAACGGGATTTTACAGCGCCTTTGAACATCTACGGACAGTCCAAAGCTTTGGCCGAAAATCGTGTGAATGACGCGCACGCCGACGCTTTGATTATCCGCACCAGTGCTTTCTTTGGGCCATGGGATGAATACAACTTTCTGATTCAAACCCTCAGGAAGATGTCACAGGGTCGCGAAGTGTTCGCGCTTCATGATCAGGTGGTTTCGCCCACGTACGTTCCGCATCTGGTGGATGCGAGTCTGGATTTGCTGATTGATGGTGAATCCGGTATCTGGCATCTCGCCAATAGCGGCGTGCTCAGCTGGTATGAATTCGCTTGTGAAGCCGCCAAACGTCAAGGGCTGGATTGCAAGCTGGTTCAGCCCATCGATACTACGAATGTTGTGCATCTGGCGAAGAGGCCCAAGTTCAGTGCTCTAGGCAGTGAACGTGGTCAGCTCTTGCCGAAACTTGACTGTGCCCTGGATCGATATACTCAGGAATGCCGAGTCGCTTTTAAATAGGGGAATAAGGATGACAAAGAAGATTGCTATTGCCGGGGCTGGTTTTGCGGGTGCTGTTGTGGCCAGAGAGCTGGCCGAAACGGGAAAATATAAAATCGTGGTTTTTGAATCACGTCCTCATCTGGCTGGTAATTGTCATACCGAACGTGATGCCCCCACAGGCGTGATGGTTCATCAATACGGTCCTCACATCTTTCACACAAGCCGGGAAGATGTTTGGGCCTATGTGAATCGCTTTGCGAAGTTTGGTCCCTATACCAACCGGGTCAAGGCTGTGACCAACCGTGGCGTCTTTTCCTTGCCGATCAATCTATTGACCATCAATCAATTTTTTGGCAAGACCTTCAATCCTGAAGAAGCCCGTGAGTTTATCGGCTCACTTGGTGATTCCTCGATTGAAGATCCCAAAACGTTTGAAGACCAGGCGCTGAAATTTTTGGGCCGTGATCTTTATGATGCCTTCTTCTACGGTTACACGAAAAAGCAGTGGGGCGTGGAACCGACTGAATTGCCGGCCTCCATCCTGAGCCGTTTGCCCGTCCGTTTCAACTACGATGACAACTACTATACCTCACGCTACCAGGGCATTCCTCTGGAAGGGTACACGGCGATCGTCGAGAAAATACTCGATCATGAAAATATCGAGGTCCAGCTCGGCGAAAAATTTGACCCGGCCTTCAAGGATCAGTTTGATCATGTGTTCTGGAGCGGGCCCATTGACGCCTACTATAACTTCGAACTGGGACGTCTGCAGTACCGCAGTCTGCAGTTTGAACGCTTCGACGCAACTGGAGATCATCAGGGGAACCCTGTGATCAATTACTGTGAAGCGAAAGTGCCCTATACTCGTATTACCGAACACAAGCATTTTGCGCCCTGGGAACAGCACGAAAAAACGGTGTGTTTCAAGGAGTACAGCAAGCTTGCTGAGCCGCATGATACGCCTTACTATCCTTTGCGTTTGCAGAAGGACAAGGAGCTCTTGCGTGAATATATGGACCGCATCCAGGGTGAACCGAACATCACCTTCATTGGTCGCCTCGGTACCTATCGCTATCTTGACATGCATGTTGTGATCGGTGAATCCCTGGATCTGGCGAAAACATGTCTCGAAAAAAGTCAGTCTGAGTGGCCAAAATTCAGCGCGAGTCCTCTCTAGCCCCAAAGGTTCTGGCACGATGTCTGCAGTTTTTGTAGTGATACAAACGACCAGACATTGGAGGACCTATGGGCTTAAAATTGGAAGAAAACCGAGGTTACCCGCTGGATAAGCAACTTCGGTCCTGGAAAGATATTGTCATCGAGCCTTTGAGTAAACTTGATGATGACGCCATGACTCGTGTGCGTCAGATTCTGATGAATGGGATTGAAACCGAAGCCCTGCGTTTTTCACACGCAGCTCATCGTATGAATCCCCATATTCAACACGAACTCGCCATCATTCGGCGGGTGGAACAGCACCAGGCGACCACCATCAACTGGCTCACTCCACCCGACCAATCCCCTCTCGAAACGACGATTGCCTATGAGCAGGTCGCTATTGAAGTCACCGCAGCTGTAGCGCAGCGTGAGCCGGATCCCTATCTGGCTCAGGCTTATCGCTTTGGCCTTCTGGAGGACTTTGATCACCTCTACCGTTATTCCGCCTTGATGGATCGTCTTGAAGGCAAGGATGCGAATAATATACTCCAGAGCTACACCGATATTTTACCCGGACGACCCACGATGGTGGAGCACCGGCACCCGATCGATGATATCCGCACACCTTATGAAAAAAGCGCGGCTGATCCCTTGACCAAACTTCACGCTTTGATTTTGGTGGGTGGAGAGTTTCAAACCCATGATTATTACATGAATATTGGTCCGCTCTTTTCCGATCCGCTCGCGCGGCAACTCTATGCAGAGATTGCCTCGATCGAGGAGCAGCACGTCACACACTATGAGTCGATGTGCGATCCAACCGAGAGCTGGATGGAAAAATGGCTCCTGCATGAAGCCAATGAAGTTTACAACTACTACAGCTGTGCCGAGCAGGAAACCAATCCGCGCATCAAAGCGCTCTGGGAACAGTTCCTGGACTATGAACTCGGGCACCTGCAAGTCGCCATGGAAGCTTTCAAAAAATTCGAAGGGCGTGATCCCATGCAGATCATTCCATCGGTCTTCCCGGACCCTCTGCCCTATCAAAGCAATCGTAACTATGTGAAGAGTGTTTTGGCGGCTGAGGTCAATCTTTCAGCCAACGGCACTGCATTCGTGGATCGGAGTCAGGAACATCCTCGCTCCGTGCATTATCGCAATCAGTTGAACGCCTCCGGCTCGCCGTCTGAAGCTGTGGCCGCCAACTACATCTGGACGCCTGGAACCGAATTGAACCGGCCCAAATATGCTTCGAAAGCCGTGCATGCCGCGAAAGGAGCTATGATATGACCCATCTGGAACCCACCATGGGAAAAAATCGCACCGGGGCTCAGATGTCGCCTTTGATGTCCGCTGCGATGCTCGAATCCATTAAAGAATTTCCGTGGGACACGGTCCAACCCACGGCTGATTCTGCCGAGAGAATTCGTCTCGATTACGCGAAAGATGCTCACGCCATCGGCTCCATTCCGATGCCGCTCACGTTGAAAGGCATGGCCAGGACCGGATACGAAAAGATCAAAGGCGAAAAACCCGAGATTTTTATCGACAAGCTGGGTGAACGCATGGCCTTTGAACGCATGGGCGTGCGGCTTTACCAGGCTTTGATCCGCAAATGTGAAATGGATCCGGCCCGTCATGCCTCGATGGATTTATATCGGCTGCAGCAGATCTGTGATTCCGAACTTGAGCATATGCAGATGCTGAAGCAGGCGATCGAAGCAGTCGGCGCCGATCCCACCGCCACCACACCCGGGGCGGATGCGATGGCCGTCGCATCCATGGGCCTGGGACAAGTCCTCAATGACCCCAGGACCAGTGTGACCCAATGTCTGGAAGCGATTTTGATCGCGGAACTGGCGGATACCGATGGCTGGCAGCTGTTGATCGACCTCACCCAGGAAACGGGTGACGAGACTATGCTGGCGCAATTCCAACGGGCCATGCAAGAAGAAGAAGTCCATGTCCTGGAAATCCGCAGTCTCTTAAAAGAATTGACTCTAGGGAAAACCAAGCTATGAAAATGATGCGGGCTGTTTTTTTGCTGTCCATTGGAATCGGCGTGCAGAACTGCACGCCAGAGAGGAAGCCGGAATTGCATAAATCGCGTGCCGCGACCTGTCTGCATCCCGGCGACCCGGCTTATGATATGAATCTGGGGGAACCCAAGTGCCCGAATCCTAACAATCCGCCTACAGCTTCAGGCTCCTGATGTGCAGATCAGATTTGAATCGTCGTCTTCGGGGGACCAGGGTGATCCAAACACAGGATCACCTTGGGCATCCCAGGAGAAGGGCTGCATCCGCACGTGGCGGTTCCAGCCCGCCCCGCTATATTTTGCGGAGTGATAGACGATGAAATCGCGCTCTTCGAACTGAATGAACGAGGCATGCCCAGGACCAAAGACCTGATCGGTGCCCTGAAAGACGGGCCCTTTCTTCTTCCAGTTCTTCTTGTCCATAATATCACCACCCTGGAACGTCAAAAGTCCCAACTGATAGTGATCGGTCCAGCTGCCGCTGGCGGAATACACGATATGCAGGCGATCGTTTCGCCACAAAATCTGGGGGCCCTCATTGATGTAAGGCGGTCCGCCCATCTTTTCCCAGTGGAATTCCGGTGAGGAAATCACGCTGCGGTCCTGGCCCAAGGGCCTTATCAGCACTTTATCGATCTTGGCCTTGCCGATACCTTCGGCAAAGCGAAGGATATTGCGGCCCTGGTGAAGTTCAATTTTTTCATAATGGGTCTGCCAGTTGCCCGAACCGGTCGGCGTGTAGTGCAGACCGAGATGACTCTCGCCATTGATGGTGAGCCTTTGCATGGACGTATGCGTGCAGGAGTAAAGCACTTCAAGGCTATATGCACCCGCCTCGTCCGCATGAGCTTCCAGATTCAGGAAAGCTCCTGCGTGGCGTCGCACGGGTTTCAGCTTCGGGTTGGCAACCGTCTGCTGCACCAGAGTCCATGGATTGACCATCCGGGCAATATAGAGATTCTGTTGAATATTGCTTTGCCCGTCCCAGCCCGACCACACAAAATACCGGGCGCCGTCCGGCATCTCGAGCACGGTCCCATCAATGGCCCAGCGATCGGTGTTCGGGGTAATCTGACCCTTGAAACGATAAGGTCCCGTGGGGCGATCCGCTTCCAGAACGTACATGCGGTGCGTGTGATTGTTGCCATCGGAAGCAGCAAAATACACATACCAGCGACCGTCCAGGAAATGGAGTTCAGGGGCCCAGGTCTCGTGCGAGTAAGCCCGACCTTTCGGAGCTCGCCAGATGCAATGCTTCTTCGCCTGATCCAATCGCTCGGGACTGGAGGCGTAGCTCACATAGATCGACGACTTATTATCCGAGAAACAATAGTAATAGAGCTCGTCTTTCTTAATGATCCAGGGATCGGCGCCGGTCTCGATAATAGGATTACGAAATCTCGCTTCGTCGAAACGAAAGTCTGGCAGGAGTTTAGAATCCACTCTTGTCCTCAGCACGATATGATAAAGATGACCAAATCGTAGCATGCTTTTTTGAGAGGATCCAGGTGCTTTTCCCCATAAGAAAAGGGAAAAAATAGGGGGCTTCCCGCAGGGGGAAGCCGGGGAGGCATTAATCCTGTGTGGCGGTCACAGCTTTGAAAACGGTCGACTCGTCGAATGCAGTCGGGCGCTTTTCCAAAGTAGATCCATCTTTATCCTCGGTTACAGTGCCGAAGACGATACCACCCTGGACTTCCTTCACGATATCATAGGTCACGCTTCCAGCGGCTGGGATCTGGGTGCCGCCGCAATCAAGGCCGGCAACTTCATGAGGCACGCCAGCCACCCATTCAGCGACGCCACAGAGTTTTTGGGCGGTGAAAGCCGCAGCAATACGCGCGTCGATCGCTGTCAGCTCGATCGAAGCTGAGGTGAAGTTAGCAGCGCCGTCAGCAGCGATGCTGTACGGACCTTTGAAAGTGAAGGCATAAGCGGCAGTCGCGCAGGTCAGGTCACCGTAAATCGTCTGAACCTGAGTCGCAGATGACTTTTCGAAGTTGACACTGCGACCGACCGAAAGACCTTCTTCCTGAACAGGCCAGCAGTCGGCCTGATAAAGACCTTCCACAGCACCCATCGCCATACCGCTTGCGCAAAGAGCACCCACCACGAGAAGTTTCGAGAAGAGCATGATTTCCTCCATAGTATCGAAGTTGAGAAACGGATTTGGAACGGAGCATAGACAGCCTTGATGTTTTTGGTCAATGCGAAAACGCTCAACAGAGAAGATTTCCGTCTGTCCGTTTTGAGCAACAACGCCTAGCATAGGGATGGCCCTGGTTTCAGGCTCTGCTAAAGTTAGCGCCAGGGATTTCTCTTGTCTCTGCTGACTTGGGAAATTACTCTGAGTGTGCACCGTGACCCGTTCCATGCAGGCAGGAAGACATTATGAGCTTTTTTATCAGTGCTCTGGTTTTGATGCTGCTGGCGCTGCTCTTCGTCTTTCTTGGCGTCGGGTTGGCTATAATTCTTGCAGTGATCCTCGTGATCGCAGCCGTGTTCGCGGCGATCAGTTTTATTTTTGGTGGGGGTGGACTCACGGGCAAGGAGGTTCCGCAGAAATTCAACGAGTGCCTGCTTGAAGAGCAACCCGAAGAGTGTCTGCAGGATTGGACAACGTGGGATCAGGATAAGCTCGATATGATCAGGATCCTGGCCGATCGGGTGCGCAATGATCTTGGAACCCGTGGCACAAGCCGGTCCCAGGAATATATATCGGAAACCAGAAATGGCCAGCAGACCATTCGCATGGAACTTGTGACTGATTATGAAAAGAAAAAGGATGTGCAGGAGCATTACCTTCTGATTCGCGAGGACGGTGATTTGCGCATCGCAGAATTGAAGTGGGACTATCAATAATGGCGAAGAAAGCCCGACTGCCTCAATTTTTCACCTGGGTGCTGCCCCCTCCCGAGCAGGCAACCGGAAGTTTTGATCGTGGGGCCATCACGGAACAAAAGATGATCGGTTTTGCGGGCGAAGGCTCTTTGATTCATCGGGTGGGTCCCCTTTATTACTGGGCCTGGGCGAAGGCACTTCATCCTTCAGCCGTGGAGCCGCATCCGCATCGGGGTTTCGAGATCATGTCCTACGTGCTGGAAGGTACGATCGAGCATAGGGATACACTGGGCCACCAATCCAGGATTGGAGCCGGAGGTTTGCAGCTGATGCAGACGGGATCCGGCATGGAG
>NZ_DASQYZ010000140.1:0-1868 GCF_035638955.1 Oligoflexus sp. | reverse complement strand
CGGGCTCATAGACACTTCATTCGCATAGGTTATCTCCAGGGCCTCGATGCCCGCTAATTGATTAGCGTTTACGCCGCAATATTGATCCGGGCTCCAATAAACGGAGCTCGGACTCACTAAGCATTTAGTAAACACGCTAACATGCGGATTGTGCTCGCTGGGATCTGAACGTCAGCCGGATGACTACCCACCCACCAAGGGATTTGTTAGCATATTAATTTCATTGAATAATGTGTAGAAGTTGCGACTTGATCTACAACATGCCAATAGAATTGGTAGAGTTACCCCAACACAACCAAATGGATCCTGGCAGATCCAAATGCGGGATAACTCTGTAAATGAATTCTACTCAGCTCGGCTTTTGCCCTTTTTCGTGGTGCAAAAGCCAATCGTATTTCAAACTGAGGCCAAGTCTTCCTCGGCTGGCAAAACCTTGCCAGCTACTTTAGGGTCTGATTGGTTCCGTTTTTAAGAGCAGATCATCTAAACTACGCAGCAGGCGCCAAGGCATCGAGCAGCATATTCTTAAATGGCAGCGAAAGTTTCTGATAACCCTTGTTTCGGGTCACCTTTGCAAAAGCCCAATGAACCCAAAGCCAGCGTCTTAAGCCGGTGATCACGTCAGAGAATGTTACGACGTTTTTACCTTGCCAGTGGACAAAAATTCTTGCCTGCTTTCCGGTCGGCAGCAAGACGTAAAGCAAGACAATAATCGAGTAAAGCCAAAGCAGAAAGGGCGCCTCCCGGAGAACAGCTTTTTCAGAATGACACCTCGTCGAACCGAAGCCCAGGTATGCGCGTGCTTCCTCAAACGTCACTTCGATAGCCCAACGTTCGGTATATGCTTCAACAATAAACCGCGGCGGCATATGAACCCTGGTCGTAAAAAAGTACTCATCGCGATGAGTTCCAGTCAAGTCATGAACAAAAACCCAGCGAATCGGCACCAGGCCCTGACCCTGCTTGAACCAATGCCCTACGGCACTTACAATCTCAACGTCGCGTTTTTCACCACCATACCAATTGACTGTCATTCTCGTTCGCACTTGAGTTTGCTCGACAACCTGCTCAGGTGATAACGCTTTCGGTCCCTTCAGTCTCGGGCGACCATTCTTTTTACCCATCCTGGCTGGACACGGTTCATATAGGTTTGCGTCCGGATAAAAGCGACTCACAAATATGAGCTGATCCCGATGACTGCTGGAAAAACAGGCCATTCGATGAGTTCCGAAACCTCCATCCGCTGAAAGACGGAAGCATCGATCTGGGAACCACCTTATCAAAACTTTTAGCAAAGATTCGAGAATTTCAGGTTGTGTCCTGTGGATTCGGCCGTGATTCTGATTCCACTTTCGCGAGCGATACAAAGCCAGGAGCACCGGCAATGCCCATGGACGCCTTGAAAACGGCAGGCGTACAACAATGCTTAGTACAACCCACTTATGCCCCCAGTAAAATGCTGTAAAGGATCGTGACGAGTGGACCGCATCTCTGTGGCGATCCTTGCCGAAAACCTTGGCACCGCGATGTTCATCAACGGTATCATCACCTGCAAGGTGCACAGTGCCCATCGGAACAAGATGTTTCAGCAAAAGCTTGCATAGGCCATGCGCAACGGCCCAGGTTGACCAGCGACGCTGTGAAAAAACCCGGTTATAGCTTGATACATGGCCGGGAATAAGATTCCTTACCGTGCGCACCATGTTACTAACTGTCCGGGAGCCGACTGTCAATATAGCTGCCAGAACAAGGGCCACAAATCGTATGAAGGTGGGGCGGGTAAAGGCTCCGGCCAATTCTTCGGATAGTATTCTCATAACGGGTTGAGGTATATAATTCATGAGAGCCTCTTGTGTCGGACCGCTCGT
>NZ_DASQYZ010000139.1:0-6343 GCF_035638955.1 Oligoflexus sp. | reverse complement strand
TCTTATAAGGACAACAAACACCGAGCGAGCCTATTCGGATACTGGGGGACTGCGCTGAGCGCGTTCGGAGTAGAGAATTTTGCGAACACTTGCTACCGTCACGCATACAATTACTTTGACAAGACCGCCAATCCAGTTGACAAGAGCTTCGTGCTTTTTTGCTGGGGATTTACCTCTGACGTGCCCCGGGGCAATCTCCAAGCCGGGCAAAAGAAAATAGAAGAAGCCCTTTCTAATTTAGCGCCACTTGGCGAATCTTTTTGGCGATCGATGTGCACCCTCAGCCTCTTGCTTCTTGACTACTATGGCGCGGAGAATGGCCAAGCGGGACTTCGATCTCATGAATTCATAGAACTCTGGAAAAAAATTCGCTTTGCCGCCACTCCTCTCAGCTGCATTTTTCGCCATTCTTTGGAAAGTGGAAACAGGGAGCAGGCGGAACAAATCCTTGCGCACGTGGAAGCAGCAGATCTTAATTTACAGACTCTGGGGTATGACACTCTCGATTCCGTCCTTGGCTGCCTTGGCATTGCTGAATATTCCGATTACATTGGAAAACCGGAGCAGGCTGAAAAATTCGCAAAAAGAACTTTTACATTAAACTTGAAGCGTAGCCACCGGGTGACGTTCGCACTTTTTCCGCCAATACTCTATGCACGTATCTTGATCAAGCAAAACCGCAAACTTCAGGCACTAGGCATTCTTGGAATCGCCTGGATCAACCAACTCCTGCGTGTTAGGGTTTTCCACCCACAGACCTGCTATGAAAGTGGCCGCTGGTTTTTTGCTCTCGGCTGGCCGAGGGTTGGCCGCATGATAATAGAGCGTGGTATTCGCTATGCAAGCGCTCGAAATTGGCTAACTCCGGCTGCCGAAGGTCGTTTGCTCCTCGGCGAACTGATGCACGAGTTTGACCCTGATTTGGCCCATGTTTATGTCCACATGGCAAGGCAGCACTTTCAAGTCCGCAACTGGAAATTTCATGAGAATTTATGTGAACAGGTACTCAATAACAGAAAATCCACTCGAAATGAGGAAACTGAGGGCAGCCTGGTAACGGAGCAAGCCTCCCGCAGTGCCACACGTCGTAGCACTGCCTTACGCCAGCAGGTTGAAACGCGCGCTTTGATGGATATTCTCCTCAAGCTCAGCGCTACGAATGATACGACCGCTCTCTACCAGGGATTGCTGGAGTCCCTTTGTCAGGCAACCGGTGCAGAACTGGCAGTTTTGTACTTTAGAGAGAATGAACGCTGGTTTCCCCACGCGGCCCACAATATTAGAATCGAAGCAGCCGACCTGTTCAAGGTTAAAGTTGACCAGCACTTCATTCAGAAAACTCTGCAAGCCAGCCCAACTGACCCGATCATACGTAAGAGCGAGGGACAACAGTGGGGCCGGCCTTCTGCTGCGGGATCGGTCATGCTTTTGCCGCTGAAGTCCGAAGGAACCATAGCTGGATACTGCTATCTTGCCAATACGCAGCTCTACGATCTCTTCAGCCAACGCAGCATTGATATCGCCCAACCCATTGCCACTCAGGGCGCCATCGCTCTACAGAATATCCGACTGAACAAACAGCTTGCTGTAGAACGCGATCAAATCTCCAGGCTGCACCAAACCCTTGAATTGCGGGTGATTGAGCAGACGCGAGACATCCAAAGTATCATGGAGCATATCGAGCTGGGGATATGCACCGTGTCAGGGTCTGACATATCAATTCACAAAGACTATTCGCGACATCTGGAGTATGTATTCGCCGAATCCAACTTACGCGATAAGCCCCTCATGCCGCTTCTTGCGCATTGCACGACTATGACCGCCGACGAAATTGATCAGGCCAGCCAGGCGTTACTTGCATGCTTCAACGAGCAGGAATTTGCATTCGAGGCTAATTCGCATCTTCTGCCAAGAAGTCTTAACGGGCTCAATCAGAATCACGATCGCTTTGCTTTCGAATTGGACTGGATACCAATCTGCAATGATTATCACACAGTGGAACGCGTGCTGGTTTCAATCAAAGACGTCACGGCACTGAAAGGCATGGAGAAAGCCGCAGCGCAGAAGGACGAGGAGATGGGCATTATAAGCGAGATCTTGAATCGCAGCGAACACGATTGGTCGAATTTCACCCGAAACTGCAATAGCCTGGCCAGTAAAAACCGAATTTTAATGGAAGACCTGCAAACCTGCAGTGACCCGATGAGCACGTTGAAATCAATGTTCATGAATATACATACTGTAAAAGGTATTGCCCGTAGTTTTGGATTTCGTCAGATGAATGACGCGATCCACTCTGCTGAGCAATTTTTCGTGGATGTCATGAGTAAAAACCCTCTCAATGTGAACCTGGACGCCGTACAATTGAATCTTTCAACAATAGAAGCTACGTTTCAACGTTACCATAATATCGCGATCCAGAAACTCGCTCGCAAAGTATCCGGCGACGAAGCCGTGAATGTTCCGCGAAATCCTTTGATGACAATTTACGAGCACTTGAATATTCAGCTGGAAAGCGGCACCCCATTCAGCGACTGTCTCTTGGACTCGATTAAAGTCATGCGCCAATCCCTATTCATCTCTTTAGAAGGCCTCGTTCGACAACTTTTTTCTGAGACGGCGCCGATATCCGTGGAGCTAGGCAAGCCCGTCCCGGACTTGAGCCTCAATATCGTCGAGCTTTGGGTGGGTCGTTCAACGGAGGATCTGTTAAGGAACTGCTTCGTTCATCTTTTAAGAAATTCGCTTGATCATGGAATTCAAATGCCGGCAGAACGACAAGCCAAGGGACTACCAGCACACGGCACGGTACGCGTCACGGCGCGCCTACGGGGACGAATGGTTGACTTATTTGTAGAGGATGATGGTCGTGGCCTCGATTTGAAGAAACTTCAGGAAATTGGACTCAAGAAGGGCTTGCTGGCCCGACAAGCGTCCGAAAATGCCGAAAATCTAGCCAATTTGATCTTTAATGCGGATTTGAGCACAGCCGAAACCGTGACGAGCATCTCAGGGCGAGGCGTGGGCATGGCCGCCGTTAAAGAATCAATCGACCAGGTCGGCGGCATTATAAACATCCGCCTTCAGAAAAACCGGGCGGTTGACGAAGGTTATTGTGCCTTCGCTTTTGTTATAAGCCTGCCGCTTGTCCTGTTCCAGCTGGACGATTCCCAGAAGGCTGCCTAGTGCTTTCTTTTCGGGTCCAACGTGATTGCCCTACTTTTTCTTGAGACAAAAACGACGTTCGCAACCACTCTCCCTTGTCACTGCTTCTATGAAGAATAACAAAGGAGTTTCTATGAAAGCCGCGTTCGCTTCAGTTGCAACACTATGCGCAGTCGCAACATCCAGTCTTTGCTTTGGCCAGGATAGTCGCCCCTCTTCAAAAGACCTTCACGAATATAGCCGAGCGATCGCTTTTGGATCGGCACTGATGGTAACCGACGGCGGTGGAGATCAAACCCGTTGGAAGGCAGTGGAAGCAATCGTCGAATGCCCCACGTCTCCCGCCTACCCTAGCCCACCCATAGGGAAGCCAGCAGACCCTGCGTCCTTCGCTGGAGGAAGTAACGGCTGCACAGCCAGTGTGCACTTTGTCACAAATTACGAGTTCAAAGAATGTCCAAACGGTCGGGTTTATGTCTTACGCAGTGGTGAGGGCGTGTTTGTTTTGAGTGCCGCGCAGGGCTCGTTTTTTGGATGGCAGGAGGCTGCTTCTTGCGAAGTTTCCAGTCCTTCCAACCCATCCGAGCCTTACCCTGAGCCAGGTCCAGCCCCTTCTGCCTTGAATTCCCAACTTTCCCGCGATAAAGATCGTCCCTTGGATTTCATCAATATCCAGCGGACCATGCGCTGAGTCCATGGAGGCGCTCGTGATTCGTTGAGAACTGTCGTCGCCTTGGCAGCAACAAGCCCCGGAGGATATCTTCCGGGGCCATTTTTGTTGGCCACTCCACACGTTCCTATGAAGATTGCTGTCGCATAAACCTTGCACTCTTGATCCGTCCACGGCCTTGACATTCCTCTATGAACATGATCAATTGCTTCGAAGCGTTTAAAGAATTCTTTGCGCAATGACAGCCCCGCACTTAAGCAAAAAACCTACTACAACCAATGCTGGCCACCCTTTCCGTCCCGGGTGCTCCGGAGTGGAATTGTGAACGGCACTCAGCCATACAAGAGGTGATTCATGATTTATGCCAATCGAGCCAAAAAAAAAGGCAAAAATAAATATAACCACTGTGGATTTTCGCGTGATCATCAAATGCGTATTCCGGTGATCGCGCTCCTCCTGACTGGAGCGTGCAGTGGACTGGCTGCATGCGGCCGAGGCCCATCGTCCCGGGATAAAGACCCTGCGAACACCCAGCAGGATACCCAGCAGACAGAGACCACCGCTTTCAAAGCAAGAGATGCTGATGAGACTTCAGAAAACTCTCCCGGCACTATTCCCTGGGTGCCACAGGCAGAAGCACGGACGGCGGCGCCCGATATTGTACCTTCCCTGGCGGTAGTCACTTACGTAGGAGGCACGGGCAATCAGTACATTCGAAATGTCAGCATCGCTGATGATGGCTCTGTGACGGCTGAAGGAAAAGGCTTTCGCGTTATTTACTCCCCAGGCCTGACAAGTGCAAGAGTTGAGGGGGACGCGAATACGCCTGACGCGGATGCTTATTCCGACAAACCCACACTTTACAAAGAATGGAACACCAACTGGTCGTCGGCGAAACACGCCAAGAAATTCGACGATCCACGGTCAGGTCTTTCCTATTATTTTGGGACAAGACACGTCCACGCTAACCTCATGCAGCCGACCTTTCTCGTCTGCAAAACAGGCACAAACTGTGACGCTTCTGAAAATCAGGAAGCTCGCATGTGGGATTGGTGGGCCAGTGTTGCATTCGACAAAAGTCTCGGAGCCGACTCACGTGGGTATGATGTTTTTCCACTGCCCAACGGCATGGTCGGCCTGAAGGGATGGACTGACGGCGGCAATTCAACGTTAGCCCGCTGGCCCGTGCGAGATGATCCGAATTGCAAGAATGCTGCAAGCTGCCCTCAGCTCGACATCAAGCTTGAGGATAATATCAGCAAAGGGACATTCCAGGCCGGTCCGAACAGTTTGTCGACTATGTACATGGTTTACGACCCAGCTCAGAAAAAACCTGTCCTTGCTACGTTCCTGCGGTCACACGTCACACACCATGCAGTGGATGCGTGGGGGCGCATCTACTTGCCAAAGGGGATCAGTCGCGCTTTCCCTACCCGCGATCCTGATAACCTTTTTGGACACTCTAAAGACGCGGAAACTGGGCTTTTCGTCCTTTCACGCGACTTCACGAAAGCCGAGATCAACACACGCATCGGTGGAACATGCCGGGGCGACGGGAAACTGCAATCATTTGCCGCAATAGCACAAAAAGGCAACCTGCTCGTCCTCGGAGGAACAACGTGTGCCAACGATCTTGCGGTCACCGGCACAACCGTTCAGACGAAAAATGGTGGGGCCCAGGACGGAATGCTCGTTATCATCAAGCTCTGGGAGTGAGTTAAAGAGGAGGGATTTCCTCGGAATCTCCCCACCGCGCCTCTCCGTATTGCATAAACTTCAAGCTCTCTCCTCTTGAATCGGCAGGTTGCAGGAACCGCCGATTCGTAATCACACAAGACTATTCAATCGATCAGTATGCAACGTTTTCATGTGATCCCATGCAAATGCTGTTTCCCATTCCTATGCGCGGAAGTCATACTCTGAACGTCTGCGCCGCATTCAGGAGGACAATAGGATGGGCAGTGATGAGCTAATCACGATCATTAGAGAAATCCTCGCGACCGATCTGGAGAAAATGCCGGCTCCAGAGCCTGGACCCCTTTGGCAGATTAATCTGTGGGTTATGACCAGGCAAGCTATCCTCGACATGGATAAGCACCTCGAACACAATATCGGCCAATCATCAATCGCAGCCGCGAGTCAATCAACATCCAACGAGCTTTCCTGAGCGCAGGTCTTCACCACTTGCGCGATAAGAACTCATGCTCATTCTTTTTGCGTGCACACTTTGCCAGATCAGCTTATGCTTTATGCATATGCCAATTTTAAAAGGTCTTGCTGAATGATTTTTTTCCTTGGTGTCGGCTCGAGGAGGGTGTCATAATGCGATGCTATGTCTGGATATTTTCAGCCATAATGGCGCTTCACGTGGCAGCTTGCAAGCCAAAAAATATTAATTCGGGGCAGCCCGCAACTGACACAAAAACTCTTCAGGGAAAGCCCGACAAAGGTTCCGAGGAGCCCGTTGGGTTGCCAGGGTACCCTTTGCTTTGCGATTGGACGACAGCC
>NZ_DASQYZ010000138.1:0-3093 GCF_035638955.1 Oligoflexus sp. | reverse complement strand
GACGACGACTGCATTCGCAGAATCGGCGCCAGGTCCGACAGTACTCATGGATGCTGGAAAGAAGGTAATGTTCCATATCGTGGTTACGGGCGGTCAATCCAAAGGCGATAGCCTCACAGGGCTGAATGGGATCGCCATGCGCGGCATCAGCCGAGACTTGCGGCCCGCTTGAGCGGCAAACATGAATCGTCATTTTCCAGAATGCTGAATCGCCCGGACAACCTGACCATCGCAAAGGGCTGTCTGAACCGTACTGTTCGAAGACGACTTGCCGCTCTAGGTAAGAAAGCAAACAAAACCCAAGCTCTGGTCATCGTCGATGCCACCCTCATGGGCCGTCACGGAAAATATGTTAAAAATATTGGGTTTTACAAGCTTGGAAGGAAAACCGTGTGCGGCCATAATGATGGTTAACTGGACCACGTCACTCATTTTATGAAGGAAAGTTCGATGGTGAATAATCTGCCGAAATATCGGACTATGGATCCTCATTATCCCATGCTAAATTTTCCCCCGTAGATGGCCGCTTTGCTGCTGAAGTCCCAGTTCCTGTTTGGAGACAGATCATGCCTAGACCTTTTCTCATGAATATTTGTCACTTTCTCGCCATTGTGCTGAATCTTACTTGCAGCAGCACTTTGCATCAGTCGAATCGCACCTCGAAAGCCATCCCGAAACAGACCCCTGCTGATTCGATCGAATCACAAAATTCATCCGTTCCAACGCCCCCTTTACCAGCCGGCGCCGCTACGGATTCCCTTTGCAATGCCTCGAAACTCTATGGAGAATCTGGACAGCAATGGAGAGCAGCTGGAAACTTACCCGACTTTGGTTGGGCCGGCTATCACACGGGTCTTGATCCAATCCCCGAAGTAGCCGGTCCCGTCTTCGATATCACGAGGTTTGGTGCCATAGCTGATGATGCAATTGACGACAGCGATGCGATCCAATCCGCTATAGATGCCGCTCGACCTGGAATAGTTTTAATTCCAAAAGGTCGATTCATTATTTTGAAAAAGCTCAGCATTGATCACGGGAACATGGTCATTCGCGGCCAGGGCCCCGAGCAAACCATCCTCTATTTACCCAAGTCCTTGGGTGAGGTCTATGGCCTGACAAAAGGTCCCCCAACCAATTGGTCTTTTTCCGGTGGCTTCATAAGTGCCGAAGGCCACGACAGAGGCAGCGAGCTTACCAAGCTCACAAATTTTGCAAAACGAGGCGACCAGACTATCCAAGTCGCTTCCTCGAGCAAAATCAAAGTGGGTCAATGGGTACGTATCGTCATGAAAGATTCCGGTGGGACTCTCTTGAAATCCCTGCATTTGGGCCAATATCCCGGAGCGATGGAAGATGTGGGCCGAAAGACGATGAGTTTCTACTCTCCTGTCACGTCCCTTACTGAAAAAACCATTACACTCGCTCGAAATCTTCCTTTCGACATCGATCCCTTATGGATGACAAGCATCAAAGCTGTGGATCCCACAATTTCTGAACTTGGCCTTGAGCACTTCAGCATGCAGTTCGTTGGCACTCCTTACCCGGGACATTTTAAAGAGCAGGGCTACAATGCAATTGATCTGTCAGGAGTTCAGAACTCATGGGTCCGAGACATTAAGATTCTCAATGCGGATTATGGCATTAACATACGCTCTTCGTTTTTCGTCAGCGTCTCTGACATCATTCTCGATGCGGATGGCAGTCGTGGGAAATTAGTGGGACATCATGGCCTGAATTCGTCTGCTGGGGCTGATATCTTTTTCACCAGGTTCGACATTCGCCAGACTTTTTTTCACGATCTCACCGTCGACGACTATGCGCTGATGACTGTCTGGTCCAAGGGCCGAGGACTTGATCTCGCCATGGATCATCATGGTCGTGCATCTTATGGAACTTTATGGACAGATATCGACGTTGGCTTGGGAACCAGGCCTTTTTTCAGTGGTGGGAGTTCAGTCCGCATGCCCCATTCTGGCGCTTTTACGACCTTTTGGAATCTGCGGGCCCAAAAGCCGGTGCTGCCAGTGCCCGCAAACTTCGGACCTGCGCTTAATTTTGTAGCCATGATAGATCCTTTTCCCGCTCAACCAAAGGATTGGTCCATTGAAAAATGGGCAAATGCTGAACTTTGCCAGAGTGATTTGCACGAAGCAATGCTAGCAAAGCGCAAAATTCCCCTTACAACGTCACCATGAATTGCTGGCTAGTGCACGACATTTGTCGAATCGGTGTGGAACATGGCGTTCGCTGCCGTCCACGGGAAAAACTTGACCAACGACTTACAAAAAATTCGTTACAGGAACGGAGTCGTCAGATTCACTGAGCGGCTCCACTTCATTACCTCGGAGTGGATGCCTTATCACGAAAAACGTGGTGCAATCGTGAATGTCACGGCAGACCTGGGAATCCCTCTCGCAGAGTCCATAACGATGATTGATCATTGGGGAGTCTGGTACAGGAAAATGCATGCCGCCGAGCTTCCAGAATTCGAGCGTCGCTATCCGTTCGAGAAAGCAGCCTCTGTTACAACAAAATATCTAACTTTTCGGGAGGTGTTGGACAATCCTGGGGGCGTCACCCTTTTGCGTCGGGAACTGCAAAAAGGTGCTCTTCTGGCGAACTTCATCCGTCCAAACTGGGATACTATGAAATATATTGGAACCCGTATGGACGTTTCGCATCAAGGCTTCCTGATCCTAAAATGTGAACGAATCATTTTGCGTCACGCGTCAGCAGTACTTGGGAAAGTAGGCGACGAAGATTTTGTTGAGTACATGAAGGGGTACAGAGACCACAGTTCGCTTAACGGTATTCAGCTTGCACGCATAAAATCTCTCTAATTACTCAGCGCTTGCGCTGAGATAAAATTTCTTTGAAACTATTGCCATCAATGAACCTGCAAAGACCTAACCCCAGGCCGTGCCTCAAAATACTGGGTTTCACTCATACGATTTTATGAAACATTGAAAAAATAAGCCCCTGCGGCGAAATTGGAAGAACTTTAAACAAACCTTCCAGCCACAGGAGCCGATGATGCAGAAGCACCTAAACCGCATCATAGATGAATTTCAGCTTATGCCCAAGAGTATCGTT
>NZ_DASQYZ010000137.1:0-7182 GCF_035638955.1 Oligoflexus sp. | reverse complement strand
GCCGAGCTGCCACTCATCAAGACAAGGCTCACGAAACTTCAACCCGATCTGGCTGGTAATGCTGCGGTTGAACTTCTGTTTAGTGAAACGAAGTCAGCGCTCGAAGCCGCGCAGGAATACTATTGAGGATGATGGGCTCTGCTTGAGGCTCTGTTGCAGAAACCTCCGGAGGCCGACCGTGGAAGATCGGCCCTCGTTTCCAAGTCACTCCCAGAGTTTGACGATGACGAGCATTCCGTCCTGCTGCCCACCATTTTTCAGGGCCGCAGAAAGAATGCTTGGAGATTAATCCAGGCCCTGAGTGGGTCTGCTTCACTGGATCGCGATACCGTTGAAATTCCCGGCAGGAAATAAAAGCCAGGGTTTAATGCTTTCCGCTTTTTAGCAAGAAGTTCATTTCATGGCCGCAGCAGTACCGTGAGATGAGGCCAACCCCCCGTCCGCTGGTGACCGAGGCCGTCTCGGCGGTTGTAGTGCCGTCGAGGAATACTACTATATCAGCAACGGTCTCGTCGGTTCTGTTGCGCCTGGGTAAGACCGTGGTATTCTCGAGGAAACTAATTCCAGCATAATCCAAACTGATTTCGGCCAACAATCTTTGGAACCCCCGCCACCCTACCGATGGATGCGCACTGCATCCCTGATCATCATTAATTGCGAGAACACGATCAGCTTTCCAGTATACAACAAGAGATGCGGACGAGGATGAAATCCGAATCCCGCGTGTTTCATCCTACGGAGTCGACCCCTGGTCCGCTCTCAGTAGTTGCATGGACAGACCATGCTGATACCGATAAGAGCGCGGCTCCCGTCGTTATTAATGCCAGGATAGGCATGGGGCAACTGTTACTCGCTGCCACTCTGCCGATAAAGCGCTCGAAGAGCTTCACAGCAAAACTTTTGATGTTATCGTCTCGGATATTGCAATGCCCGAACGTGACGGGTTTGAGCTTGTCAAAGCCGTTCGCGAAATGGAAGAGGGATCGGAACACAAAACCCCTGCCGTTGCCATATCGGGGCACGTTGACTATGAGAGCCTGGCTGCATCCTACAGCCAGGGCTTTCAGGTTCACCTCGGAAAGCAAATCAACCAAAAACTTTTGATCGCAATCATTGAACGATTGCAAGAGCTTGACGGTGAAGCCGTCAGGCAGGGATTCAGTTGGTAAGCAACACCAGGGAGTTGGCTCTGATCACCCTGGCAGCTAGAAAGTTAGAAGAAGGGATTGAGCCGGTGTAATGGGGAAAAGCCGGCAGGCCTCCAAATGAAAGCAAAAACTTTGCCAGAACTGTTCGTTAATTTGCGCAGGGAATGGCGTCATAAATGAAGCCGCACGATCCTACCACGTTTTACTTGATAACCATCCTTTGCCAGTGACAGGTCAAGTTTCTGCGGGACATTGAGAAGTGTCCGCGGTGTGTGTCTATAGATGAGTTCAAGCGTAGGGATGAGTGGCAGTATTGAATCGCGGGACATCCAGTTAATTCTGGAATAAGCGTCCTCCAGGGAAGGAATGTCAAAGCAGCTCTTTATGATCTCAACTTTGACCCAGTCTTCTATGATGATACGGGTCGCCATTACGAACAGCTCACGCGTTTCCCTCGACAGCAATTCCTTTTCTACGGGTCTTCCATGCTATGGCCGTCAATCCGTTAGGAAACTTTAAGCGGCTGATTTTTCTGGAGTTCCATTTGATAGAAATACTGATAAGGGAGAGAAAAAAGTACTTTGAACTGAACAAATGACGAATTGTCAATGCCCTCGAATAGCTGGATATCTATAGTACCGCCTTCCCTTTCGATAAGCGATCGTATAGCATCCATGCCCACACCACGACCCGATATATCAGTCACTTTCTCTGAGGTGGAGAAGCCCGGCTCAAAAACAAGGCGAGCCTTTTCATCAGTTGATCTGCTGGCTAGCCCATGCAGACCTTTGCTTATTAGAGTCCTTTCAATTGACTTCAAATCCAGGCCTTGTCCATCATCCATATATTCAATACAAACAGAATCACGTTCTCTACGCATATAAATCGATATTTTCCCCCTAGGATCTTTTCCTCTGGGTATACGAATTCTAGGTGCCTCAATGCCGTGGTCCATGGAATTCCTGAGCAAATGGACCAGAATGTTGCTAAGGACCTGCTTGCCTTTCTCTTTAGCACAAAGGCCGTTATCGAATACTTCTACATAAGGCATCTCTTTCTCAAGATCTTTTGCTAAGGCACGAATTAAGTCTGAAAATTCGAATGCGAAATCTTTCCCTGGTGTGTAGATTTTTGAGATAAGCCACGCTTTTATCTTTTTGATGTCCAATTCCTGCTGTGCAGTAAAATTCACATCTATGAAGCTCCTATCGATTATTTCAACTACGGATGATATTTCATCACTCGACACATCGGGCTTGGAAAGGTAATCATCTTTTCGACCGAGGACATTTTCAAACACGTAAGTGTATTGATTGAAGATAGCAATTACAACGTCCAACGCTTCTTGGATTTTTGATTTGTCCAACCTCACGACCTTATCACGGGCATCCGACAGAATATTCTCGTAACAATGAATGGCGTCTTTCAGCTGTCTTAGATTTAGGGATCTGGCCATGCCTTTGAAAGTATGGGCATTGATAAATAAAGCTCGAATCGTATTCTCATCGTCGGACTCACCCTGGGACACTGTTTCTCTGCTCTCGGCAATTAATACCCGAGCGTTGTAAAAGAAGCGTGCGACTGTCGAAGAAGGAGCAATTATGAGTTCTTTTAGAATGACTACTTGTTGGTCTTTCAGCTCAGCGTCTGCTTTTAAATTTCGCTCTTCTGTTACGTCCTTCACCGTTACAAGAAGTCGTTCAACGGTACTGTTACGCTCTATTGCGCTCCAACTCAGTTCAAGATGCTTGGACGAGTTATGGCCCTTTAAAACAATCTCCCTGGATAGATTCCCCTTGTTGAGTTCGAAGCCTAATGGCGGTTCACCCAGTATGCATGCGATTGCATTCTTGTCGATATCAGCTGCGTCACAGTCTTTATGATGGAGCAATCTCACAGGATCTTTCTCTGCAATCTCGCTACATTCGAAAATTCTTTCGAGGGCATGCGAATGTTCTTTGTGAATTTTTCCGTCTGGCTTGATTGTGAAGATGCCTAAATCAATATTGTCTAAAATAGCAGTTATGTCCGCGGTCCTTTCTTCAACTCGAGCTTCGAGATTTCGGTTCAGATCCATAACCTTCTCATGCTCTCTCTCGAGTTCTGTCGTCAGCCTCCGTTCAATTTCGAGAACTTGGCGATTGATGCTTGATCCCAGTAGCAAGAGAAAAATGGTCTCCGTCAGCATGAGGACATTGTCTGAGTAATACCGATTTGAAAGGCCTACTAACGTGCCAATGCCATAAAAGGTATAGAGCACTATGGGGATGCTTCCGATCGACATGAGCTGTATAGGACGAAGGTGTCTGAAATAGTAGAAAGACGGCATTGAAAAAAGGATACAGCAGCCTAGGATTGTGAGGTTGATGGGAGCATAGGCCCCTAGTGGCAAGAATATGGATAGAACCCAGAAGGCTTTCGAAATTTGTACTAACTTCGTCAGTACAAAGTTATAGGAAGGTCTGTGGATTTCGATCTGCACATATTCCTGGAAAAATCTGACGATCGTGATTCCCGCCGCCCCATAGCAAAGGTATATGCCTTGAGTGAAAAAGAAGCTTAGATTCCAAGATGATGGTGCCACGAAGCGTAGAATACCATTGTGGATCCATAAAATTGAACCAAACATCGCCACGAATTGGATGTACCTGAGGTAAATTGTTTTGCGATTTGCCAAGTAGACCACAAGATGATAGATCACCAAACAAAGTGGAATAGCTGATTGCATGACCAGAACAAAGAATTGATCGTTTTTGTCGTGCAAGAATATCTTTTCCGACCATACTTGAGGTCGAAGCCTCTTTGGCACTCCCGGCAACTTCATCCAGACAGTTGATGGCCCTGGTGGCAATGAAAGCTTAAATATCGGGGTAAGCGATTTAACCTCCAAGGCATAAGCGGGTTCTTCAACAGAGAAGGTTTTTGTGCTGATGATGACGTCTCTATTTTCGACGAAAGTCTCAATGTTCGGAATAAAGGCATCGTCAAACTCGAGAAAAAGCGTGAAGTATTTGCTGGAAGGATTTTCTACTTCGAATTTTGCCCATAATACGCCTTCGATGAACCCAAGGTTAAGGTTTGTATCATTACAAGCCTCAAACGTTGTTGTTTTTACTTGCTCTAGTGTTTGTCCATTCGATGACACGGTATATTGTAAACGTTTGCCCAACTTCTCATTGGCGATTGAGTCAGTCAGCAGCAGAGGCTGAGCCAATGCTGGAATGCCATAAATAACAAACAATAGAAGAATTATTACGAAGTGCATCCAATCCTCGGTTAACACAGAAGTCCACCCCTTGTATCGGATTGGAGCAAAAATGATATACGCTTCACAACAAATGAGGAGCAGGTCGTTCGGCAAAACGAGAAAGATTAATCTTTAGCTTTCGGGTGTTACGGATAACGTTTTTCGGCGATGAAGTTTTTAAAATCATAAGAAGAAATACCGCTCCCTGTATATTTTATGATCCCTTTCTGAATTTCGGTTGAGGCTAACCCTGGCGATTATGGGCGGTTGTGTTGCAAAAAATCTCTAGTGTTTTGACCTGGGACTCGTCATAGTCGCCAGTTCACCATACCGGGGGAGTGGTTATGGAGCTGAGCTTCAAAGGACGGCATTTTCAAAAGTCCATTATCCTGACCTGCATTCGCCGGTACCTAAGCTATAAGCTCTCCACGAGGGATCTCGAGGAAATGATGTCTGAGCTCGGCGTTCATGTCGATCACTCGACCTCCATAGGTGGGTCCTTTGGGAGAGAGGTTCGGCTACCCGATGGCCTACTGGAGCGATCCAGTGGGTCTACTCACTCCGGGGCCCTGCCTTTCCCCAATGTCCGCGATGAACTGTTACCTACAAAGCACAGGTGAGCATCGCAAGTCTGTGTTATTGGTAATAACCCCCCTCTCCACCCATGCTATCTCGCCGACATTACTCAAATAATCGACTGGAACAGATAGACCGGCTCTTGCTCTACGGTTTTCGCATTTGCGCCATTGTCTGCTGGGTTCTGCATAGGCTGATTCAGCCCAATTTTTACGGAAAGGGTATAAAGCAGAGGATCTGCCGATCCCTGATCGTAGAGGGGTGGATTTTAAAGTTGTGGGTCGAAACATTCGCTGCGCCGTTGGCTTCATTGAGAAAACTGCCAGAAGAATTGCGAAGAGGTATCTTGAGGGCAGTCTCAATACTATAACCAAACACGCCAGGCAGGCGACCAGATTGCGCGAAGCAGCCCCCTGCGGGGCCATGGACTCATAGCTCAATATGATCTTTGCCTTGCTCACCGTGCTTAAATATAGGCAGCCGAAGCGCAATGGCATCAGACGTGCAAGGAGGAGACGAAGTTGGGGGCTGATTGGAACATCGAATTCACACTTATTTTGGCGCTGATCGAGATGTCCGGTCTAATTGGGCGCCACAACAAGGGCTTGTAAAGAAATCTTGTCAACCTGGGAATATCAGTGTTACCCGAGGAGTAAGTCCCAGACTAAGCCTTCTATAAAATAGAAACGGCCAGGGGGAACCAAATTATACAAGAAAAATTTCTAATTGCTTGGTATGGCCCCTATGCAAAGAAACAAAGGACAGTCCATTTTCAGGAGTAACTCGAATGAAAGTCATGAGTACGAATCAACATAGGTTTATAAGCCTGTTCGCAACTCTGAGTCTGGCGTTAAGTTTTTTTGCTTGCGGCACGGCGAGGAATATAAAGCAGGACGACTCACCCGATGTCGCACGCGAACTCGCATCCGCAGACCTCAAGTGCCCTCGCGAGCAAGTAACTGTTAAGCTGTTACCGCTGAGACCCGCCTTTTGTTCTTGGCACGGAAATGATCTTTATGAAGCAAATGGTTGCGAAAAAACCGCAAGGTATCGTTGTCAGGGATCGAAAAACTTTAGTGAAAGCTGCGAAGCATTTGCAGCAGAGGAGCGTACTGTGAAGGATGGTGAGCCATGTGAATCGACTCCTTGAGTGGTGCGCATCGTTCACATCGATAGTGCTAAGAGCGGCTAGCAAAATTAACGTTTCAAAAATCTGTGACATATCACGCAGCAAGCTAACATCGTGAGGGCATCGTGTGTCTCTGGATCTCTTTCTTCTCTGACTTTCAACTGCCTGAACTGATGGAGCCATGAAAGAGTCCGTTCAACCACCCAGCGATGTTTTCCCAAACCGCTACCGTGAGGAGTACCTCTTTTCGCCAGGACTGGTTCTATCCCCTTTTTTTCAGATCCTTCCGAAGATGTTTTGAATCATATCCTCCTTTGCGCTAGAGATGATTATCGCAAAACCTTCACGCCAGCAGACTCTCCATGTAGAGAGATGGGGGATCGCGCAAAGGATATCAGGCCCAAAAGGCCGCAATAGGCCATGGTGCTATTTCTTATGAAACGCTTTACGGCGCAAGCGGTTATCGTAAGGCTATAACGAGCGTCGGTTTGTGGTGTCGGAAAACAGCCATGCTCGCCTCCCAAGTGCGAACCCCACAAGCCAGCCAATCCATCTCTTTCCTGCTCATTGGTTCCCATCCCCTCAACCTGTGCAAGGAGGCATGAATGGGGATCAGGCAGGCGCAGGTTTTCACTGACAATCCTGAAATGGACGCCGCTTTTTGGACCAGTGACTTCGTTAAGTTACAGTGGCATACATTGCCAGGAAGGTTCAAAGAGGTCGTATGAAACGCAAGTCTTACTCACCGGAATTTAAGGCAAAAGTCGCTCTCAAAGCTATCAAGGGCGGGCTGACCGCCAATGAAATCGGAGCCAAGTACGAAGTCCATCCCGTCCAGATCAGCCAATGGAAAAAGGAGCTGCTGGAGAACACGGGCAGCATCTTTGAGGGTAAGCAATGGAATGGTCCTGCCGCATTGAAAACACGGCAACCAACCCGGAGTGAGGCGAAAGCCAAACTCATCGCCGAGCTGCCACTCATCAAGACAAGGCTCACGAAACTTCAACCCGATCTGGCTGGTAATGCTGCGGTTGAACTTCTGTTTAGTGAAACGAAGTCAGCGCTCGAAGCCGCGCAGGAAT
>NZ_DASQYZ010000136.1:0-18805 GCF_035638955.1 Oligoflexus sp. | reverse complement strand
GAAGACCTGCTCTGCCTGCCGTGAGGCAAAGCCGTTCGAGCAGTTTGCGCGAAACCGCTCTCAGCGCGATGGGGTTGATGGCCAATGCCGTCTGTGTGTCAAAGTCCGCAAAGCTCAAGCCTATCATCGAAAGAAGGTCATCGAAAAAAGCAAGCGCCGGATGATCGCCGGGAATCGCGTGCTCGACGTCGCGAACCTAAAGATCGTCACGGTCTTACACCCTTTGCCAACGGGCGAATTTGATCAGCTATGCGGTAGTGTGATCAGCCTCCTGCTCGAAGGGGGTGCAGCGTGAACAGGAAAGCGCGCAGAGCTACTTCGAGTGTCATCAATAAGGTTGTCAAGAACGTGTTTAAGGGCGCTTTCTACGGTCGCGTCAGCACCATTGATCAAGCGTTTGAGGTGGATGGCTCGGTCAGAGCGGATGGCTCGACCGAAGCTCAACAGACACGATGTTTCTACTATGTCGACCATTTAACTCAGAAGACGGGGGTCCTGCACAAGCTGGTCGAGTTCATCACGGACTTGGCGTTCAGCGGCAAGAACACCAAGCGGCCAGGGTTTCAAAAACTATGGAAACTGATCGAGGACGGGGAAATTGATTTCGTCATAGCAGCTGAGCTAAGCCGCCTCAGTAGATCCGTGGCTGACTTCCTCGCCTTTTTGGCTCACTGCGAGAAGCATGGTGTGGCTGTCTTCATCGTCGGCCTTGATTTGGATACATCTTCTCCCTTCGGACGGATGATGATTGTCGTGCTGGTAGCCCTTGCCCAATTTGAAAGGGAAACGACCGCTGTTCGGGTCCGTGAAAACGCTGCTGCACGCTTGCTGCAAGACGGCAAGATAAATGGTTCCGCGGAGATCCTGGGCCTCGATCGAGATCCACATCGTAAAGGTCATTACATCAAGAACCTGCCTGAGCTGCATCGCCTTGTGCAACACCTCAAACTATATATATTGCATCGCAGTAAGCAGAAGGTTTTGTCAGAAGCGAAGCGCCTTGGAATAAAGGGGAAACGAGACAAGGACCTAACTCCTTTCATGTTGGAACAGGCGCTTTTCAATTGCAAATGGCGGTATCGGGGCCTTTGGTTCGCTAATCTGGAGAACGAAGGTGAAAATGACCAGTCGTTACCGGCGTCCAAGAAATTCCAAGTGGTATCTCTGCCGCATGGGCCGCTCATTGATCTTGAACTGCTGGATCAGGTCCAGCGAATACTTGATGATCCAGCTCGCAAGAACAAGCGCGCAGGTAGCCGTGATTACGTTTACATGCTCTCCCATATCCTTTTCCATGACCCAGGTGTGAGCCGTTACACTGGGGCTTCCGCAAAGAGCGCCGCGCATCGCTACTACTATGCCGCTGACAAGAAGCTTCGTATTCGCTGCGAGGAAATCGATCCAATAGTCCTGGAAGCGCTCAAGTCTCACCTGCTGGAAAGCGATCGTTTCCAGGCGCTTGTCGCTAGAGCCGTAAAAGGCAGCGGCTCAGGCCAAGGCCCTGATCTGAAGAACGCAGTTTTCGATCTCCTTAAATCCTTCCATCAGCTCCCCGTCGCTGCGTTGCGATCGATCGTCGAAACCCTCGTCAAGCGGGTCGTCGTTGGCGACGACCACACTCTGACCATCGAATTATTCGAGATCGCTGAGGACGATGGAAGCCAGCGGAAACAACCTTCGACTCGAAAGCGCCGACCCACGGCTTCCAGGACTCCATCTAAAACTAGCGATGGAGGTCTAAACCAATGAACGAAAGAAATGACGCTGGTATCTACGGCGAAGGTTACCTAATAAAATTACCAGAGTTTGACTTTCTTCCACTTATGTTAGTGATGGCTTCACCGAAACCTTTCGTGCCATGGAAAGCGCCTGAGCCTGCTGGCCAGACGGAATCCAGATCCGGCTTCGCGCAGACGAACGTGAATCAAGCCCAAGCTTCGGAATTTCCTAACGGCCCGAGTGTTAACGAGCTCTTAAGGCGACGAGAATGGCAAAAGTTCATCCTCACCCAGACCCACGATCATTTCGTGCAAACCCGGACTGCACTGGCTTCCCGTCTTGACTTCAAACTCGACAACGGTTGGCCAACCAAGATTTTGAGAAACGAATGCAACCGGAAACTGGGAACAGTCCTTATTCAACCTCCCCGACATATTCTTGACGGCATGTTGGAAGCAGGTAGCTCGGAGACAGACGTTCAGGTCCAGGCTCAACAAATGGCTCAAACTTGCTCCCCCTTGACTGCCGATGTCATAGACCTTCTCATATTCCTGCTGCTTGATCCAAAAAATTCGCTGGGAGCCTCTTTCTCCATCGATGCAATACTAGCCGCCCGCAATCTCCAAAAGCATCGCGGTGGAAAAAACGCGAACGGCGAAGCATATCGGGGCGGATACACGAAGGAGCAGCGACAGGACGTTGCCCAGCAAATTGAGCTGCTGTCTTGGGTCCAAGTTCGATATACGAACGCGATAGTTTATCGGAGGAACCAGCCGAAGGAACTCAAGCAGGGGAACGCTGAGCCTCTTTTCAAATTCTCGGAAATTCCCGTCGACAAAAAACGGACTAGGAAAGGTCAACATTGGTCGGTCGAGCCATTCGAAACTTTGCAAGAGATCCTGGCTGGCGGTTTCGTTGGCTATCTCCCACTTCAGGTTATGCAGTATAACCCGGCCAAACGAGCTGCGGAGAAGGCGATTGCTCGACATCTTTTTGCGCGGTGGAGACGAGCACATAAACAAGGCGTTAAAGATCGGCGAGGGTACAGCGGCGGCGGACTTCTGGTCCAGGATCTGTTGAATATCGCTGGTATTTCTGTTGAGCGACACCATCCTGGAAGAGCTGAAGAGAGGCTTTCCGAGGCATTGATCCAGTTGATGGATGATGGGCTGATCAAGGAGCGGGGCTGCCAGTGTATAAATAAGCTAGCCCCTGGTTGGGTCAGCAGATGGCTTCAGGATCGGATTGATATCCATCCAACCGACGAGTTCGTCGAGCTACGGCACTGAAGTACCCCGCTTCTAACTACAGAAAGAAGAAGCGCTCCACCTAGCATCGATTCAATCTTTCCATTAACGACGACCGACCCAACCCTTGCCCTCTCGGCAGGGGTTTTTTGCGTTTGCTATCGGCTCGACCCTTGCGTCCCGCGAGCGGAAGGCCTCCAAGCCGTACAAACCTTGAAAATCCATCGATCCTCCTCTAAAAAAATCGCCCTTTGTCAGCCGCCAACTCGCTCCCAGCCTTGCGAATTAATACTCTGCGATCCCAGCTTGTCTGTCCGAATATTTCTATAAACCATTGTCTTTGCAGATGAAAATAAGACGCCAAAAATGGCTGGAAGTCTATAAAAAGAATAACGGAACCCACATCGAGGAAGCGGAAAAAGAGACTTTAGTAATCTCGGTTCATCCAAAAAAATCCGTTCAAAAGGAACCGACATGATCGAACACACAGCCCCTGATCGCGAACCGCTCGCCTCCGCAGTCAATGGTGGTGTGGCCATGCCCGAGAACAGCTCCGGCAATGCGACGGCCGTGCATTTTGATGGCATGGAGTTGGTACCATCGCCGCAAGAACTAGCGGGTGATGTTGCAGGGGTCATGAGCTTTGGTTTACGCGCATACATCGATATGCAGGCCGGCGCTTTTGGGAAAGACTGCCACAACTCCTTTATCTTCGCGCGGCTGATGAACCTTAATCCTTCGACTGCCGTTGAGGTCTTTGAGCAGATGCTTAAAAAGCGTATGCGCTCTGTAACGGGTCCAATTCTCCAGCAAGTCTCGCAACTTTCAAATACGCCTTTAACGATCACCCGCTGGCAGAGCATTTCGGTTGCATGTGAGATGAGCGTCATGAAGGGAGGCACATCGGTTGATGTATACCGCAAATATGGACTTGATGAAGACGAAGGTCCGAAACTAAAAAATCGCGGAATAAAGATGCAAAACTATTTCGCGCACAAAATACTGGGACAGGATCTCGACGATATTATTGACACCGTGAATATACACGGATCTCTCCTCTCGCACTTCAGGATATTCAAGTACCCGACTCTCCTGGTCTACGCGCTAGACCGAATCAAGAACGCCGATCATCTCTATCACCTACTTGAAAACGGGTTGGTCCGATTCCAAGGGGATCGAAAAACCTATGCGGAACTCACTGTGAAGCAGGCTAACGCATTGACCAAGCGGTTGAGCAAGGATCCAGGCTTCTGGGGCGAACTTATGGGACGGGAAGGTTATGACGACCCTGATGACCCGGTCGACCCAGGCGCTGATGACCAACGCAAAAATACTGATAGCGATGGAAAAGACGCATCGTCGTGCAGGCAGGGGAACCGACGCAGATCAACGTCATTGGAAGAGTTCTTTCATGTCGTTAGCAAGGTGGAGAGGTCGGGAAAGACCCACTTCAAGCATTATCAGGAGTTTGTAAAATGCGTGAAGAGCCTTGATTTGCCGGACAATGAAGCTGATGCCATGAAAGTTGATTACGCTTTGCAGGAATTTGTCAAGGGGTTCGGCGCTCTGTTTCATTTATATGAAACGATACAGTGTCGATGCGATTCAATCTCAGTAACCGCGGGGGACAAATGGCAGAATTTCAAGAAGAGCGCTTGACGGGGTTCAACATGGTCTACGGCGTAGCCGTGGACCTCATCTATGCGAAGGCTCTCAAGAATGTGACCATCTTGAGAGCTGGGCGGGGCCCGTATTTTCTGCAATCAGCCGCGCAGTTCAAGAACGACGCGAGTGGGAAGGTAGAGGAAAAATACGAGGCGTTTCGAGAGATCGTGGGCGCGGAGAGCTGCAAGGATTTTCAAATCTGGGATTCGGGTGGGTTCAGTATATGGACCAGTACACTTTATCCTGCAGACCTTTCGCCCGAGAGTATCGGTACGTATTACAGGAGGTATCCCTGCGCTTTGGGGATCGGGGCGGATGCTCCAATCTATAACTCGGGCTTCGAGATGATGCTGAAAGTGGGTATGCCGCTGACGAAAAGATTCCATCGTGCCTTCAAGAAACCACGGGGCATGCTCCACTACGAGCCGATCCACGGTTTATTCGCGGACGATGACGGAAACTTTACCCTAGCGCAAAAAAAACGTTGGGTTGAGGAAGTGCGGAACGTTGTAGGTGACAGCGCCGATGGATGGGCTATGAGACTCCCCTATGAGCTGGGGTCTGTAGTTAACGCGTACTTCGCCATGTTCCCTTTGTCCTACGGGATGGAAAATTTTCACGTCCTGGGAACGGCACGACTGGAACTGCTTTGCCTTTTTGTATACTTGGCCCAGGCGTATAAGCGTCTCAGTGTGGATGCTACAAACTTTACCATCCAAGCGGTTGAAAATCCTATGGTGCACCGTTTCGTAAACGGACGTCCCAAAAGCTTTCCTCTTAAAGGAAAAACGGACGTAGAGGTTATCGCCAGGGAGCTTGCGAATTGCCAAGGTTTTAATGGAGAGCCTTGCGAAATCTGTGCCTTCATGAGCTGCAAGCTTGGGAAGACTTTCGGCGAGGCATTCCGGGGATTCCGTATGGTGAGATATGCCCGGGTCACGGACAAGAAGAAGGTAATCACTAAACAATTCAATGAGTGGCTGCTGACCCATAACATCGCCGTGGTGGAACGATTCGTTGACGAGCTTAAAGCACTAGTTCACGATCGTGCCGCGTTCTTCCAGTTCCTGGAAAGAATCAAGATGGGCTCCGTAGTAGCAGCTATCACTGGTATTGTTGATCCAGTCCTTGCTAGCGATCGAGAAGCCTATGCCCAACATCTCTCGCTGCTCGGTTAACAATGATAGACGGGACTTGGTACTTAACCGGGAGCTTTCCATGCTTTTAAAGAGGTGTCGTCAACGCAATAATATTAACACCAAAAAAATACTACCAAAACCACGCAATCGGCTCGTCTCCTTAGTGGAGGCAAAGGGGTGGCCCATTATAGCCCCAAAAAAATTGCCGATTCTTGAGCTATTTTCAGCCGCCAAAAAATGAAGGTTTTCTCGACACCTGCAACACGGAGTTTGCCTCAGGATCAACCTATTGAAGACAATGCCCCAAAGATTCCAACGATGAAAGTTGGACTTACCGATTTTTTTGGGGCCGCATCCAAAATCAAAGGACTTCCTGGATGAACCCACAAAGATCAACTTTTGGGTGTTTCCCATAAATGTTTTTTGCGAAGGAAGGTATATGAACAGGTCCCAAAGCTCTCCCCTTAACGACACCCCATTCTCCGAAGCTCTTAGTGTGGCCCACGCCCGATTGAAATCCATCGTCGATATCAGCAACGGTATTCCTGACATGCGCAAGCCGGATCTTCGTAAAGCCATCGACAACGCGATTACGCGGTTCGGTAGAGCCCCCTCCAACGACGTTATCCCCTGGATCAGAAAAACCCGTCGGGAAATCCTGAACTTGTTCGAACTCAGCCTAGGCGACAAGAACCCTATGTGGCCGTTGGTCCGCAACCACCTCTTTGGGGTTTTTGGTCCGGACGGACTCGAAGGCGACGCCAAATTTTTAACAGGCAGTTGGCAAAAGGTACGTAAGACGGAAACTCGAGCAGGCAGGTTGAAATCCATGATACTTATTTCGCTACCGTCATCGCTGATCCTGTGGGGGGTTCTCCCCCTTCACAGTCCCATTGCCGGTTGCCCAGGACACCCAAGAGCCCCGCCCTTTTCTAAAATTTCACGCCACCAGTCGACAGCTAAAACCTTCGTCACATAATAGGAATAAATCATGACTTATGATTACTGGGATAAAATTCGCACAAACTCCTCGTCTTCGACAGGCTCAATTGTCAAAGCTAACATAGGGGATCTGGAACTGTTTAGCTTCAAACACACAAATCCGGGCATGATCATTCTTCCCCCTCGTCGCGATCCCGCTCTGGTGAAACTGCACTATATAGTCAGAGACTCCGGCTACGATCCCGATTACGTGGATGCAGGCTATTTTCGTTGCGGGGGGAGCGATTGCGTCTACTGCGACCATATAAGCAAAGGGTCCGAATTTCTTCTGCTTCCTGTTTACTCCGTGGCCGATGCGAAGATCCATATTTTGCACTTCAAGCCGACCGATGAAGAAGGTGGTATTGGGTTAATTGTAGCTGAAGCCTACCGGAGGAAGGCTGATGATCGCAAAGAGGTTTTGGTGATCAAGCAAGTTCGGACCGAATCAAACAAGTACCGTTACATCGCGAACGCATCCGAGGAACAAGTCGAAGGGGAGGGGGATCGTGAGATGAGCGAGTTCTTGAAAGATTTGAACGATGGAACGATTCTGATCGAAGAAGTCTTTCCGTCGTACAGCAATGAGGACTTGCTAGGGGGGATTGAAAAACTTCGGCGCCTTCATGCGCGGGCATTTGCCAAGTCGAAGCCGAAAGTTCAACCAGCTCAAACTGAACGGCGGAGAGCAGGGGGTAAACCAATGGCACCGATTCCGCCGGAGCGTGAAGACGATGACGCGCTTTGATGAACACCATCTGTCTACCTTTCGTAAGGAAGATCTTGACCATAAGAAGTTAATTTCTCAGGTGCAAGAGTTCGATAACCTATCGATTTGCTGCAGCCAGGGTGTTGGGAAAACCTTTATCGCCGAAAACGTGATGATGGACCCGGAAACGTACGACAAATTTCCTTTTATCGTATACTCGGCCCCCCAAAAAGGCATCATCAAAGAGCGGATAGCTTACCTCAAGCCGGAGGCTGTACCGGTCCCGGTCGCCATTCTTTGGGGTCGCCCCCGTGAGCGCTGCGGAAAGGTGTTAAACAAGCGCTGGCAGGAGATGGAAGAGTCTGGGAGCGCAGCTCTCGGCAGAGAAACCATATGTGCCAAGTGCCCCAAAAACACCCCAACAAATCGTTGCCCCTGGCCGGTACCGTTAAAGGAGAAAGTCGGCAGCGCACGGTTAATCCTGATAACTGACCAAAAGTTGAGGGTTGAAAAGTCTCTCATTCTGAACTTACAACGTATCATTTGTAGCAGGGGTGAAGGGGTATTCGAAGATGCTCGACCCTTGGTGATTTTTGACGAATGTGAGATCATTGACGAATCATTTTTCGAGGAAATCGATCGAACGGACCTTCAACGTTTGACGAGCCTGATTCATGCCAGCACAATCGGCTACACCTTGAAAAGCACGGTGTTGGTATTGATTAAACAGTTGTTGGAAGCTCGTTCCAACATGGATCTCCTTGACCTCAAGAAGTTGCCGATGTCCTTAACTAAGTTCTTTCCTGAACTTCAAGCCATGGGTCGGGAGGCCCATGGCCCCTCTTTCGTATTCGGAGGTCATCAACTCCTGTCTATTGGGTTGAGCTACGAACACGAAAGATATTTTGAAAATGGCTCAGATCCGAAAATTCGTTTTCGAGTCAGACCGTACCTTGGCTGCCACCTATTGATACTGTCTGCCGGTCTTACGAAATCAATCATAGTTGAAACTTTGAAGATCCAACACCTACATGCCCCCTTTGATCATATCAAGTTCCACCATAGCGGGTCCCGCATAGTAAACTTGTGTGACACTGGTGGATCAAGGAAATTCTTCTCAGGCAACCGGCAAAGAATTCTAAGGGTGTTCGCAGCCATGTGCATACAAAACGCGATAGCAGGCAAGGCGACTGTTCTCGTGACTTGCAAAGCTTTCAAGGGTGTGTGCATCAAGGAACTAACCGCTTTGGTTCACGGTTGGGGTTTTTTTCAGATGAAATTCGAAGCCAAGTTGCTTTTCAGGAAGAAAAATCCATGGACTATTCAGGTGATAAACTACGGGGCAAAGGGATTCAACAATTTAACCGAATATGACGCCTGCTTCTGCCTGAACTCTTACTACGTTTCACCTGGCGTTATAGAGCGTAAGGTATTCGAAGACGATCGTGACCTTGGCCGGATAAAGCTAGACTACACCGGTCGAGGATATCGAAGGATGATTTTAGGGGGATCCACTTCCGAGGATGATATCTGGCGGAAAAACCTCATACGGGACTGGCACCATAAGATGGAACTCAACCAAGTAATTCAAGCAGCGTCACGGGTCAGGCCATTTACTCTCTCGCGGGACGTTGTTTTTTTCCAAACCAACGACTTCAGCGAGCACCTAGGCGGGACAATTAATGAGGTGCGAAACCTGGACGGCCTCAGGTGTTTCTTCAATGTCCCAGCAGCGAAGGAATTTAAGAGTGTTTTTCGGGCAATGGTTTGTGATGTTCTATTCCATCGACGGGGTGTCCGAAGGCTGGAGATTGAGAAACTTTTAGGCATCAGTCGACCAACCTTAAATAAGGCGCTGAAGATGGCTGATGATATACGGAGTGGAAGCTACGATGGAGACCTTAAAAAATCCAATATAATATATTATATTATTGAAAATTTTAAGGTCGATCGATATGTGGACAGGGTGTTTGAGAGCATAAATCTATTCCCAAGTAACATGACGCCGGAGGGTGTGTAATGATGAATATGAATGCTTTACGCCGGCACCTTGAAGCCAGTATTTCCGAAAACCAGGTGAAACTGCTCGATGTAGTTGTCGTCCCTTGGCTCGATTACTCGGTCCCTCCATTCGCATGGTTTGATGAGTGCTCACAGAGCGTCATCGAGAAGGAGGACATTTCTAGCACGGTATTGAAGGGGCTGACCTTGGCCTTTCGCGACAAGTTTGGCTGCATACGCAATTTTAGTGGTTCCTATGATGGAAGTCCCGTCGAACACGGTGAGCTTGAAGCGTTGTTAAAGGCCAACGTTCAGTGGGTGACATATGATGCCAAAAACTTGTACTTTGGGCTTTTTGGGGAACGAATCTATCTCGACTGGGACCAGCCAATTTTTGACATCAGGGTGGTTGCGTCGCTTCTTTTGTTGGGAAGGACAAAGGTGGACCCCCATTTGCCTTCGATCTACAGGGAAAGGGGCCAATTCCCTGGGGGACAGGGTAAAGCTGATGCTGAAATGGTATCGGTAAGCTCCCTGTCTCAGTGGCTGCTTAAGGATTCGGGTGCCACCCCCACCCCCTCCCCTCATCCCCAATTAACCCATATCTACGTTGAAAAGACGAATGCTGAACGAACGGCATCGCAGTTGGTTCCCCTGTATGAAGCGCTCAATAAGGAAATCCCCCCTCGGAGCAGGGCATACATTGAAACAGTCGAACTGCCTTCCGTCGAAGCCAACGCTTGGATCGAGTGGGTGGGGGTTCGAATATGCGACTATGATTTCGCCTACCTTCGAGGCTGGTTCAAGGATCTCGGTCCACAGTCATCAAATTCAAGAAAAATCCAGAAGTTCATTTCTGACAACAAATGGCTTCTTTCAAGACCCTTGCAGACGGGGGTTGATGCCAGGGTCCATCCCATTCACACTCAGAACGCTGCTGCGACCGGACGAAGTAGTTTCAAACGTCCAAAGCTTCAGTACATTCCAAAACCATTGCGTGCCCTGGTGCAAGCGTCACCGGGTAATCTGATTCTGGAAGTTGACTTTTCAAGTTTCGACTTCGCAATTGCTGCGGCGATTTTTTCCGACCAGGAAGCGATTGATTCTTGCACAAACGGGGATCCATTTTCCGAATCGATAGGTGGTTTTGATCGCAATCAGATGAAGCACGCTGTTCAAATCTGGATTCATGGTGGTAGAGAGTCGACTTTGAAGAAAGAGATGGGGATCACGTCAGCTCTATCCGCCGAGGTCTTTCGAACTCTGGCCCTCCGTTACCCTCGGATCAATGAAGGGTTGAAGGGTATCGAGACCATGGCTCGAGAAAAAAGAATGATCGAAATTTCAAAAGGGGTCGTTCGTTCATTCCCGTCAAAAGAATCAAGCGACCTTTGGATGTCATCGTCGGCTATTGCGTCAGTCCTCCAGGGAAACGGAGCGATGATCCTAAAGCAGGCCGTTTATGACGTTTACAAAATTTATCGAGGTTCCTCGACTTTGTGCATTCTGACCAATCATGATTCCGTATTGATAGAGACTCCACGAGAGATCGCAAAAGAAACGAGAGAAGAGGTTCAGTATATTCTGACTCAAGCTGCGAAGAAGCACCTTCCGAGCATGCCAGCCAAGACGAAATGGGCGTTGGGTGTACGGTGGGGCAAAAGATCCGACATGAAAGCTTTCCAGGTGGTGTAGTGGCGCTTAATTAAACATTGATCCTGTCGCAGAATATTTTTGGAAGCCCGGTTTTCGTGCTGTAATCCCGGCACGGTCTTTTATAAGTGGTCCTTACGGATTATAATAAATGATTACCCCGTAAGGATTTTTTTATGATTGAAACACCTTATCTTCCAAAGTTTCTCGCGTCTGGAATCGGCCTTTCTGGATCCAGGATAATGTCCAAGATCCGAAAAAAGAAAATCAAAGACCTTCTCGACATCACTATCTATTGCCCAGAAGATGGGGACGAGGGTGCATTCAACCTCGACGGGGAATTAAGAACGCTGGAGTGGCTTGAAAATGAAATAGCCAGTATTGACCTCCTCCTCCTGACGGCGGACTTTTCAAATCAGAGCACCTTTGAGCTTTTTCCAGACGTCATGGCCAAGGCAACGGAACATGGGATTTTCGTCTTTGTTTTCCCGGTCAATGGTCCAATTAGAGGTAAGCTGGGTTATCACGCGATAACAAACGAAAAGATATTCTTCGTCGAACCTGTTGAACATCTCTCGGCGTCCCAAGACGAGATCGTAGTCAACGGCATCAAGGCCATATCAGATATTACTTTTGCTGCACAGCCGATGGTTGTTGACTACTGGGACATAAAGCACAGCCTTGATTCATATCCGGGGTTCACCGTGCTGGGCCAAGGCGAAGGTGCAACCTGCGAACTTGCAGTCCAAGGTGCACTCACCTGCTTTTCCGAGGCGGGGGTGGATCTTGAGAAAGCTAAGGGCTTCATCGTTGGAGTCGCCGTTGGTAAACCGCCAGAGATGCAGGAGGTGGTCCCTGGTCTGCATCTCATTCAGGAAGCCGCTCATGAAGATGCGGATATTGTTTGGGGCTTTGTTGATGATCCCACCCTCGGTGCCAACATAAGAGTGTCGGTATTCGCATTTGGTTTTGATGCAAGACCCATTACTTCGTCCTAAGGGCCATTGCCAGCACGGGATAGGACACACCAACTTTTTTGGCTGCTTCGGTAATCGTCATACCTTTTTCTCTAACCAGGCCGATCCCAGCTCTAATGGTGCAATCACTGATAGTCCTGGGTCGGCCAATGATTTTCCCCTTAGCTCTCGCCGATTCAATCCCCGCCTTTGTCCTGTCGGAAATCATCGAGCGCTCCAGCTCTGCCATCGAAGCCAGGATAGCCGTTACCATCTTGCCGATGGGAGACGCGAAGTCTATGAACTCGCGTTCGCTCCTTAGAATAACGCCTCTGTCAGTAAGCTCTTCGATCAAAGTCAGAATCTCCGTGGTCTTCCTTCCAAGCCGATCAAGGGCTGCAATGATCAAGACATCTCCCCTCTGAAGCTGCTCGACCAGGGCTTTGAGCATTGGACGGGCCTTGGCGCCGGAGGCAATTTCAGATACAATCTGAGCCCCTGGATACTTCTTGGTTAACATCTGAGTTTGTGGGTCGACGCTTTGCCCATCGGTGGAAACTCGGCAATACAGATACTCAGCCATGTTTCAGGTCCTTTAGTGATCAAAAATAGTGAGGATTACAAAAATAAGCGAGAATTATAATAATATCACACCCCTTTATTTCATAAACGATCATTTTTTTTAAGCCTACATGCGGGATCGGTGGCACGAAGCTAGGTGAATCCATGGCCAAGGTTCCTAAAGTCAATTTTGATCGTTCGAGCAACGCTCCGTAGCCTTCCCGGACGTTTATCTGCTAATAGTTTTGCGACTAAAGCTGTTGAGCAGAAAGTAGGCTTGTCTGATGGAAGGGTCACCATCAGTTGTGCGGAAGGTTTCAAGGACTTTTCTAGTTCTGCAGCAGCTCATCGGCATACTCTGCCAGCATCTAAGTTGTCACCGGGCCGGTTTCTGTGTGAATCACGACACCATTGCGATCGATAATAAAGTCTCAGGCGCACCCGTTACCCCATAATCGATGGCCGCTTTACTGTCCTCAGTATCAAGTCCCAGGTTTGGTGAATTGTAGAGCCACGCTCAAGCGTATCTTGAATCGCGATGCCCCTATCCTTGTACGTCTGCCAGAAGATTCCAAATCCAGCGCTTCCCCGCGACAGCTGGTGTCCCAGAAATTCAGAATCAGAGGTCGGCCTTTGAAGTCAGCCAATGAGAATCCTCTAGGATCTGTTGCGTGGCCCAAAAGGTCCTGTCCCTGAAGCCAATCTACTTGAAATCCCCGTGCAGTTTTGCCGAGCAGAACTGAAGGAATGTCTTTGTCAGTGGGATGGGATAGACCGCGATATAAAAAGCCGATAACTGCGCCGACCACGACTATCGCTACCAGAGTGACGATCAGGTGCTTGCGGTTAGGTCCCGGAACAACAACGTGATCGGGCACGAGCGGGCCTCGTCGAATTTTCAAATTGCTTTTTCCCGCAGCTCCTTGTCCATAGAATGCGGGGCATCAAGCTTTTTGGTACTCTTCAGAAGATTTACCATTAAAAGTAGATGGCAGGATCTAGTATTCTTTTTCAATAACGCGTTCCCCATCCTGGCCGTAGCAAAAGATCATCCGCCGTGGAGGTGAATCCAGCGCAAAGACGTGATTCGTAAGATCCTCGATTCTGAAAGGACTGCAGCCGAGGAAGCGGAATGTATCGGGATTCGCATCGAGTGGTTCGAGGAATGAGAAATAGACTCGGCGATTGGCCTGTATAAAAGGCCCACCGTAGTAGGCAAAAGTCGCAGGATCCACATCGATGCCCATGTTCCAGCTTTCGGATAATTTGCTGTTTGTGTGGTAGACGTTGTCTTTGTCCTTGAAAAATGTGTAGAGGGACATTTCCTGAGTGGCAACCAGGGGCTCAACCTTGCTGAAGCTCGACGCATCGATGTTCGGTGCAATAGAGCCGAAATTATAAACGGGGGACCTGTCTTTGGCGAAGGCATAGCCCACGAACTCGAAAGTTGTGGGATCGGCCGCCTTGATCTGCCGGTGAGTATAATACACCCGCTCCATATCGCGGGAATAGCTGCCTTTCAGGATCTCAAATGAGGCGACGTCGGCGCCCTTGATTTCGGATGCATTCGAGTAGATTATGCCTGCCTTCCTATCGATGGCAAAACCATCACCCAGCTCGACAAAGTCAGCAGCATTTGGGCTCAGAACGCGCCCATGGTGGCAAACCACGTCACCCCGCACCTCATAAAAGCCGTTTGCACCTACGCAGGGCCCTAGTTCCGTGGCCGGACGATTTTCCTTCTGCTTGGGTGGAAGGCATGCTTGAAGTAGGACCATGACCATCAGCGAACCAAAGAACTTTTTCATGCAACACTCCACCTTCTATTCTGAGAATCTATCGGCGGAATGCTTAGCATAATTGAAGTCTTAAGGCTGGAAAGCGTATTCTACTGTATTCAAAACAGGTAAAGAATGTTTAACCAAACGCTGGAATCCACCTGATCAGTGGCCCTGACGATCAGGGAAACAAGATCATTCTGAGCAGCAAGAGAATTCTGCCCCAAAATCGCTAAAGAAATTCGACAAAAATACCGATACGCCCAGCAATATCAGCAAAATAGATGGAGTCTGAACATGTGGAAATCCGCAACGGATCTTTTGAATTCTGCTTCAGACTCGGTCGGAGAGGCTGTGAAAGATGCCAAGGAAAAATACGAGGCGTCTATGTTGAAATCGAAATTGGATCAAGCCGCAGAACACACGCAGAAGGCTTTGGATAAAACGGGCGTCCCAGAACTCCTGGGGCATGTTTCCCAAGCAGCAGGTGAACAACTGGATGCCATATCAGGAGCCAAAATCCTCGCCCTTGTCGAGGAACGCCTCCAGCTTCAAGACCGTTATAACGACATCCTTGCCGCCAAGCTTCAAGAGGCTCTCGATCGCATTGATCAGCTCGAAAAACAGCTCGCTAAGAAGGACGTCAAGTGAACATTAAAGATTTTGCCGAACGGCATGTTCAATCGTGTCCGCCTATCCAACAGACAGTTCGACGCTGGGCTCTGGAACGTCAAGTAGATGATTTTCTGAATATATCTCTGATGCCTGGATTCATGATTGCTGACCTATTTATTGGTGACCAACTGCGTCTCGCCGACTTTCCTCCTGTATCTCAAGACATTCTCGATGCCTTTTCAAAGCTCATGGGAGCGAAAGCTGATAGTTATGAAGAAGTGCGCAGTCTTATTCTAGATAAGATAGAGAAAGGCGAAAGTTCCGTTTGGGGACTTACGAATAAAATCCAGGGACAGTTTGGGGAAAATCTTTTCGTCGCTGCTTCCGAAGGAAAGGCATCACTTGCAAGTCTGGGAAATCAAGAGTCCTGGGATGTTTCCGTGGATCACGGAGATTTCACCCAGTATGTACAGGTCAAGGTTTATGAAGATCCGAACAAGGTCATGGAAAAAATTCTTGAGGTACAAGAAAAACTCAAGTCAGGATCAATTGCGGGCGTAAATGGTGAGGCGGTCGAGTCCATCGATTTCGCAGTTAATTCCGATATAGTCGATGAAGTTCGGCGGGAAGTTTCCGAGCGCGGTATTGATATCAATATTCTCGATATGGGTTCGACCCAGGAGGAGATTCGGAGTCAGCTTCTAGAGGGGTTCGCTAATGCCTCTGTTTCGCCGTTTGAAAATCTCTTCGGTGAATTGTTTGAGGGGGTATTGGCGGTTGGATCGATACATTTAGCGATTTGTGCATTTCAAATCTATTTCCAGGCCAAAGACCGTAATCAGGCTATTGAAGATGCCCTTTATCGAGTTGCGGTGGCGGCTGGTGCTGGCGCTGCTGGTCTTGCAGCAGAAGCCTTAGTGCTGAATGCTGCCCTTCTGCTTAAGATTGAAGTAGTTGCAGTATATCTAGCCGGACCAATAGGCGTTATTGGTGGAATTGGAGCTGCAGTTGTCCTGCGTCGCGTCTCTAATCGCCGGTTTGTTGTGCAACGGCTTGCGGAGAATAATGAGCGACAGCGACAACTCTTGACAGCGTTGCAGGCGGTCTAGGGGTGATATAGCCGACCAGTAGGGTCAGCGTGAGCATCGCCTATTTTGAGATGGGCTTGCCAAAGTCAAAATTGTGCTACCCTTCCTCCTTGGAAGTGGGCACAGCCGAGAGTAGTACGCTCCGCGTACTATTGTTACAGCGAAGTGACTTTAGACATGATGGCTCGATTGTTGTCTGCTGAGGGACGAATGAAGACGGCGGGTTTAATTTTTTCTGGACTGGCAGTCAAAGCTCTGAGAATTTCGGAATGCCACTCATCCAGCTTTGCTTTCGTACCTTGCATTTCTGGAATCCCAAGCATTAGTTCGCTGAGGCCGCTCATCGCATTGGCTAGATTGATCAGACCGTGCTTGGCAACCCGTAAAGGTGTCTCGGTTGGGGGCCTTGGCTGCTGACCTGGACGAAGATCGTTCACCGCAGCTCGCAGCTCCACGCAGGATAGCCCACGAATGGAGGTTCCGTCAGGAAACTCTCCTGACTTGAAAATTTGCGATTTTAACTGGTTCGGCACCCTTTTCAGCGTTGCAAGCTTGTCGGGATTCTCGATATCCCCTAGCATTGGCCACTTCAGCCACATTTCCCCGGCTTTTATCAGCTTCGAGATTTCGCTAACACTGCGGGCAAGGTCGGGTGCTGCCGTAAATAGGCATATCGCGATTTCCGTAGGACCTTTTCCTGTAGCCTGTTTCAGTAGGGCGCAGAGCTTAGCGAGAAGCATCCTGCTGCTACTATATGTTCTCAGGGTTGTTTCGAGGGCGCGAGCGATTTGCTGCGACTCGTCACCGTCAGGCAGAACCTTCATCAAGCTTCGGCAGAACTCAGTTTCCTCAGACACAGCCTCAGCCCATAAGCCGTTGGCATGCAAAAAGCTTTTGATCGAAGATTTCATGTGGTTTTTCCTCCGCCACTTAATCTTTGCAGCGGAGGAAATTCAATGTATAGAAGCGGCAGTATAGCTAGGAAGAAAGCAAGGCATACACCGTTGGGTTGTCGAGCGAAACCCCCTGTGGGCAAATAAAATTCGCGGGGTGGGAAATCAATGGGGGAAGAAGCTTGGCAGTTACGATTCGCTACTGTATCTGGGCTTCGTGCTATCCGCAATTCGCATTGCAAGCGTTTTCGGATAGGCAATTAGAAACCGCTGACGATGGCACTTTTTACGCTTGGCGCAACAGTGTCTAAAGTTATGCCTTTTGCTTTACAGTAATCTGAGTCCAGCCATACAGATAGCCGCTTCTGCTGTTTGCTGGAATTACAACTTTGGCAGCAGCGAACTATATTTTCAGGAGTAATGATTCGGATGTCGTTAATTATATGCTCCCACGTACCAGAAGATTTTCTTGCACATTGTATCGATGTGAATTCAGTTCGGCAATAAACGCAGGATTTGTCTCGTTCTAGAACTTCTTTTTCAAGCCACGGAGGTATATTCCAACGGTTAGCCATATGGATCCTTTGCTTGCTTTATTCGCTTGTCACTAAGATCGCTTCGCATTGGGAGTAATGCAGGAGAATGACAAATAGAGATACTCTGACTTTCCGTCGGAAATTTGAATACTGGTCTGATCCTGGGAAGTAGCGTTGATGCCTTCGCGCTTAGAACAAAATACTATTGGAACTCCAATCTTCATCCCATTTGCAAAACAAGTGAGCCGCATGTGCTCTGCATATGCTTTGCCTTGACCCAGTATATCGTCATTCCATGAGGACTGGAAATTTAAATCGCACTTTAAGTTTCGGCCCTTCGATAAATAACCTTTATCAACCATCTCAGCAATTTCTCTTTGTGAGAGAAGTTTTCCAGTTAATTCGTCACTGCTCTCCTTTAAGAGAAATACCCAGCTAATTGGTCCTGGCCTATAATCTTGCTTTTCAGTAGCATTTGCTTGAACAGCAAGGGCTACGAGTAAAAAAAGAAGAATCCTCATGATGGATCAGCCTCTGCTTTCAAGTTCTACGGAGAAGATTTTAAAGAAGAACAGGGAACGAATTTTCCGAAGAATTAGTCCTTCAGCGATGTTCCCGGTCCTTATTCTGCAAGCCGTCTGCCAAACCCCTCCCTATTTTCGAAATTATTTCCCAATAGAAATAGCAAGTTGAACACAATCAAATGGGGCCCGTTGACTAGCATTCTGACAACTGTCCAACCGTGCGGGAGCCTGCTCTGGTCTTGATTAAATCGGACTTTCAGGCGACCCCGGTGCTGGCCTGCGAACGTGCGCAGCTTCAAAGCGCGCTGGATCTGGGCAATAGTCCAATTAAAAAATCCTGAGGTAGTCCTGCGCGTTTCCATCCAGGACACATAACGTATTCATCTATGCTGGAATAAAGATGCCGAAATACAACGTCACATCCATCAGTGGATTGGCAGGAGAAGATGTCATCAGATATTGGCAATGAAAAGCCATTTCAAGTGTCAAGGCTTCGCCTACGATCTACAACTGTAGGACTAATTATGTTGTCCGTGACTTTTGTTTTTCGTTGAGACCATTGGGGATTTTTGGCCCCAATGGCGACAAGCAGGTGTAGAGTGCGTAAGCGCCCCAGCAAGTCACGGTTAGACTCCGTCCCCACCTGATCGTATCCTGCCTCATCACCCGCAGTTGGTGATCAAAATACAGTGGTTTAAAAGATGATCATTTTCGGCATTTGGTAAAAATGCAAAACGCAT
>NZ_DASQYZ010000135.1:0-11452 GCF_035638955.1 Oligoflexus sp. | reverse complement strand
GTGGCTTGTTTCTTCTATAAACGCCTTGAGCGTGACGGCAGGGTCATCCGCAAAGGGGGAATTTTCTTTCCAGGTCGCCCAATCATTGGCTTTTCGATCGATGGCTTTGACATCCAAAACGATAAAACCTGCCGACGGACGGCCCTGTTCGTCTTTGATAATTTCTGAAAATCCCGAGCTACCAAGATTTTCTATAAGGACGATCCCAGCGAGTTTTCCACTCACCAACCTTTTTACGCTATTAGGCAGGGTTGATAAGGCCTCCCGCACATCTTTCCAGATCGCTTCATGGTGAGGCGGCCGGAACGGTCGGCTTGGGATTTCATACTTTATGTTGTCCTGTAATATATACTCGACCACTGCATCTGAAGCTGGAACGATGCGGTCCTCGATCGGAGTCAGCCTCCAATCTTTCAGTAGGCCACGGAACGAACATCCGGTCCTGCGGGATTCGATGCAGGAGTCACGCAGGATGCAAAAGCGAAATTCATGATGACGATCCAATGCGCTCGGTAATTCCGTAGCTTCATCTCTATGATTCCTCTTTTGCTTTACATATTCTCTTGATATCATAATAAATTGGGCAAGCCAAGCCTGGATGTGCAAAAGGAAATCCTATGAAGGGCAGCATCATCTGTACCGCTCTGCTTTTGCTATTCCACAGCACGCTTCGCGCTGACGACACTCTGTCTGCAGAACAAGAAGACCATCACAATCAGCCTTCCACGACCCTGCTTACAGCAAGTTTCCATTGGTTGGCCCTTAAGGGCGGACTCTTTGAATACGCCTCCATTCAACCGGATGGTGATGGTATGACCTATTTTTACGACTACTATCATGACAAATACAATGGCGAAACAACGGCCACTTATAACATGTTGGGCACAGGTTATCGTTATTTTTTAACAAAAGCATTTTACCTCAAGGGTCGCATCAGCCTGGGCTATCGTACCTTAGCCTACCAGAGATATATGGGTGTTGAATTTCTAACTCGTCGTCGTTTTGGAGAAAGGTTTCTAGTGGATGGTTGGAGCATCGACGCCGCCCTGGAAGCGGGACATGAATGGCGTTGGGATCGGTGGACCTTTGGTATCAGTTATTATGCTCACCCAGCAAACATCGCCTGGGGCTTGTCTCGTGTTCGGCATCGGAAATCTCTCGACCTCGAATGGGATATCAAGGATTTTGAAGAGGGCTTGAAAGAACCACTAGGGTCGCGGGTCCTTGAACTGAATTTAGGGATTCTACTATGAAGCCTCGAGCTCTTGCTATGCTTCTGTGGGTATCAAGCTTCTGGAGCGCCTGCGGTATCGTCGAACAATCACGTATGCGGCACCCCTCTGAAGCTCAACGTATTATTTACTTTAAGGGATCGCCTTCGGCGCTCCTGAATGGAACGACACTGGAGCCGGATTTGATGTTGCCAAGAGCCGCAGCATCCATGCCTGCTTATGCCCTTAACTCGATTGAATTTGTTTCGGCTGAAGAAGCCACCGTAGACGTCTCGTCGCAGACAGGTATTGAGGCCGATAATAAAAATTGGGATACCCTGACACCTCCTCAGGAACTGCTCAGATTCTCCATAAAAGACTCAAACCTTTGGTTGACCAAGGACGGTACGGAAGAACCTATACTTGTCTTTCAAGAAAATCCTTCCGATGGCACATGGAAGCTCAGCACCTGGCAAAACGCCGATGTTGAAATCCTGCATGCAAGCGTAAGCCCGGACGCCTCGATGCTTAGCTTTCTTTTTCGTCTTAAAGTTGGTGAAAGTCTTTTCGCGATCTATCTGATGGGAAATGAGGTCGTGCGTGATCCGCCAGCCATGGTCGACAGGCGATATAAATATACAGCTGGTGACGGTTTTCCCGTAGGCTATCGAGCCAACCCCCTTAAACTTGACCTTTGCGTTGACAAATACGACGCTTACTTCGAAGCTGCAATCATCGCGTGGTCCCACTGGAAGCAATCGCAGACATATTCAGAAGCGTATATTGGGAATACTCTGGTATTGACGGAATGGCTCGAGCAGTATCCACCGTTCTCAGACGTCAACACACGCTGCATCTATGCAGTTGATGCCTACGATTTTTCATCAGCCCCCAGCTCGTACGTTGGAGGCACTACCATAGTCAACTTGAATCCGTTTTCCTGGGAAATGGCTCATTCCGCTGTTTTAATTCCTAAAGTCGTTTATGGAAACTCGGTGCGCTACGCCGCTACGGACGAGCTGATACACGTCATGGAACATGAGATAGGGCACATGCTGGGTTTGGGCCATCAGTTTGAACGAAGTGAACAGACCGGCGAATATCTCTATCCAAGCGTTATGTCGTACGGGGACGTTGGAGTCCAGCCTTACGACTTTGAAGCCTTGGAAAAAATCTATGGCGTTCGGCCGTGAGGTGGCCTGGTCCATCAACCTGTATTCCGCAGTCCACCAGCAATCGCATTGATAGTCAACAGCAGCGCCTCCAAACTGGGAGCATGATCCGGACTATTATCCGGTAGCGCTCGCCATGTCTTCAGCTGCTCAATCTGCAGATGATGCAGCAAAGCCAAACTGGGTTCGCGCAGCTGAACGGTCTTGACCACATGCGGACGGCGGGCTTCCACAGCAGCCCCAAAGATCTCGATCAGCATCTGACGGGTGCGGCGGAACTCGCTTAAGATGGGTTCCATAAACCGGTCCCGCAGGGCAGCGTCGTCCACCAACCCAGCGTACGCGGTCATCTGACTTTCACTCGCCGATGCCACTGTGGTTTCCACATTATACAGAACATAGTTTAAGAGTTTCGTATCAGGCAGGCTGGACTTGAGTTTCTGAAAATCCGCAGGCCTTTGCTTCTGCAAAGCCTCCAGCGCTGTCCCCACACCATACCAGCTCGGCAGATAAAAACGCGCCTGATTCCAGGCAAAAACCCAAGGAATGGCTCGCAGATCCTCCAGGGTTGCCTGGCCGCTGCGTTTAGGAGGACGACTGCCGATACGGGAATGTTCGAGCGCATCAATCGGCGTCGCCTGACGGAAGAAGCTGACAAAATCCGGATGCGTGATCAGATTATGATAGGTCTCCCGACTGCGGCCCGAGAGTTCCTGCATGATTTCCATAAACCAGGGATCCTCGTCATCCCGCTTCTGGCTTTGCATGGTCTCGGCGGTCAGGCTTGCCTGCATCAGCTCCACATTGTAAACCGCCGTGGCCTGATTCGCATATTTGCGCGCAATGGTTTCACCCTGTTCGGTCATGCGCAGCGTACCATTGAGGGCACCCTTGGGCAGCGCCTGTAAAAAACGATGCACAGGTCCAGCGCCACGACTCACAGTGCCGCCACGTCCATGGAAAAAGATCATATCGACACCATGCCTATCCCCGACCGCGGCCATTTCCTTTTGAGCCAGATAAAGATGCCATTGGCTCGCCAGAATACCTCCATCCTTGCAGCTGTCGCTGTAACCAATCATGACCTGCTGCTGAGGCCGATTCCAACCGTGCAGTCGGGCGTGCTTTTTCGCGCTGCTGCGGGTGATGGGATGGGCGAGGAATTCATCCATAATGCGGGCGCTGTCGATCAGATCATCGATGGTTTCAAAGAGCGGTACGACGGGGATCGGACACACCAGCTGCGAGCCTTCCACCTGAGCTAGCCCGGATTCACGCATGAGGAGGTAGACGGTAAACAGATCCTCGGCGGAGTGAGTCATGCTCACGATAAACGAACCGATGCCGGCATAACCATATTTTTTGATATAATCCTCGACCACTTCATAGCAGCTCAGAACAGCATCAGCCGGTCCACTGAATTGATGCTGCGGCAACGAGAATGGCCGCACCACGGCGAGTTCCTTATGAATCAAGTCTTTTTTGGCTTCAAGCGTCCACTGCGGATAGTGGGCCCCCTGATCCACGCCCGCGGCCTGCAGAAGGGCGCTCATGGCTTCATCATGGAAGCGGCTGTTCTGCCGAATGTCGAGCCGCGCCGAATGAAAACCAAATGTCTGCAGGGTCCGTACCGCATTCTTCAATTCATTTTGGGCCAGGCGCTGAGCCCGGATTTCCTCAAGCCCGGACCGCAGGCTGGCAAAATCCTGCATGACCTCGTCGGGCGATTGGTAACAGAACGACCGATCGTCCAGCTGCGTGGCATGATCGCGCACAACCTGAATCGGCAGACGGGTGATCATCATATTGATCAGCACTCGCCATGATTCGCCGCGGTTGGATCGCAGGGCTTCCGCATAGGCTTCCGGATAGTTTTTTTCGTAAAAAGACAAGCGTTCCATCAGCACACGAGGCGGGGCCTGCATCTGGTCCGACAGGCTTAATTTCTTGGCCAGATCGATGAGCTTATGCCGAATCACAATAAGGGCATTCAAGCGAAGATCCTGCAGAGCTTTTTGCGTGATCTCCGCCGTGACCAGGGGATGGCCGTCACGATCCCCGCCCACCCAGGTCCCGATATCGAAACGTGGATAGTGCCCCTGCATGGCATCCAGCGGTGATTGAAATCCAGCCTGCTGCCAGGCGGTTTCAAAACGATGATCCAGCCAGGGCAGAATCTGCGGGAAAACATTGCGCAGGTAGTGCATCATATTGCGAAGCTCATGCCGCACTTCAGGCCTTTGCAGATAGATCTCGCCGGTTCGCCAGAGACGTTCCAATATGGTTTTGACTTCATCCTTGAGCCACTGCCGCTCAACCGGTGTCCACATCTGATTCTCGCGCTTAACGAGCTGCAGATAAAGATCGCGATGGTGATCCAGGACCGTAGCGCGTTTGGATTCCGTGGGATGAGCGGTGAGAACAGGCTCGACATGCAAGGTTTGAATGGTGCTGAGTATTTCATCCTCGGTGAAGTTCGCCTGCTTCAAGCTTTCAAAAGCCCATGGCCAAAGGCCGGCTTCGGTTTCCAAGGAGTTGGGCGACTGCTGCTGGCGGCGGTTTTGAACGTTGATATTTTCCTCGATCATGCCAAGCAGCTGAAAGGAAATCGAGAGCAGCTGGACCAGTCGATAGGGGGATTCACCAGCTGGCATCGGCATGTCCTGCTTGTCCTCCAGCCATGGAATAAAGTGGATCAGATCCTTATGCTGGAGCTCCTGCAACACTTCCTTGAGCGATTGCATGATGAACGTCAGATCCTGATCAAACTTATCGTTTTTCTGGACTGCCACAAAGCACCTCAACGCATGAACCCACCACGTAACGCTTTGCAGTGTAGAGAAAGGTGAACGAGGAAACAAGTGTGAGGTAGGAAAGCCCGACGCATAGGGTACGTGATGGTAAGAGGCCTGGTCCTGGACGGGCTTGGCATTCTGCAGTGGACGGAATCCGGAATTTTCTCTATTCGGACTGTTTACCTCTATGCATGGGGAATATTCGCATGATGTCTCTCTTTCGCTGGATTGGTCGGTTTGAGGGCCTTTCGTTTCTGCTACTGCTCGGTATTGCCATGCCTTTGAAATACATCTGGGGCCAACCCGAAGCCGTGCGTATTGTCGGAATGGCCCATGGTGGCTTATTTTTGGCATATGTAGCTATGGCAAATTATGTGGCATTGGCACTGGGTTGGTCGAAACGGGTTTGGTTTTTGAGCATGGTGGCCTCCGTACTTCCCTTGGGAACCTTCATCTTCGAAAAGAAATATCTTTCCGAAACTGGATCTCTGCCAAAAAAATGAGGTCGTCCACGTTATGGGAAGAGTAACAAGGATAAACAAGGAGACCTTATGAAATCGTTATGGCTTATGATCGCCTTGACAGGTGCCGTGTCGGCTCAAGCGGCCCCAGTCCGCCCTTTTCCCAAGCCTTTGACCTGCAAAGAAACAGTGGCGCGGCCCGGAACCTGCGCTATTCTACAGCTTGGTGCTCCTGCCGCCACGGTCGAGTCGACCGATCTTGCTTTGACGGATGTCAGTGATAGTCGATGTCCTCTGGACGTGGATTGCGTATGGGCCGGTTATGTGACCGCCGAGCTGCTCGTGGAAAATGCGCAGGCGGGTGTCCGTGAGCAGGCGATCACTCTGAGCCTGGATCCGCGTAACCCTGGGGCCAATGTTTGGATCGATGACGCCAGCGGCCTCACTGTGATTCTGCAGGATGTCTCGCGTGGTACAGCCACTGAGGGCCCGATCTGGCAGCGACGTCAGGTCAAGGTTCGGGTGGGTTATGATCTGGCGCAACCGAATCCGAATATGTAATAAAAATGGAGCGTAGGATATGATTCCACGCTCCAGATGATGGCCAAAGGCCAGGCTATCCACCTGGCCGAGGATCAGTGCATAACACCAATTCCAAAACCGGAACCGCTATCAAAAAGATCGGTTTTGGAAGTCTGCTTCAAACTCCCCAAAACCTTGGCCTGAACCTGTGCATCGATCGCCACCAGCTCCAGACGAGTTTCATCGCTAAAGTCGGCCTCGCTCGCCATCATCGGCAGATTCATACCTATATCCCCGAACTGCGATACCGTGCGGACCACAAGCCTCTGGATGCCACGCTTCTGGAGTGTTGACTTCTCGGCATCGGTCAAGCCATCCGCCGCCATTACATCCAACGCGTATTCGAAACTAAAGTTATGGTGCCCAGGAGCGTAGACCACCTTGAATGGGACGGTGATAATCAAATCGCGGGTCAAGAGTCCACGAATGGTGGTCTGGTCCAGATGCATGAACCGCGTTTTATCAAAGCCCTGAAAGCTTGTGCGTCCCTTCATGATCAGCTCGTAGGAACCTTTATCATTCGACGCGAAACTTTCGCTATAGTCCACGGGAGCTGAGCGTTCCTGGGCGTAGGGACTGGAAGCCTGGAAGGATCCGGGTTGAAAGCCCTGGAAAGCATCACTTTCGCAGGTCGCCTGACCCAGCACCAGCTGGTAGTCCTGAAAATCTTCAGCGCTAAGGCGCAGGCGCAGATCCGAAGACCAGATGCTTTGCACGCTGTTCAAGAGCAGACGGGGTTGAGCAAGGGCTCGTTCCTGCCGGCCGCTCCACTGCAATTCGTAGGTGCCGTCCTGGAGGGCGACCGGTACGCTCACGGTATAGGTACGGTATTCATTGCGCGTGCCCCACATCGATTCCCAGGCGGTGTATTGAACCTGGGCTTCACGCCTTAGACTCAAGCTTTGACCACCAATACTCAGGCTTTCCAAAGGGTTTGGCATGGTGAGTCGATCATCAGCAGGAACTTCCTGCAAACCGATCGAAAGCTCCATGACCTGGCTCAACTGCAATTTGCTCAGCGCGGGACGGTTTTCACTGGGGCTCGGGCAAAGTTTGGCCTGGCGTTCACCGACCAGCATTTGACCACGATCGAGTCCCTGGGTGGAACTGATTTTCATGGGGACGGGACGCACCTGCTTGATGACAATCTGCTGCACGCCCTGGTTTTCCACCAGTTTCCATTCCATATCCAGTTTGAATTGGCCAGGATCTTTCGGTTTCAGCGCCCGCATATAGTGTTCGTGTACAATCGCCATCTGCTCATAGAGCTGGCGGTAAAGGTGGTCACTCATCAGCATGCGACCGCGGGCCACTTCGGTGCTGGCGATTTGGAGTTCAATCTGCATGGCCGTGATCAAAGTGGTTTCAGGAATCTTGCCGGCCGGTGGGTTGGCGACTTCCAGGTCTTCACCAGGGAACGCTGTGCTTTGCACTTCGATGGTTTGGGGAGTATCACCCTCGTTGTTATAGGCTGGATAACCGGAGATCGCGACACCATTGGCCAGCTCGCCTTTAAAGGAACGCTGCACGAGTATGCCCATGCCGCTGTACTGCTCATTGACGCCATAGTAACGACGAGCAACCCAGGCCTTTAACGTGTAAAGACTGGCCCATACTTTCAAAGTACTTTTGATAACAGGATCTTTTTTCGCTTCGCATAAGCCAACGGTACCTTTATTGGTATCGTCGCCTGTGCAGGCCCCTTTGGATTCATAGAGGCCGGCGCCGTTGAATTCAGGATGGTCTTCGATATTGCTGCTCGAACGCAGCTTGATGCGCGTTCCTTGGGGGAAAACCGAAGAGATCGCATCCAGGATACGGTTTTGCAGAGTTTGGGGAAGTTTGGCTTTTTCAATCAGTCCGCGAACGCGAGCCAGGCCTTCAGCTGTGGCCTGAGAACTGACACCAGGAGTCAACAGACGTTCCAATTCCTGATCAACTTCAGTTTTCAGACTGCGACCGTCGGCTGTTTGAGCGGTTTGCATGGCTTCAGCAAAGAGGCCCACCGGCAGAGCAAGGCCTTCAGCCACGGTATGGCCTGGAATGATGCGGCGCAGTTCAGCGACGTTGGCAGCCTTGGCTCCCACTTTGTCGGCATCTTCACGGCTCAGTTGATCGAGGTTCAGTGGTTGCGTCAGACTATGATCGTAATCATTTAAAACCAAAGGCAACGGCTTTTTCAAGGCGATCAAGCGCGAGGCTTCGTCCGCAGTCAGAGCCGCACCGCCCCTTACCAGGAACTGACAGGAACCGACAGCATCACCCGTGGCCTGGAAAAAGACCGGGCTTTGACTTTGCGCCAACTGATTCCAGCTTTCAAGCTGAGTCGCATTCTTTTCATAAACAAAAGGAATGCCCAGCATGCCCGCCAGCAGCGCTGGGTGCGATGAAGGTGATGAGGTTTGGCTGACGACGATGCCTGCCACGACTGGCAGTTCACGCGGCACGTCATCCATCACGAGAATGTCATTCGCGGTAATGGCACCGGCAGCCAGGAGCGCGTCCAGTTCACCTTGCTTGACCACTCGCACATGGCCCACACCCCAACCGGCGTTGTAGCAGATGCGATTTTGTTCGCTGGTCCGGCTGGCAAGGGTGATGCCCAGGCTTTGAAAGCGAGCCGATTCCTTGGCCACAAACGTCATTTGCTCAGCGACGGGCAAATAAAAGAGCTGACGGGGCGGCACGGGCATTTGGCCTTTTAAAAGATCAAACACTGACGCGACCAGTTCCGGTTGCAAGGGATCGCTTCCCATGATCTGAATATCGGCGAGGTCCGGATGATTGTAATCTTCCACCGAGTTGGGAATCAAAAGTGTACCGAGCAACACACGGCGGCCATTCTCATAAAGCGAGATGGCATCCAATTGCTTGGATGTCAGCCCCGCAAAGGTCGGCAGCGTGGTGAGATGTTCGGCATGATATTTAAAGGACGACGGATGCCAGATCAGGGACGTGAACTGACCGCGTTCATCGACAGTGATCGAAAATTTGATATAGCCGCGATAGGAGGGGTCCTGCCAGGTGCCGACGAAATAAGTCCAGAACGTATCCGGGGTCAGTGATTCCGGTTGCACATTAAAATCCCCGCTGAGCTGGTTCAATGAGGATCGTGGCTGCCTGGTCAGCGAGCACGACAGGCCTGAGAAACACAGGACAAGGAGAATGAAAAAACGCAAGCTCATGAATGTCTCCGAAGCAAGCAAAATGGTACAGGGCGCTCTTAAATGGAGCAATCACCTGGCAATGTCAACGTTCATTTACGTGAGTTTCCGGCCCTGGGAAATGCGGGAAATAACCCATAGTTACCCGCTCTAGCTCTTGACTGACCAGCTGATCAGAGGCATAAAGCCGAAAACGAGGAGTCGCCATGGGCTGTAAACTGGCAAACAAGGATGAGATTCGACAAGCTTTCGCGCAAGTCCACCCGATCTGGTCTCATGACCCGGATGCGGCGGTGCATCTGCAAAAACGTTTGGTTTCCGTGCAGCATCTCAGGGCCACATGGTTTGTGACTGAAGATGCGGGGCAGGTCGTCTGCAGTCTGGGGGCTTATCCCTTTCGACTTTTTGGTCCGGATGGGGATCGGCCTGCGCGTGCGTTCGGTGCGGTGTTTACCCCTGAAGCCCATCGTGGGCATGGGCACGCCGCGAAGCTGATCCGCTGGGTTTGTGATTATTATGCGGCGCAGGGGGAGCTGGATTTTATTTTATATTCGGACATCGACCCTGCCTATTATCAGAAATTGGGTTTTCAAGGGCTACCTTCTTATGAATGGAGCTGGGACCTGGCGCAGGGTGGAGCGCATCATGAGCTGACGGTTTTTCCCGCCCGCCCTTTGGATCCCGGAGCCCAGGGCTTCCGCTACGGCATAAGGCGGCAGTCGGAAGAAGCCCGCTGGGTTCAGGGCAAGCAGAATACAGCCCTGCGGTTGAGCCGCTGTCTGCAGACGGGAAATTGGCTGCTTTCACGCCAGGATCATGGTACCTACACGCTGCTTGAGACCAATCTGTCCCAAACCGCGGACCATTGGAGCGAATTTGTGAGGCTGGTGGAAAGTGACGCGCGTCAGGCCGGTTGTCAGCGGGTCAAAGGCTGGTGGGTCAGTCCCGAGCCTGAGCCTGCCTCTCACCTGAGGCATCAGATTCAGCCCAGGCGCGAGGAAATCCTGATGTGGGCATCAGGCCGAGGCGACCATGATCCATGGCGTCAGGACATCAGTTTGCAGGGTTTCCGGGCTCATCTCAGCGAGCACGTTTGATCAAAAGAAAGGCCATCATGCAAGGGTCCAAACTCATCCATATTGAATTCATGAACGAGCTGCGGCCGATCCGTGTGGTGGATTCCTTCGATGATTTTCTGGATGACTTCGCGACGGAAGTGGGCGGGCAGTTGACGGATGAGCGCTGCCCCTTTGGTGTTTTGCTCTGGCCCAGCGCCAGGATCGTAGCCCGCTGGCTGGTGCAGGAAGCCCCCTGGGAGCGCGATGTGCCCCTAAAAATCATCGAGCTCGGGTGCGGTGTAGGTTTTTTATCCTGTGCCCTGGCCACGCTATTCCCCAACGCTGAAATCATAGCCTGCGACTATGAGGCCCGGCTGGAACCGTACGTGAACGTCAATGCCGCTGCTTGGGGTGTGAGCCGCCGCGTGGAGTTTCGTCAGGTCGATTGGCGTCAAGCCGTACCGCAGAAATGGAAGCACCAGGCGGACTGGGTTTTAGGTGCGGATGTTTTTTATGATGACAGTCACCTGAAGCATTTGCCGCCTTTTGCGCGCGATCTTCTCAAGGCCGATGGACTTTTAACCTTGGCGGATCCCAAGCGTTTTCGCTTCGGCACGGCACTTGATATTCTCAAAAATCATTTCACCCTGCGTCGTTGGGTGGAAGAGGATTGTGATATTGAAAGAGAAGGCATCGAAGATTTCATGGTCAGCAGTGGCGTCCTGAAGCAGAAGGTGTCCATCCTGGAATTTGCGCAACGCTCGCGGTCATGAAAAATGCCCCTAGAGGCGAGCTCTGATTCGAGCTTTCTGGCTCGAGCAAGTCTCTGGTCTTTAGATGCTGAATACTGAAGTAGGGGAGGGCGATAGCAATGTCATTCGGTTAATTTTTATAAATTTCCATAACTCTCAAATATCTCTACTAAGTTTCCATCTCGCCAACGAAAAAGGTGACTTAATGGAAGCTGCTACGTCTTCTCAGCTGTGGGAAAATATCATAATTGGTATAG
>NZ_DASQYZ010000134.1:0-4746 GCF_035638955.1 Oligoflexus sp. | reverse complement strand
TTGTCCCAGGACAACGAAAACTTCCTGGTTTTGATGCCATTTGCATTTCTTTTCGACACTTGAACGATGGTTCACTTTTGTTCGTCTTTCCAACTCATACATGACTTCTTTACGAAGCCTTTTCTGCAACGCTCACGACCAAGGCTCTTTACCTGGGCCGCTTGCAGTAGTTTGTAATCCGTTCCTGCAAACCGATTACGAAGGGCCTGCCTTCATCTTCCATGCTGCTTTCTACGACACACTTTCATCCAAAAACCAGCTTTTGCCTGAAGGCCGCTTAAGCCGGCGCACAGCCTTTTCCAGCCCTGGAGTAAACTTCATGACCCAGCGGTAAACGGCGGTGTGGTCAACTTCAAGTCCACGTTCCGCAGCCATCTCTTCAAGGTCCCGGTAGCTGAGCTTATAGGAAAGATACCAGCGGACATGGAGCATGATGATCTGGCGCTCGAAAGAGTGTCCTTTGGTGTCAAAAAGCATGAGTTGGCCTCCCGAAGTTTCCCGGAGAATACCACGGACTTAACCAGGCGCAACAGAACCCTGAATTTCGTGTTTTACTTGGCCTTTTACAACTCTTGACATTCGACGCTTAAGAAGTTAATCATATTAACCGATGAGTTAATATGATTAAGGGGTGGGCGTGAAACCAAAGTTGACAACCGAAAAAATAGTTCAAAAAGCCACTGATATAATTAACAAAAATGGCATTTCGACCTTCACGATGTCCGCTGTGGCGGAAGCCTTGCGCGTGACGTCCCCACACCTTTACAAACATATTTCCGGCCTTGAACCGTTACTTGATGGTGTCACGCATGCAGCTTTTGGCCATTTGAAACAAGTGACTATCGACGCAGCAATTGGCAAGAGTGGGATCGAAGCTTTGATTGCGATAGCAAGAGTCTATAGAGAATTTGGTCGTAATTTTCCTGGCGAGTTTGCATGTGCAGCTCGTCATTCGAATCCGAAGGATGCCGAGACAGCTAAACTTCGGGCCGACATTATTCAGATCTACGCGACAATTTTTGGCGGAAAACCCGACGATGATGCGCTGATCCATAAGATTAGAGTCTATCGTTCACTTATCTTTGGGTTTGTCACCCTCGAAGTGCAAGGGGCTTTTGGAGACAGCAGGTCCATAGACGAAAGTTTTGCCATGATTGAGAATTTGCTAGGTCATGTCGTTGAATTACCGGTGCAAAAATCGTAGGAGAGAATCGTCATGAAATTTATGAAAAATTTTATCAGTTTCTATCACAACCAATTTCTTCCTGAGCATTCAAATAAGAGCAACGTGGCACTCCATGTCGTTGGCACTCTCTTGAGCGCCATATTCCTGATCTGGGCTTTAGCCCACTCATATTGGTGGCTGGTTCTTTTGTATCCGATCGTGCATGGTGTACCTGGAATTATAGGACATCGAATGTTTGAAAGGGATAATAGTGTAGGCGATCTAAGAATTAATCGCCGCGATTTTCCGCTCTGGTGGTTTATTATCGCTAACCATATCCTAACTTACCAAATTTTTCTCCGCGCGTTCACTGGGCGTAAAGAGACAACATGAGGATTAGTTGGAATTATTATAATCGAAGGACTTTTATTGATATGAATCTAATCACTGAATAGAGTTATCTCGCTTAACATCTCTCAATATTGGCGCTCGATTTAAGGGTAAAGATAAGTAGTAGTATTGGCAAGGCCTGCCGTCGATAATGACGAAAACCTATTTGTCTCGATCATCTCACCATCAGGGAATTCAAAAAAAGCATATATTTGGATAAAGAAAAAAAGCGGTGAGGTGCTGACCATAAAAGGAACAGGAAATAACCTCGCCATGAATTCAAGAGGAGAAGTTTTCTCGACAGCCTTGGATGGAGACCCAGCCAATCCTGCCGAAATCTCTGCCCGTCTTGATTTAATCAGGAATGATCAATTCACTACCGCTTTTGTTTTTCCGAAAGGTGCAGTGGTAAATGGATTGGCGTCTGATTCTTTCGACAATCTTTACACAGCTGACAGTGCTCAAGGCTGTATATGGAAATTGTCCAAGGATTCCAAGCTCAGTAAATGGCTCGAACATAAGGATCTTATGCCGAAGTCCCTGCCAGGGATCCCCGGCGCAAATGGAATCCGCTTTGTGCAAAATTCATTGATCGTAGGAAATTCAAGTTCAGGTGAGATCCTGAAAATTAAGATCCAAAATGATGGGTCGGCAGGAGGCTCTGTCGCAAAACTTTCAAAGGGTGAAGTAAGGTTTCGAGGGCATCACCCCCGGACGCAGTTATCCTGCGAGGGCGTAAAATTGCTCGAATGGAGTGGAGCCCGGGATATCAATCTGACCTTTTTTGATCATGGCCATCATCTCAATGCCGGCAATCGTTTTCGCCGCCGACATGAAGGTCTTAAAGCCCAGGATCGCCCTTGTCCTTTGCCGGACCCGCCTATGATCCTGCTCCACAATGTTGTTGAAATATTTCACCTGCCGGAGCTCAATGTCAGTTGAATGCCCATGATTGAAAGCCTTAAGGCCGGCGTTTCTGCGCATAATGTTCAATTAAAAAATTCCGCGGAGTAGCGCTAAATACGCCCAAGGGGCTGACGTTGGATGGAATTATTCAGTAGGGAGAAGAAGACGAAGCACCTCATTAAACCGTTCCGAATTGCCACAATAAATTGAGATCAAGGCCTTCCGCCTGTCTAGTTCCACCCGCGCTGAGAATTTGTGGATAAGAACATCTCTGACGTAAGCCAGATCCGCTGACAGGTGGACAGCGGCTGGCGCCCTGGTCACCTCCTGGCTCTTTTGCAGCTGCGCCTCGAGCTCGCGGATCCTTTGCCTGAGCTCCTGGGTCGTTATCCGAAGCTGGGCCAGCATCCGTTCCTTAACGTTCTCCTGGTCAGCTCCCAACGAGCCTGCAGGGAGGTGGCGGCGATCAGCGATGGCCAGAACCGTTGCGAGCAGGGAAGGCTTGTGTCGCTTGCGCCGGGGCTCGCCGCCACGGAGGTCGGAAAACGTTTTTCCGGCAAGTGTGCTCAGGACGCCAGGAGGAAAGGCGTCCCTATTCTCGTTTACAACTTTCAGTGCGGCTTCAGGCCAGCGTGTTGCAACCTTCATGTAATGGGAGACCAGCGCCTCACTGACCCCAAGCTCCCGCGCGACCTGAGTTTGTTTATATCCGTCCCTGATCCACTGACCGATGAGCCTTGCGTTTTCAACGAATTCGGCAGCAGTGGAAGGGTGCTTTATGAAAGCGGAAGGGTCCATCCATGCACCCTCCTCTCACCCGGCCTTCTCAGGGTCGTCCCAGACAAGCCTTGGAATCTTTCCTAGAATGAGCCCAAACTTGGCAATGGTCTCGATCGTGGGATTACCGCGGCCGTTGACAATTTCCGTCATCGTAGCAGACGATATGTTCAGTTCACGGCGAAGCTCATTCTGGCTTATGCCTTTCGCTTTCATTGCCGCAGTAACATACTCGGCAAGGGATTTGGCAATCGCTTCCCGGGCTGCCCGCAGGTGAGCGGTCTCATCGAGGTATTCCTTTTCATTCTGCGTAATTTCGTCCTGGGTCATCAGGCTGTCGATATCCTTGAGAACTCCCATGGGGTCATTTCCTCCTTTCCAAGTGCAAAACTTCAAGAGCATCATCATTAAGCAGGTTATCGCTGGTAATCGTAGTCAACCTTTTCCTGGCTTCCCTGATGTCCTGCTGCTGTTTATCCTTGTCGTCGCCCGCCACAAGCATAAGAAGGACAATTCTTTTTGTGCGACCGCCGTCGAGCAGATAATAGAAGTCCGTTTCGCAGTAGTAGTACCGAAAGTGGTTTACCGTATCCCGGAGTTCGAAGAGTCCGTCACCAAGATTTTTATTGCCTGGCATCCTATAGCCATGCGGCCCGAAGTCCTCAGCTCCACGAACAAGCTTTCTGATTTGACCCTGCGCAGGCTTTGAACTCCTGAGAATGGCCATAAGATCCTTTTTGACCGGTGATCTGTCTGAAGCGGATGGCTTCCAATAATCCATGAACCACGATGACATTTCCGCTCTCCAACCCCCTTATCGACAAAGGACTGATTCACTTTAGCAAATCGGTTTATTATAATAAACCAATTTTCGCTGCTTGTTTGAATTAGAATCTTCATGATGAAGACTCAAGATAAAATATAATAATATTAATGATATATACCAGCTCTTAAATAGGCTGCCCTGAAAAAGTTTGATCAGGCCATGGAGGGTACAGAATTCAGGGAATGGTTGAGGCCCAGAAGAAAGCAAAATCGTTCAAAAATGCGTTTTATGCCCACGTAAACGATGGCTATCAACTTTCTAAGGTTGAAGCCTGCTCCGGACATGACGGCGTTGATTCCATCGCCTTTTGCACCCAAAAGATGGTTTCGCCCGAGCCTGTGATCGTGCTTCATATGCCCAATAACGGGTTCGATGCTTGATCGGCGTTTAATGTTCGGCGGTGGATTCTTTGCCCTGCCGGCGATATAGGCCTTTGATCCCCATATCAAACCGTCAAAGCCTTTGTACCCCTGGTCCAGATAGACTTCCTCCGGCCAGAGATTATGAAAATTTTTGATCATCCAGAGTGTATCAGAGAGGGTGTGGCCGTCATAGGGATTTCCCTGAAACGATTGAACAGCAAGCACCCAGCAGGACTTTGCTGTGGTCGCAATCGATACTTTGGAACCGAACTCGTATTTCTTTTTCGCCTTGCCTTTTGCAATGCATGACACCTCTGGAG
>NZ_DASQYZ010000133.1:0-3422 GCF_035638955.1 Oligoflexus sp. | reverse complement strand
GTCGCCTTAAGAAGAAAAGAGAGGGAATATCTTTTTCCACGTGAGCTTCTGAAGTCAGCACTCGCCTCGAATTGATCAGCCAGGGAAAAGGCAAACCGTATGTCAGATTGCATTGAAAAAACCTCCTCAGGAGGAGGATTGAATCTCTCAGCAGGCATCTTTTAGTCAATAATTTTAGCGGCGTGATTGATTATTGAGCATTCTTTCCGGGGCCCTGTAATTATTAGATACCTCTGTGACGATTTTCACACTGATCTTCTAAAAAATCTTCCATGAATAACAATATGCTCGCGGGTTAAGTCGGAGGACGAACACCCTGTTAGGTTTAGTCGTGCAGGTAGTGGTTTCATCGCCTCACATCCTTAGGATGTTGAGGTTTTCCTTTCAGATAAGCCTGACGTTGCTGCGAGTGAGACCTTTCGTGCATTTCGATACAATTTCCGCCAACACCAATCCATTTCCATCATGATCCATTTGCAAAATCGCAAGGACTAAAAAATTTATTTCCTCGCGAGCTGACTTGATAAATATTTGATACATAAAAAGGAATTGCCGGGTTTTCTGAGATGGCTTTGTAAAAACCGGGCCCTCAATGAATGGGGTCATCGCTGGAGGTGAAGGAGGGGTTTCCGTGAAGGTAAAAGAAAAATTCCATCCAGGTCAACGCGTGGTCACATCCGGCAGGGGTGGCAGGATTGTCACGCGAAAGTTCGACACCTATCTTGTGGAAATCGATGGTGAAGTGAAGCATCGTCGCCTGTTGGCATCGGAGCTGTCGCTGCCGGTGCTGGATCCGGCTTCGATCCTGCCGTTTCGAGAGCCTTTCCTGGGATCCTTTGCACCCGGTCCCGGACGCGTTGACTCCTATGCCGAGGGTGGCCGGCGGGTCTTGATCGATGGAATCCATGGGGGCATCATCACCCGCGGGGGAAGAACACGCGTGTGGGTCCTGATGGATGCAGGTCATCGGCAATGGTTTTTTGTGCCAAATGATAGAGTCGTTTATTCATGATGGATAAGTTTCAGCCCCATCCAGGTGCAATTATTCGGTCTCCCGGTCGTCCTGAAAATGTAGGAGGAACCGGGCCATGGTAATTGACCTGACAGATCTTTTTACCAAAATGCGGCGGGAGCGAGTCTGGGCACAGGCGGGGCTTGTGTCTTCAATCGATCCAACCGGCGCCCATATGAGGACTGATGAATATGGTCGCCTTATTTGCTTTGAGGATTATGGCCGGATGGATATCTTCGGCTGGCTCATCGTCGAGCAGCTCCCGGTCAACCATCGGTCCTGCTGGCTTCTCCACTACCACTGCAGCGGGGGAGTGGGATACAAAAGCCGTCAGTCGCATCGGCAAGTATACAGGATCGCGAAGGAGCAGTGATCGTATTTCGGAAAATGGAAAACTTGTTTCCAGCAGCTAATCAGAATAATACCTTTGACATTCAAGGCTTCTGTGTGTCGAGTGTATTCGAAATCGAGATTATTAAGAATTTGTTCTACATTAGCAAACTGAACATAACCCCCATTTCGGGTTGACACCAACCCCATAGGAAGGTGTCCATGTCCAGTGCAAGACTCCCGCGAACACGATGGCAGCTATGACTCCTGGTCAATAGGAAGAACAAGCGTTTCGTTTTGCTCGTGGCTATGGTTACTTTAAAGGTGCGAAATCTGTTGCCAGCACCGGAGTAAACATTCCAGGGTTCAAAACAAGGATCCTGATCCTGAATTTATTTTGTCTCCAGGACTGGACGTTGAGAGGCTTGCATATACGCCGAAGACAGCTCATTGAAGATATTCTTAATCGGAGCAGCCGAATATGCTGACAGCACCGCAACCCATAGTTTTTGTTCGGGCCAATATCCGACGATGGAACGAAAAGCCAACCAAGCGCCATCATGAATGATCAGGCGCTTTCCCTGAACCTCTTGCAGCGCCCAACCATAGCCGTAGGCAATTGGCTTTCCATCGCGAGTCGACCCTGCCATAAAAAGTCGGTCGATGCTTGCTTGGTCCAACATCCCTGGTTGCGTAAGAGCTGTCATCCAGTGAGCATAATCATCCAGGTTTGTGAGAACACCTCCATCGCCATAGACGAGATCACAACCAATTGAATATTTCGGTTCGAAAAACGGCCACTCGGTATAACTCGTCGCCCGATGATTAACCTTGTCATGAGCATCGGCTCGCAGGACTTTTGAATTGACCATTCCGAGTTTGTCAAAAATATTATCCTGTATGAAGGCATAAAAGGGCCTACGTGTCACTTGCTCCACCACCTCAGCGAGTATCACGTACCCTGTGTTGCTGTACTCGTGTTGTGTCCCTGCTGCAAAATCCAGGGCAGCTTTGCTACGGAGCAAGGCAAGTACATCCTTGTTGGCGACTTTTTTGCCCGAAAGGCAAAGCTCGCTAATATAGTCAGGCAGTCCCGAAGTATGAGAGATTAAGTGTTTGATCTGGACGTCTTTCGCATACTGAGGCCAGTCGGGTATGAATTTGCCGACCGGGTCCTGGGGCGCAATCTTTCCAGCTTTTTCCAGAAGCATCACGGCGAAGGCGGTAAATTGCTTGGAATTGGAAGCCAGGTTGAAATTGGTTTTGGTCGTTGCCTTTACTTTGCTTTCGCGGGTTTCAAACCCAAAGGCATCCTTTCGAACAATTTGACCGTTTCTGACGACTAAGATACCCAAGGCCGGCCCCTGGTTTTTCGTATAAGCTTCCAAGCTATCTGCCAGTGGAGTTTTCCCCGAAAAAGCGAGACTAGGCGGAAGGCTAGTCACCAAGCTCGCGAGGGCAAGTACAATAAATCGCATCGCATTTCCTCTTCAGTTCAAGATGAGTTTACCAAGCGAAACAATCACATGCCTAGAAGTTATTTGGCTCTGTTGCAGCTGGATGAGGCGACGTTACCCTTGCAAAAACCTGGGGAGGCCGACTCGTGCTTTTTGACACCAGAGGACATTGTTTTGAGCGCCAGATCATCATGCTTCATGTCCGCTGGTATCTTTCCTATAAGCTCAGTTACCGGGACCTTGAAGAGATGGCTGCGGAACGTGGGCTTGATGTTGACCACATCACCATTTACCGCTGGGTCATCAAGTTCACGCCAGGGGTGGAGAAGGCTGTGCGTCGCCTTAAGCAGCCTCCGGGCAGGAGCTAGTTTTTAGATGAAAGTGTGTCGTAGAAAGCAGCATGGAAGATGAAGGCAGGCCCTTCGTAATCGGTTTGCAGGAACGGATTACAAACTACTGCAAGCGGCCCAGGTAAAGAGCCCTGGTCGTGAGCGTTGCAGAAAAGGCTTCGTAAAGAAGTCATGTATGAGTTGGAAAGACGAACAAAAGTGAACCATCGTTCAAGTGTCGAAAAGAAATGCAAATGGCATCAAAACCAGGAAGTTTTCGTTGTCCTGGGACAA
>NZ_DASQYZ010000132.1:0-78458 GCF_035638955.1 Oligoflexus sp. | reverse complement strand
CGGGCACGGTTTTTAAGAGATTGACAAGGCGGCTGGCACCCGTTAGAAAAGGTGCTCCTGCACGGGATTGTAGCTCAGTTGGTTAGAGCGCTACGTTGACATCGTAGAGGTCCCCAGTTCGAGTCTGGGCAGTCCCACCATCAGGATCTCGCAAGAGAAACAAAAAAGCGAAGCTGTTTGGCTTCGCTTTTTTGTTTTCTATGAAAGACGAACAGTGCCCTCAGGCAAACAAGGATTCCGCAAAATCCCGCGCCGAAAACTCTTTCAAATCCTTCGCCTTCTCACCCACTCCAATATAACGAATCGGGAGTTTGAACTTCTGCTTGATGCCGATGATCACACCGCCCTTGGCTGTGCCGTCCAGTTTGGTGACCACCAGGCCGCTCAATTGCACGAGCTCACCAAAAGCCTTCACCTGCTGCACTGCATTCTGTCCCGTCGTGGCATCGATGACCAGCCACGTCTCATGCGGTGCACTGGGCATTTCCTTGGCAATGACGCGCTTCACTTTCGCCAGTTCGTCCATCAGTTCCGTTTTATTATGCAAACGCCCGGCGGTATCAATCAATAGAACATCCACCCCACGCGCTTTTGCAGCCTTGACCGCATCAAACGCGACGGAAGCCGGATCCGCGCCTTGCTGATGTTTGATGACAGGAACATTCAAACGATCACCCCAAACCTGAAGCTGCTCAATGGCGGCAGCCCGAAAGGTATCACCAGCACAAAGCAGAACCGACTTGCCTTCAGCCACGTAACGCGCGGCGAGTTTGCCGATGCTGGTCGTCTTGCCGACCCCATTCACACCGACCACCAGAATCACAAAAGGCCCTTCGGCGGGCGTATTCAAGGCCGCATCTTCCATGCCCTGCAAGGAAGCTGTGACGGCTTGTTTGAGTTCAGCCGAGATCACCGACCATTCCGGGGCTGCACTCTGGCCGCCGAATCGTTTGCGTAAAATATCCACCAGGTAATCGGCCGTTTCCACGCCCAGGTCACTGCGAAACAGCACCTCATGCACCTGCTCCAGGGTCTGCTCATCGAGTTTCTGGCCGCCAAGCAATCGAGAAAGATTATCTTTCAAGTGCGTCCGTGTTTTACTCAAACCCTGACGCAAACGCTGCAGCCAGGATGCCTGATCATCCGCGCGAATTTCGGCCAGCTCGGCAGCTTCTGTCGGAACCTCCAAAGCCACTTCCCGGCGGGCTTCCGGGATGGCAGGAGCCTCAGCAGGTGGCTCCTCGGTACGAGGTGGGATCGGCTGTCCCATGAACCGCCTTAGAAAGAAAAAGGCGATCACCACGGCGATGAATACGATGGCCGATGCCACCCAATCCCAGGGCAGGCCAGCGATCGTTTCAACAGGACTCGTCTCAGCATATAAGGTTGGTATGAAATTCAGCATCAGTCGAAATCCTATCATTCCATTTTTTGTTCGCACGACAGACGGCGAAAGGGCGTTTCATACTAGCGGGAAATGGGTTAAAACTGTAGCACGAATCAAGTTTCCGGAGCTTTCATGACCAGGGTTTTGTTTGTACTGCTCATCCTTGGCTGGGCGATGATGCCTTCTGGTGGGAACGCCCAGGAAGTGGCCGAGCCCTTGGTACGCCCGGAATTGCCCAAAGAGTGGAGCCGAGCCGTACGGGGTTTTCGGCGGGAACACAATTTTTCCGTCAGTTACGGCCTGGTCACCAGTCGCTGGAAGGGTCATCTCACCGACGACGCCAATATATTTTCCTTTTCGAACGAAGGTCATCAGGCGCGGATCTCTTATTCCTTTCATCTGCCTCTGATGGGCCGATTTGGTTATTACCTCGGTACGCAGACCAGCGTGCTCGTAGCCGCGTCATCGCGTGATAGCAAAGGCGGTGAGATCAGCTACGGCCTTCCAGGACTTAATGTCGGCGTTATCCTGAATCTCTCGGATCGCGTGCGCGTCGCATCGGGTCTGGAGCTGGGTTGGCATCGCATTGAGAAACTTGGTCTGCCAGAAAGCTTTGAACGCAAACGCATCAGTGTCACGGGTGAGACACGGACCTGGAATGGACAGGTCGATTATTTCTATGAACTTTCCTGGGCCGTTCAACTTACTTACGAGGCTTCAGAACTTAATTACGCACCGGCAGAAAGTTTGTCGCTGCATAAAGTCTCGCGGAGCTGGAGTCTCGGGATTCTTAAACATCTGATCTAGGCCTCTCTAAGCTGGCACAATTCATGTATTATTGCTGGGTCCGAAGTGTCGTTCATATTGGGCCAGGAGGGGCCGAAGGTATGAGTATGTTCAAGCTAGTGGCAAGGATCCAGCTAGAGAAATTTTGCTGGGAGGCTTCATGCGAGCCCTGATTGCCACAACTCTGAGTCTTACACTTGCTGCCTGTGGCACAGCCCAAAACCGTCGTTCGATCGAAGAGGATCGAAATGCCAACGCCACAGCCAAACAACAGGCTGAGGGCCCTTTTCATAGCCTTACAGGCTGGACTGAAAAAGTCAGCTTCTATATCGATGACACCACTCCCGATACTGTCGTCGAAGCCGCGATTCAGGCTGGCGAGTCATGGAATGATGCGATGGGCCGCGAAGTCCTGACCTTTGTCGGGATCGCAAAAATGCCTCGCGGTGATGAACTTTATTCCAGTCTCGATGATACGATGACCATGGTTTATTACGAAAAGAATTGGAAATCATCGACTGGCAAGGCTGATACAACACTGGCAACAACTGTCTGGGAAAATGCCAACGGTTCAGACCGCATCGTCAAGGGTGATATCATTCTGAATGGTGAAACATATCATTTCTGCGATGCGATGAAGTCCACCGAATATCTGGGTGAAGATCAGGACATCGTGGATGCTGAAACGGTTCTCTTGCATGAGTTTGGCCATTTGCTGGGCCTGGACCATGTGGAAGTGGACGACGATCCTGATTCCGTGATGCATGCCAAGACTTATATTGGTCCCAACATGAGCTTCCGCTCGCTGAGCACAGGCGACGTTCATAACATTCGTCAAGTCTACGACTAAGCCGGGCTCCAACTCTGCCTCCAATCTGCCGACAAGCAAACCAGGAGGACAACCCATGTCGAAAACCGCTAAGTCCAAAGAACGTGGATCTGCTGACGAACTTGAAATCCTGCGCGAAATTATCAAGAATGATCCTTTCCTGCTGGAGCGGGTCCTGACCAAAATCAGGGAAGTTCGCGATGCATCTGGCCGTAACCTTGCGGACGTGGTGGCCGAGAAAAAAGGCGCCAAGCGTGAGGAAGAGCGACGTAAAGGATCAGGGACTTGAAGTTTTTTCGGTTTATTTGTTATCTGTTCCCAATCATCAGCGCCTGTCAGCACACCGCTTCTGTGAACGAGGTGCGTGTGACGGAACAAAGTCGTCGCGAGCGACCCGACTGGGTCACCGTCGATCATGCCAATGTTGTGAAATCCGGCGATATTATCGAGTATCATAGCGTGAAGACCAAGGTCATTGACCTGCCGCTTGGTCTGAAGCAGGCCGAGGCTTCGGCTTTGAATGATACAAGGCTGCAGCTTCAGAATGAAATTGTTCTCTTTTGGAAAAAAGATAAATTATTTCAAAATCTTGAGCCATCCGATCGCGGCGTGGTTACGCAGCAGCTGGAAAAACTTTTGGAAACCCGCGTGACCCGGGATTTGATCCGTGACATCTACTACGAGAAGATTTCCGACCCAAATGCCGCAGCGGCGCTTCAGAATACCTACAACATTCATGTGCTCGTCGAGCTGAAAAGTTCGACTCTCCAGGGCCTCCTGGGGGATTTGCGCAAGTATTGTCGCAATAGCCTGCGTCAGGGTTTGATCAAACTCGCCCAGAGTGATCAGGTCTTTTCTACTCTGCCATGAAATCTGCAAAGGCATCGAGGCCCGGCTCCAGGAACCGCCTGGGATAAGCGCTTGCGTTTCCGGCTGGCCCTCTGCAGAATGTTTTCCACTCGCGTCCCCAACGGCGTTGGTCGACTATAGGCTGGATTTCATTGCATGGCCGAACCTAGTATCATGTCCACTTTCATGGCGCCTCTCTGGTGGATCCAAGCCTTCGAGCTGGCCTTGCAGCTGCGCCGATTGGAAGCCGACCCCTACAGCATGAGCATGGCCGCCGGTCTGAGCCCCGCTTTGACCGATGCCGAACTGAGCGCCCTGCTGGTTCTCATGCAGCAGGCCCAGCAGCAGATTCTCCAAGGCCAAAAATGGCTGCATCTCAGTCCAGACAATTTGCAAAAAAATCTCGCGGGCCATGGTCGCACGCGATCGTTCCTCTTTCTTCGTGTCCTCCAGATCCTACGCAGCATGCAGGTTTATCCTGCAGCGACCCAGGAACAGTTTGAGCCCGTGCCGCTCTTTGATCGCGAGGAACGTCGTCGCGATGCGCAGGGCTCGTGGAAAACGGTCTTCCGTCCGGCTCCGATGGCGGCTGAGCTGCTGTTGGGTTACGGCGAGCCTTATGCAGAACTGGCACGATTGCTTGATGGCAAGCCGCGTGTGCATCGACTCCTGGGACGCAGCCAACCCTTGCCTTTGCGTCCCTCGGTCTGGCTTGACCTCGTTCAGCTCGAACAGTTTGTTTTTCTGCAGCTGCAGAAGGCGACGCTCTGGGAAAAGAGTAGTTTCCGTTGGGACTCGGTCTTTGGTCGATCGTTTGAGAATATGTTCAATGGTCTCTCGCTGCCTGTGCCGCGTGAGCCACCGGAAAACTGGAGCCCCTTTCGCCAGAAAATGCGGCTCCTGACCAAGGTCGGTCGCAAGCTGATGGACCATGGCGTTCTGAAAAATCCGCAGGAACTCGACTACCTCGCCGTGGAGCAGGACAGCGATCCTTTGCTCGTGGTCTGGCAGATGAATGATACCGAGCTGCGCGAAGGCGAGATGCAGGCGTACGAACAGCGTTGCGCCCGCTATTTCCGCGAGCATACGATGGATCCGGTGATCAAGAAAATTACGCCGATCATGGCTCCTTCCAGCGGTCTTTCCACGGAAGCGTGTCTTCAGCTCTGGCGCGAACTCGATGACGCCGAGCGTGCTCAACCGGTTGGGTACATGGTCATCGAAGGCAATCTTCTGCTGAGTTACACGACCCTCTTTTATGAATGGACGCTTCGTCAGAAGGCCACCGACATTCTACGTTTACCAGGCTGGCTCGCAGAAAGCGCCGCCGTGCATGAATTGAATGCGCCGAAGAAAAGTCTGAATGATCGACTGCAAGCCTTTGCCCGCATTCTCAATGATCACTCCACCTATGCGCGTGATATGGAAACCCTGGCTCGGGCCAGCCTTGCGGCGCCGGTGTCCTGGCGTCAGCGTGAAGTGCTGGAATTCCTGGCTTCGCATAGTTTGAAGAGTCACTTGACCCGTGACGCCGCCGAGGCGGATGAGAGCTCAAGACGGGCGGCTCCAGCACGGAATCTCGCGCCGCCAGCGGTTGCGGCCGTGGCTGCGACCCGTAAGGCTATGCCCGACACGGATTTGCGTCGACAGGCTAACGAAGAGCTGCAGAAGATGCGTGATAAGGACCCCAAACGCTATCAGGGCCTGAAGCAACTTTATCTGGATAATCTGGAACTGGAAAAGAAGCAGATCATTCTGGAAATGAAAGAACGGATGCAGCCGCAGGCCTTTGATGATCATCTCAAGTATAGTCTGGTGAAGTATATGGTGGAAAACCCTCGTAGCTGGCAGATAGGCGAGGGCGCAGCGCTTTGATTCAGGCTGAATGCAGGTAGCCATTGACGATGGCCAACAGCTGCTCTTTTTGCACAGGTTTGACGAGGAAGGCATTCACGCCCAGATCCTTGGCCTGCGTCAGGGCATCGGAACCTGTTTCTGTCGTCAGCATACAGATGGGAATATGCTGGTAGGCCTTGACCTTCTTGAGCTCTGCAATCATTTCAAGACCGCTCATCCAGGGCATGTTGATATCGGTAAAGATCAAACCTGTATCGGGATGGTCGTGCAGCTTGCTGAGTCCATCCTTGCCGTCACCGGCTTCAATCACCTGCAGATTCAATCCCGCCAGATGGCTCACAACCAGGCGGCGAGCCGTGACAGAATCGTCGACCACAAGGATTTTTTTGCTCATCGTTTTATGTCCATACTTCGCAGTTGTTTAATAATACCAGTTTAGCTGTGTGGATCAAGGCCATCCCACCGAGCCAGCGCTGCCGAACATTCTGGCCTTTTGGGGCACGTCCTTAGGGAACAAAAAAGGCCTCGGTGAGAGCTGTGTAACGGCCATCCGCACGAAGCTGAAATCCCTTCAGTGCCCGATTGACCACAGCGAACTGGTCTTCGTGCCAGAGGAAAATATAAGGCAAATCCTTATCCAGAAGCATCTGCGCTTCCTGGTAGATCCTGATCCTTTGGTCCTGACTGCTGGTTATTTTACCCTTTTCCAGGACTTCGTCCAATTTGGGATTGCTGTATCGGCCTCGATTGTCACCACGTGGCGGAAAACTGCGGGTGGCGAACGCGTGACGATACATATCCGGATCTGTTCCGCCGTCCCAGGTCAAACTCCAAAGCTGCACCCGACCGGCGTCCAGATCCTGTTTGAGGCGACGCCATTCCACAGGTTCGACCACGATCTTAATGCCGATTTTTTTAACCTGCGCGGCGATGGCTTTCGCGATGCTGATGCTGGTGATATCGGTGGTGGTCTTGTAATTCAACGCAAGACGCGTCTCGCCTTTTTTCGTGAGCCCCGCGTCGTCCAAAATCTTTTCGGCCAAGGACAAATCCAGGGGTCTTGGTTTCAGCTCCTGATTCAAGAAAGGCGAGTGCGGTGGCAGCAGGGTGGTCGCTGGGGTCGCCATCCCACCCAGGATCATGCTTATGATTTCGTCCCGATTGATGGCATGGGCGATGGCCTCGCGGACGGCTGCCTGGCCTGCGAGTCCATCACGCAGGTTAAAACCAAGATAGGTCGTGTTCAAACCAGGACGCTTCAGAACCTCGAGCTGGGGATTTTTTTTGGCAATCTCTTTCAAACCAGGCAAACTGATTCCGTTCTGCACGAGATCGAGTTCACCCGCCTGCAGCTGCGCAAGGCGAATCTTTTCATCGAGACTGAACCGGATTTCGATCTGCTTTAATCGCAGTTTTGGCGAGCCGGCATAATGCGGGTTCTCTTTCAAAATGATGCTATTCCATTCGTGGCTTTTCATGTGATATGGACCACAGCTAGGACTTTGAATAGGATCAATGGTTCGGGTTTTGGCAAGTTTTGCCGGAAGAATACCAACGACAAGATTACCGATGAAACTCGCATCCGGTTCGTGCAAGGTGAACGAAACCGTTTCGCCTTGCGCCTGCACGGCTGTGACCTGTTGGAAGGAGCGGCTGCGAGCCAGCGCTTTGTCGGTGACCAGTGCATGATAGATGGCTGCAACATCGTTCGCAGTGACCGCGCTGCCATCGCTAAATTTCACGCCCGCTTTCACAGTGACTTCAAGAATTTTGGGTGATTTCCATTGGGGATCTTTCGCCGCAAGCCCTGGAATCAGCTGGCCGTCTGCATCCCGCTGCATGAGGCTGCAATGGATGAGGTCTTCGATGGAACGGGAATTCTCGTCCACAGTTTGACGGGGATCGACGGTGCGAATGGAATCATGGAGCGCGAGTCGCAGATGGGTCCGTTCTGTAGCCTGCAGGGCAAGGCCCGGCACACATACGCCGAGCGCCACGCTCCAGGTTTTGAGGGTGGAACCACATGGGGGGCGGCTGCGCATATTTACCTCTTTTAAATTCCATTCTGCACCTTATGGTACACAAATTGGCAAAATTAAGGGAGAATTTGTCCCTGGACCTCGGCCGGTGACGGGACAAATAACACTTGTGAAGGGCCAGGACCTCTCGCTATAATTTCCGGTAAACCTTGACAAAAATCGGTGCGCGCGCTCATGATGAACAGAATCGCTCAAGTTTTCTCCCCAAATGTTCGATGATTACCCTTGACGAGAGGCGGCCTGCTAAGGCAGAGGATATTGTACACAAGGATTGCCATTTCTCCGGAAGGGTTCCATGAACCCGTGCAAGCCCCTACAAAAGTAATGAGATAGCGTTCCGCCAGACATATGTTTGGTTCCCAGTCGCTAACCGATAATCCCAGGGTAACAAAACCAGGATTTCGGACTCATAGCCCGGCGTGGCATGGATCCTGATTTTTCGTACTGCATGATCCCAATTTTTTTCAATTCACCCGTATACCAACACGGGTCCCGTTTATAACGTTTGGAGATAGAATCGAATGGCGGAAAAGGTGAAAGCTAAAAAGGCCAAGGCCCCAAGCAAGAAAGCCAGTCCCAAAACTCGTAAGAGTGAAACCGCATCAAAGCAGGAAGAGGAGACGGCTCCGGTGATCAAACGTAACAAAACCGGCAAAATTCTCGCCAAGTCCGCCCAGGAATCTGTCCCCGAAGAAATCGAGACCATGGAATCCGACGAGGAAACCGAAGAACTGCCACCGCTGGAGCAAAAATTCACGGCTTCTGAATCGGTGATCATCCGCGATAATTCCATCATCAAAGCCCAGGCGCCAGCCGTCGCTGCTGGTGAGAGCAATGAGCAGCTGCGCGTAAAACTCTCCAAAACCCTGGTCAGAAAACTGCGTGAGCAGGCTGCTGATGAAGGTGTCACTCTTGATGAATTCGTCACCGAGCTTCTGTCCGAAGGCGTTGTTCTGCGGGCGTGGGAAATTGTTGAGCGGAAGAATCAGATGAAAGGCGGCGCGCCCATAGGGAACAACCGTGGCAACGGTCCCAACGCGCAGCAGAACCGCAACGGACAGAATAATCAAGGCCAACGTGGCAACAAAGGCCATCGTGGAATGAATCACAGCCGTTATCAGACGATCATGGAAGACAAGGGTGCTTTCATGGAATATGTACGCGGGCAGGAACGCAATCGGCGGTAAAGAAGTCTTGGAACCGGCTCCCAAGGAAGCCGGTCAGTAGTGGAGGAGAGGTCTACTAAGAGACACTCACCTCCGTGCTACTAGTGCAGTCGAACAACACCACAGCACCACCTCCTTTCCTAAGCATTTAGCTTATAGGACCATTTCAAACCGCGGTTCGTCCGCATGGCCAGAGGGTCCTATTTTTGATATTAGCATCATTTTTTGTGGGCTTGGAAGCCGACCGGATGACGTGGGTCGCTTTTTTTTGGAAAGTCGTCCTCAAAGCTTCACAAAGAATTGGTCCCGATAGAACCGCAGCTCGTTGATGCTCTCACGAATATCATCCAGGGCGCGGTGCTGATTGGTTTTGGCTGGTGCCGCAGGTCCGCCTGGATACCAGCGTTTGACCAATTCCTTGATGGTGCTGACGTCGATCATGCGGTAATGCAAATACTCATTCACTTGCGGCATGTGGTTCATGAGGAACATACGATCCTGGGCAATGGAATTGCCGCAGAGTGGTGATTGCCTTGGGCCAACATGTTGCTTGAGAAAATTCAAAACGTCTGCTTCGGCTTCCTGCAAGGCGACCTGTGAGGCGATCACAGCCTGCCAAAGACCAGATTTTGTGTGATGTTCCTGGTTCCAGTTATCCATCTTCGCAAACAGTTCAGCGGGCTGGCGAACAATCAGCTGAGGTCCTTCCGCGACGATTTCCAGATCCTTGTTGGTCAGCAATACGGCGACTTCAAGGACAACATCCGTCGTTGGATTCAGGCCGGACATTTCCATGTCCACCCATACCAGCAGGTTGTCCTGTTTATCTGCCATGGCTCCTCCCTGAGTTTCTGCGCATCCATTGTCGTTGCGGCTGCATGGCAGGCTAACCGCCTTGACCCTCTTGCGAGAGAGTTGACAATTTTTATCGATTTATCATGGTTCCGAATCTATCATAAGTCCACCCGCTAAGAAAGCCGGGAAGCCTTAACACTCTACCTGAGGAGCTCGAAAATCTCTATGGCGACGACCACCCAACCACAGACGCTTGCGAAATGGAAGCATTGGCTCGCAGCGGCCTGTCTTCTTTCTCTTGGTTTCATGAACAGCCAGGCGATGGCAGAGCCAGCCTTTAAGATTAACGGTAAAGCTTATGCGGTCGAAGATCTCGCCAGAGACCATCAGGGCAAGTTCTACGAGATCGAACAGAAGCGTTATGAATTGATCTCGGAACTTGCGCGCGAAAAATACTTGGATGAGTTCTGGCAAGGTCTTGCTGACAAAGGCAAAGTCAGTGTGGAAAAGGCACGCAATGATTATCTCGATGCACGGACCAAGGTCTCGGATGGCGACATCAAGGAAGCCATGGACCAGTTCAAGGATTATCCGGCGTTGAAAGACAAAAGCGATGCTGAAAAGAAAAAGATGATCACGGACTATCTGAAGAGCAAGAAAGCTCAGGACGTGTTCCAGAACATCCTGGCCGAAGGTATTGCCAAGAAGCAGCTTGAAATTCAGTATCCAGAACCCAAAGAGCCGGTCTTCAAACTCACACTGAACGATGCTGATCCCATTAAATACGGCCCCAATGCCAAAGACACCAAGCCTGTGGGCTGCAACGGTAACGCGTGCCCGATCACGATCATCGAGTACTCGGAATTCCAGTGTCCTTTCTGCGAGCGCGTCCAGCCGACGGTGAAACGCATCATGAAGGATTATCAGGGCAAGATCCGTTGGGCCGTTCGCGATTTCCCGCTGGGCTTCCACAACCGGGCGAAACCCGCTGCCATCGCTTCGCACTGCGCCAAGGATCAGGGCAAATTCTGGGAAATGTATGAAGAACTCTTCAAGAACCAGAAGAACCTGAGCGATGCCGACTTCAAAAAATATGCGACGACCATTGGTCTCGACATGAAAAAGTTTGAAGCGTGTACCAGTAACCCAGCGAAACAGCTGGAAGTTATCGAGAACAACATCCGTTCGGCTGAAAAGGTGGGTGTCACTGGAACCCCCGCTTACTTCGTGAACGGCCGCCGCCTGTCGGGGGCTCTGCCATACGAAGAGTTCAAGAAAGTCATCGAGAGCGAACTCGCTAAAAAGTAAGGATTTTTCGCCCTGCTTGGGCGTAAAGGCCTCAAGAAAATTACCCTCGAGCCGATACTCCATAAGTCATTGGACCGTCGTGCGAGAGGGTTTTTTCATGTCCGCATCCGCTCAGCAGAACAGAGAAAGTCGCAAGGTCAAGCGCGTACGGCTGGAACGTCCTATGCGTGTCGTAATCGCCTCCATTGGCGCCCAGATTCGTTATGAGACCTCAGCCCGCGATATTTCGCACACCGGATTTTTTCTCGAATTTGACAGTCCGAATCGTTTCCCCTTCAATCAGTCGAGCATTCTCGAAGTCTGGGCCGAACTGGAGCCGGATTGCGCGATCTTTTTTAATGGAAAGATGGCCCGGCTGGTCGGCAAGGAAAATGCCGTGGTGCAGGATACAGAAGCCGGAATAGCCATCAAAATCGTGCAGATCGATCGTGACAACGAAAAAATTTTGCAGGATTTCATCACCCGCAAGACCAGTGATAATCCGGGGTCAGCTGCATGAAAATCCTCGTGTTCCCCGCGGCGCTGTTTCTGGTTCTTGGCCTTGCTCAAAGGGCCGCGGCGACCACGCCCCCTAAACAAAAGCTCTCCCTCGCACGCGTCACCACCAACCAGGTGATCCCACGCGATACGCTCCGGGCTGGCCAGGATATCGAACTCCGGAAAGTTCAGGCCATGCTCAGCGGACAACGCCCCAAAAAATCGACCAACACCGACCAGCGCCGCTGATTCAGGGTTTCTCTGGACGCAGACTGCCGAATTGTTTAGAGTTAGTGATATGCATCACTTCCCCGGCGGATATCCAGAAAGAGGGCAGCAATGGACTGGAAGGCCATCAAAATACCAGACGGCAGCAAATTATTTAAAATTCACCGTTTCAATTTTCTGCACCAGGGCGTTAACTATCTCTTCGAGATAAACGAACTGGGTCCCAATATGTGGATCGGTCATGGTGAACATGCGACCGACCAAAGCAGTGTCATTCCCACTGTCAATGGCGCAAGCCTTGAAGAAACACTCAATAAGTTGATCAGTCAGGTCAACAAACGCGGATGAGGGCAGGCCGTGAAGCTCGGAATTGAAGTACTGGCAGCTGCACCCAATGCAGCTCAAGCCTGGGGCCGCTGTGCCCTTCTTTGCAATCAGGCCTCTGTCACGCAAAGTTTCAAATCGTCGTGGGATTTGCTGCGTGACCTTTTGGGGTCCAGGCTGGTGGCATTCTTTGGGCCGCAGCATGGTTTCCATGCCACGGTCCAGGATAATATGATTGAAACCGGCCACGCGCATGCTGGTCCTTTTGGTTTGCCCGTCTTTAGCCTCTATTCTGAAACCCGCGAACCCAAGCCGGAGATGCTCGACGGCATCGACACCATCATCGTTGATCTGCAGATCGTGGGTTGCCGGGTCTATACCTTCAAATACACGATTGCCGGATGCCTGCGGATCGCCAGGAAACTGGGCAAGCGGGTGGTGGTGCTGGATCGTCCCAATCCTCTGGGGGGCGAAGCCATGGAAGGGCGCGTCCTGGATGCCGGGGCCCGTTCCTTTGTGGGTGAATATGCGATTCCCCTGCGGCATGGCCTGAGCGTGGCGGAATCGGCCCGCTTTTTCAATGCCGAGATCGGTGCAGACTTGCAGGTGATCCCTATGGAAAGCTGGAATCCAGCCGCCTATTGGGGTGAATACTATAAGCATTGGATCCTGACGTCACCCAACCTGCCGACTATCGATCCTGTTTATGCCTATCCCGCCACAGTGATGCTGGAGGGTACCAATCTCTCGGAAGGTCGCGGCACGGGTCTGCCCTTTCAGTTTGTAGGGGCGCCCTACATCAAGGATGGGGCTCAGTACGCCTCGCGCGTTTTGGATTACTACCGAAGTGCTGGTTTTTATTTGCGTCCCGCGGAATTTCAACCGACGTCCCAGAAATGGGCGGGTGAGGTCTGTCGCGGTTTTCAGATTCACGTGCTGGATCCCCGGCAGCTGCACACGTTCCCCTTGGGCCTGGCGATCATGCGCGCGGCCATGGACCTGGCGCCTCAGGGTTTTGCGTGGAAGCAGCCGCCCTATGAATATGATTTCGTCAATCTGCCAATTGATCTGATCCTGGGACACCTCAAGGCGCATGATCACATGACCACCAACTTCAGCCTCAAAGATCCCTTCTGGGCCGAAGGCCTGACGGAATTTCAGAAGAAGACGGAAAAGGTCCTGATGTACCCCCGCGAACTCAAGCCCATGCTGGCCGATTAATCCGCAAAAAAACAAAGCCCCGACAGCAAGGTCGGGGCAAAATCAATCGATGAACATCAATATCAGGGTCGACCAGCCGTCACGGGATTGGTGCTGGTCAGGCTTTGGAATTGTTCCGTCACGCGAATGCTGCTGAAGTCCTTGTCCAGGCGGGCGGTCTGCTGCAGCCTGGGATCGAGGCCAATGGCGGCTTTCAAGGAGCCCAAGGCTTCGTTGGTTCGGCCTAGGATCGCCAGCACACAGGCTTCATTATAACGGGCCGTGGCATCCTGCGGATCCAGTTTGGAGGCTTCATTAAAGATAGCCAGAGCCTTATCCAACTGATGCATACGATAGTAGGTTAAACCGAGGCCGTTGTAGAATTCGCTACGCTCCGGATCCAAAAGGATGGCGGATGAGAAGGATTCGATGGCGCGATCATGCAGCGACAGCCGCTCGGAGAGGACTTCGCCCTGCAGAGCATAAAGATAGCTCGAACTGGAAAGTACAGGCCGTAGATCATCGAGCAGACCCACGAAATCTATCAGCCGTTGATGCTTCTCATAGGCCCGGTGCGAGAAGGCGACCCATTCCATGGGGTTCTTCGCCATCGTAATGGCTTCCGCAAAAAGTTTGCGAGCTTCATCAGGCTTGCGACCATCCTGCAGTTGCAGACTGGCCATATGCGCTAGAACCAGGGTCCGTCGGCTGACATCCAACCCTTTATGCTCCAGTATTTCAGACAGGATTTTGTGCGCTTCCTTGGGCTTATTCAATTGGCTATAGAGTATGATGCCATCGTTGATAAAGGCTTCCGTTAAATCCGCATGAGTTTTCTGCAGTTGCGCATAAATCTGATGCGCTTCCAGATACTTTTGATTATCGCTGAGAGCGATAGCGAGGCTCAAATCAAACAGCTCATGAGGATAACGCTCGCGCCAGACGCGAAGGTCTCCAATTAAATCTTCGCCGTGGGAATGCGATTGCATGGTGGCGATCACATAGGGGATGACGATATTGCGAGCCTGGGCATCGGCTTTCATACTGCGATCGAAATGCTTCAACACTACCGATTCCGTCGTCTGACCGGTCAGCAGCTGGCCGCGCAGAAAATCCACGCGCCAGGACTCCCGCATGGGAACCTTGCTATCACCTTCCAAAATGGACAGCGCATTGTCTGTATACCCCATCAGATCCAAAACCTGGGCCGACACGATATAGCCATACTCTTCGCGTGGGCTCAGCTCCATGGCCTGCTGTCCCAATTCCGAAGCCTGCTTGAGGTAGCGGAGTTGCGAAGGGCTCTGTTTGAATTCCTTCAGATAGAGTTCAGCCAAAAGATAATGACCGTAGGCTGAATACGGGTTCTCCTGAACCAAGCGCGCAGCAGCCTTTTCCAGGGTATCCAGCTGATCGCTTTCAGCGAGCCAGACCGATTCTTCCAGGGTTTTTTGTTGAGGTATCGTAGGAGGCGAGGGAGGCAAGGCGAGGGCGAAACTGGGGAGGAGGAGAAGGGCTGAAGCCAGGAAAATCCTGCCGTAGCCGCCGTCGCCCGATTTCGAGCAGAAATCACGGCACACCTTGATGCCAGGTCCTGGTATCCGTTCCCAACTCATAAACACCTCAGTGCTCTTTTGCCAAATGCTCCAAATAACTCTTCGGCGGTTTTGGCTTTTCTTTGAGTCTTTTTTGCAACTTCCTCCCCCTAACCCCATTACATCAATAAAGTTAAATCCTTACGATCGATCATAATTCCGCAAAAAAACACCCTACCGAGCCTCTTTTGCCCAGCACCTAAACAAAATTTCCTAGTTGTCGATAGGTCTCCTAGGAGAAGCAGCACATGATGGACTGGAAAAAAATGTTGCAATACGCATTATGGCCCATCTTGAGTCTGGCGTTTTATTTCGCTTTGCATTCAGAGCGGGGTGTGCTGAGCCGGGAGGGTCAAAAACCCTTCAACTTCATGACGTTCAAGGCTATTGGTGAACGTGAATCACCAGCCATGACACGGTCGGGTCAAGGCGCTGATGCCTCTGATCGACTTGAAGTTTCGGAATCCTTGCTGATCGATTCGATCATCACGATTGTCCAAAACTATTATGTCGATGAACCGCGCGTTGAAAATCGTCAGCTGATGGAATCCACGCTAAGATCCCTGCATGAGAACGATCAAGCCCTTCTCACCGTGAATAACGATCGTTCCCTGCGTTTGACCAAAGGCTCTGATTCGCTTGGATTTCGCTTCAGTTCTCGATATACATACGATGACCTGATGCGTGATGCCTTACGCACCAGCCAGTTTCTCGAACGGCAAAGACCACGTGAAAAATCGCGTAAAACGCCTTCCGGCGCCTTTCAATTTCTTTCGGCCATGCTTGCGAGCCTGGACCCTCATAGCAATCTTCTGACTCCGGATGAATACCGTGACCTCCGTCAGGGAACAGAAGGTTCGTTCGGTGGACTGGGTGTGGTGGTTGGTATTCAGGATGATGTCCTGACCGTGATCAAACCCTTGCCCAAAAGCCCCGCGGCACGTGCCGGTGTGTCCAAGTTCGATCGCATCATGCAGATCGATGGCAAAAGTACCTTCGGAACCACTCTGGATGATCTCGTGCAGTACATGCGTGGCGAACCGGGAACCAAGGTCAATCTGTTTGTTCTGCGCGAAGGTGATTTTGCGCCACGCCGTCTCTCGCTGACCCGGGAAATTATCCAAGTGGATTCCGTGGAATCCAAACTGCTGCCGACTGAAAAAGGCAAAATCCTGTACTCCTATATCGATAGCTTTTCCTCGCGCACGGCTTTGGAATTGCGTGATGCCATGATTCGGGCCCAACGCGATGCCGATCCTCTGGCCGGTGTAATTTTGGATATGCGTGGCAATCCTGGTGGTCTTTTGGATCAGGCCGTGAAAGTCGCGGATCTATTCATCGATGAAGGCCGTATTCTGTCCACCCAGGGTCGCAGCCGTGAATATGAAATGGCCAAAAATAACCTTTATCGCTTTGACTATCCGCTGGTGATTCTGACCAACGGTGACACGGCCTCGGCCAGTGAAATCGTGGCCGGTGCCTTGCGCGATCATGGTCGGGCCCTCGTGATCGGTGAACCCAGCTTTGGCAAAGGATCGGTGCAAACTGTCTTTGAACTGCCCGGTGAACAGGCCTTGAAGTTGACCATAGCCCGCTATTTTACGCCCAAAGGCATCTCCATTCAGAACACAGGCATCATGCCTGACATCTGGCTGCAGCCGGTGCATAAGACCAAGGATAACTGGAATCTTTTGGGTGACTATCGCTATAAGAGCGAACGTTACCTGGATCATAGTCTGGATCATGGCAAGGCCCGTATTGCCAACCAGCACGAAGAATGGAAAGCCTTCTATCTTTTGCCGGAAGTGAATCCTGCAGCCAGCAAGGTGCCGCCCAAGGATATTCCGCTCGACTTCGCTCAAAAGCTTTTAACCGAGCTGGCCCAGCGTGATGGTGTGCCGATGCCTAAAGAACGCCTGCGTTCCAGTTATTGGAAAGCCAGCGTGTCCCAGTTCCTCCGGGAAAACCTGGAAAAACTCGACGGCACGACGGAACAATGGCTGGAATCAAAATCCAATGTCGACTGGGCTGAAACCGCTCAGGAACGCATCGCCTTTGACGCCCGACGCCTCAAGTTCACGATCGATCTCGAGGACCGTTTTGAGATTCAGGAAGGTCAGCCGGCTTTGATCCCTTGGCGAGTTAAAAACCTGGGCAAGGAAGCGATCACACGTCTTTCCGTGTTCGTCTCCAGCAATCGCAACAATCTCGGAACATCAGAAGTCTTGATTGGTCGTGTCGAACCTGGCCAGGAATTGCGCGGCGTCATTCGCTATGAAATCAAAATGAGCGCCAAGGAAGGTCCGGTACGGATTCGGGTCGGCCTGGCTCGCAGTGGTGGTCCTTTGGCTAGTCTGGAACGACCTCTGAGTGTTGAAATCAAGGCAGGTGAAGTGCCTCGCTTTGATATCGCCTTGAAGCTGACCCAGGAAACCGGTGGCCAGACGGCAGGCATCCTCGAAGGCGGGGAGCAGGCGCGGCTTGAAGTTACGATTCGCAACAATTCCCAGGTTACGGCCAGCATGGTCGAAGCCAAGGTTGCCAACCTTGCCGGCAAACAGATCAAGGTCGATGAAAGAAAATTCAAAGTGGGTCCAGTGGAACCAGGAGAGGTCCGCGTGATACGTGTGCCGATTCAGGCTGCGCTGGAACTCACGTCAGAACAGTTACAAGTGGGTGTGTCTGTCGTGAGTCGTGAGCAAATGGATGCGAGTCGATCTCACTTCTTTATTTCCGGAAGTCCGGCCCCCCGAGTCTCGAAGTCGAACGTGAATACAGGAAGAAGCCCATGGACGGAAAATTGAACATCCTGCTCATCATTGGCAAGAGCCAGAATCTGCGGGCCTTTGACCTGCTGGAGCCTCTGGCGGAAGTTCACAGCATTCGTGCAGCCACGTTCCTCCATGCGCTTCGCAAGACCATCTATACGTCCAAACTTTCCCTCCAAAGTTTTCTAGAAGACCAGCACCTGCCTGGTTATATGCTCGGCCTGGAAGATGAACTGGCTCGTGCCGATCTGGTGATTGCGTCGGGCTTTATCGATCAGTCCACCCAGCAGGCCTTGCGCTATTGCCACCAGCATCAGAAATCGCTGCTGGTTTTTTCCAGCGATCCCATGGATTTGAAGTGGGCCATGGATCATGATCAACCGGCTCTGGATGATCTTTTGAAATTTGCCAGCGGCTTTCTTGTGTACAGTGAAGAAGCCAGTGAATCGCTGAATTTTGTGGGCGTTGAGAATGATCGCATCCTGTGTCTGGCGCCGCGTATTCACACGCGTCGCATGGATTTTCAACCGAAGAATCGTGAGCGCTTCCGCACGTATATCAAGCTGCCGAGTGAAAGTTATCTGATCAGCTGCTGTGATCCCTTGGCTCATGACAGTGGAGCGCGCAATCTGCTTTTCGCGCTGAAGTATTTAACTGACCATAACCAGGACCTTGCGTCTCAGATGCGCCTGCTCTTTACCGGGAGCGGCGAAAACAAGGAAGCCCTGAAATACCTGGCTGTCGATCTTGGGCTGGCGAAACAGCTGCTCTTCATCGCTCAGGACACCAGTCCCTTTCAAAAGGACCTTTATAGCGCCACGGATCTGGCGATCTCGTGGATTCCCAAGTCGGATATGGAAAGCGCCCACGCCTCGTTCTGGATACTGGAAGCGATGGCCTGTGGAGCTCGACCGCTGGTCAGCTCCTATCATCCGCTGGCCGAGGTTCTGGCTCCTGCCTTCACCGTCGAGCAAAACGATTATGTAACGCTGGCCCGTGAACTGCAGAAGGTCTTTGAAGATCGAGAACTGCCGGCGTATAGCCGCCAGGCTCTCGTGGAACAATGTCGGTATCAATTCGATGCAGCCGATACCGCGCCGCATGTGGAGGCCTTTATTGCAAAACTGGCAGCGAAGACGCCTCAGGGTACATTTGTTGGACTCAATCAGGATTTTTATGTGCTCCTCGAACGTCTGAAGCGTGAATCCGGCAGTGTTGCTTTCGAAGACCTGGTTCCTTTGATCGATGAAGGCCTGCAAACATGGTCCTGGCATCCCGAGTTTCGAGCGCAGTTGCAGCTCTTCAAGGGGCATCTCCTGCTGAAAAATAATGACCTTGATGGTGCCATGAACTGCTTTGAGCTCTGCACCGCTGATGAATGCGTGCACCGCGAGGCCTATCTTGGCCTGGCGCGTATCGCTTATCTGACCTATGCGGCTGAAGAGGCTCTGTCCTTCTATCGCAAGGCTCTGGCGATCAAACCCAATGACCCTGAATCGATGGCGGGTCTCGGCCAGGTTTATCGCAAAACCGGCATGCCTGATGATGCCGTGTACTGGCTCGGACGAAGCCTCAGCGTCGATACTGAGAATCAGTCCACGCTCTTTGCTTTGACGCAGGCCTGCCTGGAATGTGTGGATATGGATAGAGCCATTGATGTGCTGGAACAGCTCATCAGTATCATGGGTGAAAAAGGACCGGTGGTGATGGCCTTGGGGCAGCTCTATTACAAGGTCGGGGAATGTGAGAGGGGTCGGATTCTGGTCGATCAGGCTCTTTTGCTGACCGATCAAAAGCCTTACAAACTCCTGAAGGTCTCAAACGCTGGTTGAACCAAATCCGCCCTGGCGTAGCCCGCCAACCGGAAGATTCAATCGTCCCACCAGGTTCAAAGCCATCTGAGCGATGCGATCGCCCTTTTGAATAGCAAAGGGCTCGCTGCCAAGATTCAGCAGCAAAACCCCGATTTCATCACGATAATCCGCATCAATGGTGCCCACGCCGTTAGCCAGCATGATACCGTTTTTGCGAGCCAGTCCGGAGCGCGCGCGAATTTGCAGCTCGGGGATAAATCCCTCGGGAACCTTGGACCATTCCACTTCGGAAATCCAAACGCCCGACGCGACACAACCCACCTTGCCGGGTTCAATCACCAGAGCCTCACGTGCCACCAGATCAGCGGCAGCGCTATGCTCGGTCATGTAACGCGGTGTGCAATCTTCATGAAAACGAAATTGGAACATGACTCACCCTTAAACGGTGGGACGTTTGCCCAAAGCATCCTTGCGGCTCAGCTTGATCTTGCCCTGGCGATCGACGTCGATCACTTTGACCAGAACCTGCTCGCCTTCGTTGACGATATCCGTCACGCGATCGACTTTACGGTTTTCCAATTGCGAGATGTGCAGCAGCCCTTCCAGGCCAGGACGCAGCTCAACAAAGGCGCCGAAGTCGACAACTTTTTTGATCGTACCGAGGTAGATCGCACCAACTTCAGGATCGGCGGTGATGGCACGAATCGCTTGCTTGGCGCGTTCAGCCGAGGCGCCATCCGGAGCCATGATATTAACCATGCCGTTGTCGCTGATATCGATCTTGACCTGCAGATCCGCCACCAGTTTCTTGATGGTTTTGCCGCCGGGGCCGATCAGATCGCGGATTTTGTCTTCCTTGATCTTGATTTCAAAGATCTGTGGTGCAAACTGACTCAACTCTGCGGGCTCGTTGATCGTGGCCACGAGTTTTTTCAGGATGAACTGACGAGCGTCTTTCGCCTGAGCCAGAGCTTCGGCGAGGATCTTTTTATTCAAACCCGAAATCTTGATATCCATCTGCAGAGCTGTGATGCCTTCCTGGCCGCCAGTGACTTTAAAGTCCATGTCGCCCAGGTGATCTTCGTCGCCGAGGATATCGGAGAGAACCGCGTACTTATCACCTTCCATCACCAGACCCATGGCAATACCGGCCACAGGTTGTTTGATGGGCACACCAGCATCAAGCAAAGCCATGGTGCCCGCGCAAACGGTCGCCATCGACGATGAACCGTTCGATTCCAGAACTTCGGAAACCAAACGAATGGTGTAGTTGAATTTGTTGGAATCTGGAAGGATCCCTTCCAGAGCCTTATAAGCCAATGCACCGTGACCGACCTCGCGGCGACCAGGAGCACGCATAGGCTTGGCTTCACCGACCGAGAAGGGTGGAAAGTTATAGTGCAGCATGAAGCTTTTCTTAAAGTTGGCTTGCAGGATGGAATCCATCCGCTGCTCATCATCGGCCGATCCCAGCGTAACAGTCGCCAAAGCCTGGGTCTCGCCGCGGGTGAAGAGAGCCGAACCGTGGGTTCTTTTCAGAACCTTGGTTTCGCAGGTGATCTGACGGATATCGGTGAACGAACGGCCGTCGATCCGCTTGCGATCGTCCAAAATCATCTTGCGCATGGAAACATAAACCAGTTTCTCATAAGCCGCGCTCAAAGCCCGGCCGCGCGCTGTCTCACCATCAGGGTTAAGGTCACTGATGATTTTATCTTTAAGCGATTTCAGACCTTTAACCCGGTCTTGCTTGACGCGGATTTGCAGGGCTTCGCGAGCCAGGCCTTCAAGGTGCTGCACTTCAGCATAAACAGTGTCAGCCAGTGTGTTGCCGCTCAAAGTACGTTTGGGTTTGCCGATTTCTTTTTGCACGGCCTTTTGCATCTCGAAGAGAGGACGCATGGCTTCATGAGCGAAGGTAATCGCTTCGATCATCTCATCTTCCGAGAGGAAATTGGCGGCGGCTTCCACCATCAAAACAGCGTCCGGATTGGCGGCGAGAGTCAGATCGAGGTCGCCTTCATCACCCAGGACAGGGTCAAGAATAAGCTGCCCATCTTTTTTGCCAACTCGAATGGAAGCGACAGGACCATTGAATGGGATATCGCTGATCATCAAAGCTGTGCTCGCGCCGACCATAGCCAAAGTTGCTGGATGATGCAGGGGATCCACTGACATCACCGTACAGACAACTTGAGTTTCGCATAGGTATTCTTCAGGAAAGGAGGGGCGTAAGGGGCGGTCAATCACGCGGGCTGTAAGAACTTCGGCTTCACTTGGCTTCGTTTCCCTCTTAACAAACCCACCAGGGATTCGTCCGGCCGCGTAAAACTTTTCTATGTAGTCGACGCTGAGTGGGAAGAAGTCCTGCCCTTCCTTGGGGGTCTCTGAGGCACATACGGTCACCAGGACCTGGGTGTCGCCACAGCTGACCATGACGGAGCCATTGGCTTGTTTCGCAAACTTTTGGAATTCGAAACATATAGTTTTGTCGCCGACTTTGGCTTCCTTGATTAGGGACATCTTAAGCAAACTCCGAAAAAAATTGGCAGCCCGCCAAAATTAAAAACGTCTTTACACTTCTTGCCAACAGTATCAAGTTACTGGCGAGAGATAAAGACGCTTTGTAGTTTTGGTATGTATTATTTACGCAGGCCAAGTTCTGTAATGAGGTTCTTGTATGCGCTGGTATCTTTGTTCTTCAGATACGTGAGGAGACGCTTGCGCTGGCCAACAAGTTTCATCAGGCCCAGACGCGAGTGATGATCTTTTTCATGAACTTTGAAATGGCCATTTAGCTGCTGCAGACGGCGTGTCAGCAAAGCAATTTGCACTTCAGGAGAAGCAGTGTCGCCGGGTTTCTTGGCGAATTTTTGAACGATTTCGGACGTTTCAGCTTTGCTCAAAGCCATATCAATATCCTTCCTAACTGAGAGCTTATACGCGCTTGATTAGCATAGCCCCGGTTTTCGGGCGATGTAAGCAGGCAAACTACCTATAATGTGCCCGTATTGCAAGAGTCGTCTTGTATAGGGGGTCGATTTTTCCAACTTTCAACAGATTGTGGGCTTATTTTTAATGATTTCTCACAAAATTCCGATACTATTTTAGGAATTGACAAAACTCCGTTGTTTTGTCATAAAACGCCACTGCTACACGGTAATGATGACTTCCTTTTGATAAGCTGTTGTTCCCCGCTGCGCTGGTTCCCTGACAAACATTCTCGGTAACGAGAAGGAGACGGTGATGAGCTTTCCAGCCGGCTACAAAGTAGTCCATAAAACTCACGGGGTAGGCGAAATTCAAGGAATTGAAAGCCTCACAATGGGTGGTCAATCGCAGGAATATTACATCCTGAAAATATTGGCTACAGGAATGATGGTAAGATTTCCGAAAATTAACACGCCTCATGTCATCCGTGAATTGGTCAGCGATGACGATATCGCGCGTATCTTTGCGATTCTCGGTCAACCGCCAAAGACCTACTCGGCAATCTGGAATCGACGTAAGAAAGAGTTTACCGACAAGATCCGTTCCGGGTCCTTGTTTGAAATTGCCGAAGTCCTGCGGGATCTTTCCGGCAAGGATCGTTTGCGCCAGCCTTCGTATGGTGAAAAGGAAATGATCGACCGAGCCAAGGCTCGCCTCGTCAGTGAGATTTCTGCTGCCAAGAGTCGTATCCCGGGTGAAGTCGAGCTTGAACTCGATGAGGCCTTGGAATCGAAATCCCGAGCAAGCTCTTGATACCTTGCCACCAACCGTAGTATTCCAAAAGCATGTGCGGAATGCTTTGTCAGGTTGGGCCTTAAATTATGCAGATCATCAATGTGATGGCTTCCAGTATCGACGGCCGCATCGGCCTTCACGATCGTGAGGGTGATGCGGAACGTCAATCCGTAGGTCTATCCAGCCAGGCCGATCAGAAACATTTGCGCGCCCAAATTGCAGCAGCTGATGCGATCATCGTCGGCGCCACCAGCGTTCGCGCCAATGGCGAATGTCTTGATCATCCCGGACGATTGGGAACAGCACCAGCCTGGTACATTTTTGCCCAGCACCCTCTGCCTCTTTCGATTCCTTTTTGGAAGCAGACCCACATACCCCGATTTTTGATCTCGCCTCAGGCTCTGCCGATGCCTGCAGGAAGTGGTGTGCAAAACCTGGTTTTTGGCCACCATGATCCCGCGGTTTTTTTGCATCACCATCTTGCGACTCGTCAGCACGAACAATGTCTGCTGTTCGGCGGCGGTATTATCAACAATTGGTTTTATCGACAAAACCTGGTCGATGAACTGCGTTTGACCCTCGCCCCCCTCGTCATCGGACAATCCTCCGCGCCTTTTCTTGTTGCGCCTGAACTCCTTCAGAAAGTCAATTTTTCCCTGCTTGCTTCCCACAGCGAGGAAAGTTTTGTATTCTTAAGGTATAAGGTCACCCAATCCTGACCTAAATCCCGTTCTGTTGCGTCATGAAGGAGTCCTAATGGGCCTCAGGATTCGCACTAACGTCCAGTCGCTCACCGCGCAGCGAAACATGGGCCTGTCCAATCAAAAGGTCAGTAGCCATATGGAAAAACTGTCGTCGGGTTATCGTATTAATAAGGCGGCTGATGATGCAGCGGGACTTGCAATCTCTGAAAATTTGAATGCAGACATCCGATCCCTGGCCCAGGCACGCCGGAACGCAAATGATGCTGTTTCGATGCTGCAGGTGGCGGAAGGCAGTTTGGAGGAAGTGACCAGTATCGTCACGCGCCTCAAGGAACTTTCCGTGCAAGCCGCATCGGATACCGTCGGTGGGCAGGAACGCGAATTCCTGAACCGCGAATTTATGCAGCTCAAGGATGAAGTGGATCGGATCGTGCTTTCCACAGAATTCAACGGAACCCGGCTTTTGATCGGTAACGGAGATGTGGATCCCTCGCTGCTGGAAAGTCATAACCAGTTTCCCTTGGAAATGCAGATCGGCAAAGATTACATCACGCCGCCTGACTCCCTGGAATCACGCAATCCTGTGAACATCATCCGGCTTGATTTCAGCAAAATGAATGCGGCCACGGAAGGTGAAAACTCGCTCGACCTCGGCAGTGCCGGGAATGAGGCGGGCACGCGGATTGACAATAAAATCGATGCTCAGAATTCGATGGCCAAGGTTGATGCCGCGCTTGGAAAAATCGCCTCCTACAGGGCCACGATCGGTGCGGTTCAGAACCGTCTGGGATCCACCGAACGAAACCTGGGCGTGTCGATCGAAAACCTCTCGGCGGCTCGATCCCGTATCCGCGATGCGGACTTCGCCTATGAAACCGCAGAATTCACGCAGGGCAATATCCTTCTGCAGGCTGGCGCCTCGGTTCTTTCCCAGGCCAACAAACTGCCACAGGTCGCCCTCAACCTCCTGCAAAACCTCGGCTAATACAACCCCATGGTGGCCCTCACGATTCTGTGAGGGTCCTGGTCTTGCCTCCACCCTTGGCCCTGGTGTATAGGGCCAAACAGGGAGGGAGCGCGCATGGACACACCACGCCTCTATATCACAGCTGCCGATCTCATCAGTCCTGCGGGCTGGGGGTCTCACGTTCATTTGGACGGGCTCCTGAGCGATCGCTGTTTCCTGCAAAACGAGGCCGGAACTCTGCAGGGACGCCTGCCCGAAAAGGTGCGTGAGGCTTTACATAGGGCCGCTGACGAGAAGGGCCTCAAACATCAGGATCCCCTCACGCGTCTGGCCGTGCTTCTGGTACGCTCCCTGGCCGAAAAAAGCCGCATTGCCCCGGATTTTGGCGTGATCTTTGGATCTTCGCGTGGTCCGACCCATCTTTTGGAATCCTCCATCATCGATCATCACGAGCAAAAAAGATTGTCGCCTCTGACCAGCCCGACGACGACAGCCAGCTCGCTCTCGGCAGCTGTCGCGCGTGAATTGGGTCTGGAAGGTCCTTCTTTATTTATTTCCGCGGCCTGTTCCACCGGTTTACATGCGGTGATTCAGGCGGCTGGTTCCATACGCCTTGGACTGGCCAAAGGCATGATCGCCGGTGGAGCGGAGTTTTCGAATACGGATTACACGCTGGAGATTTTGCAGGCGGCCCGGGTTTATGCGGATCACGATGACAACGAATATCCCTGCCGACCCGGAGCGGATGATCGCGGCGGCATGGTGCTGAGCGAAGGCGCGGCCGCGGTGGTGATCGATTCTGATCCCTGGATGATGCCTTTAGGCGAGCTCGTGGGCTGGGGAGCGGCGACGGAAAAATCCACGTTAACCGGCATTTCCTCGGACGGTGCGGTGCTGGTCAAAGCCATTCGCCAGGCTTTGGATATTGCGCAGCTGGAGGCCACGGATATTGATCTGATCGTGGGTCATGGAGCCGGCACGAAAAAAGGCGACGCTGCAGAACTCGCTGCGTATGAACAGATCTTTAACGAATCCGTACCGATCGTCTTTCATAAATGGATGTATGGTCACATGCTGGGTGCCTCGGCCTGTGCAAGTCTTATCCTCGGTATGTATCACTTGAATCAGGGTGTGGTTCCACCGCATCCCTATCTTAACTTTGGTGATCCCCGAAGGGCCGAAAGGCGTCTTTCCGGTCAGCGTCACCTGCTCGTCACCGCGCTCGGTTTTGGCGGCAATGCTGCAGCACTTATCGTCAAAAACCCCGCACTGAGTCAGGTTTAAGGCGGCAGCGCTCTGACGCTCAGAAGTCAGGGCCTTGACAGCCGGCAATTTCAGCCTTGCTCAAACTCTGACGCGAGCTTTGGTCTTTTGCTGAAGAGCCGTTGATACGCAAGCTCTTCCCGTCATTCCTCGAAATACTTTCTTCATGCATGGTCCGTGGTCCACTTATTGCTTTTCATTCCTTGAGTGCAAAGTAGAGGTGGGACGTTATGCTAAAGAATATTTACACGCCATTGGCCGGAGCGCTCTCGCAGGAACGAGCTCTCGAGATGATCGCCAACAATCTGGCGAACGTCAACACGGTTGGTTTTAAAGGCGACAACGTAACCTTTACGCTCCAGAAACCTGAGCCCTATAAAAACTATCCCGATCCTTTGCCACCTGCGAATTTCAAGCAGGATATGAGCGAAGTTTTTCCGTTGCGCGGTAACGAAATGTCCTATGTGGGTGTCGCAGCCATGCATAAGGATATGGCCCAGGGCCCGGCCATCACCACTCATAATCCTTATGATCTGATGCTGGAAGGTCAGGGTTTTCTCTCGGCTCAGACGCCTGATGGTCTGCGTTATACCCGGGCCGGTGATCTGACTGTTTCCCAGGACGGCGTGTTGGTCACCAAGCAGGGTGATCCGGTGCTGGGTGAGAAGGGTCTGATTTACGTGCGCGGGACTCAATTTGAAGTGAACAATCGCGGCGAAATCTTTCAGGATGGCCAGTTGATGGACCGCCTGAAGATCGTCAATTTCAATAACGCGTCGGACAGTCTGGAACGCGTTGGCAACAACTACTATCAGTATGCAGGCCGTGCCGAAGATATTCAGCCAGCCCGCTCGACGACGATCCGTCAGGGATTTTTGGAAGGTTCCAACGTGAACGCGATCAAAAATCTGACTGGTATGATCGTGGCCCATCGCTCGTATGAAGCTTATCAGAAAGCGGTGTCGAACTATGATCAGATGATGGAAAAGTCGTCTAACGCTATCGGTGACGTGAGAGCCTAATCCAGGCAAGGAGTATGAATTATGATGCGTTCCCTTTTTACCGCCGCAACGGGTATGGAATCCCAGCAGGTAACCATCGATACCATTTCCAACAACCTGGCCAACGTTAACACCACGGCGTTTAAACGTTCGCGGGCGAATTTCCATGACCTGCTTTATCAAACATTGAAAGCACCTGGACAGAATTCGACCGCAGGAACCGTGGTTCCGACCGGGATTCAAATCGGTGCCGGTTCGCGGATCTCGTCCGTGGAAAAAATGTTCAATGAAGGCGCCATCCGCGTCACGAACAAAACCACAGACCTTATGATCGAAGGCCAGGGTTTTTTCCGTGTGCAGAAGGATGACGGCAGCGTCGCCTTCACCCGTGACGGCAGCTTTAAGATCGACAATACCGGTCGCATTGTGACCTCCGAAGGTTTCCCACTGATCCCGGAAATCGTGGTTCCGGAAAACGTCACAAGTGACAAGATGCATGTCGGCCTCGACGGAACCGTGACGGTGCGGGTTGGCAATGAATCCCAGGACATCGGTCAGATCGTGCTGGCTAACTTTGTGAACCCCACGGGACTCGAATCGCTGGGACGCAACCTTTATGCGAACACCCCAGCCAGCGGCGAGCCGCTGCAGGGTCAGCCCAATACTCAAGGGTTTGGCCGGATTGGTCAGGGCGAACTGGAAGCCTCGAACGTCAACATCGTCGAGGAAATGGTCAACATGATTTCTGGTCAAAGAGCTTATGAAATCAACTCCAAGGTGATTCAGACTGGCGATCAGATGCTGCAGCAAACCAATAACATTCGCTGATACTGGATGGCCATGAGACTTAGTCTTTTCATCCTTCTTTTGACCTTCGCCTCGGTGGCTCATGCTGCCGAGCCGGTTCCCGTTTCAGCGCTCTATGGTCAGGGTTCATCCTCGCAGACCCCAACTCTACCACTGACTTTGCAGAGCACGGTTACGGTCCAGGAACTGAACGAAATCAAGCGCGCCCGTGTCTATGTCCAGGACATTGCCACCTGCCAGGGTTCCATTCTCCTTTGCCGCGATATCCTCGCCATTGATCTGGGACCCAGTCCCAAGGCTGGCCAGGAAAAATCCCTGACCGAAGCCGATCTGCGCAAAGCTCTGGATTTGGAATTGCCCCAGCAAAAGGTGGACATTCATGTTCCACAGCGGATTCGTTTGGTGGCTACGGCGTTGCCGGTCGATCCTTTGCGCATTCGCGAGCAGGTGGACATCAGGCTGCCCGAGCTCGAAGGGCCTTATCGTTTTACCTTGAACAATGTACGCGTACCGGTCGGCTTGCGTCTGCGGCATGACAATTACCGCATTGAGTTCCCCAGCTGGAAACAGGATTTCAGTTTTATTCAGCAGAATCCGCGATGCGCTTTGGTGAACGTGATGGTGCGACTCGTCGATCAGGAACCAGGCAGCAGCGAACAGTTTGATCTGACCGTGCAGGTCGTTCTGCGCGCCGAAGTGCAGGCCGCAGTGGTAACCAAAGCCATGGATCGAGGTCTGCTCATCAATCCCGAATCGGTAGCCTTTCAATGGGTGCCTTATCAGGAAAACGTGGTGCGCGATGCCGCATCGCTTGCAAAGCAGCTTTTGCGTTCGACCGTACGTCCCGGCCAGGTGCTTCGCCTTTACGACTTAAGCCGTGATCCTGATGTGAAACGTGGAGAACGTGTGGAAGCTTCGGTCGTTTCAAATGGTGTCAAAATGAATAGCGCGGCTCAGGCCTTGGAATCGGCCGCGATTGGACAACGCATCCGCGTGCAGCTCGACACGACGAAACGTCAGGTTATGGCTATCGTCACAGGACCTTCAAAGGTCGAGGTACACATGCCATGAGAAGTTTGTGTATGATATTGGTTACAACATTATTAGGTGCCTGCCAATCAGGTGTGTTTCCGATCTCGCAAAGGGAGTATCTCAGTGAGAAGGAAGGAAAATCTCCCCATCTGGGTCATCGACGACCTGTTGAGGAGAAATCAGAATCAGCTCCAGAAATCTACGTTAAAAGAGAAAGCCTTGCAGTTGTTCCTAAAGAAACCCAAAACTTCACAGGTTCTCTCCTATCACTGAAAAGAGCCGAAAACTCTCTGTTTATGGAGCCCGCGCGCGGTGCCGTCGGCGAGACTTTGGATGTCGTTGTCCAGGTCAATCGCAGTGAAGGCGCCGCCAAACCCGCTTCAACGCCTGCCGCTCCTGCTGCAGGCGCTGCTCCTGGAGCGCCCGGTAAAGGTCCCCAGGATGAGTTGATCGCTGCTCTGCCGAAGCTGGAACCTGAGGATAAAACCCCGAAGGTCCCATCGGTCATCAAAATGCGCGTTCTGCGCAAACTTGAAAATGGTGATGTCATCGTCGAAGCGACGCGTGCCAGCACGAATGAATGGGATGCCAACTCCATTCGAGCGGTTTCCCGTATTCCGCGCGCCCGGCTTGCCAGTAATCAACCGCTTGCCACCACGGATCTGGTGGATGTGGATTGGTATGAGCAGCAGGGTGCGAATACGATCGAGCGCGAATCATCAGGCTGGGAAGATGAATATACGCTGCGCTGGGCCGGCTTCGAAGAGGCACGTTCAAAAACCGCGATTGACCTGGAAAACAAGCGCAAGGATTTGCAGAAGGTCAAAGACCGTTTGCAGGATCGCATCGTGAATATGAGCAAAGAGCGTGGGCAGATCGCTCAGGAGCGCGAACGTGTGCGCAAATTGCGTGAGGAAGCCGAGCAAAAGTTGACCGAACTCAATCGCAAGGTTTCCGAACAAACCGGACTTATCGAACAGCAGAAAGATACCATCACCAAACAGCAGGCGCTTTTGGATGAAGTTTCCAGCAATCCGGAGAAAGCGCAGAAATCTGCTGCGCCTAAAGCTGAAAAAGCCAATCCACCCGCCGAGGCTCCGCAATGAAAAGCATACTGCGATCACCAAGAGTTTTCCTTTGGATCGTTCGCTTCATTCTGATCGTACTCACCACACCGGTGGCCTTGGGTCAGGCAGTTCGTATTAAAGATATCGCCAACCTGCGTGGTGATCGCACCAACAGTTTGATCGGTTTCGGTCTGGTCATTGGCCTGAATAAAACCGGAGATTCTCCGGCCACGGTCACAACCAATAAAGCCATGGTGACCCTTCTGAGCCGTCTGGGAATGACGCCGGACAATCCTCAGGTTGCCACTCAGTCCGCGGCCGCTGTCGTGGTCACAGCAGACCTGCCGGCCTTTGCCAACATCGGCGATCGCATCGACGTGCGATTGTCCACGATTGCGGATGCCACCAGCCTTGCCGGCGGTACCTTGCTGATGACCCATTTAAAAGCCGGTGACGGTGAAGTTTATGCAGTGGCGGAAGGCGCGATCGTGGTCGGTCAGGCCAATGGCAAAGGTGCCAGAATTTTGACAGTGGCGCGTATTGCTGATGGTGGTACGATTGAAAAAGAGTTCACACCGGCTTTGGTGAAGAACAATGCGATTGATCTGAACTTGCGCCAGCCCGACTTTACGACCAGTGATCGGGTGAGCCAGACCATCAACCAACACTTCCGCATGTTCATTGCCAAGTCCTTGAACGCGGCGCATGTCAAGGTTGAGGTGCCAGACGACTACCAAACAAAACTGACCTCATTCATTGCCGAGATCGAAGGCTTAACCGTGGAACCGGATCAGAAGGCGGTGGTCATCGTCAATGAAAGAACCGGAACGGTGGTGATGGGGGGGGATGTTAAAATCAGTGATGTCGTGGTATCTCATAATGGGCTTAGTATTGAAGTCGGTGCCGGCAAGAATGCAAAGAAAGAAAGTGTGGTTCCTGTTCAGGGCACGACCATCGGCGATCTGGTCAAAAGTCTGAACCAGATGGGTGTGAAGCCTGAGGACCTTGTGAGTATTTTGCAGTCGCTGCATGCGTCGGGCGCGCTGAAAGCAGACATCAAACTCCTGTGAGGCGGTCATGGCAGGTATCGATAAGCTCGGCAACTATGCGATGGAATCCGCTGATTTCGATAGGTTTTCCAAGGTTAATCAAAAAACCCCGGACAACGTCGACGCCATTAAAAAATTAGCGGACGAGTTTGAAGGTATTTTTCTCGAAATCGTGTTAAAATCGATGCGAGAGACGGTCGACAAATCGCAGTTTATCGATGGCGGCAACGGCGAGCAGATTTTTCAATCCATGCTCGACTCAGAATACGCCAAGAATCTTGCGAGTCAACGGACCACTGGGCTTGCGGTTTCCATCGAACAGCACCTGCTGGGTATGATGGGTGAGTCCAAGGCATCGGATGCCATGCAGAAAGCTTTAGGCAAAGCCCAGTATGAAAAGGCCAAGTAACGGGGAGGGAGTTCCATGGATAGTACAAAAGTGGGCCCAGGCGTCGCTTCAGGTTTGACCAACAACGCTCCCGTTCAGAAATCCAAAGGGGTTCAGAAGGACCTCGATAAACTCGTTCAAAATAGGGAAGGCACTGACAAAGCCGACTTTAACGTGAACATTTCCGCCAAATCCAAGGAGATGGCGGAAGCGCGAACGAAAGCTCTCGATATCGCGAAAAACACCTCGGATATTCGCGGAGAAAAAGTCGCCGAATTGAAGCGTCGCATCGATGCCGGCGAATACAAAGCTGATGCTGGTCAGATCGCTGACGGCATGATGCGCGAAGCCATTCGCGATGAACTAGCCAAAAATCCCCCGGAAATGTGAAATCTTTTGGAATGTCGCCATAGGCCTGGCATGAGCGCCGGGTTTTTCAGAATCCGCAAGTTCATGGAGGATGTCCGGAACGCGGATAAATTGAGGGTGATATGACCCCGGACATTCTTGTAAAAAAAATGGAAGCGCTCGGGCGTACCTGCCAGCAGCTACAGGGGACCCTGACGTCCTTTGATGGAGTGCTGGAACGGGAAAACGATGCGATTCGCCGGTCTGATATTCATGAGCTTGAAGGCATCACCCAGGAGAAGGTGGCCTTTGGTCAGGCTGTGGAAGACAAGGCCCAAAAAATCCGCAAATCCATCGATGAATTGGCGGCTTTCCTGCAGCTTGCGCCGCAGAATGAAGCCATTCAACTGGAAGACATCCTCGATCAGCTGCAGAAGAATCTGGCCGGTCCCATGGATGCTGCCCTGGCGAAACTCGCCGAACAGATTCAGGCGCTCGCTGCCGAACGTCAGCGCATCTTTCCAAAAATCGAAGCCAATGCCTACCTGGTGAAGAAGCTTTTGCAGTATCACCGGGAAACCTACATCTTCTGGCAGGCCGTCGCCAGCGAGTCGGAAGCCGTCTATGGTAAATCCGGTAAAGCGGTGATGGCTCCGAAAAAGTCCATCCTCTCTGTGAGGACTTGATTTATGGGTGGACTGTTTCACACTCTGAACGTGGGTGCAGAATCGCTCTATGCGAGTCGTCAGGGTGTGGACACGACAGGCCACAACATTGCCAATGCTCAAACCGAAGGCTTCTCGCGGCAGCGGGTGAACCTGGAACAAAGGCATCCCTCGGAAACGCGCGGGGTTTTGATCGGGAACGGGGTGTTTGTGAAAAACATCACGCGCGCTCACGATAGCTTTCTGGAAAAGCAGATCAACGACACCAACCAAAATCTGGGTCAGAGCACGGCCCGCTTCGAATCGATGAAGCCGCTGGAAGGGATCTACAGTCCCGAGCTCAATAACACCATGTCGAATGAACTCGATCGCTTCTTCAACTCACTCCAGGATCTTAGCAACTTTCCCGAAGAACTTACGGTTCGAACCGCTGTGCGCGAAAACGCCCAGAACCTGGTCAACTCCTTCCGTCGGATCGATTCCAGCTTAAAAATGCAGCGTGAGGACATCAACCTCCGCATCGGCGGCGAGGTCGGGGAAGTCTCCACGCTCCTGCAGGAAATCGCCAAACTGAATATCGCGATTAAGACCGCTGAAACCACCGCGAATCCCGAGGTCAGTGACCTTTTGGATCAGCAGGATCGCATGCTCCGCGATCTGACCCAACGGATCGATGTGAACTATTACCGCGGTGAGCACGGCATGGTGGTGGTGCGTGGTCCCCAGGAAACCCTTCTGGTCGACCGAGGATATCCGGCCCGTTTTGAAGTCATGACCCGGGGTGATGGATCCAATCTTCATGATGTGGTGGTCCTTGATGGAGCCTCGCATCAACCGACGGTTGTGACGGAAGCCAATAAAAGAGGGCGGCTCGCGGGTCTGATTCAGGTCCGTGATCACGTCATCCCGCAGATGTTGGAACATAACAACGAAATGGCTCGAACCTTTGCTGATCAGATGAACTCGATCCATCAGCAGGGTTTTGGTATCAAAGATTTTAAGGAAACAACCGGTCGTAATTTCTTTACCTTGGGCGACGATCGTGCGGCTGCTGCCGCAAACATCCGTTTGGATGGTATGATCGAAGAGAGCACTGATGCGATTTCCGTTGCCTCATCACCCAATGCGCCGGGTGATAACGTGATGGTCAATCAAATGCTTCGGCTGAAGGAAAAAAAGGTCATGGGCGAGGGGCGATCCACCCTGCAGGACTATTACGCAAGTTACGTCGGTGGATTTGGTCTGGATCTGGTCCGCTCGGAGCAGGTGAAAAAGGCTGATGATACGCTGACCCAGAATTTGAGCGCGCGCCGTGAAGCGATTTCAGGCGTATCGATGGACGAGGAAGCCACCAATCTCCTCAAGTGGCAGGCAAACTTCACCGCCTCGTCCAAGGTGATTACCACGATTGATGAAATGTTGGATACCGTGTTGCAATTGAAACGCTAGGGTTTAAACCATGCGTATTTCGGATCGACAGCGCTATGAGATGGCCAACGCCCGCGTGGATTCCGCGAAGGGCGATAATGCCAACATGCTCGAATTGCTTTCGACCCAGAAACGTATCAATCGCGTTTCCGATGACCCGATCGGTATGGGGCAGGCGCTTAAACGCAAGAATCAGATCAGCAACTACGATCAGTTCATTAAAAACATCGATTTCTCCAAAGGCTATTTGGAGCGGACTGAGGCGGCTCTGCAAGGCATCAACGAAAATTTGATGCGAGCCAAGGAACTGTCGGTGACCCTGGCCAACGCCACGTACGGCCCATCCAGTCGCGAAGCGGCATCCCGGGAACTGCGCGAGATCATCGAGGGCGTGGTTTCCCTGGCCAACTCCGCCTACGGCAACCGCTATATCTTTGGTGGTTTTCGGACCCAGACACCTCCAGTTAATCGTGAAGGTGGTTTCATGGGGGATGATGGTGCCATCTTCCTGCAGGTTGATGACGGCACGTTCCGCCAGATCAATCTGCAGGCCCGCAATCTCTTTGAGCCCAGTGCGGATGAGCGGGAAAAAGGCCACTTCGGTATGGTGCATACCCTGCAAATTCTAACGGATTCGCTGCAAAGCAATGATGTTCAAGGCATTCAGGTAGCGATGGAAGAGCTCGATTTTCAGATGGATAAGACGTCGAGCTATCAGGCGACGCTCGGCGCCATACACAATGCTGTCGATGAAACCTCGAAAAAGCTGGAGCTGACCCGGGAATTGACGCAAGTGGACCTCTCGCGGATCGAGGATGCGGATACCTATCGGGCCGCGTCGGACTTCAAGAGAACCGAGAGTGTTTTGCAGAGCACACTGATGGCTTCGAATAAGCTTTTGCAGCCATCATTGATGAATTTCATGCAGTAAGACAGATTAAGTTATCGCGCCTCATGCCAGGGAGGGTTTAAAGGTGCTTGTTCTAACGCGAAAGGTCGGTGAGGGAATCTCGATCGGCGACGACATCAAAATCGTGGTCATGCAAATCAAAGGCAAACAGGTCCGTCTTGGCATCAAGGCGAGTCCCAGCACCGTGGTGCACCGCGAGGAAGTCTATCAAAGAATCCAGGATGAAAATCGGCAAGCTTCCACGACCGACGTTGTCAGCGTGGAGCAGGCTGCGGAAATATTTGGGGAAACCGACAAGCAGAACACGGCGTCACCTTTGAAGAAAGTGACCCGCGTCGCCAGGAAACCCGACCCCAAAAAGTCCTAAGACTGAAGCCTTGTTGCGCTGATAAAGTTAGGCTACACTAATAGAACGACCCTACGTGCGAGTGATACCAACCGAGGAGACAGAGCCTTGATCAAGGTTAAGACCACCAGGTTCGGGGATATAGAGATCGATGAGAAGGACGTGATCACCCTTCCCTCCGGCATCATCGGTTTTCCCGAATTGAAACAGTACGTGCTCCTGGATCATGATCAGGATTCGCCCTTCAAATGGCTGCAATCGCTCGATGACGGGGCTATTGCCTTTGTCATGATCAATCCCATGCTCTTCAAGCCTGACTATTTGGTTGAGGTCAATGAAGCGGAAGTTGGGGACCTTGATATTGAGACGGAAGAGGACGCTGTGGTTTCGGTGATCATCACCATGCCCAGCGACCCCCAGAAAATGACGGCCAACCTCAAGGCACCCGTGATTTTCAATCTGAAGAATCGCAAGGGTCGGCAGGTGATTCTGAACAATTCAGAATATACGACCCGTCATAATATTATGGAAGAGATGCGCAAGCACTCGGCCAATACCGAGCAGCAGACTCTGCAGAACGTCATCGACCAGGCGCGCGAGCAAAAAGCCGAGCCTCATGTCGGCAAAGTCGAAAAGAAATAAGCCTCAATTCAGGGGGGAGCCATCTCCCTGATTCCCATCTCCCTCGTGACTCTCCCAGCTTCGATACAAACGCAAAATATGTTGAAAGACGGCCTGGGGCCTTGTGCTGTGCAGGCGATGTTTATCGATGCGGCTGACGGGGAAGGGTCCCCTTAGACTTGATGTGACAAAGCCTTCGTCAAAGCGCGGCAATTCATCACTCGTGATGCTGCGTTCCGTCACTGGTATCTGGCTCCGCCTCAAAAGCTCCATGACCCGTGCCCGCGTGATGCCAGGCAGAATGCCAGCGGTCGGCGGTGGGGTTGCGATCTCGACCAGATCGCCTTGCCGGCTGATCAGAAAAATGTTGGCGCTGCCGGCTTCGGTAAATTCGGCATCCGCATTCATCCACAGCACATCATCATAGCCTTCCGCCTGAACTTCGGCCTGAGCCGTGGCTGCATGCAGATAATTTGGCGATTTCAGCTGGGGCCCACGCGGGTTCCATGGATGCTTTTTGGCTTTCAGCTGCAGCCCCATCTCGTATTGGGCAGGGGCAGGCAGGGGCGACGGAAGGCAGTAAATATAGCGGTTCGGCTGCATGCCGGCTTCGATACGCAAGGATGGACTGCTGCCACGAGTGATCATGATCCGCAGAGCACTCTGGGAAAATTTCGTTAAACCAACCAGATGCTCGCATTCAAAGCGCAGCTCCTGATCGGTCCAGGGGAATGCCATGCGACTGATCTCGGCAGCGCGTCGCAGGCGGGCCAGGTGAGCCGCAAAATCAATTAATTTGCCCTCGCGCCCGGCGATCATTTCATAGATGGCATCACCGAACAGAAAACCTCGATCCTGAGCCGGGATAAGGCCTTCAGCCGCCGGAGTTATTTGCCCATTCACGGAAACAAGTCCAGCCATACTTTATCCTTGCTGTTTTTGGCCCCTGGTGCTAGCTAATGCAGGCCCTGTCACGTCACTAAAGCCCTCCAGCATAGACTTGCCAAAAGGAGTCAGCAGAACATGGAAGTCATAACTTCCCAAAATCGGAAAGTCCATCTCATTTCACTAGGCTGCGCACGCAATCGAGTCGATTCTGAAGTGATGTTGGGTTCCATGCTGGCCGACCAATGGTCGGTGACAGATGACGCCGAGGAAGCGGACACCATTATCGTCAATACCTGCGGTTTTATTGAGGCGGCCAAAGAGGAGAGTGTGCAAACCATTCTCGAAGCGGCCGAGATCAAGAAAACCAAACCTGATATGAAACTCGTGGTCGCCGGTTGCCTGACTCAGCGTTATAAAAAACAGCTGGTCGAAGGTCTGCCGGAAGTCGACCTCTTTATTGGCACTGACGAGTTCCCGCAGATTGCCAACTTTTTGAATGAGAATCTGCCGCAAGGAACGGTCAGGGCGAAGCGCACGCATTACCTTTACGACGGTTCGCTGCCCAAGAAAAATACCCTGTCGGCGTCGGCGGCCTATGTGAAAGTTGCCGAAGGCTGTCAGCACAATTGTTCCTTCTGTATCATTCCCGCCATTCGCGGTAAACTGCGGTCCCGTCCCATCCCCAATGTGGTGCAGGAGGTTTCCAACCTAGCGACCCAGGGTGTGAAGGAAATCAATCTGATTGCCCAGGACCTGGCAGCCTATGGTCGTGATTGGGGTGAATCGGATCTTTTGGCTCTGCTGCGTCAGCTGGTCGAGATCGAAGGCATCGAGTGGATCCGTTTGCTCTATGTTTATCCGGAAAACATCAGTGAAGATTTCATCGAATTCTTCGCTACGCATCCGAAAATTTGCAAATACCTCGACATTCCCGTTCAGCATGCGAGCAATGAAATCTTGCAAAAGATGAATCGCGGTGTGACCCGCGAGGATCTGCGCCAGGCTTTTAACCGCTTGCGTGAACGCGTTCCCGGTGTCGCCATTCGGACCTCGGTCATGGTCGGCTTTCCTGGCGAAACGGAAGAGCAGTTTCTGGAATTGAAAGAGTTCGTCGAAGAGATGCGCTTTGAACACCTGGGTTGCTTCATCTACTCCCAGGAAGAAGGCACAGTCGCTGGCCGTATGCCAAATCAAGTTCCCGAGGAAGTCAAAACCCGTCGGCAGGCCGAGATCATGGAACTGCAAAAGGAACTGTCCCGCGAGAACATGCAGAGATTTGTGGGTCAGACGTTACCGGTTTTGGTGAAGGGTCTTTCCGAGGAATCCGAGCTGCTGGCGGAAGGTCGTCTGTCCATTCAGGCGCCTGAAGTGGACGGCGTGGTTTATATCAATGAAGGCGAATTCAAGCCCGGCACGATCCAAATGGTCCGCATCACTGAGGCCCATGATTACGATCTGGTCGGCCGGATTGTGGACTGAGGAGCGTATGAAGAGTTCAGCATCAGAACCGACCTATGTTTTTTCGGAAGCCGAAGCGAAAGCGAAAAGTCCTCTGGCAGGCGAATTTTTGGATGAACGCGGCCGTTTGAATGGAATTGTCAACGAAGCTGACAATAAACTCCTGAAGCGGATTTATAACGTCGATCACAACGCCTATCTGGAAGGTGCCCTGCCGGCCAAAACCAAGGAACTCATGGGGCTGGTGGCTTCCGCGACGTTACGCTGCGATGATTGCATCAATTATCATGTGATTCAGGCTTGGCGTCTCGGCTGCACGCGCGACGAACAGGAGGAATCCATCAACGTCGCCACCGTGGTCGGTGGCACGATTGTCATCCCTCATCTGCGTCGTGCCTATGCACTTCTGCAGGAACTCTACAGCTGATGATTAAAAGCGTAGGACAGTCCACTGCGCTTCCAGACCGGACAGGCGCGGCATTTTCTGTTCAGTGGCGAGCAATGTCGGGGCGGGTTGGCCCATTTCGTAGCCGGTGAAAACCGGTGAGAAAATCAAATACGATCCAATCAGGCTGCCGCCGATGAAACCGACCGAAGCCCCGATGGCGACGAAGCGCAAATTCTGGTCCGGCTTGGCCTGGAAGCTCAAAAGAGCAGCGCCAAATGCGGCACCAAACGCGGTTCCGTAACCGGCGGTGACAAAGAGGTCCTGGAAACGTTCTTCGGTCGAAACCATTTGAGCACGCGCGGGAGACGAAGCGGTGCTCCACGCTAGGACCGCTAAAGCGGTGAAGGGCACGATGCTTTTCATGGGGCTCTCATCGCTGGATGGGGGTTGTCTGAGCTGGGTATCATCTGCCTTGATTGTATCAAAGAGCGTGCTTTCTGCCTATCCAGGGTGGCCCACGGCCTGAGGGGACGTGCTTTGCAATTGACAAATAAGCAGGAATGGAATATCCAACATTATAAGGAAAAGGCATCTGTTTTCAAATTCGTTTAACCTGCCAATTTCCGTCTATTTTTCTTCACAAAAAAATTGACTTATGCTGAATAAGATATCGATATTGCCTGGAGCTTTTCTCACGGCTTTTTTCCAACCAATAGTTTCAGTTTTACTACCCACCTTAATTTAGAGAGCTATCCAATGACAGAAAGGGAAAAATCGGCAGCGGCGGCAGCTACTAAGAAACGTGCGACAGCTGCAAAAGTCGAAAAGAGCGAACCAGAACAAGCTCTGCCCGAGACTCAACCTGTGACCATCACTCCCAGCATTTCGTCCAACGCCGCGCCCACCACCTCTTCGGGCAGCCAAGGACAGGTTGACATCAACCTTAAGGAGCTGAAAGAACGCAGGATTTCCGATCTGAACAAACTCGCACGTGAACTGGGCGTTGAAGGCTCCAGCAGCATGCGCAAGCAGGATCTTATCTTTGCTTTGCTGCAGGCCCAGTCCGAGCGCGGTGGTGTGATCTACGGTGAAGGTGTGCTCGAAACCCTGCCAGACGGCTTTGGTTTCCTTCGCGCGCCTGACTATAACTATCTGCCAGGTCCTGATGATATTTATGTATCGCCCTCGCAGATTCGCCGTTTCAACCTGAGAACAGGTGATACGGTGTCCGGTCAGATCCGCCCTCCCAAGGATAGCGAACGCTATTTTGCTCTCTTGAAAGTGGAAGCGGTCAACGGTGCGGCTCCGGATCCAGGCTTTGATAAAATCCTGTTCGACAACCTGACCCCGCTGTATCCGATGGAAAAGTTCAAGATGGAAACGGGCGGGAATAATTACTCGACCCGTATCATCGACATCATGTGCCCCATCGGCAAAGGCCAACGCGCCCTGATCGTGGCGCCGCCTCGTACGGGTAAAACGGTTTTGCTGCAAAATATTGCGCACTCGATTGAGAAGAACCATCCGGAAGCCATCCTGATCGTCCTTCTGATCGATGAACGCCCCGAAGAAGTGACGGATATGGAGCGCTCGGTTAAGGGTGAGGTGATTTCCTCAACCTTCGATGAGCCTGCTCAGCGTCACGTCCAGGTGGCGGAGATGGTGATTGAGAAGGCCAAGCGTCTGGTTGAGCACAAGCATGACGTAGTCATCCTGCTCGATTCGATCACACGTCTGGCGCGAGCCTATAACTCTGTGGTACCTCCCTCTGGAAAGATTCTTTCAGGTGGTGTAGATTCCAACGCGCTGCACAAACCAAAAAGATTTTTTGGCGCAGCCAGGAACATTGAGGACGGCGGTTCCTTGACCATTATTGCGACGGCCCTTGTGGATACCGGTTCGCGTATGGACGAGGTGATCTTCGAAGAATTCAAAGGTACGGGTAACATGGAACTCGTTTTGGACCGCAAGCTGGCGGAAAAACGCGTGTTCCCTGCGATGGACATCAACAAGTCCGGAACTCGTAAGGAAGAGCTGCTCTTGCCAAAAGACGTGCTCAACCGCATGTGGATTCTTCGTAAATTGCTGCAGCCTCTGAACACGGTTGATGCTATGGAATTCCTCGTGAACAAGATGGAAAAGACCAACAGCAACCAGGATTTCCTGGAATCGATGAACGGGTAAACGAACGAAGCACCAGCCCATGGGATGCGCGATTGGCGAAGCATCTAGGGCTGGTTTGATGCCGGAAGGAATTGAAGATGAAAAAAGAAATTCACCCCAACTACCAAGTTTCCAAAGTGACCTGCGCTTGCGGCAGCGTTTTTGAAACGCGCTCGGTGAAAAAAGAAATCCACGTCGAGATCTGCAGCGCCTGCCACCCGTTCTTTACCGGTAAGCAGAAGCTGATGGATACCGCCGGCCGTATCGAGAAGTTCAAGAAGAAATACGCTCGCAGCTAGTCTCTGCGCCGCGTTTTGGCAGCCCAAAGCCTCTCCTCAGCCAGTTCGGACGGAGAGGTTTTGGGCTTCGCTTTTTGAATCGACGGCACGCAGGAGGCTCAGTCCCCAATGTACGAAAAACTCGAATCCATTGAATACCGCTTTGTGGAAATCGACAGCCTGATGTCCCGTGATGGACTCAGCGGGGCTGAGATCACCAAGCTTTCCCGCGAACGTGCCGGTTATTCCGAAATCATCGCGGCCTACCGCGAATACAAGAAATTAAAAAGCGATCGTGATTCTGCCAAGCAGATGCTCAATGAAGAGCCGGAGGCGGAATTGCGAGCGATGGCCAAAGAGGAATTGGAATCACTGGAAGAGCGCCTCGTGCAGGTCGAAAAAGATCTGCAGATCCTGACCCTGCCCAAGGATCCCAATGATGATCGCAACGTGATCCTCGAAGTCCGCGCCGGGACCGGTGGCGAGGAAGCGTCGCTGTTTGCCGCTGATCTTTTGCGCATGTACACGCGCTTTGCGGATAAGAATGGCTGGAAAATCGAACTGATGTCCTCCACCGAATCATCGACGGCGGGCTATAAGGAAGCCATTATCCTGATCAAAGGTGACAAGGTTTACCGTCGCCTGAAATTCGAGTCAGGCGTGCACCGCGTGCAGCGTGTGCCGGCAACCGAAGCCCAGGGCCGCATTCATACCAGCGCGTGCACGGTCGCCATTTTACCGGAAGCGGATGAAGTGGATGAAGTGCCGATCGATACCAAGGACCTGGAAATCACCCTTTGCCGCTCCTCGGGAGCCGGTGGGCAGCACGTGAACACCACCGATTCCGCGGTGCGTATTCTGCACAAGCCTTCGGGTCTGGTGGTCGAATGCCAGGATGAGCGTTCGCAGATCAAAAACCGCGAGAAGGCCATGAAAGTTCTGCGCTCGCGTCTTTTGGAAAAGGCGCAGAGAGAGCAGCAGGAGGCGATCAGTGCCGACCGCAAAAGTCAGGTTGGTTCCGGTGATCGCAGTGAACGCATTCGAACCTACAATTTCCCTCAAAGTCGCGTCACCGATCATCGCATCAACCTCACCCTTTATAAATTGGGCGAGGTGATGGAAGGTGATCTGGCCGAAATCGTTGACTCGCTCGCAGCCTATCATCAGACGGAACTCCTGAAGAACGAACTGGACAAGGTGCAAGGCGTATCATGAGCCAACAGATCTGGACCATCAAGGATGTGATCGACTGGTCTATTCCGTTTCTCAAGGAAAAGGGTTCACCCAGCGCAAGGCTGGATGCTGAGCTCCTGCTTTGTGATGTGCTGGCCTGCCGACGTCTTGATCTGTATCTGGATCATCATAAACCGCTGAATTCTGAGGAACGCACCGCCTTTCGTGATCGCATCCGGCGGCGCTCCCAGGGTGAGCCTGTGGCTTACATTTTAGGCCGCAAGGAATTCTTTGGTCATGAATTTTATGTGGGCCCTGCGACCTTGATTCCCCGTCCGGAGACAGAGCATCTGGTTGAGCTTTTACTCAAAAGCTATCCTGATGACACCGAGCTCACGGGTTTGGATGTGGGAACAGGCACCGGGTGCATTGCGATCAGTTTGAAAAAAGCCCGACCGCATTGGAACCTCTCCGCCTGGGATATCAGTCGCGAGGCTCTCACGGTTGCGGCGCGCAATGCCGAAGCGCTTGAGGCTCCCGTCATGTTTGAACAGCGTGATGCCCTGCAGGATTCCAGCTGGGGTCAACGCTCCCATGCGTTTGACTTTATTGCCTCGAATCCCCCTTATATCGCGGCTTCTGAGCGATCGGAACTGCCGGTTTCCGTGGTGCGATTTGAGCCAGCCCTGGCACTTTTTGCCGAGGAAAGTGGGCTGATTTTTTACCGCAAGTTGGCTCAAAAAGCTGTGCGTAGTCTGCGCCAGGGAGGAAAAATTTTCCTTGAAATCGGCGCGGGGCAGGCCTCTGATGTATGCTTATTACTAGAGGAATCAGGCTGGCAGAATATAGCCGTACATCAAGATCTAGCAGGACTGGATCGGGTCGTGACAGCAACAGCGCCTCTCGCATAAGCATCACATTAGGAAGGCTGTAACGAGCGATGGTCGATCAGCAGCAGTACTCCTGGCCTCTCTTTCGGCGTTTTCTGATTCTGTGCCTGGGCGTGGGCACAGTCCTTATGCTATTGACCTACCTTTATCGCTCCATCATGGTCGGGCTGATGGCCAGTGCGGTCATCTCCTACATCGCTTCACCCGGCATCAATTACCTTTGTGAAGCTCTGCCGATTGCGCGCAAAACGCTGGTGGGCATTTTGATTTTCCTGGTCGTCACGATCTGCACGCTGGGTGCGGTCCTTGGCATTCCCTACATTTATCAGGAACTGCTGAATATTGTGCAGATGATTCCGGAGGCGACGGCTTATGCCGAGCGTCTGGCCAAGCCCCTCATTGATTGGGCGCGGCACTCGAAAATCGTGCCTGATGAAACCATTGAAGCCGGCTTTCGCAAGATGAACCTCCTGCAGCACGTCATGGGCGCTACGGATACCATGGATGGGCTCTTTTCGCGAACGCCCAAGGTTTTGGAAGCTGCTTTCAACCTCGCCATGGTGCCCCTTTTCACCTATATGATGCTGGCCGATAAGGATGATCTGCGCAGTCTGGTGAAGAGCTGGACGCCGCATGACCTGCATCCCTTGATGCGCGTCTTCGTCGCTCGCATCGATCGCGTGCTGCGGGCGGTGGTCAAGGGCCAGTTTCTGGTCGCCTTTGTGCTCAGCATTTTCTATATGGCTGGTTTCAGCCTCATTGATCTGCCGTCAGGGATTGCCATTGGCGCGATCGCGGGTATATGCCGTGTGGTGCCGTATTTTGATGTGCTGGTCGGGCTGCTCCTGAGTTCAATCGTGATCCTGACCCAGGGCAGCGGCATCGCGGTCTTCATCGGTGTTTTGATCGTGGTCGCCGTAGTGCAATCACTGGACGGTATGATCATAACCCCGCGCATCATCGGTGATCGCGCGGGACTGCATCCTATCGTGGTGATCGCTTCGGTGTTTTCTTTTGGCCACTGGTTCGGCCTTTTGGGGGTCCTCCTCGCGGTGCCGATCGTGGCGGCTGCGGTTGTGGCTTTGCAGATTTGTCTGCCTTACTTACAAAACTCACCATTTTATCGGCTGCCGCCGCCCTCTTGAGGGCCGAGTTCGGCGCGATGACCAAAACAAAATTGATTTTATCCTTTTCGATGCTAGTCAGGTTTTCCAGCTTGTCAAGATGCACGGCCTCGTCGGGGCCGCTGATATCAAAGACCAGCAGCGAACGTCGATCTGCACCTAATACTTTCATACAGCTGGCAATCAGCGATGGACGACGGTAAGGTGTATCAAGGATGACCAGAGGGAAATCCACGTCTGTGTAATGCGCAAGCCAGGCCTCGCGTTCAGCGGGTTCGCGAGGCGGAAAACCCAGATACAAAAAGGGTCCGTGCAGGAACGGGCAGATGGAAAGTGCGGCGCTGATTGAGCTTGGGCCGGGAATGGGTGAAACCTGAGCGCCAGCAGCGTAGGCCGTCTCCAGGAGCTTGTTGCCAGGATCAGCCAAAGTGGGTGTGCCCTGGTCGCTCATGAAAACCACAGTCTGACCAGCTTTCAGGGCTTTTTTGACGGCATCAAGCGTTTCCTGTTCGATATGCTCTGTCAAACGAAGATAGTCACGATGAAGAGAAGCCGCCTTGAGTGTTTGTCGAGCGACCTTGTCCTCTTCGAAGACGATGAGGTCCGCAGTGCGGAGAGCTTCCAAACTGCGGGTGGGAATATCAGTCGGGTTTCCAAGTGCATTGGCTGCCATTATGAGCTTGCCGCTCGGGCTTTTGGATTGTGATGCAAGCAATGGGGCGTCCTTTCGGGTTCAACTGAAGTCCAGCCTTGGGAAAATTCTGGGTTTATGATAATGGAACTGTTTCCGCGTGTGTCGAGTAACATATTCTCGTGGAGTTGAAAAGCTCACGGGAATAAGCCATAGATAGGGCTATATCGATCGATGAGTCGGCTGAGTCAAGCAAAAGTCCCTGAACATGTCGCCATCATTATGGATGGCAATGGCCGTTGGGCTCAAGGGCAGGGTCAAGCCCGGGTTTATGGTCATCAAAGTGGCGCGCAGCGGGTCCGTGATGTGGTCGAGGCCGCTGGCAACGCTGGCGTCAAAGTTTTGACACTCTATGCCTTCAGCGAGGAAAACTGGCGAAGGCCGGTTGACGAAGTCAATGCGCTCTTTTCTCTCCTCGTCTCCTATCTCAAACAGGAAATCGATCAGCTGCATGAAAACAAGGTCCGCCTGCGCAGCATCGGTTTTACCGATAAATTGCCGGCCGATTGTCAGGAATGGCTCAGACTCGTGGAAGCCAGGACTGAACACAATGATGGACTGCAGCTGGTGCTGGCCTTGAGCTATAGCGGACGCTCGGATCTGGTCCGGGCGATGCAGCGAATGGCCATGGCGGTCAAGGAAGGTCGACTCCAGCCTGATGATATTCAGGAGCAGGTGGTCACCGAGCACTTGAGTACGCAGGGACTGCCTGAGCCTGATCTCCTCATTCGTACCAGTGGCGAGCAACGTCTTTCCAATTTCCTGCTTTGGGAAATGGCCTACACCGAATTTTATTTTACCAAAGTGCATTGGCCGGAATTCAGCCGTGACCACCTGAACGAAGCGCTGCGTGAATATGCGGATCGGGATCGCCGATTCGGAGCGGTGCGAATGGATAAACCTGTATGCTGAAGACTCGTGTGATCACGGCCATCGTCGCCCTCATTATTTTTCTCGCTGTGTTTCTGTTTGGCAATTCCCACTTCATGCGGCTCTTTTTCGCGCTGCTCGTGGGCATCAGCACTTATGAAATCTCAGCCATGATCTTTCCTCGCATCTATACGCTCTTCAGTGCCCGGAACGAAGGCGTGCCCCCGACTTTCCTGCAACCCATGATCATTGTCATGTCCTGCCTGCTCTTCGCAGGCAGTGCCTACACGCAGCGCTATGGCGTGAGCGTGATGATGCTTGGACTGCTTGGCAGTCTTTTGTTCGGAATTTTTATCGCCCCCGAGATCGACCTCTCCTTTGGCGCGGGGGCCGGCATCCTCGTCTGCCTCGTCTATGGTGCCTTTCCGTGGCTGGCAATTTGGGAGCTGTATAAGCTTGCACCGGATTCCCGCTATATCTTTCTGATGTGTACCATCGTCTGGTGCGGGGACACGGGGGCTTATTTCGCAGGCAAGACCTTTGGTAAACATAAATTGGCACCACGCATGTCACCGAACAAAACCTGGGAAGGTTCCATCGGAGGCATTATTGCCAGTATCGTGGGAGCCTCTGTTTTTAAAAGCTTTTATGCCGAACAGATGGTCGATTGGCCGATCGTTATTATTTGTGCTGTATTGGGTGGAGCCCTTGGGCAGCTTGGTGACCTTGCAGAATCGACCTTTAAACGCTTTTCTGGAGTCAAAGACTCAGGCAAAATCTTTCCTGGGCATGGCGGCTTTCTCGATCGTGTTGACGGATTGCTCTTTGCGGCCCCTGCCATCTGGTTTATACTGTATCAATTTGGCATTTGACGCCGTTGGAGACAGGATCTATGGAGTTTTTTTCGCAACCCGTGGTCGCGGTGATCCTGTTGCTTGGCATACTGGTCGTGGTTCATGAAGCGGGACACTTTATTGTTGGCAAGCTGTGCAAGATTCCCGTCGAAATTTTTTCCATTGGCTTCGGTCCAACCATTTTCGGTTTCCAAATTCGCGAAACTCATTACCGCTTGAGTCTGATTCCTTTGGGCGGTTTTGTTAAATTCTATGGCGCCATCCCGTCCGAGGAAGTGCCGGAAGCTTTGAAAGGCCGCGAGTTCTACAACGCCTCCATCGGGGCCCGTCTGATCACCATCGCCGCCGGTCCGATTGCCAATCTTATTCTGGCCGTCGTTGCCTATGCCGGTTTAATTTCGTATGGACTGAAACTGCCACCGGCTCTGGTCGGTGAAATCATTCCCAACAGTCCGGCTGAACGCGCGGGCCTGCAGTTTGGCGACACCATCACCAGCATTAACGATAAACCGATCGTGTCGTGGCGTGATGTCACCAATCTGATCAGCGGTTCTGCGGATGAAACCATTCAATTAAAAATTAAACGCGACCAGCAGGATCTTGCCATCTCACTGTCTCCGGAAAGTGTGAAGGACGATGATATGCCTGGCAAACGCGGACGTATTGGGATTTCACCCAACCTTGTGCCGAGCACGGTTACCCGCGTGAGTGATGAAGGTGTCTTGAGTGCTGCCGGTATGCAAACAGGTGATCGTTTGCTGCGCGTGGAAATGAATGGGACCAGCACCGAGGTCAAGTACTGGCGTCAGGTGCAGAAATTTTTCTCACAGTTCTCCACGCCTTTGGCCGCGCCCCTTGATTTGAATTTGATTGTGCGCACAGAAAATCCCGACAGTGCGGAAACACCTTTGCCGGAACGCACGTTGAAGGCCACCCTGCCTGCAGGGTTTCGTTGGGATGGTTCCAAATTTCAAGAGCTGCTGGGCGTGACCCATGGACAGCTCACCATTTTTAAAAGTGAAGAGCAGGTTCCTAAACTTCAGCAGGGTGACCTGCTTTTGGAATGGGACGGCAAGCCTTTGCTGTCGGCTTTTGATTTGAGCCAGCTGATCGGTGATAACCGTCGTCCGCAGGTCGATCTCAAGATACTTCGGAAAGAAGTCGTGCAAAATATCACCGTGCCCTTGAAAGGCGTTGAAGTGCAACGCGTGGAAGGTCGGGTGACGCTTTACACACTGCCCGTGCAATTCTGGGGTGGACTCGAAACCCCGGAACTGGTCGAAGAACGTTACACCAATCCCGTCCGTGCCCTGAGGTACGGCATTGAGGAAACATTCTCCACGACCAAAGCCATTGCCAAAGGCATCGGGGCTCTCTTTACGGGTGAGCTGCCGTTGGCTGCCATCAGTGGACCCATTGGAATTGCCAAGGTTGCTTCCGATTCCGTGCGTCTCGGTTGGCAGTTCTTTATCAATTCCCTGGCTGTCATCAGCATCAACCTGGCTTTGATCAACCTAATCCCTATTCCCGTGCTCGATGGGGGTCAGATGGTCCTGATCGGCGCTGAGGCCGGCCTGCGTCGCCGCGTTTCCGAAGTCGCGATCGAAAACTATCAGAAGCTGGGTTTTATGATGGTGCTGGCTTTGGTCGTGATTGCCACCTACAATGACCTCGGTCGCTTCTGGGCTTCCATGCTCAAAGGCGTTAGTTCCATGTTTTAAGGACACATGCTGTGCTGATCCTGCTGCTTGATACCAGTCTGAAAGGACCCCTGCTGGCGCTTGCTGATGCCAGTAGCGGTCGCTTGTTGGATGTGGAGATCAGGCATAATCCCCAGGAAGCCGCGGCAGGTCTGCCCCATCTCGTCCAGGAGCTTTTGACCCGGCAAAATAAAACCCTCGATCAGGTCGATGGCGTTATCGTTGGGACAGGACCTGGATCGTTTACCGGCATCAAAATCGGTCTGGCCTTTGTCTACGGCCTGCGCCGTGGGTATCCCAAACTAGGGTTTTACGCGAGTTCGGCCCTGGGCTGCTTTGCGCGCGTGGCCTTGGAAGCCAATACCTGGATTCTGCCAGCCACGGCCACCCATGGTTATTTCGCCACCCGCTACGAAGTAGGCGTGGTCAATCTGGAATTGGACCGCATCAGTCTGGAAGTGCCGGGACAGGAACCGCATTCTCTGGCGGCGTCCGGTTCCCTGCGTATTGGCTGTCTGGGTGACTGGCCGCGCTTGAATGACTTAGGTAGAAGTCGAGGCATCATTATTCATAGCTCGCCCATCGAGGCGCGGGCTTATGAAATGCTCAACGCCATGCTCCAGGACTTCATTGCAAATTCGTGTAAGCTGAGCGATGTTTTACCGATGCCGCAGTATTTACGTAAGTCAGCTCCGGAAGAAAAGGCTGATAGAAAAGCTTGAGGGGGAACCGGAATGGATCAACCCGAACGACTTGTGAATTTTCGTCTGATAGGTAGGCCTATGAAGAATCTTGGCACGCGACGCAAGCTGGGGGGAGCGATTTATATCCTCCCGAATTTGATTACGACCGGTAATCTTTTCTTTGGTTTCTTCTCCATTGTGAAAGGGCTGCAGGGCAATTTCCTTTGGGCTTCCGGTGCCATTCTTCTGGCTGCCATCTTCGATGTTCTCGACGGACGGGTGGCTCGCATGACCAACAGCCAGAGCGAATTCGGAGTGCAGTATGACTCCCTTTGCGATCTGGTTTCCTTCGGTGCCGCGCCGGCTCTTCTTATGTATAAAGCCGGTCTCTCGGAAGCGGGACGTGTGGGCTGGATCGTGTGTTTCATGTTTCTGGCATGCGGCGCGCTACGCCTGGCCCGTTTCAATGTACAGAGTTCCATCGGCAAAGCCTCGGGTGATTTCACGGGATTGCCGATACCCATGGCAGCCGGAGTCGTGGCTTGTTTTGTCGCGCTGTGGATGGAATTCGAAACCAAACCTACCGATTTTCAGGTGCTCTTTTGGATTGAAAATCTGATCCAGAACCCGCTTTTCCGGCAATGGTTCCTGGCCATCACCGGCTTTTTGCTGGCCATGGCTATGGTCACCAACGTTCCTTACCGATCTCATAAAACACTTAACATCCGTGGGATAAAACCATTCCGACTCCTGGTATTGGCCGTGGCCATGGTCGCTTTGATTGCAGCTCAACCTGAAGTCTTTGGTTTCATGATATTCTTCGGTTATGCGCTGAGTGGTCCTCTGGAGCTTCTCTTCGGCTGGACCAAGCTGGTGGATGACGACGATATCTTTGAGCAGGATGAACAGGGTTCCATTGATACATAAGTGAACGAGGACTCATGCGAAATATTTGTCTGCTGGCCCTGCTCGCTCTGAATGCACTGGCGCCGCAGGTTCTGGCTCAGGATGATGACGCTGAACTGGGTAAGCCGCAGCCAACTCCCGAAGCTCCAGGATCTTCCATTCTTGATGAAAGTGACGAGGTTGAGCCTGTTCAACCTCTGCCACCGCTTCCGCCCGTGTCGACACGCTCGGCCCCTGTGGTCGTGCGCGATGTGCCTGAGCCCGCGCCCCCACCGCCTGCTCCTGCTGCCGCTGAAAAATCGCAATCGTCGGGATTTAGTCTGATCGAAGGTCGTCGTCGACCCGGCGCCACATTTGGTTTTGGTGCCACACGTCCGGAAAAACTCGGCAAGTTTAATCATTACAATTATCTTTATGGAAAAGAGAAGGTCTCGCCCCATTTTTACGGCGGTTATTACCTTTTCAGTTATCTCGTGGATTTTGGTCTCGTGGGACGCGTCGGTTATTATCATGCCGAAGGTCATCCTTTGGCGGCACGACCCGAAACACCCCTGAAGCGGGATTTGGTTGACGAACTCAAGGATGAAAATCAGAAACTGGGTTTGACGCTTATCCCCACGCAGCTGGCGTTGGAAGTTGCCATCTCACCTTTCAAAACGCGTTGGGTTGTGTTCCGCGGTTGGATGGGAATGGAATATCTTTATGTTCAGGAAACCATCGAACCCGATCTGCCTTCGACCTCAACGACCGATACGGCCTCCACCTATACCAGTTCCGGTTGGAACCAGGGTATAGCCACTGGGGTGATGGCTTCTTTTAGTTTGACCGGCCTGGATGCGCGTTCCGACAATTCCTTGCGTTCCCTCGGTGTGGATCGTTATTACCTCAGCTTTTTCCTCGAAAACGTCACAACCACGCGCGACAAGTTCGGCAATTTCGACAGAAAGAATTATGGAATCGCCTTTAGCTTCGAAGGACTCCGCTGACAGCGGGGCCGCTCCTCCATACCTGACTTACCGCATGGATCTTGCCTATATCGGCACTGCGTTTCAAGGCTGGCAAAGCCAGCCCAGTGGCCACACGGTGCAGGATGCTTTGGAAAAAGCCCTGCGCACGGTCTTGCGTCAGGAGGATCTGCGTATCATGGGAGCGTCGCGGACGGATACCGGGGTGCATGCCGAGCATCAGGTGGCCACCTTTCGCGTGCCTGCGGCGATCCCCTGTGAATCGATTCTACGTTCCCTTCAGGCTCTGGTGCCTCCTACGATCGGCGTTTTGAATTTGCGTCCCTGGTCGAATGATTTTCATCCCATTGGATCGGCAAAAAGCAAGGTTTATCGGTATCGGATCTGGCTCGGAACGCCGCAAAATCCTTTTGCGCGGCCTTATGTCTGGTCCCTGCATTACGCGCTCGACACCGCCGCTCTGCAGGAAGCCGCCCGGCATTTTCTGGGTCGACATGATTTTCGCAGCTTTTGTGCGAGCGACGCCAGTGTTGTGACCTACGACCGAACGATTTTCGATGTGCGTTGGGTGCAGCGGGGTCCGCTTTTGGAATTTTATATTCTGGGCGACGGTTTTTTAAAACAGATGGTCCGGAGTCTGGTAGGAACCCTGGTCAACGTTGGACTGGGCAAGCAAAGGCCGGATGATATAAAGAATATTTTACAGGCCCAGGATCGACGTCAGGCGGGACAAACGGCGCCGGCCCATGGCCTGTCCCTGCTTCGCATCTTCTATGACGTGATGGAAACCATTCCTGAGTCACTCATCAGTTCGGGTTCCGAATTCGGCTTCGCTTTGCTTCCTCCTCAGGCTTCGAACGGCGTCTGATCCAGGTCCTGCCTTTCATTCCGCGCTTTCTTTTTTTTCCCTGGTCCCCAGCAGGCTGGCTGCCCTTATAATGGTATATACCGACCATTCGGATCATAGGGAGAGTTATGGCCAAGACTAAGGGCTTGCTGGTGTTCTGGCCGTTTTTGATTGGCAGTCAGCTTCTGACATCCTGCCAGCAGACGCAATCGGCGAAACCATCGCCCCGCGGTAATGCTGAAATTCGTACCAACAGCATGGATGATGACAAGGTACCCATGGACCTGTGGTCACCCACGCGACGTCGCGCCAATGCTTCGTTCTATTACCTCACCGGTGAGTATGAAGCGCTCAACCGCAATATGGGAAAAGCCCGTAAATTCCTGGAAAATGCTTATAATCTCGACCCGAACCCTTTTTTGGCCTCCAAACTGATCGAGGCCAGAGCCAATGAAGATGTGGAAGGGGGTCTGCTCCTTGCCAAAAAAATGATCCTGCTCTATCCACGCAATGGCGAAATTCAGCTGCTCTATGGCCGCCTGCTCTCGGCAGCGGGACAGTTTGATAAGGCCGAACAGCACATCCGGCTTGCCACCCAGTACAGCCCGCAGCAGGTCGAGGCGTACGTGGTCCTGCTCCAGCTTCTGCAAGCCCAGCAGAAATATAAGGAAGCTGTGCCGATTGCCAAGGACATGCTGAAGGTCAGTCCCGAGTTTTCCGAAGGCTGGATTCAACTGACCCGACTTTACCTGACCTTGAAGCAGAACAAGCAGGCCCTTGAGCCGGCCCGCCGCGCCTACGAGTTGGATAATAATGATCCGGAACGCGTGCACCTTTATGCGGTCGTGCTCGATATCAATGGCGATTCGAAAAAAGCTGTCGGACTTTACGAAGCCGTGCTCCGTTTGGACCCTACCAATGATGATCTGATCGCGCGCATGGTCGGTCTCTATAAGCAGCTCGGCACTTTGGATGAAGCTCTTAAAATGCTGCAAAATACGGAAAAAGAAGCCAAGCGCGAAGTGCCGGGCGTGCGTCTGCAGATGGCGTTTATTTTCTGGGAAATGCAAAAATTCAAAGAAGCGTCCGAACTCCTGGATCAGCTGGCCCAGCGCAATCCTCAGGCTGAACGCATCGTGTATATGTCCGGCCTGGGCCAGGAACGCACGCAGCAGTATGATCGTGCGGTCAAAACCTATCAGGGTTTTGATTCCAGTTCCGAATTTTACGTGCATTCCCGTTATCGCATTATTGAACTGCATCGACGCGCTGGAAATTATGATCAGGCCATGGTCGTCGTCCGTGAGGTGATTGATACTCAGGTGGATCGGTCGGCCGATTTTTATTCACTCGGCGCCAATATCCTGGGTGGCCGCAAGCTTTATGATGAGGCCTTTAAACTGCTGGATGAAGGCTATGAAAAATATCCCGAGCGCGTGGATATCCTTTTTCTCAAGGCCGTGAATCTGGAGAAAGCCAATCGCTTTGATGATTGCGTGGCCGCGCTCAAGCAGGTGATCAGCAAGGAACCCGAGCATGCCGCGGCTCACAATTACCTCGGCTACCTGTTTGCAGAAAAAGGCATCAAGCTTGAGGATGCTGAATTCCACGTCAAGAAAGCTCTCGAAATCAAACCGGATGACGGCTATTATCTGGACTCCCTGGGCTGGATCTATTTCCAGCAGGGGAATTATAAGAAGGCTCTGGAGACCCTCCTGCGCGCCAATGAAGTGGTGCCCAACGAGGCCGTCGTGCTCGAACATCTGGGTGAAACCTATGAGGTCCTCGGCGACATCAAGAAAGCCCTGGAAACCTATGGCAAGGCGTCCAAAGCCAAAATGGAAGATAAGGATCGCCTTCGCATTCAGGAAAAGTATGAACGTGTCAAAAAGAAGATTTCATAGCCGCGCCGCCTCGATTCCCTGGCTGATCCTGGCTTCATCGTGTGCGACGACCACTCCCAGTTATGTTGATGTTCAGCTGCCCGCCTATGCCAGCGCAATTTTTGTGGAATGCGCCAGTACCAATGGGGCTTTGTCGTTTCAGGTGAATCGACAAGGGCAGACTCTGGAAGCGGCCGAGCTGGAATGGGCCGCCAAACCCAATGGCAACTGGGGCTTGGCCAGTTATTCCCCCTTCGGTCAAACACTGTTTCAAATTCAGTTTATCAAACAAAGTCAGACCTTCGAGGCCACCGGCCGCCGGGGCAACTGGCTCGACGAGGTGTCCATCGGCAAGGATGGTTTTCTGCGTTACAAAGGTCAGAAGCTCGGTCTTAAGCCAGACGAATTTCCCTGCTTTTTCTCCGGACATTTGCCACGCCACTGGCTCCGTCAGGTGGTATCCTATACGACAGATAGTGAGGGTCTGAATCTCGCGATTCAGGACAAGGAACGCCTCACCGCCGTTCGGATCGCCAAGCATGGGGGCACGACGCCCTGGACCTGGCAGTCAACCTCGACCTGGGATGTGTACTGGGGCTTGCGCCGGGAATCGGTCCAGCTGCAAAGTCGCAAAGATGCCAGCATGGTGTTAACGGCAGAAAATCTGCAGGATATCGAATGCCGCTGGTCACCGAAAGAGGAGGAGTAAGATTGAAGCTACTCGAAGCTCTGGAAGACGCTGGCTATATCACCTCGACCAACGTGCGCATGCTCGGCATTTATGCTGAAAAATGGGCGGTGACCACGTACGAGGCTTTGCTCGAAACTCATATCATGGCCGAACACAGCCTGGCGGATGCCATCGCTGAAGTGTTTAAATTGGATCGCCTTTATAGTTTCGATGCCTCCGATGTGGATTCGGAAGCGGTGGCCATGATCTCGTGGCCGGAAGCGCAGCAGTTCAAATGTTTCATTCCCTATCGTGATGATGACGGCACCTTTCAGGTTTGCATGCTGGACCCGTTGGATGACAAGGTGCTGCAGTTTTTAGGACAGAGGCTCCCGCGTTTTCGTCCGGTGATTATGGATCTGCGCATGATGTACCGATCCATTGAAGAAGCGTATCCTTTGGAAAGACAAATTCCAACTCTCTTGCAGCTCCCTAAATAAGGAAGGATTCCATGGTTAAAGTTGCGCTGACAGGTGGTGGCACAGCCGGTCACGTCATGCCTCATATCGCTTTGCTTCCCCAGTACCGCAAGCTGGGCTGGGAAGTGTTTTACATCGGTTCACGTGGCATCGAAAAAGAACTGGCGACCAAGGCAGGCTTGACGTTTTATACGATCCAGACCGGCAAACTGCGGCGCTATTTTTCGGTGGAAAATTTCGTCGATATTTTTCGGCTGGTGATTGGCATTTTCCAGGCTCTTTTTCTGCTCTTTCGGAAACGACCGGATCTCGTCTTTAGCAAAGGCGGCTTTGTCAGCGTGCCTGTGGCCCTGGCGGCCTGGGTGCTGCGCATTCCTGTAGTGTCGCATGAATCGGATCTGACACCTGGCCTCGCCAATCGTCTGATCAAACCCTTCTGCCGTCTTATCTTCTACTGTTTTCCGGAAACAGAAAAACACCTGACCGGCGTGCGTGCCGTTGCCGCCGGTATTCCTGTGCGTGAGCAGCTGCTGCGCGGCAACCGCGAACAGGGTGCGCTCATGTGCGGCTTTGATCCTGCCCGTCCCACGCTTCTGGTGATGGGTGGAAGCTCAGGAGCAGAACGTATCAATGCGGCTCTGCGAAGCGCTCTGCCGGAACTCGTTCCCACCTGGCAGATCATTCATCTGACAGGCCGGGGCAAAGGCATCGATTTCAAGCATCCTTCCTATGCCGCCTTCGAATACGTCAACGAAGGTCTGGAGCATATCTTTGCCCTGGCGGACCTTGTGGTGACCAGGGCCGGTGCCAATTCCCTGTTTGAATTGAAAGCTTTGGCCAAACCCATGCTGCTCATTCCACTGGAAATAGCCAGCCGCGGTGATCAGGTGGATAACGCGAAATCGTTCGTGTCTCAGGGTTGGGCTCAGGTGCTGCGGGAAACGGACCTGACGGCGAGCACGCTGCTGACAGCGATTGAAAAGACCCGCCTGGAAGCTCCGGCCATGCAGGAGCGTCTCCGCAAGGGCGGCAGCGGTGAGGGCATAGCCAAAGTCATCTTTGATTGTCTGCACAAGGTCTTGAACTTAAAGTAAACGGATCAGCTGCATGCCCTTTAGAGTGGGATGATGACGATAGAACTTCATATAATCCAGGAAGTCCTCGTCCCCCACCTTGAGCAGGCTCAGCGAGGCATGCCGCAGGATAATGCTGCCATCCTTGAGCAATAGAAATCCCTGATGCGAGATATCAATGTGCGTGCCAATCGAGGCCACGGTGTCGAAGTTGGGCCGCACAAAATTTGCCAGAAGCGGCCCTTTTTTGAGTTCCACCTTTAGTTTCTCAAGCCCCGCCGGGTGATCCAATAGCTCCCCAAACTTCAGGTATTTAAGCTGAACCCGCTGCGGTTCATCCTTGGGATAGCGACTGGTAAAATCCGTCAGCTGAGCCTGATGTTTTTTCTGGTACCAACCCTTGCGCGTGATCAGCGTTTTGGATTCCTGTAAAGGGACTCCCATGTCTGCGGTGACATCACGAACACGTCCTTTGGACTGCTGATAAGGCATCCAATCGAGCGAAATAAAATGCAAACGTTCGGTAAAATGCACCTGACCGTTCCGATAGCGGATATCCTGCAGGGTCTGCGTCCAATCCTGGCCGGGCGTCGTGCGGTGCATGGCCCAGACTGTTTCCACAAAGGTGGTGCAATCAAAAGCATCGAGTCGGTACAGCGGATCACTATCATGCTGGCCCGGCCCCTCTCCCAGAGCATCGGTCTTGAATTTTTTATCCAGAAAAAACGCGCTGATCGTCTCCAGATTTTGACCGAGAGGCAGAGCAGGTGCGCTGGATAGCAAAAGGGTCAGCAGAGTTTCTTTAATCAAAGGCATTGCTTGAACCATGGCGTGAGAACGGTGGCAGGAATGGATCCGCTTTCAGTTTAAAGCAGATGGCAGGGGAAGGAAAGAGGATCCCCCGCAAAGGCGAGGGATCAAAGCCTGGGGTCAGGGCGTTCCGCCGGATCCAGCCCGATTGGTGTCGGAGGTGCCCCGCGGAATACAGATCAGGCGGTCACCTTGTTTTACGAACTCTTCATTCGCAGCACAATCTTTGGAACTTTTTGCAGTTTTGCTGTGCTCGTGCTTGCCAGTGGTTTTGGTTGTTCCTCCACTCATATCAGAGTGATTGCCAACACTGGTTCTGGGAGGGGTGCCCTGATTGGTATTCGTGTTGGTATTGCTGCCCGTTCCGGTACCCTGGGCACTCCCGGAATTGTTGCCCGTTCCGGAGCCTGTGCTGCTGGATTGAGCAAACGAGGGCTGCGCTGCAACGAGCAGCAAGGAACATGTCAGGGCTGGAATTTTTAGAAATCGAATCATGGCTTTCTCCTTCCATTTGTGTAGCTCGAGTTCTTTGCAAATAGCTTTCCAAATCAATGCATCGAATTTCCTTCACCATAAAATTAAGCAAAACATTGCGGTACCCAATCCATGATTTGTGGTCAAAATTCATGTATTCCTGTTTGAGGATCGACAGAGCAGTGTTAGGTTTTGGATGAGGACTGGAATCGACTTTTCACAATCATACGCGAGGAATCGAATATGCAAATCTCAGAACAGGATATGCGGGAAGCCATAGGCTTCGAGTTAGCTGACATTCTGCATCGGCAAAAAACGATACTGGCCTGTAATGAAGCCCTGAATCTTATGGATGATGGTGCGCATACGGAGCTTCGCACCATGGCCGAGGAGGATGATAAGAACCTTCGCATGCTCGAGACCGTTATTGGAAGCTATGGGATCCGCGTGGAACCGCGTTATGCTGCCGTTCAGATTGCCGATGTTGTGAACGACATCGTCACAAATGAAGCATCGATCCCTATCGAAAAGCTCGGTGCCTATATCCTCCTTAAGCAGAACCAAATGATGTGCAGTCATCTCGTGCACAAATCGGTACAGGCCACTGATCCTGATATCAAGGTCGCGCTGATTGCCTTTGATGGCGTCTATGCAACCTTTACCCGACATGTGACAGAACTGACCAAGCTCATGGAAACAGCTGGCGTGGAATGGATCACGGGCAAGGAACCTGTAACTGGTATTTTCGGACGCGCCAGAGACGCCGTATCCACCCTTGCCGGCATGGTCATGAGCAAAGTCGCTAAACCTGCTGATGAAATGAGCGTCCTGCCGATACTGACAATGGACCACCGGAAGGTGGATGTGCTTTTCAAAGAGATTACCGAAAACAACGATCCTCAGAAGGACGCGGGACTTTTCCATCAGCTCAAAGCCGATCTTACTTCGCATTCGATTGCCGAAGAAGAAACTGTCTACAGCCGTTTCCAAAACCTCCCCGATATGAAACAGCTGATGATCGATGCCCGGCAGGAGCACGAGGATATACGCACGTTGCTGGATGAAATCACAGACGTGATGGATGATCGGGAATCTTTTTTGGATAAGATTGACGACCTGCAGCAGCTGGTCAAACATCACGTTGATGAGGAAGAAAATCAAGCGTTCCCATTGATTAAGAAAAACAGCAGCGAAGAAGTTCTGATGCAGATGTCCCAGGAATTCATGGAAGCGAAAAAACGAATCCAGGAAAACGTTGGGGTGGATGAAATCATTGCATCAGCTGCCAATGAAGATTCTTCAGAAATTGCGGCATCGCAAGGCGGTGCCTGAAGGCCCAAGGGACCGCGGTTGACCGCGGTCCTGCTTGGATCCGTTAGGAAATGGAATGGTTCCGACCAAAGCTCATGCTCTTGGCTAATATAAGTCCCAGTCCCAATGCTCCTGCAATATAGGGGTAGGGATTTTGGCGAATTTTTTGATCCATGGCCTTGATCTGTTTTTGCCACACAGCCTCTTCAGACGCACTGTCATCATCAGCCCTGAGGCCAAGGGGTTGCTCTAAATCGGGCAGACCCGCTGCCAAACTCTCCGTGGGCATCATCAGGCTTTCATTGATTGAAGCACCCAATGAAGTCGATGCGTCAAAATTTTCTGACTCAGGCTCAATCCCTGTTTGAGGTTGAGCGGCAAGAATTCCTTGTGAATTCAGCTGCGGGTTCAAGTCGGTCATAATTATCCCTCCACAATTAATAGGGGTCAGATTCCGAAACCGCATTCAAAATGCAGTCCAAAATGTAGCGCCTCATTATAAAATATGTAGAGGAATTTCCCTTCATGTTAGTTTTGATAGACATACCAATCCTTCACTGGCGTCGCCTTTTCCTCCATAAAATTCCCAGTTCTGCGCAGATTTTTCGCAGATTTCTCGCAAAAGAATTTGTATGGCCTTGGCAAAGTCATTGCATTCCGGCAAGCCTTGCACCCCATTGTGAGGGTCTGGAGGGGGAATATGGTGACGCAAAGTTTGGGACCCTTGCTGGTTATTGGCGGTGCGGAAGATAAGAAGGATGAGCAGGTCATCCTAAGAGAATTTGTGCGCCTGGCAGGTGGTGACGCCGCAAGGCTTGTTATTATGACCGTGGCCACGGAACATCCCCACGAAGTTGGCGAGGATTATACGCGAATCTTTCGCGCCTTGATGCAGGACGTTGGCCCGGAACAGATTCAGTGCGTGCATATTGAATCGCGCGAAGAGGCCCAGAATGAAAGGGCTCTGGCGGCTATCGAAGCAGCCACGGGTGTTTTCTTTACAGGCGGTGATCAGTTCCGCATCACGTCTCTTCTGGGGGGTACGAAAGTCGATACCCTTCTGCATGCTCGACATGAACTCGGTCTGGTTCTCGCGGGAACCAGTGCAGGTGCCTCCATGATGTCGACCACGATGATAATCGAAGGTTCCGCCCACGATACAGCACGAGTCGGTATGGTTCGTCTGGGTGCCGGCTTGGAATTTCTGCCCGGTGTTTTGATCGATCAGCATTTTGCTCAGAGAGGCCGCATCAATCGGCTGCTCTCAGCGATCGCTGAATACCCTCACCATCTTGGTGTTGGTATCGATGAAGATACAGCAATGGTCGTTCATGGCCACGAATTTGAAGTGATCGGAACAGGGTCAGTTACCGTCATTGATGCAGCTGATGTCACAGATACCAATGTGCATCTGTTGGATCGCCACGAACACCTAGCCATCTGTAATGTGAAGCTTCACATTCTGACTCCAGGTTACGGCTTTAATCTAAGGGATCGCATCCCCCGCAAAACAGTTTGAAATCTTGTGATATCAATACAGAGGAACAAGGGTATGAATATTGTGCATGTTCTCCCCGTCCGGGGTCCGAACGTTTTTACCAATCGTCCCATTATGAGCATGAAGCTGGACCTGGGCGCTTACGCCGACGTTGAGAGCAAGGACTGCCCGGAGTTTATCGAACGCCTCCTGGCGCTCCTGCCTGGTCTGCATACTCATCGCTGTTCACGCGGGCACGCCGGAGGTTTTGTGGAACGCCTGTATGAAGGCACCTACTTCGGTCATATTATCGAGCACGTGGCCCTTGAGCTTTCCGAGCCCGCAGGTCGGAATGCATCCTATGGAAAAACTGTCTACGCCGGTTCTCCCGGCATATACCGGGTTGTGATCGAATGTGAAATCGAACAATTCTCCGAATTCCTGCTGCGTACAGCGGTCGACCTTGTCAAGGCTTTGCTGCGCGGTGATTCCTACCCACTCGCGGAAAAACTCGAGGAAGGTCAGGCTATTGTTCGTGATTATGCTCTGGGACCCAGCACCCAATCGATTGCCGATGCTGCCAAACGTCGCGGCATCCCCGTTCAGCGCCTGAACGATGGCAACCTTCTGCAACTGGGTTACGGCAAATATCGCAAATACGTACAGGCAACCGAGGGTTGGACCACCCGAGCCATCGCTGTCGACATTGCCTGTGACAAGGATCTCACCAAACAGTTTCTGCGCGACGCGCATATTCCTGTGCCAGCAGGTGTCGTGGTGCGTTCCCTTCATGAAGCCCTGCAAACGCTTCGCGACTTCTCACCCCCATTGGTTGTGAAGCCTTTGGATGGTCGGCAGGGCAAAGGCGTTTCTTTGAACGTCATGACGCCGGAAGATATGGTTAAGGGCTTTGCTCACGCCAGCGAATATGGATCGTCTTCCATTGTGATCGAGGAAATGCTCCAGGGCCACGATTATCGGGTGCTGGTGGTCAATGGAAAAATGGTAGCGGCCAGCCAGCGAGTTCCACCAAGGGCTATGGGGGATGGCTTGCATACGATCTCGGAATTGGTGGCCATCGAAAATCAAAATCCGCTGCGTGGCGAAGGTCATGAAAAACCATTGACGCAAATCATCTGTGACGGGATTGCGCTGGATTGTTTGAAACGCCAAGGCTATGACCTGTATTCCGTACCTGCTGAGGGAACAGTCGTCTGGATGCGTGAAAGCCATAACCTTTCCACCGGCGGTACCGCGCGCGATGTCACGGACCTTGTGCATCCCCAAACGAAGCGCGTCTGCGAACGTGCTGCGGAAGCTATCGGCCTCGACATCTGTGGCATTGATTTAATTGCAAGGGATATTGCTTTACCTCTGACAAGACAGAATGGAATTATTGAACTGAATGCAGCGCCCGGCATTCGCATGCACCTTTATCCAAGCGAAGGTCAGCCGCGTGACGTGGGCAAGGCTATTGTGGATATGCTCTTCCCGGATGATCATCAGGGTCGCATTCCCATCGTTGCAGTCACCGGGACCAATGGCAAAACCACGACCAGCCGTATGATTGGCCAGATCTTTACGACCCAAGGGAAAACCGTGGGGCGTACCCATACCGGGGGCATTTGGGTTGGCCACGAGATGATCACGAAGGGCGACACGACAGGTCCTCGTTCGGCGCGCTCTGTGCTTTCCAACCCCAGCGTCGACATTGCCGTTTTGGAATGCGCCCGTGGTGGTCTGATGCGCGAAGGATTGGGTTATGACTGGTCGGATGTTGGTGTCATCACCAATATTCAACGCGATCACTTTGGTCAGGATGGAATCGAGGATGACGATGATATCCTGCACGTCAAATCTCTGATCGCCGATCGCGTGAAAGCGGGTGGAACCGTGGTGTTGAATGCAGCGGATCCTTATTTGATTAAAATTCAGGATCATCCACGCTTCCAAAAATTGTCACGCCACATCGCTTATTTTGCTTTGGACGCCGACAATCCAGTGATCCGCCAGCATTTGCGCCGGGGAGGAACGGCCTATTATGTGAAGCGCAACTGGGTGATAGAGGCTCGGGGTCCTGGAGTGGATGAGGCTCGCATGGTGAACCTTGCCGATCTTCCCTGCACATGGGGTGGGCAGGCTGAATTCCAGGTGGAAAATGTGATGGCGGCCGTGGCTGCAGCCCGCAGTTTGGGTGTGAGTCGGGAGACGATCGACCAGGCTCTGCGCGAATTCCGCAGCGATCGCGACAATCCAGGTCGAGCCAACTGCTATCGCCTGGGTGACGTCAATATTCTGCTTGATTTTGGGCACAATCCCGCAGCGATTGCAGCCATCAGCAAGGCCGTGCGTCCCGGGGCCAGTCGCCTGACAGGCATAGTCGGTGTCCCTGGTGACCGGATTGATTCCTTGATTGAGCAATCGGGTGAGGCAGCGGCTCGCGGTTTTGATCGCCTTATCCTGCGCGAGGATGCGGATCAGCGCGGCAGGGAGCCCGGTCAAACGGCGGGAATAATGCAGAAAGCTGTCAGAAGGCTCGAGCCTCAGAAAGACTGCCGTATCATCTGTGATGAACTTCAGGCCCTCGATGAGGCTCTGCAGGATACGATTCCCGGTGAAACCATTGTGGTCTTCTTTGATAGCGTGGAGGTGGTTTCGAATCGACTGTTGGAATTGGGCGCCACACCGCTGGCGACGCTCCAGTCCCAGCCCGAGGCCAACGTCCGTCGTGAACCAGCAGCGCCCCATCGAGTGGCTGTGAACGCTTGAAAGCTAGAGCATATAGGAAAGTTTAGCGATGGTCAGAGCCTGTCGGGGATGGGTGTAAACACGTTCGATACCGAAGGTCGCGAAGGGCGAAAAAAGATGTGCCTTGAAACACAGGGTCCAGATGCTTTCGGTTTTCTCGATCTGTTCACGCCAACCGGCGCTCAGACCAAAGGCATTGTCTTCATCAACAGGCCTTATATCCAGCCGATGACGCTGCTGGCCGACGCCCAACGCGAAGTTAAAATAGCGAAGGAAGCCATAGCTCAGACCCAGGACGGCACTATCTGTTTGCAGAAGCTCGAGGCCGCTTAATCCATCCGCCTGCATCCGCGCCACCCGGATGGCCACGGCTGGTTGTTGAAAGCCTTCATAAAGGGTCCATTGCACGTGGGCACCGAACTGCCGTCCTTTATTGTCATCCAAACGCGCAAAACTGAATCCAAGATCCACAGGCCAGCTCGTGCCGTGGGTCAGAAACAATCGAGGGACCTGGGTTGGTGCCAACCGGCTTGGCAGTTCTCTGGAATTATCGTGGGACTCTGAAGTTTGAATCACGCCGATTCCCAAATGCCAGCCATAGGAACCATGGGATTCAAAGCCTTCCACCGGGCTGTATTGGTTGATTTTCAGCCAGCCTTCGTCATAATACGCGGGACGGTCGAGGGCCGCCGCCGTAAAGGGAAAGCCAACCAGGGCCAGCGCGCCGCTCAAAATTTTGCGAATCACAAGGACCTCGCCATGCAGGTGTGTTTCCTCGATCATTATGACAGCTTTAGCTTCAACCTTATAGACTGGCTGTTTTCTGACACTGATCTGGAGCTGGTCTACAAGCCTTACGACACAACGGGTCTGGCGGAATTCCTGCGTGCTCGACCCATGCCCCTGGTTGTGTCACCAGGTCCGAAAGATCCGTCTGTGCTGCCATCCACCATGGGCATTTTGCGGGAACATTTGGGTAAAGTGCCGATTTTTGGTATTTGTCTTGGCCATCAGTGTTTAGGCGTGACTCTGGGTGGGGCTATGGCCCGCGCGCGGCATCCCTTTCATGGGTCGGCTCAAACTCTGAAAATTGCCGCTCATTCGCGGTTTCTGTCTGATCTGCCGGCTGATGTTCGGGTCGCTCGCTATAATTCCCTGGTGGTCCAGGATCTTCCAGATTGGATGGTGACGGCCTGGAATACGGATGATGAAGTGGAGGCGCTTGAGGATTACACACAGCCACAACCGAGCCTCGGCGTGCAGTTTCATCCGGAATCTTTTTTAAGCGTGGGCGTGGATGATTTGAAGTCGAAGTGGACCAGGCTGGTGCATGAGTTCTATCATCCACCAGCCTGAGAGTTTTACAATTCAGCGATGGCGCCTTTGCCGATGCCTTCAAAGCATTTCACTTTGATGGGGACACCCAAATCCACACCTTCATTGCCGATCAATCGGGCCAATTCCTGGGCTATGGATTCGATGCTGGTTTCCCCTTCAACCAGGAACACCCGATTGGCAGGAACTGTGGCTTCATAGTGGCCCTTGGACGCTTCATAAGCGATGGTTAATGGCGTTTGATGTTCAGAACGCACACCGGGGCGCAGATCGGCAGCCGGATTCACCAGCTGGGACATCGAAGCAATATGGACGATCGATCCCAGAACTTCGTGAGCCAGCCACTGCTCCAGATCATGACGGCGTTCATCGGCCACATAAACTTCGACGACACTGCGGTGACCATGAAAGAGTCTTTGGCAAAGACCTTCATGACCGGTGATGCCGTGGCTATAGCGGAAGAAGGAGTAACCGGCTCGCTCTTCCTCTTTGCGCAGGTGGATTTCCACGGAATGGATTTCCTCGGGCAGACGATGGCGTACGAGACGTGAGCATTCCTGCTCGACGATTTCGCGGGTGACCTGCACCGACCGAATGGGATAGACCGCCCCTTTCGGACAGAGGTAGCTCCACTCCGAGTTGACACCTGTCAGACGACTCTTGGCCTGAAGACGCCAAAGCTCACCCCGGTCCGTTTCCTGGTAATGCACCAGCTTGGACTGCACCGGAATAATAAGCGTATGGTCGAGCGAGGACTTCAAAACCTGCTTCACCAATTTCTTCAAATGGCTGAAATCATACACAAAGCCATTGGAGTCAAGCTGCCCGGAGACGGTAATGTCCACGTACCAGGATTGACCGACCACACCAACCGAAGGGTCAAAGATCGCACAGTCGATTTTGTCGACGTCGTTAATGAAGAGCCGACCAAATCGTTCTTTGCCACTCTGGGGGGCAGTTTTTTCTTCCATCGAGTACCGCCAAATTTTAAAAGGTATTCACGACGATAGAGACCAAACAAAGGTTGCGGACAAGCGTCTGGCCCACTATAACTTTTGCTGTCTCCAGCACCCTTGACGGGGGAGAGTCCTGTATAAAGAATCTCCTCTCCAGTTTCAAGTTGTATGAAGGAAATTCATCATGAGTCGTGAGATTCGCGTTCGCATCGCTCCATCCCCCACCGGTGATCCGCATGTAGGAACAGCCTACACGGCCCTATTTAACTATGTTTTCGCCAAAAAACACGGTGGAAAATTTATTTTGCGCATTGAGGACACGGATCAGAGCCGTGCGCGGGCGTCGAGCGAGCAGCAGATTTTTTCATCACTGAAGTGGCTTGGGCTGAACTGGGATGAGGGGCCTGACTGCGGTGGTCCATATGGTCCTTATAGGCAGTCTGAACGGCTCGATATTTATAGGGAATACACCCAAAAGCTGGTGGACTCGGGTCATGCCTACGCCTGCTTCTGTACAGCCGAGCGGCTGGATAAGGTGCGGGCGGAGCAAAAGGCAGCGAATCTCACCACCCGCTACGATGGTCATTGCCGCAATCTGAGCGCCGCCGAGGTCGGGAAACAGAAGGCCGCGGGCACATCCCATGTAATTCGTCTGCGGGTGCCAACGGACGGCGTCACACGATTTGTCGATCTTTTGCGTGGCGAGCTGCAGTTCGACAATGAGCGTATTGATGATCAGGTGCTGATGAAGACGGATGGTTTTCCTACCTATCACCTCGCGAATGTGGTCGATGATCATCTCATGAAGATCACGCATGTAATTCGGGCCGAGGAATGGATTTCCTCCACGCCCAAGCATGCGTTGCTTTATCGGGCTTTTGGCTGGGAAGAGCCTGTTTTCAGCCATCTGCCGCTCCTCCGCAACTCGGATCGCTCGAAGATTTCCAAGCGGAAAAATCCGGTGTCGCTGACCTATTACCGCCGCGCCGGGATGCTGCCCGAGGCAATCGTTAATTTCCTGGCTCTGATGGGCTGGAGTTATGGGGAAGATCGGGAGATTTTCTCACTCGACGACATGATCCAGGTCTTTGACCTCGAGAAGATTTCGATCGGCGGGCCGGTCTTTGACCTGGTTAAACTCACGTGGTTGAACCAGCATTACATGCATAAAATGGATGAAGACTCTTTTATCGATTACATTCGGGAAGAGATCTTCAACAAGGACTTCCTGCGTCGCCTGAAGCCTCTGGCCCTGGAGCGCATGTCACGTTTTGAACAGTTCGTTGATAACAATGCCTTCTTCTTCAATGGCGCACTCGACTATAAGCATGTCGAGGTCCTGCCGGCGAGCAAGGACAAGGATGCTGTCCGCGAGATGCTGCAGCAGCTTCTTGAACATCTCGATGACCTCTATGAGTGGCAGAACAAGCCCTTGCATGATCTATTAAATGCTCATCGGGAAAAGATAGGCTGGAAACCCAAGGATTACTTCATGACGATTCGTCTGATCGTGACAGGCCGCAAAGACTCGCCACCTCTGACGGAAAGTATGGAACTGATTGGCCGGGAAATCGTGCGGTTCCGGATTCGGAATTTTATCGATACGGTGCTGAGCTAAAAGCAGGGGGCTTGGTGGACCAACGGCCCCTTCGTTACCCGGTTCACTCGGGGGCAGCGGCGCCCCTTTGTTACCGGTTCACTCGGGGGCAGCGGCGCCCCTTCGTTACCGGTTCACTCGGGGGCAGCGGCGCCCCTTCGTTACCCCGCCATGCGGGGTCTATCAGCTACTGGAGCAAATCTATCAACTGACTCCGCGTCAACGTCTTAAAGATCTCCTCATCCCGATCCATGAACTTCTCAAACAGCTCTTTCTTGGTATTGATCAGAGCATCGATCTTCTCTTCCAGAGTCCCACGTGTCACCAGCTTGAGCACCTGAACGTTCTTATTCTGCCCAATCCGATAAACCCGGTCCGTTGCCTGATTTTCCTTACTGGCGTTCCACCAGCGATCGTAGTGCACGACCACTGAAGCCGCAGTCAGGTCGATACCGATACCACCAGCGAGCAGGGAGCCGACAAAGATCTTACAGTTCGGATCGGTCTGGAAGGTGTCAATCACCTTGCCACGATTCTTGGTCTGTCCCGTCAGGATCGCATGACCTATGGCTTTTTCATTTAAATACATGCTGATCAAACGAATCATCTCTACGTACTGGCTATAGATCACAACCTTATGGCCGCTATCCAGAGCTTCCGCCAGGATCTCCTTCAACGCTTCAAACTTGCCGCTCTCATACTGATCTAATTTTCCAGGATGCACGAGCAGGGGATGATTGCAAACCTGCTTCAGCAGAGTCAAAACCGCAAACACGTGCAGATAAGGCACGGATGCATTCTCATCCTTCAAAGTTTCCAGAATGGGTCGTGCCTTCAGTTCCAGAACTTCACGATAAATCTTGATCTGATCATTCGACAGCGTGCAGTGCCTGATGTCCTCGACCTTTTCCGGCAGATCGTGCAGAACGTTGGCCTTATTCCGCCGCATCTTAAAGGGATGAATCAGTTTCTGCAGTGCCAGCTCGGTCTCGGGCTCACCGCTCTTTTCAATGGGCTGCATGAAATTGCGGCGGAAATATTCATCCGATCCCAGGTAACCTGGCACCAGGAAATCAAACAGGTTCTTCATCTCGCCCAGATGATTTTCAATCGGCGTACCGGTCAAACAAATACGGATATCCCCGCTCAACGTACAGACCGATTGATAAGTGGCCGTATCGTGATTTTTCACGAAATGGGCTTCATCCAGAATAATGGAATCCCAGTGGATCGCCTGCAGCTGCTTGGCGTCGCGCAGAAGGACTCCATAGCTGGTGATCATCAGATCGTGGGTTTCCATCATCTTCTTGATGTTCTGGCTGCGCTTGGGGCCATGGTGCTTGAAGACTTTAAGGTTAGGACAAAACGCCAAAACCTTATCTTCCCAGTGATCAAGAACCGTCGTGGGCGCGATCACGATAAAATAGGACTTTTCCTTGCGGGATTGGATGGCCGACATCAAACCCATGGCCTGATGTGTTTTACCAAGACCCATTTCATCCGCCAGCAGCCCGTGGAGCTTGTTTTCATAGAGCCACCACATCCACTGCACGCCGGTGAACTGATATTCCCGCAGCTTCAGTTTGGTGTGGGACAGGCTCGGAACCTTGATATTATTTTTGAACTCGAGCTGGTTACGAATCTGATTCAAAACCTTCTTCGAGCCGACGAATTGATCGAAATCACCGACGGCCGCCTTGAGGCGCATCAGCCCCAGCGCGCTCACCTTGATGAACTTGCCTGTCTCATCCGTCTCCCAGTTGTGATCCTTCACAAAGTCTGGAATCTTGATCCACTTTTCACCCTGTCGAATGTAGTTCCGCTTTTTCTTGCGAAATTGCGTCACCAGATCCAGCATGGAAATCGATTCCTGGCCACTTTGATATCGAGGATCAAGGAAGAACCAGCCATCCGCAGCTTTATGGATCCGGATCTCTTTCAGATGAGGCGCGCTCTCGATCGCCGCCCCTTTCAGATTCGCATCCAGCCAGATCGGGCCTTCATTGATGTATTCGAAAAAATTATCCTGGATGAAATTAGCCGATGCATCGTCCTTGAAAACTTTGCGAATCGGCAGATCATTCCAAACCGAACTGACGTCGCCTTCTGTCAATTTCCAGAATCCGCGTTCGGGCAGAAAGAAATATTCCTTGCCCAGAAATTTATTCCCCGCCTTCAGCGAGACAAATTCGAAATGCCCATCCTTGCCTTTGGGTTCCAGCCGGGTGAGCATCTTGTGAGCTTCGGGGAATAGCGAATGCTGGTGTTCTTTTTCGGCCAGGCGCTGGAAGGCAGCGGGCGGATGCGGAATCACCACCACGCGTTCGGCGACCACCTTCTCATCATCTTCCTGATAGATTCGTGTGCCACGAATGGCTGTGACATTGAAGACTTTGAGCAACTTGATCTCGTCGCTGGCCGTGGTCAGCTTCGGATGACTCTGCAAAAACTTCGCTGCGTCATCCAATTCGAGGTGGTAATTGGTATACTCGCCCGGTTTGATTTCCAGGCGCACTTTCATCGAAGGTCCGTTCGCCAGGAGACGGACGCTTTGAATATTACCTTTTAAATGACTGAGGATGGTCTGGGCGGCACCCTCACCGCGGTCGCGCTTTTCGCCTTCGATCTGGGCCTTGATATTCTTCCGGCGGACGGCGACGGGGTGTTTGAGCGGCATACGGGCATCGAGCGAGGCCAGCAGTTCCGGCTTCTCCCGATCAATGGAAATCATGAAGGAGGCCAGATGTTCACAGTATTGGCCGCCGCTTCGATTTTTTTTACACGTGCATTCGATCCACTGAATACAGTGACCGTTGGGGTGAATTTTAAGCCGTGTTTCTTCACCGCGCCCGCCGTTTGAGCTGATACGCGCGGTAATCAAGCCATGCATGGACTTGATTTCTTCCACCTTTCCCGAGGTATAGAGGTCGAGGCCTGTGAGCCAGTCGTCTTCATCCACATGTTCGTAAAAGAATTCAAGAATATTGGTCTTCACTCTAGAGAACTCGCAGCAGTAGGGGAATGTACAAGCATCAAACCTGAGTATAGCACGAAGATTTTCGGGGCGCGGCCTTGTCAAAAACCTGACGCCAGCGGTTTTACAACGGCCCTAACCGGTTAAAACTTACCATCTTATCATCTTTTTAACATAATTTCCGGGATGTTTTATTCAAGCCCTCCTGCCCCTGACCGATACGTCCTGGGTTAGATGGAGACTCAACGTGGTCGAAAGCAAGGACAGTTTCGTCGCTTCCAAACTTCTCGTGGATTTCCTGCGGGATTTCACCCTGCTGACTGAACAGCAGCTGGTGTCCATTCGTATGCTGATGGAGAAAACCGTAGCCGACGTCATGGATTCGGTGACCTCGATGAGCCAGGTAGCCGACGAAAAGAAGATAAAAGCCAATGAAGTTCTTATCAAAGATAAGAAATCACAGGATTTTGTCAGCTCGTCCAGCAAGGAATTGGAAAAAGACGAAATCGCGATCCTCGCGCCGACGTCAAATGATTCGCTGCGTAAGGATTATCTGGAAAACAAGCTGATGCGGACCGGCGGTTTGTTTTCGAAGCATATGGAAGCGATCAGCGGGTTGGACCGTGACCTGCAAAATATGCTCGCGAAAATCATCGGTGCGGTGTCCGTGGATGACGTGATCGCGCAACGGCTGAGTCATATCATTGCCGGCATGAACCAGCTGCAGGTGGAATTGGCAACATTGCTTGCGAACTTCAAGCTGAATGCCAGAGTCGAATCCATCAAGCTCTTTCGCAATCGGGTCCTGACCCAGGTTTATCTCAGCTATACGAGTGAAGATGAACGATTGATCTTTCACAAGATCTTCGGCCATCCACAACAAATAAAGCGTGTCAGTTAAGGTCTGCCCCCAAAGGAGGATTTCATGGGAAAGAAGATCATGATCGTGGACGACTCGAAAACCATTCGCCAGCAAGTGAGTTTCACGCTCACCAAAGGCGGCTACGAAGTCATCGAAGCCGAAGACGGCGCCGACGGCATCGAGAAGCTCAAGGCCAATAAAGACGTGGCTATGGTCATCAGCGACGTGAACATGCCCAACATGAATGGCTTGGAAATGGTCGAAAAACTGAAAGCGGAAGGCAACACGGTTCCCGTGATTATGCTGACCACTGAAGGGGCTTCTGATCTGATTCAAAGAGCCAAGGCAGCTGGTGCCAAAGGCTGGCTCGTGAAGCCTTTCCAACCTGATCAATTGGTCGCCGCTGTGACCAAGATCGCAGGCTAAGACTTCGGGGGCAGCGATGTCGGATAAAGAGGATCCTAGTGCCTACCTCGTGAGCTTTCTGGCGCAGTATACACAGCTGCTCGAAGGGCAGTTGCTGAATATTCGCGAGACGATGGTCAGCACGGTTGAAACTGTTATGCAGGGTGTTGCTGGAATCAGCAGCACCACTGAGGACAGGCGTCAACAGGCCGAAAAGGTCTTGGAATCCACTTATGTGAACCCGGACATGGAAACGGAAATCCTGATTCAGGACATGCAAAAGGTCGTGGATGAGATTTTCGAAGAGACGGCTGAGCGGTACAGTAAAGGCCAGGATCTGAGCCAACTGACATCGGCGGAGCCGGAAGTTCTGGTCCGTAATCGCATTTCTCGCTTCGCTGGTCGGTTCAAAACCGAAATGAACACGCTCAATACCATAGATGATGAAATGAAGAACGTCATCTTTGGTATTATTGGCGCGCTTTCGTCAGAAGATGTGATCGCGCAGAAGCTCGAACACGTTGTGATGTCGCTGAAGATTCTGCAGACCGGATTGAACTATGTTCTTATAGATTTTGATCAACGCTGCACAATTGATGAGCTGGCGAAGGTCACAACCGACATAAAAAGCTATACATTCCGCCAGTATACAGCCGAAGATGAAAAGAAAAGATTCCTCGCCATCTTCCCTGATTCGGGAAAGAAAACCGCCTGAATAACTCAGTCATGACGACTTTTCTCACCTCGACCCGATCAAACGCAACTTTGACGGCATCGTGAAAACCTTGCCCAGCAAGGCTCTCGCACTTTTTTACAACTCCTTTAAAAAAAACTGCAATGGGTGTTGACGAGCAGTAGGTGATCCCGTATAACCCTTCTTCACGGCGGCAATGGACGCAAATGAAGAAGAGATAAGACAAGAAAATCCTTGACGAATCCAAGCTTCTAAGAGTACAAAGCAGTCGGTTCTTTGAAAACTGAATAGAAGACAGAAAGAAGAAGCGCGAACGTCAATTCTGATGTTTCATCTTCGGATGAGATGTCGGGTTAAAATAAAAAAAAGCGAGCTTCGGCTCGTCCTGGATTTAAACTTTAGAGTTTGATCCTGGCTCAGAGTGAACGCTGGCGGCGTGCCTAATACATGCAAGTCGAACGCGAAAGTCCTTCGGGATGAGTAAAGTGGCGCACGGGTGAGTAATACATGGGAACATGCCCTTAGATGGGGAATAACGTTTGGAAACGAACGCTAATACCGCATAACCTCGCAAGAGTAAAGGTGGCGCCGCAAGGGCTACCGTCTAAGGATTGGCCCATGTCCCATTAGCTAGTTGGCGGGGTAATGGCCCACCAAGGCGACGATGGGTATGTGGTCTGAGAGGATGATCACACACACTGGAACTGAGACACGGTCCAGACTCCTACGGGAGGCAGCAGTAGGGAATATTGCACAATGGGGGAAACCCTGATGCAGCAACGCCGCGTGAGTGAAGAAGGCCCTTGGGTCGTAAAGCTCTTTAGCGAGGGAAGAAGGTAGATTGGGTGAACAATCCAGTTTGCTGACGGTACCTCGAGAATAAGCACCGGCTAATTTCGTGCCAGCAGCCGCGGTAATACGAAAGGTGCAAGCGTTACTCGGAATCACTGGGCGTAAAGCGCACGTAGGCGGACTCGTAGGTCAATTGTGAAATACCTGGGCTCAACCCAGGAACTGCAGTTGAAACCGCTTGTCTTGAATACCTGAGAGGGTGGGGGAATACCTGGTGGAGAAGTGAAATTCGTAGAGATCAGGTGGAACACCGGAGGCGAAGGCGCCTGCCTGGCAGTGTATTGACGCTGAGGTGCGAAAGTGCGGGGAGCAAACAGGATTAGATACCCTGGTAGTCCGCACCGTAAACGATGGATACTAGGCGTTCGGAGAGTTAACCCTCTGAGTGCCAAAGTTCACACATTAAGTATCCCGCCTGGGAAGTACGGTCGCAAGACTAAAACTCAAAGGAATTGACGGGGGCCCGCACAAGCGGTGGAGTATGTGGTTTAATTCGAAGCAACGCGCAGAACCTTACCTGGCCTTGACATCGCGAGACAGGTGCAGAGATGCATCCTTCCCTTCGGGGACTCGTAGACAGGTGCTGCATGGCTGTCGTCAGCTCGTGTTGTGAAATGTTCGGTTAAGTCCGGCAACGAGCGCAACCCCTGTTCTCAGTTACCAGCATTAAGTTGGGGACTCTGGGAAGACCGCCGGTGTTAAACCGGAGGAAGGCGGGGATGACGTCAAGTCCTCATGGCCCTTACGGCCAGGGCTACACACGTACTACAATGGTAGAAACAGACGGCTGCAAGACCGCAAGGTGGAGCTAATCCGTAAAACACTATCTCAGTCCGGATTGAAGTCTGCAACTCGACTTCATGAAGTTGGAATCGCTAGTAATCGCAGATCAGCACGCTGCGGTGAATACGTTCCCGGGCCTTGTACACACCGCCCGTCACACCACGAAAGTGGTCTTAACCAGAAGCGAGTGAGCCAACCGCAAGGAGGCAGCTCACCAAGGTTGAGGCCGTGATTGGGGTGAAGTCGTAACAAGGTAGCCGTAGGGGAACCTGCGGCTGGATCACCTCCTTTCTAAGGACTATGCTCGTTCAGCAATGAACAGCTATCCTGATGGTTAATGACGTTCGTCACTAATTCCTCTGTCTCTCTATTCAGCTTTGAAGGAACCTGCCCTTGAATAAGGGGCATTTTTTTTCAAGCTCTTTGACAACTGAATATCGTGAATAATCCTCAAAAGAAATTAAGGCAATTGAAAGTATATCTGAGCCTTTTTACGCTTCGAAAGAAGGGTAAAAATGCCAGCACACTCAATGTAGCAGAGATTCTCTCCATAGATTCCTTTAAACCGGGAATCGAACTCGTACTTGATCTTATCAAGTAAGGGGAAGGCGTTAAAAATAAGCTACTAAGGGCGTTCGGTGGATGCCTTGGCACCAGGAGACGATGAAGGACGTGGCAAGCTGCGAAATGCTTCGGGGAGCTGCTTAGCAAGCTTTGATCCGGAGATGTCCGAATGGGGAAACCCCATGCTTCGGCATGACCTCGGCCTGAATACATAGGGCCGAAGGAGTTAACCCGGGGAACTGAAACATCTCAGTACCCGGAGGAAAAGAAATCAAATAGAGATTCCGTCAGTAGCGGCGAGCGAACACGGAAGAGCCCAAACCGATGGGTTTACCCATCGGGGTTGTAGGGCGGATCACAAGGGGATGAAAGGATAGCTAAACGGTCTGGAAAGTCCGGCCATAGAGGGTGATAGTCCCGTAGGCGAAATCCTGAAGTCTTCGATCCGTTCCTGAGTAAGGCGGGGCACGTGAAACCCTGTCTGAATCCGGGAGGACCATCTCCCAAGGCTAAATACTACCTGGTGACCGATAGTGAATCAGTACCGTGAGGGAAAGGTGAAAAGAACCCCGTTGAGGGGAGTGAAATAGATCCTGAAACCGAGCGCTTACAAGCAGTCGGAGCGAAAGTGACGGCGTGCCTTTTGCATAATGAGCTAGCGAGTTAATGTCACAGGCAAGGTTAAGGTCTCAAGGACCCGAGCCGTAGCGAAAGCGAGTCCGAAGCGGCGTTTAGTCCGTGGCATTAGACCCGAAACTGGGTGATCTACTTATGGGCAGGTTGAAGCTGGGGTAATTCCTAGTGGAGGACCGAACACGTGAATGTTGAAAAATTCTGTGATGACCTGTGAGTAGGGGTGAAAGGCTAATCAAACTCAGTGATAGCTGGTTCTCGCCGAAACATATTTAGGTATGGCCTCGGACGTTCCCTACGGGGGGTAGAGCACTGATTGGGCTAGGGGTCTCACCAGATTACCAAACCCTGTCAAACTCCGAATACCCGTACGGCCAAAAGTCCGGGAGACAGACTGCGAGTGAGAAGATTCGTAGTCGAGAGGGAAAGAGCCCAGACCATCAGCTAAGGTCCCAAAGATCACACTAAGTGGAAAACGTTGTGGGAGTGCACAGACAGCCAGGATGTTGGCTTAGAAGCAGCCATCATTTAAAGAAAGCGTAACAGCTCACTGGTCAAGTGCTCCTGCGCGGAAGATGTAACGGGGCTCAAGTGTGGCACCGAAGCTATGGGCCCGCAAGGGCGGTAGGCGAGTATTGAAGCAACCTGCGAAGGTGTTCCGTGAGGGATGCTGGAGGAACTTCAAGAGCTCATGCTAGCATAAGTAGCGTAAAAGTACGGTGAAAAACCGTACCGCCGAAAGTCCAAGGTTTCCTGGGCCAGGGTAATCCTCCCAGGGTTAGTCGAACCCTAAGGCGAGGCCGAAAGGCGTAGTCGATGGGAAACGGGTTAATATTCCCGTACCGTTTGTATGGAGTGATGCGGGGGTGGAGAAGGGTAGTCAGGCCGGGTGTTGGATATCCCGGTGCAAGCTCGTAGGCAGATCGTTTTGGCAAATCCGGACGGTTAATGTCGAGAAGTGACGCGGTGGACTTCGGTCCTGAAGTTGATGATCCCATGCTCACAAGAAAAGCCGCTAAACGTTGAAGTACATCGCTCGTACCCCAAACCAACTCAGGTGGACAGGGAGAGAATCCTAAGGCGATTGAGTGAAGCTGGGCCAAGGAACTCGGCAAATTGATACCGTAACTTCGGGATAAGGTATGCCAGCTAGGTGTAGAGGTTCGCCCTCGAAGCCAACGCTGGTCGCAGAGAAGAGGGAGAAGCGACTGTTTAACAAAAACACAGCACTCTGCAAAATCGTAAGATGACGTATAGGGTGTGACGCCTGCCCGGTGCTGGAAGGTTAAAAGGAGGGGTTAGCGCAAGCAAAGCTCCGAATTGAAGCCCCAGTAAACGGCGGCCGTAACTATAACGGTCCTAAGGTAGCGAAATTCCTTGTCGGGTAAGTTCCGACCTGCACGAATGGCGTAACGACTTCTCCGCTGTCTCGGCCCAGTGCTCAGCGAATTTGAAAAACGGGTGCAGATGCCCGTTACCCGCAGTAAGACGGAAAGACCCCGTGAACCTTTACTATAACTTGGCATTGGTATTTGGGTTTGTCTGTGTAGCATAGGTGGGAGGCTTTGATCCAGCGGCGCCAGTCGTTGGGGAGCCATCGTTGAAATACCACCCTGACAATTCTGAATATCTAACCTCGTCCCGTAAGCCGGGACAGGGACAATGCCTGGTGGGTAGTTTGACTGGGGCGGTCGCCTCCAAAAAAGTAACGGAGGCGTACAAAGGTCACCTCAGACCGAATGGAAACCGGTCGTAGAGTGCAAAGGCATAAGGTGGCTTGACTGCGAGAGGGACACCTCAAGCAGGCACGAAAGTGGGTCTTAGTGATCCGGTGGTTCCGCATGGAAGGGCCATCGCTCAACGGATAAAAGGTACTCCGGGGATAACAGGCTGATCTCCCCCAAGAGTTCACATCGACGGGGAGGTTTGGCACCTCGATGTCGGCTCATCACATCCTGGGGCTGAAGCAGGTCCCAAGGGTTTGGCTGTTCGCCAATTAAAGTGGTACGCGAGCTGGGTTCAGAACGTCGTGAGACAGTTCGGTCCCTATCTACTGTGGGCGCAGGAAATTTGAGGGGGTCTGTCCTTAGTACGAGAGGACCGGGATGGACACACCTATGGTGTACCTGTTGTCGCGCCAGCGGCATAGCAGGGTAGCTAAGTGTGGTCGGGATAACTGCTGAAAGCATCTAAGTAGGAAGCCCACCCCAAGATGAGATTTCCCTGGCCGCAAGGCCCTGAAGATCCGTTATAGACCATGACGTTGATAGGCTGGAGGTGGAAGCGCCGCAAGGTGTGGAGCTGATCAGTACTAATAGATCGTGAGGCTTAATTTTAACCCGCCTTTCCCCTTACTTGACAAGCTCAAGCGAGGACCAAGAGTCGGAGAATAAGTCTCTGCTACGAACAGACCTTGATTTCTCGAGACATTCACGCTATTCAGTTCATCCGAGTGATACATGATTTGGCTGTGCTCATGGCGAAGAGGAAATACCCGTTCCCATCCCGAACACGGAAGTCAAGCTCTTCAGCGGCGATGGTACTGCAGTTTAAACTGTGGGAGAGTAGCTCGGTGCAGCCTTAAAAATAGCAAAACCCCTGGAAGGAAACTTTCAGGGGTTTTGTGCGTCCGGGGCCAAAACCCCCGGCCGGCCCCGCACCGCGGGGTGACCGTGGCGGCGCCCGGTACGTCCGGGGCCGGCACCTCCTCCAGCCCCGGCACCGCGTGGTGACAGCAGGTGGCGCATCAAGGGGTGCCTATAGGGCCGAAAAGATCACAATTCACGTCCTGGACTGGGTTTGGAAGTGAACACTGCAATAAATTTAAGCAGCAGATGTTATCAAGTCGGTGTTGCTCTCACTTCAATACTTCTTATCCAGAGAATCGACCTATGACAGCCATTACACAAAGAGACAGGGAACTGTTGGCCGCTCGGACTTATCGTGATTTCCTCAAGACGGAACTTGCCGATCGTTGTGCGCGTAAAGAGCTTTATTCCATGCGTGCATTTGCTCGTGATCTTGGGATTGCTGTTTCTGGCCTGTGTACGGTGCTGTCAGGCAAGTCGCACTTTTCCAGACCCACTGTTCATAAAGTCGCAGGGCGCCTGCAAAAGTCAGAACCTGTTAAAAATTATTTCCTTCACCTGGCGCTCGCGGAATTGGAAGCACCGGGTGATGTGAATAACCTCAATTACATGATGGCCAAAGAGATTCGGCTGCAGCACCTCTATCTGCAGGCAGAAGTTCCTCATCGCATGGTGCATGCGTGGTCCCTCGCTCCCCTGGCTTTAACGCTCCTGCTTGAAATTGAAAGCGAGATTCGAACCGACGAAGCCCTGCAAAAGCGTCTTGGTGTGAGCTCGGAGGCCTTGAAGCAGATGATTGATGAGTTGGAAAGTATCGGCTGGATTCAGAAGACACCAGATGGGCCTGGGACCAAAATTCGTTTTATGGAACTGGGCAACCGAGGCAATGCCTACGAGATACGATCTCTTCATCGCAAGACCCTGGACCGCGCACAATGGTGCCTGGAAAATATGCCCTTGGAACAAAGGTTCTTTTACACCGCGTTTTTTACCATGCACCCTGAAAATGCGCAGAAGGTCTCTCACCAGCTTCGCAAACAAGCCTTGACCCTGGCTGAAGACCAGGGATCTCCAACCCCTGGTCACGAAGTTTACGCCATGGGCACGTTTATTGTACCGTTGACCCAATCAACTGATCTGCATGTTTAGGTTTCCCTCCTGTTTGCTATTCCCGTGACGAACCATTAGAGCTTGATAAAGTCGGTCCTGACTTTATAGAGAAGGTACTTCCGCGCTTTGATGTCAAAGACCAGCCAATCCAAGGGACGCTGCGGATAGGTGTGCGCCAGGGACTTCTCCAAAAATGTGCGGGTTCGACTCAGTAACTTGGTGAGATTGCCGTCCTGAGCGTCGATAAACCGCTGACTGTGATGACTTTGCGGACCGTAGACAGCCTCCACAATCTCGAATTTGGAAAGAACCATCGTTTCCTTCTGAAAAAAAGCCTGAATCAGATGCAAAGTCTTCTGACGTGAAGCCAGAGGAATCATGATGCGATTAATCCAGAGACTTTTTTCAACAAGCCTGATGTCCGGGTCTGATCCGGATGGTGGAGTCCAGGATAATTCCTGGGTTTGAGCATACGCCATCGAGAAAATCTCGTTGATCGCATCGCTGACATTTTTTGAAAGAACATTGAGACGCTCGAGATGGGAACCTGGATTTCCG
>NZ_DASQYZ010000131.1:0-35873 GCF_035638955.1 Oligoflexus sp. | reverse complement strand
GCTTTTGCAGATCGGAGTTCTTGGTGTTAAGATCTGTGATCTGTTTTTCCAAAGCGGTTTTCTGGGTTTGCAGGTCAGTGATCTGCTTCTGCATATCAACCTTTTGCTGTTCTGTCAGAGTCTTATTCGTGGTGATCTGATCATTGAGGGCCTTGATCTGTGAATCAAGATTATCAGCGCGCTCCTGAAGGGTGGCTTTATCCGTACTCAATTTGGTCAAGGCGTCCGACTGATCGCGGATCAGTTTTTCAAGTTCAGCGGAGCGGTCGTTGGAGTTGTTAGCGGCCTGTTGAGCCGGTAAACCCAATCCACTGTTGCCAAGCGTTGGTGTTTCGCTCGTCCGCTGTCCGCAAGCCAGGGCCAGCATATTAAGACTCAGGATCATCATCAGATTTCTACAAGTCATCACACTCATGTTCCATTCCTCTGGTTCTGCTGTGTACTCATTTGGATGGTGTTGATCGGTCTGAATTCACCATTCGTGCCAGGATGGGGGCGAAGCTGCGCATAGCCCTTAAAGCTAGTGAATTGATCAATATTATTGCCTTGTTGCAGGGTATTGCGGGGTTCGGTCGGAACCAGCGTGGAAATCGGCGGGACGCGGTTCAAGCACCGGAGCCGAAACTCACATTATCGAATAGCCGAGCGAAGCTGCTCCGTTAGAAGCAATCATGGTGTCCGACACAAATGTCGAGATTTTTAACAGACGGAAGCCGAGGGTTTTTTAGGCTTTTCTTTTTTTTGCAGTACACAGAACTCAGGCTTGCTGCTAGAAGTTTGACAGATTCACAGTCAGAAATTGTTCCTCCATCGTCTAAAAAGGGAGACGTCCATGAAGTCAATAGGCCTTTCGATCGCTTTGATGGCCACCCTGGGTTTAAGCGGGTGCCTTGAAGCCACTAAAGTTGCCAGTCCTCCGCCTTCGATTGTCGAGCAAGAGGAGGTGAATGCCGCGACTTTGAATTTGCCACGAACGGCGCTGGCGGAATTGGGAAGAAGCGCCGATCAGTTGATTATTCGTGCTTTCAAAGTGGACAATGGGGCGCTGGGAAGTGAGCTGCGAGCTGCCTGGGAGTTTCCCGTAACCGAGGCCGGACTTTATGCGTTGGATGGATTGCCTCTGGGTGAAGTTGAATTTCTGGTCGAACTTTTGGATGAAAAGAATCAGCCCCTCGCAGAAGGTACTTTGCGGACTGTGATTAATCCTGGTTCGCAAACGCTGCCCCAGCTTATTCTGAAGCCGATCAAGCCCACCGCGATCGACCTGGATTTTCGTCTGGCCCTGCAGCTTGTGAATTTTCCTGATGCGCCGGTGACACTCCCAGCGGAGCCTGAAGCGCTGCGTACCCTGCTTAAATCCTATCGATGCCAAACCTGTCATAACAGTGGGGCTAAACCGAGTGGCGGGCTTGATCTTCAGAGCTATCCCTATAAAAACGCAGCCGGTGAATCGTTAGCTCAAATCCTGAGCAAGATGTCGAGTTCCTTCACCGGTTCAAACGGTCTTCCTAAGATGCCGCCCACGCCGACCCAGGTGAAGGACGAGGACGCCGCGGTTGTGAGGAACTTTCTGCAGACGATCCAGGATGCCAACAGCACGGGCAATCAAAAGTGGGTGCGTGACGTACGGTTGAGCCTCGCCCTGGGTGGGACCAGTCGGTTCGAGACTGTTTTAACTCCTCAAGATGGTGCTTACGTTGTGACCGACCGGGTGAACCTGATTGCAGGCTCCCGTTATACTTATACTTTGATCGTCTATGGACCAGGGGGCAGTCGCCTCCACGAAGTGACTGATGGGACTCTCGATGTGCCTCTCAATGGACGGGTGGAGATCAAGCTGGACGTGGTTTACCAGGCTCCGGCAGTCACTTTGCCTGTCGTAGTTGATGAGTAATTTCAGGATGATGAACCCCGCGTGAATTGACCTGGTATATTTTTTTTTGAAAGCATGAGGACATACAGCAAATATCCTGCTAGAGTACAAGAGATAGTGTTACTTGCTTCTACTGAGTTCGGGTCTTGTGCCTTTGTCCTCTTTAGTGGCGCCCTGGCCTTAAGGAGGTTCTCATGGGCAAAAAATTATACGTCGGCAATTTACCCTTTTCTGCAACCGATCAAGTCCTCATGGACACATTTTCGGAAGTTGGTCAGGTTGAGTCGGCCAAAGTTATCTTTGACCGTGAAACTGGCCGCAGCAAAGGCTTTGGTTTCGTTGAAATGTCGAGCGACGCTGAAGCTACAGCTGCTATCGACCGTTTCAACGGCCAGGACTTCTCGGGCCGTCCTTTGACGGTTAATGAAGCCAAGCCGATGGCCCCGCGCGAAGGTGGTGGCGGCGGCGGCGGCGGTGGTGGTGGTGGTGGTTACAACCGTTCACGCGGTGGTCGCTACTAAGATTTTTGCATGAAACATGCAAGGCTGGATGCACAGCCCTTATGATGCTAGTAAGTATCTAAGGGTGGGGCTTCCGGCCTTTTTTTATTCGCGTGGAGTGGTGCATGCAGGTTCGGCGTCGAATCTTCTTCGTTCTGGTGGTTCTGTTCTGTGTGATTGTGCTGAAACCTTTTTGGTTTCCCATGGCCACGGGCATGACACTGGCGTACCTGTGTGAAGGACCTGCCGATCGCTTGATTGAACGTTGGAAACTGACTCGCCCTATAGGACGATGGATCGTTGCAGTAGGGACCGTGGCGGTGGTTCAAGGTTTGTTTATTGTCCCCATGCTCCTCCTTACATGGTCAGCGACCACAGAACTTGTCGGTTTCTGGGAAGGCATGAGTGGCAACGAGTCAGCTGTCGAAACGGGCTATAAGATTTTAGCTTGGCTCGATGATAAAGTGACCCCACTTCTGCAGAGCACAGGATTTAATCTGAGCTTCTCTGATATGCAAGGCCGCCTCCGTGAATTTATGCAACCGGTCCTGAAGAACGTTGCCGGATATCTGGGATCCGCATTAAGTGCCACTCCTGAACTGCTGTTATTTCTTTTTGTGACGTGGATGGCCTGGGTCTATTTTTTAGTCTATGGCAAGAGGCAGCGGCAGGCTCTGCTGCCACGACTCATCCCATGGGGGGAGCAGCGGGGTATGCTGGCCTCAACCCTGGGTGATGTCCTGCGGGCCATGGTGCTGGCCAGCATTGTGCTGTCGATGATTCAATCCCTCATGGTCGTGATCACCCTGGCTGCGTTTGGCGTTCCCAAATTTTATCTTTGGGGAGCACTGGCTTTCTTCCTCTCTTTTATCCCCGTCTTTGGAACAGCGCCCGTGATGATCTCGGCGGCCCTCTGGTCTTTCTCGCACGATCGCACCTTTGCCGGAATTTTTATTCTCTGCATGGCGGTGGTGATCGGTCTCGCGGATAATGTTCTGAGGCCTTTGCTCATGCGAGGCACGGCTTCATCTTCAACTGATATGCCCTTTTTCTGGCTGTTTATGTCGATCGTTGGCGGCATTGCGATGTTTGGTGTGGCAGGAGCCGTCCTGGGACCGTGGGCCTTCTCGCTCTTTATCGCCGTGCAGGCCGTTCCTCTTATTGATTTGACGAGTAACGAGTGACGAGTAAACCTGGTTCCGGCACTGTGCTTATTGTAGCCATCCTGCTTTTTTTGATCCTCATAACCGCGGCTGTCCTGGTTTATCCTGGTGGCACGGTGGTCGAGCCTCATGCGGAGCAGTTCCAATTCTGGCAAAATTTTCTAAGCGATCTGGGCCGAATGGAAACCTTTGCTCATGGATCCAATCAGGCGTCGCGTCGATTCTTTGTTCCCGCCATCATCCTGGTCAGCGCCGCCGTGGGCTGGTTTTTTCTCGGTCTTTTTCCCCTGCTGATCCTCAAATCCCGTCAGCGTTTTGCGCGAACGTTTCTGATCACAATCGGTGTTATGGCTCTGTCTCGCATGGGAGTGGGGCTCACCCCTTGGGACAGGGTAGGGCACCTGCACCTTTTTTGTGTGCAGCTGACATTCTTTTCGGGATTGATGCTGGGAGCCATGCTTCTGCAGGAGTCCAAGGAAAAGGGTTCGATCGTGGCGGATGAACGGCCCTGGCTCAAGATATGGGTCGCGACGCAGGGCCTTTATTTGATGCTGCTTGTGACGGGACCTTTTTTGAACATTGAATCGCAGGCCGGACTTTATATCGCAGCTGGATCGCAGAAGATTCTTTTATTGATTGAATGTGGGGTCATGCTGCGGTTGGGATGGTCGGTGGAGAAAAGAAAACGCCCCGGACGGATCCGGGACGATTGAGTCTTAGGCCTTGTAGCTGAGGTCGATATCGGTATTCGACAGAAGTTTGCCGAGACCAATATTTTCAGTCAGGAAGAACTGACAGAAAATACGGAAGTCCTGCTGCTTGGTCTGCAAAAAGGCTTTTTCCTCGCCATTGGCCGCAGCCATCTTGGTTTCGGCAAGGATAGCATGATCCAGCAAGCGCCAGGCCGTCACCACATGGCCGGCGTAACGCAGGAAGTCCGAGCAGTGCAGAAGAACGGCATCCACTTTTCCGGCAGCCGCGAGTTTGCCGAAGTTACCCAGGATTTCCTGAGCTTTCTGCAAAGACAGACCCAGGGTCTGCAGTTCGGCCGAGAAGAGCTTCTGAGCTTCGGGCTTCTGCATGGACGTCATGATTTTCTTGCCCAGCGCGGTGAAGGCCTTGCCGTTGTCTTTCAGAATCTTGCGCATCACAAAGTCGATCGCCTGAATGGCGTTGGTGCCTTCATAGATGGCTGCAATCTTGATATCGCGCATGAACTGCTCGATGCCGTATTCCGTACAGAAGCCGTAACCACCGTGACTTTGAACGGCGTCGCTGGACAGACGCATGGCTTCGTCAGAAGCATAGGCTTTGCAGATAGGGGTCAAAAGACCCACTTCATCTTCCTCTTTGCGATCGAACAGGTCAGCTGTGTAAAGACAGAGCGCGCGCAGACCGCGGGCCATGGCTCGCATCTTGAGCATGGTGCGACGAACGTCGGGATGATCGATGATAGCCTTGCCGAACTGGACGCGTTCAAACACATACTGATGGGTCAACTGATAGGCGAGGTTGGCTTGCGATTCGCCCTGCACGCCGCAGTAGAGGCGAGCTTCATTCATCATAATGAACATGTTCTTCATGCCATCGAATTCATCACCAATCAGCCAGCCTTCACACTGCTTATTTTTACCGAAGACGAGTTCACAGGTGGCGTTGGCGTGCAGTCCCATTTTTTCTTCGATCTTGGAACAGTTCACATCATTGAATTCGCCGTTGGTGCCGTCGGCTTTGACTTTGTACTTGGGCACGATGAAGAGGGACAGACCCTTGGTGCCGGGAGCGCCGCCTGGAGTGCGGCCCAACACAAGGTGCACAATATTTTCATAGAGATCATTGTCACCCGAGGAAATGAAGATCTTGGTGCCTTCAATCGCGTAACGGCCATGGCCCAGGGGCTTGGCTGTGGAGCGCAGGTTACCCACATCGCTGCCAGCGTCGGCTTCGGTCAGACACATGGTGCCGCCGAAGCGTCCTTCAACCATCGGCTGGACATAAACGGACTGCTGCTCCTTGCTGCCGACGTGCAGAATCACATTCAACGCGGCCTTGGTCAAACCAGGGTACATGGACCAGGCGCAGTTTGCGCCGGTTGCCAGGGACAAACAGGCTGTGGTGATGGCTTCCGGAACCGGGCTGCCGTTAACGGTGTCAGGCAATCCCAGTGCGAACCAGCCATTTTCATAGAATTTGCGCGTTGGATCCTGAAACACGGCCGGAGCTTTCACACCCTGTGGGGTCCACTTTGCGCCGTGGACGTCCGACTTTTGCCGCGTAGGAAAAATTTCCTTCCCGACAAAACCGTCAAATTCGCTGACGATGGTTTCCAGGTCTGAGCGTTCCAAGCCATAGCTGTGCTTTTGAACCTGAAGGACGTCAAAGAGGTTGAAGTTAATGTCGCGCAGATCTGTTTGATAGTTGGCCATGCATGCTCCTTAAAAATAGCTGAACGCAGAAGGCTCGGAATTGCCGCCGCCTGCGGTAACGAACGGAGTACATGCCCCCATAGTATCACTGTTTTGCCAGGCAATTCCACGCCATCTCGGGCGTAGGACTGTTCTCCAACGGGTGAAAGGCTTGCCAAGCCTCAGAAAGGTAGGATCAGCGAATCCAGCGACTCACTGTTCTCCGAAATCATCTGTCAATCGGAAAGGATTTCCTTGCGGAATCACACATACCAAAGGGTGGGGCCCCTGGTCTTTATCTTGTCGCTATCGTCTACTTTGCGTTGACCGATCCGCATGAAAAAATGCACAAAGAGGAAGAACTTCCAAAACAAGGATACAGATATGAAGCGATGGTTGGGCCTTCTGTGCCTTTTTAGCCTCTATTCCAGTGGATCGGTTGTGGCAGCAGAATACCATGGGTCGTCTCTTACCTTCTCGGTGCTGACCTACCAGGTGCAGTCAGCAACGCCGGAAAATCTGCAGTTGATTGGCAGCAAGCTCAATGACTTCGACATAGCCGGCGTGCAGGGTTGCTTTGCCAGGTGTGAGAGTCTCCTTGAAGCCTCCGACCATCCCAATAAATACTATTTCAAGGATCGACCCCACTGGTGGAATCGAGCCAACTCCGGACTGGCCAGCGTATCCAACTTTCCGCTGCTTGAAGTCAAGAAACTCTATTACAAAGCCCAGGCGAATTTTGTCGATGAAAACGCATCCAAAGGATTGCTCCTTCTGCGTTATAATGTGAATGGTCATATCCTGGATGTCTACAACACACAGATGCAGCCAGGCCAGGGCCAGCTTGATTTCGCCGCCCGGCAATTCCAGGCTCTGGAATTGGTGCAGTATGTGGCGGCCGAATCCCCCGCGAATCATGCTGTCGTTCTCATCGGTGACTTCAATATGGGTGAGACGCGGCCGACCATCAAAGCTAAATTAAAACTCGAGGATCCCGCCGAATCCTTGCATGGCTGGTTTGAAAATCAATTTGATCGTGTGTTGTATCGTTCGGGAAGCAATACGGTATTCAAACCGATTTCGTGGAAGGATTTGAGCGAGCTGTTTGTGGACACTGAGGGGTTTCCCCTCAGCGCCAGCGTGCCGATTGCCGTGCAATTTTCCTTGGAATGACGATCTGAATTACGCCAGGTTGCGGCGTGGTAACCAAGGCTGCACCCAGTTGAGGACATAGGGTAATACCCAGCCGATCAAGAGTCCCACAGGAAGAAACAGGAAAAAGAGCAAGGTGAGGGACGCGCTGACCGCGATTCGACTGGCGAACGCGAGCAGTATGGAACTCATAATCAGGAACGAAAAAATAATAAGCTCGATCATGCTTACCTCTAATGCTTTGGTGCCTTGCTGTGGACATTATCGGAAGAATTGGTAAAAACTTAAGGGGTGGTTCTTAACGTAGGAAAATAAAGGGGTTGAAAGGGGCAATCGCCGAGAGAAGTTCAAGGATTTCCCACGGTTTTCAACCCTTTCGCGAGTGGACCTAGGCGCGAAGTCCAGCCAATGGACCCGATCCCAAAGTCGGGTCTCCGAACGTTGTATCCGGAAGACCCATGGCCTGCAGAATCGAAACCAGTACCTGGTTATGACTTGCGGCCTGACCATCCAAGGAGCGGCCCGTGGTCCAGGCGCCACCGGCCTGGCCTGCCAGGATAAGTCCGACATTTTTAAAATCGTGCATATTCGAGTCCGCGATCTCGGTCAGTGCCATGGCCGCGGTATTATAGAGCAGTGTCTGATCCCCCTCCTTGATGGCTTTGAGACGCCCCAGGAGCTTCGCAAGACAGCCCATATACCAGGCCTGAGCCTTGATGAAATCCTGGGCTCCGCTGCCATTGAGGTCCCCGTAGTGGGACATATCATGATGCCCACGCGCCTGATCGGTTCCCCCGGGAAAGTTGAAGGCGGTAGGGCTGACCGGATGGGACCACTGGAAATAAAGCACATTGCTGACGCCGCAGGCCAGGACCTGAACGGCGAGGTCAGTCATGATATCGCCGATCACCCCAAAATGTTCGTTCTTGTGAGGCGCCTGGGGGTAGTTGTAATCGGGCTGCGGAAAGGTCAGGCCTCGCATATCCACCTGTTTGGTGCAGCTGCCGGCAATGGGACCGCTGGCTGCACTTTGCACCCGTCTTTCCAGCTCGCGCAACGACTCGAGATGCACATCGAGTTTTTGCTTCTCGACGCTACCGAGTTGAGTCTGCAAACCTTTGATGTCGTCCATGCAAAGATCGAGAATGCTCATTTCAGCAGCCAGAAGTTTGCTTTTGGTAAGAGGATCTGTGGAGCTGCTCGCACCGCCAAAGATATTATAGAAAGCTTTGGCCGGATTATCTTCGATGGGCGAGGCGGACCCTGGCGCAAAATAGGAAATATGGGAACCGGTTTGAAAATTGGCTCCTACACCCAACCGTACGACCGGCAGCACAACATTGGATTTGAACTTTTCACCCAGATACGTATCGATGCTTACGCCACCGCTATGGTTGCGAACGCCGGACAGAATATAAGCCGCGCCCCCTTCATGACTGCCTTCTGTTGCATAGTTGACATTTTTCACCAGAATGACGTCATCGCGCACAGCCTGAAGCGGTGCGGTCATGGGTTGAAAATCAAACTTACTGCCTGTGGCTGTGGGATGCCAGCGCTCCTTGATAATGCCATCGGGAAAGTAGAAAAAGAGAGCGCGTTTGGCCGGCGTGGCTCCAAACAGTTGCTGCTCCATGAGCACGCGTGAGAAGGGCAAAGCAAGAGCCGCGTTGCCGAGATATCGTAGAAGGCGGCGGCGATCGAGTTCGGCGCGTAAAGATTTCATCTTAGTGGCTCCTTTGGATGTAGGAAGGGTCGGTGATCAGCTTGATCAGCAGCTGAGCCATGCTCATGTTCTGTTCGACGAAGGCACTGGAGATCTGCCTCAGTGAGCAGACATCATCCGTCGATTCCAAGCGTCCCTGAGCCATGCGCCAGGTCTGGACCACAAAGCACTGCTTCGCCCGGGTGGAGGTGGCCAATGCCAAGCCTAATTCCTTGGCTCCATTGATGTCCACATTCTTCCCATCCAGAGCATGAACCTGCCCGGATGCATCCACGGGTTTGCCACTATCCACGGTTCGATAAAGACCGACCGCATCAAAATCCTCCATGCTGAACCCCACACCATCGATCTTGATGTGACAGCCTCGGCACGCCGCCGCTGATGTGTGAGCCGCAAAACGTTCGCGCGTCGTGGCCCCTTCCTTGGGAGGCGGGACCATAATCATAAGTTCAGGCGGAGGCGGGGTGAGCATATCGCAGAGCAGGTGCTCTCGCACAAACTTGCCTCGTTGGATGGGCCCTGTTTCCGTCGCATAGGCCAGGGAGGAGAGAAGACTGCCGTGTCCCATAAGGCCCAGGCGCGGCTGACCGGCAAAGGTCAACTTCTGTAAATCACCTTCTGGCGTCAGCTGCGCCCGATAGAAATCCGCGAGCCGTTGGTCACCGAAGCTATAATCTGCGGTAAAGAGTTCGGTAAATCCTGCCTGCTTTTTGCGGACGAGATAGTCGAAAAAATCTTCCGTTTCCCGGGCCATTCCCGTTCGCACGTTGTAATCAAAGGCGGGGTAGCGGGAGGCATCTTTATTTACGCTGAGCACAGCCGAATAATTGAGCCAGGCATCGGCGAAAGCTTTCATGCCTTCCTTGGCTCTGTCGCTCTGCAGCAGACGGCGGGCCTGGGTCAGAAGAGTTTCCTCGTTGAGCAAGGTGCCATCACCCGCAAGCTTGAGCAGCTCATCGTCGGGTGTCGTTCCCCAGAAAAAATACGAGAGGGCGCTGGCCACCTCATAGGCGGTCAGCTTTCCGTCCCGGCCTGTTTCACTGCGATAAAGAAAATGAGGTGAACTGATGAGCCCTCGTACCACCAGCTCCATGCCCGTCGTCGGACTGATGTCGCTCCCCACCTTATGCACCCGCAGCAAGGCCTGGACCTCGTCTTCCGTCACAGGACGCCGCCATGTTCGGGGAGCATAGGTTCGAACAAACTTCTCGGCGCAGCTGGCGCCCTCGCTCACCTGGCACTTGACCAGCCGTGACCATTCCGCAGCGACGATCTGTTGGGCCAACTCTTTTGCCGTCTTATCGTAGGCAGCGGCATGATCCGAACTGACCAAGGCGAACTGCGAGTTGTTGCTAAAGCCCAACACCTTTTGTTCGATCGGGATGGATCCACGGTAGTCTGCATACAAACGAAAGATATCTTTTATCGAGCGATTGTATTCATCGCGGGTGAGCAAACGCAACTGACGTCGGCTGCTGACAGCGGGCTGGTTCGAACACGTGCTGTCCTTGGCAAAAATCTGTTCCAGGGTTCGGCGGATGGCGGCGGGATTCAGCGTTATTTCAGCGAGTCTTGGGGTTTCAGGCTCCGCTAAAGCCTCTTCAGGCAAGGACTTGTCCGCTTTTGGAGACTGCTGTTCCAAACAGGCTGTCAGTAACGCAAAGATGGCGAGACTGATCGCGGGAATTCGTCGACGTTGACCTCTCAATGTCCGTTCCTCCATGAATGAACCAGGCCTCAAGCAAAATCCGTGCTCGAGGCGGCGTCTGAGAAGTGGAGTCCTACTGTCTGAGCCTAAGCTAGCATAGTAATGGAGGTTAACAAAGTTTACATTTTCTCAGCTTAAAGAACAGGCTCCAGCATCTGGCCACGTGTATCAGCTGGAAGGCCACCCTGGAAACGTGTGTCGCCAAAGGTGTTCACATTCAGTCCAAATCTTTGCGCCACATTCACAAGCAGGTGATTATGGGGCGTGCAGCGATGCTGATACGTCTGAACTTTCTCAGCCTTGTGCTCAAACCAACGGCCCATTTTGAAGCCACCGCCCGCCAATAAAAAGGGAGCCGCGTCACCTAAATGCTGAGGATGACCCATTTCCGTGCCGATCATCACCAGCGTGCTGTCGAGCACGCCGCGCTTATCAAGCTGGGCTAAAATATAGGCGACCTGCTCCATGTACCAGCGTTGGGACTGATTGAATGCTTTCTGTTCCTCGGTATTAAAGTTGCCATCCGTGCTGAGTTTATGAGCAACATCATTATGAAAATTAGTGGAATTCAGCAGGGGAGAAAGATCCTTGATTTGCGAGAGAGGGTCACTGGTGATCACTGTATTCATATTGTAGCTGCCGTGAGAACGGGACATGATTTCGATGCTGGCCAGGGATACCGTACCGCAAGCGAGTGCGGCCGCGACCACATCGGCCTGTCTTTGCGTGACAGCTGCCATGGAAGCATCGGCCGCCGTGAAGCCCGAGGTTGTGATCACGGGCTTCGCCGCACAGGTGAAGGCATTCACGCCCTTGCCGAGGCCTTCGATCGTTTCCCGATGCTTCAGGAGGACATTCAGTTCGTCACCCTTCAGACGTTTTTCCAAACGTGCGAGCTGTTTGCGCAGAAGGTTATTCATATTTTCGTCGGCCTGCTTTTTGGCGGTTTCCTCGGGCGTGGGTGCGCTCGAGGTAAAAGCCGCGAAGGCCCTATCAAAGGATTTTTGGGGATGGGCTATGACGCTCAGTCGATTGCTATCGCCCGCCCCTGAATAACAGATTTCACTCGGCACATCATCCAGGCCCTGGGCCGCATTGTACGATAGAAAGCACCCAACTCGCAGAACCTTATCCGATTTGAAGAGCATCTGGGACATTGCGAAATCAATCGAAGCCGAAGAGCCCTTGGAATCACCGGTGGCCAGACCTGTAAAAGACGCGGCCAGTCCAGCATGAGTACTGGTTGGGCTGAGGCTCCCTGGGGGTTTCAGAGTTTCATGGCCGAGTCCCGAAAAAATAGCCAGCCGGTTTTTGAACGGCTCCAACGGGGCCAGGATTTTGGATTCCAAAAGACTGAGGCTACCGTCGGGCAAGCGCTTCGGTTCCCAATCACCGTTGACGGCGCCGTGCGGGAAGGAGATGGATAAAAACTTCAAAGGTTTGCCGCCGATCGACTGCGCCCAGGCTTCTTCTCCAGCGAAAAGACTGAGACCGAACGTTCCAAGGAGCGGTGTGCTGGCCACAATACCGAGATCTTTCAGAATAGCGCGACGTGTTCTCTGCATCATGATGGGCCCTTCCTTAGATACGCGTAATAAAGCGATCGGAACTGATCAAATTCAAAATATATTCGCGTATGCTGGTATTCGGATTCAAAGTTTGTGCTTCGCAGCTCAGCGTGCCGTAAGCATACTGCTGGAAAAAGCTGTCAAAGCAGGCTGTCAGTTCCTGGCTCTGGCTCATGCTGCGAATCAGATCGTCGGAACTTTCATAGGCTTTATCGATCGAAAGTCCCAGCGCAATCTCCACCCGGGTGTTGACCGGTTCACCATTGTCCACCATGCGGCTCATGCCGAGCTGGTCGAAATTTTCAAAGGCGAATCCGAAGGGATCGATGCGCGCATGGCACGACGCGCAGGTGGCATTCGCCGTATGCATGGCGAGCTTCGCCCTGGTGGTCTTGAGGTCAGGGGTATCTTTCAGCTCATTGTTGACGTTGGCTGGCGGTGGGGGGAGTGCCAGACACAGCATATTACGCGCCACAGTCTTGCCGACTTTCACAGGGGCCGTACTGTTGTTGTTGGAGTGCGAGGCCAGGAAGGCTTTTTGCTGTAAAATGCCGAGGCGCCCGCCCTCTTCCCGAGTCAAGAGGGTTTCAAGACTGCCGTCTTCACTCAAAACTTTTTTGATAAAGGCCTGGGTCTCGGCAAACACGGCTTTACCATCATAGGTGCCGACCTTATCGGCCGTTTCACTGCGTCCGATTTCCAGCCACTCGACAAAAAATTTCTGCAAGGCTTCATTCGCCGTCGTGGCGCCGGCCAATAGGCGTTCGGCCTGGGTGCGGCGAGCGGCAAGTTCATGCAAAGCCCCGCGTGAGGCTGCTTCCATAAGGGCGGTGTCGGGCGGCAAAGCCGTGAGAAGATAGGAGAGTGCCGATGCAATTTCATAGGACGTCATCGTCTCACCTGATGTTTCGCTGCCCATTTCTGTTCGGTACAGAAAATCCGGGGACTGAAAGAGGTAGGTGACGACATTGGCAAAGGTGCCGAGGGTTTTGAGGTCAGTCAGTTCCTCGGCGACCAAGGGACGACGGTAGACACGGGCCCCTAAGGTTTGCAGACAACTGTCGGTCAAAGGTTCTGCGCTGCACCCTAAAGCTTCCCGTTTCGCCGGGGTAAAATCCTTGGCAATCGTGGCAGCAGTCTGTTTGAGATTGAAAGCCAGGTTGGGATCGATCGTTCGCGACTTTTGATCATTGCTGAAGGCAAGGCGCGGATTTTTGTTCCCGTCTTCCACGGCACTGGCCGCCGGAATATTCACATCGACTTCAATGCCGGCGATCTCGCGAACCGTATTTTTAAGTTCCAAACGGGAGAGGAGATTGACCCGGCGGGGCAGGGGTTTGCCATTGCAGAGTGCAGCTTGCGGGCCTCCAGGCAAAGGCGCTGCGCACTGTGAGACGGCTGTGAAAAAAGTTTTTATCTTGTCGAGGTCACTATCTTCGAGTTGTTTCCCGCCCGCATGACTTTCCTGATTGCTGGCCTTCTTGAAGACGGCTTCGGCATTGCCGCCCTTGAGCCGGCTGAAAACAGCCATGTTCCAGGCCGCGTCACCGGCTTGAAAAGCTGCCAGCAGAGCGCCACTGCCGCCGAGCACGTGACATTTAATACAACGTTTTTCAACGATGGGTTCGATCAGTTGCGTATAGCTCTGCAAAGCAGGGGCGCAGGTCTGTTCTGTTTGACTTGGGGTTCTTTTGTTTTCCGATGACGGGCGTATGCAGCCGGTCGCAAAAACAGAGAAAACAAGGATGACTCGAATCAGGTTCATGGGCGGCTCCCGTTCCATTCAGCTGGATAGCATCAGCGCAGCAACAGCAGGAAAAAATCGCCAACAGGGCTGACCAAAACTTCGGCAGGAATTTCTAAATTTCCCTGTGTTTTGGCTCAAGCTTAGGGGTGGAAAGCGCCACCCCAAAGGGTTTTATGCAATATTATGCCCATGGATTCTTGCTTCAAGCTGCGGCACCCAGCCCTGGGTCGTCATGTCCTTGATTTTTAGAGGCTTATGCTAAACGCCCGGTCAGGCCGCAGTTGGTGTTGCGGCGTCATCAGGAAACCCGATGACAAACGCCAGGGCTTGCCTTTCGCGGGCCGTGCCGTCGGCGGGCGCCAGCATGATATCGACGGTAAGCCCGGAACTTTCGAGGCTGTCCCGTACAGCCGCCAGCCCCACGCCTCGTCCCGAGTGTTGACTGACGGTTTCCCTGGTTGAAAAGCCATCTTTGAACAGCAAAGCTTTCACCAATGAAAGATCATCGGTGTCAGGCGCTTTGGCGAGTCGGCGGAATTTCTCCAGATCAATGCCGCGTCCGACGTCAGAGACCACCAGCTTCATGCCGCGGGCGCTCGGTTCAAGATGAAGCGTGATGCATCCCAACTCCGCCTTGCCGCTGGCTCGACGCTCATCGCGGTCTTCAAGGCCATGATCAATCGCATTGGTGAGCAGATGGGTCAGCGAATCCAGCAGTGGGCCGTGCCATTCTTTGCGAATCGGAAGCTCGCAGCAGGAGACCTCGATCAAGGGATACGGCTTTTTCAGTGCGGTTGCGGTTCGCTCGATTAACTCGATCATCGGCGCAAGCAGAGCGGCCAGAGGAAGGTCACCCGCCAGGCCAGCGTTATGCTGCTCTGTCGAATGCGCATAATCCTTCAAAAGCTGCCAATGGCTCTGATAGACAGCGAAGACCATATCGAGGGCATTGGCGCCCGGTTTAACGGGACCCTCAGCCCGCACGAGTGCCGTTTCAAAATCGTGAATCGCCAGGGCAAGCTGGTCCAGTCCCATGACGCGGGCATTGCCTTTCAATGTATGGGCACGCCGAAGGAGGCCTTTTTTCGCATCCGCGGAAAGCGGCCCGACGCGGGTGAGCACCGACTGGAATTCCTGGCAAAGGACCATGACCTGGCCCATGCGGCTTCCCGGGACCCGGATGATTTCATCGAAGGCACTCCGATTCTTTTTGTAGCGTTCGGCTTTGGTTTGAAGCTCTCGCAACTCGGAAACATCGATCAGGGAAATCATGATCTTCTGCACGGAACCCGAAGCATCCGGTACGGCTTTCCAAAGCATCTGCACATGAAGCTCGGTCCCGCTCGCGTCCCGCCATACGACTTCCTTAGGAAAGACATGGCTGTTGGCTTCGAAGTTCATAAGTTCTGTCCCGAGAGCAGCTTCCAGCCCGACCTGCAGACGATCCCTCAGATCATGATTGAGCTGGGCATGTTCTTCGATCAACACCATGAACCGTTTACCCCGATACTGTTCTGGTGGGTAGAAGTGGGCGATATGGGATGACGTTAGCCTTTGAATCACGCTGGCCGTGTCGACGGCCATGATGCCGACGGGGACGTTATCCAGAATCTCCTGCAATTCGAGGTTGGCTTGGCGAAGGTCGACGGTTTTTTCAGCCACTTCGCGCTCGAGCTGCTTGTTGATATCCTTCTGGACCTCGAGCAGCTTTTTTTGCATCAGGTAGCGATCCTTCTGCATCGACTGAATCCGGCCGCTCAAGGCGAACGACAGGAGCACGACCTCGAGGCCACCACCGACGAGCGAACTGTAAAGGGTGAAGCCGTTGACCGGCAGGAAGCCCTGAAGCGCCAGAACATAAACGAAGGCGGTGGTGAGAAAGAAGGTCGAGGCCAACACGTAATTGCGTGCCTCCTTATTACCTTTCACCATGAGGTAAACCGCAAACGTGATCAGGACCGGTTGACCCAGCTGGATGAAGAGCGTCACTGCTATCGAGATCACATAGTGAAAGGCGACAAGAGAAGCCACGGCCAGGGCCAAGCAGATGAATCCGATCGCCCTGAGGAATCGGCTGCCGCGCGGAATCAGGCGTGGCGCATGGACGAATTCCTGAAAGAAGGTGAAAGAAAAAAAGATAGCCAGCCCCTGGGCCGCTCCCAGCATAGCCTCGGACCACCATGGGACATAGTGTGCTACGTACTGATGGATAAGGCCGAACGAACCGCCCAAGGCGCAGAGGTGAGTGAAAAAAATCGACAGGCAGTAGTAAAGGTAAGGCCATTCCTTCAGACTGAAAGCAATGAATAGGTTATAGACAATCATCACCAGGATCACGCCCATATAGATCGCAAAGAGCGTTTCGGAGTGGTCCTCACTCTCGAAGAAGGCCTCCTGTCCATAGAGGTTCACGGAAGCTTCATAGGCATAGCGACTGGCCATGCGGAGATAATAGGTGCGGCTCGTTCCCGGATTCAGCTCGACGATAAAGGTCGGCAATCGACTGTGAATGTCATAATTGGGTTTTCCCGGTCTGGTGAGACCGCCTTGCCGGTGCGTGACGACCCGACCCTGATCGATCTCATAGAGGTCGACCTCGGATAGAATTCCGCAGCCGAGCTGGATCAGACCACGAAAGATTCCGGCGGATGTGTTGGTCAGCGTAAAGCGGGCCCAGATTGCGCCCTTGTAAAATCCCACCACCGGATGCTCGGTGATAGGCTTCATCTCCGGTAGATTTTGTCCCTGCATCCAATCGTTGATCTTGAGGTGCCCCGAGTCATCCCGGGTATAGTCGGCATGCTTCCAGAGCTTCAGGGTGTTCATGTCTTCGTTGACGACGACCTCGTCAGCACGTGCGCCAAGGCTCCAGAGAAGGAGAATCCATAAGAGGCCGCGTGAAAGGCTTACGAGAGGATTCATGCGGCAAAGCCCCCTAGCTGAGGTTCGGCGGTCTCCATGACAAAGACGATGGCCTTGCGGCTGCTGTAGCGTTCATGGGGCAGAAGGTTGATGCTGATGGCGATCCCCTGTTCCGCGAGTCCTTCCCTGACCGCATCCAAACCCACGCCTCGACCTGAAAATTGCGATGCGCTAGCCCTGGTTGAAAAGCCATTGGCAAAGATAAGGTTACGGACCAGCTCGTCATCAGGTGTCACCGTATCATTGACCCTGGCTCTGAGCTGGCTGATATCGATGCCCTTGCCATTGTCCCGCAGGACGATGCGAAGGCGCCCCTCCGTGCTTTCGTTCACAAGACTGATGCGACCTTGTTCCCGCATTCCGCTTTGCCGCATTTCGTCCTCATTTTCGAGTCCGTGGTCGATCGCATTCGTCAAAAGATGTTGAAACGCATCCAGCATGGCCTGACGCCAGCGTCCCGGCAGCCACAACGTATGACAAAGGAGCCTAAGATGCGGCAGGGGCTTTTTGAGATCGAGAGCCGTTCGTGCGATCATCGGGATCAGGTCCAGGCAAAAGGTCTGAAAGTTGAACTTCGTTGGCGCCGCCGGGGTACCTACCTGTTGCGTCCCCTCAGCCGCATAACCACATAGCATCTGGTAGTTCCGAAGATAGACGCCAAAGACCGAGCGGGTGTCTTCCCAACTCTGAGAAAAGGCCAAGGCTGCGTCGGGTGTGAAATCCTTCGGCTCCTTCAGCAGCAGCAGAGCGGACTCGAGTTCATGGATGCTCTGGGCGAGTTCCTCAAAGCCGAGACTTCGGGCCGATCCTTTAGCTGTGTGCAGGCGTCGGAAGGTCTTTTGATAGACATCGATCGCGAGGGGAGCAGAAGTCTCAAAAGGCATGCCTTCTTTCAGCTAGCCGCATGAGGCCAGGAATGTGTGAATCCTTTGCGATTTTTGCAGCATCATTTCGCCGAGAGTATTCCGGCTCAGGCTTTCCTGTTCTGCATTCTTCTGGGCCTGGGCGAGTTCGGTATTGTCGACGATCGTGAGCATGATCCTGGCGACCTGATCGTCGCTGCCTAGGATGGCCGTCCAGTTCAGTTCGATCTCATGTGTCCGGCCATGCGGTGAATGATAGCAAACCTCATGCGGGAGCTGTCCGAGATTTATTTCGAATGTGAAAATACTCTCGCCAAGCGAGGCTCGGATGGCTTCCAGCATGCGTGCGCGTCGGTCGGGACTGAGCGTCAGCCGGGCCGCGAAGTCCAACTCAATGTCCAGCGTCTGTCCACGTTCAATGCCAAAGAAATCGCGCGCATATGTTGAGCAGCGTTCGTCTGTCTTCAGACCCGGCAGGACTGAAAGGATGCCGACCGGCACATGGTCCAAAATCTGCTGGATACTATCGATATTCTCCTGCAGCTGATACGACTTTTCCGCCACCTTCTGTTCGAGTTCCTTGCTGATGGCTTTCTGGGTCGAGATGAGCGTCTCCTGAACCCTGGTTTTTTCACGGCGGCTTTCATTCAATCGATCCACCAGAGCCAGCGACAGCAGTACGACCTCCAGGACGCCGCCGAAGATGGGAGAATAGGATGTCCAGAAATTGGTCGGGATGAAACCCTGGGTTTTAAGCATATAGACCGAAGCGGAGATGAGGAAGAACGACCAGGCGAAGAAGAAGCGAAATGAGCGCTGATGGCCCTTATACGACATCCAAAAAGAAACGACGAAGATGGCGGCGAGAATCGATTGAACCACGAAATTGGCGAACATCGTGACATAAAGGTTGAAGTAGAAAAAGGGCAGGACCATAGCGATGAAAGACGCTGCGGCCCAGATGCGAAACATTCGATACATCCTTGGCATTTCATTCTCTGCCCTGAGAAAGGCGAGAAAGAAGTACACTCCAAAGAAGCAGCTCGCCCCCTCCGCGATGACGATGAGTTCATTGGAATAGTGGGGAACCAGGCTGGCCATATACGCATGAAGAATCCCGAAGGATCCCATGATCGCACCGAAATGCGTGCAGAGGATCGTAAGGCTGTAATAGAGATAAACACGATCGTTGAGGACACCGAAGATCACAAGATTATAAAGGGCCATCACCAGAACAACACCCATGAAGAGACCGAAAGCCAGGCGATCACCGGAGGCGCGTTTTGCAAAAGTCGCACGGTCCATAATATGTGTCGGCAGCTCAAAAGGGTAGCTGCTGGCGGCTCGCAGATAAATGGTCTTGGTTTGTCCAGGGTCGAGCGCCAGCACGTAGGTCGGAATGCGGTTATTCACATCATAGTTCGGTCGGCCCGGATATTTGAGCCCGCCGACCTTCTCGCGAAGGACCCTGTGATCGGCCACTTCATAGAGCGTGATGTCCGAGAGGATCGCGCAGCCAATCTGGAGAAAGGATTTCAATGGCAGCGGAGACGGGTTATGAACCGTGAAGCGGACCCAAACCGTTCCCTCGTAAAAGCCGAAACTCGCCGATTCATCAAGTGGCTGCCATCGGTTGTCGTGGCGTCCTTCGATAAGTTCGTCGATCATGATGCGGCTGCTATCATCCTTGATGACCCGCGCATACGGATGCATAGCGGTAAATCCGCTCTCATCCGTAATGTCTACGGTAATCTCTGGGTTGGCGAAAAGCTGAGTCTGCAGCAACCCGAGCAGAATCAGCAAGGCATACTTCATGGGCTTTCCTCGAGATGACTTCAGATCTGGTTACGGCATCTTGCAGGAAACGTTGATGGGCAGTCCTTGCCGTGGGTAAAATTGGGATCAGCCGTCCGATCGGGCCTCGATGTCACCACGCAGGTGAGCGAAGAGCAAATGCTCACCGGAGCCTATGACCGCTATGGAATAGCCCTGCAACCAAAGGCTGAGCCTGGTCCATCTATTCAGGGTTATGGTCCGCAGGGGAATACGAGTCCTGCTGTTTGCTCGCGGGCGATGGACGAACGCGTGATATATTCCAAGTGATTGCCTGACGATAACCACCGCTTGCGCCCTTTTCTTTAGATTTTGCCAAGAATTGCCGAAACGCTCCATAGAAGAACCACGACCCGGATCCCGCGACGATCCTGGACACGCGCTAGGGGCAGATCATGCGGCAGGCACTCCAAGTCTGGCTTATCGCTGGATCCCGTCTTATTCTGAACGCCTGCAATAAAGCACTGTTGATGTGCGGTACGGATGATATTAGCCAGGCCGTCAGCGAAACCCCAGGAACAAATGCCAGGCGCGACCGCCCCACAGAAGCCGGTGAAAGTTTGCCCGGTTATCTTCGTTTGCTCATGCTATCCAAAAACACAATGAACCTGCAAAGACAGAAGCAGCACCGGCGCCTGGACGGAACTCCGTTGGCTGTCAGGCTTCATTCGGGCAGCATCGCACGCAGCGACTTCGCAAATTCCAACCTGCCGCAGGCTGATTTTACTCAGGCGAACACGGCTGGAGCGATCCTGACTCAGACAGGTAAGGCGCTAATGCTATTGATGTCCTGCGCCCGTCGATGCCAACCAACTGACCGTGGCTGTTTGAGTCCCGCTGATATTGTAAAAAATATCAAACACTTATAGATTTCGCGGCATCAATCCGGTTTTTGACGCATGCCCAAACAGAGTTATAGGTAAAATCCAAGCGAAAACGACGGACTAAGCAGAAAGTGACTGTCACAAACGCAACCGTGACACGAGTCTTAACACTGACACGATTATTAGTTCTAAGAATTGCAGTCAGTTGACAGTGGAAATCACTGGTACGAGATCTGCAATATAGGAGGAGTGATCAAGCCCTGCAGTTGGATGTCTTTCGAGGTGTCTAACGCCTTTTGCAGAGCTGACGATGTTCGACCTCCTATCGTTCGTGTGTGCCCTTTCATGATTCCTCGGAGCAACGCCTCCGGGGAATTACTTTTTTGGGGTGAAAAATCCTTTTCTTTCAAACACGTGTCCGCTAAGTTCGGAGCTTGTTTAAGGTCCACATGGAGAGGGATTGATGCGCCGCTATCTACTGAAAGCTTTGATGTGTCTTGCTGTCTCGCTGGTAACGCCCTGGTCTTTGCAGGCCGGACCGGCCGTCGATAAAATCAAGAAACGTGGAACCCTGCAGATTGGGGTGGAGCCAGGCTTTCTGCCGTTTGAAATGCGGACGCCCAAGGATGAGTGGGTGGGCTTTGATGTGGAAATGGTCCAGGCCTTTGCCAAAACATTGGGCATTCAACCCAAATTTATCAGTACCAAATGGGATGGCATTATTCCCGGACTGATGGCGGGCAAATATGATCTGATCGCCTCCGGGATGACGATTACCCCCGAACGTGCGCGCATGGTGCTCTTCAGCAAGCCGTACTACGATGCTGGCCTGAAAATCCTGATCGGTAAAAAATTCGAAGGTCAGATCAAGAATCTGGCGGATCTTGATAACGAGAAGTATACGGTGCTGACCAAGCTCGGCACGACGGGTGATATTTTCGCCACCAAAAATCTCAAGAAAGCCAAAATTCGCCGGATGGATAGCGAGGCTGATGCAGCGCAGTCTGTGGTCCTGGGACGTGGGGATGCCTTCATCTACGACAAACCCTTTATGGAAATCTATGAGAGTGGACAGAAGGGCAAAGTCATACTCCTGCCCGATCTCCTGTCGAGTGAAAGCTTTGGTTTGGCGGCCCGTAAAAGCGATCAGGATTTGATTGACGCCTTCAACACCTTCCTCGATGGCTGGAAAGCCAGTGGTGGTTACGATGCAGCGTTCAAGGCGATGTTCCAGGATCTCACTTGGAAAAAACAGTTCCCCAATCAATTCTGAGTTCTCATGCATCCACGCTCATTATCCTGGCTTTTTACCCTGCTCAGCATCGTACTTCTCGTACTGCTGGGCGGCATGCTCGTCTACAGTTTCTTCAATCTCGAATACGACTGGGATTTTCGCTTCCTGACCGATTACATCTGGGAACCCGAGACCAATCGTCCGGGCCTTATTCTGCAGGGTCTTTGGGGAACGTTTTATATCAGTGTGCTATCGATTATCTTTGGGACGGCGCTCGGCCTTGCCGTCGGACTTCTCATGATCGGTCCCGAGCCCGTGGCTCGCAACGCTGCGACCCTTTTCGTGGATATCTTTCGCAATACCCCGGTCCTCGTGCAGCTTTACGTGATGTATTTTATTGTGGGTACAGCCTTCAATTTAAGCCCGGAAGTGGCCGGGATTTCGACCCTGAGTTTATTCTGTTCGGCTTACGTCGCGGATATCTTTCGCGCCAACGTCGTGGAATTTGAAAGGGGCCAGCTCGATGCCGCCAAGGCCATGGGGCTCAATCGTTGGCAGATTGCCTCGTCCATCATGGCTCCCCAGATCCTGCGACGGATGCTGCCGCCTCTCGTCGGACAGTTCGTCAGTCTGGTGAAAGACAGTTCACTCGTCTCGGTTGTGTCCGTCAATGACCTCACGAAATCAGCCATGAATGTGGTGTCGGTAAGCTTCCGCAGCTTTGAAACTTGGTTTTTGGTCGCGGTCATTTACTGTGTTCTGAACTACAGCCTGAGCAGTTACGGACGCTATCTGGAAAAACGTCTGCGGGTGGGCTCGCGATGAAAGGACCCTCCTCCATGGATGCTCTGATTCGAATGCGTGGTGTCTCCAAATCCTTTGCAGGCGCTCACGGAACTCACCATGTTTTGCGGCAGCTGGATCTGGACGTTTTCCCTGGCGACCGTCTGTGTTTGATCGGGCCTTCGGGAAGCGGCAAGTCCACGTGCCTGCGGGTCATCAACGCACTGGAAACGATTGAGAGGGGGCACGTTGAAGTCTGTGGCCTGGATTACGAGACGAGCAAGCTGCCGGTGCATCGCATCCGTCAGCACACGGCCATGGTGTTTCAAAGGTTTGAACTCTTTCCGCATTTGAGTATTCTGGATAATGTGGCCCTTGGGCCCCGCCTGGTGAAAAAGGTCAGTCGTGCGGAAGCCGAAGCCAAAGCGGTCGAGCTGCTGACGCGTGTGGGTCTCGTCGATCATATGCGCAAATATCCGTCGCAACTGTCCGGTGGGCAGCAGCAGCGCGTGAGTATTGCTCGCGCTTTAGCCATTGACCCACGAGTTTTGCTCTGTGATGAACCGACCTCAGCCTTGGATCCCGAGTTGGTGCATGAGGTCACGGACATCCTCCAGGAGCTGGCCCAGCAGGGGATGACCATGCTGATCGTTACGCATGAGATGGCCTTTGCCCGTCGCGTGGCCACCCAGTGTCTGTTCTTGGACCAGGGCCAGATCGTGGAGCGTGCGGCTCCCGAAGCGTTTTTTGAAAATCCCCAGAATCCTCGCCTGCAGCAGTTTTTGCAGGTGATCCGGGTTTAAGTTCAGGAGTGTCATATGAAAAGCGGTGCCCGTGTTCAGTTTTCACCGAAAAAGGTTGAGGCGCTGGCTGCTCGGCGGCAGCGGATTATTCAGGCCTTGAATGGAGGTTTGCTCCTCGCTGCATCGCGACCGGCGTTTCATAAATACGACTCCTCTTATTTCCGCTACCGTCAGGACCCGAACTTTTATTATCTGAGCGGTCTTTATACCGAAGATCAAGGCGTGGTGCTGCTGGTGTCGGGTGACAAACCACAGTCCATCCTTTTTGTTGAAAATCGTGATGCCGCCACAGAAATCTGGAACGGCCCCATGATCGGCCTCGATGGAGCGGCACAGCTCGGATTTGATCAGGTCTTTAACATGAGCGATCTACCGCGCGTTCTGCCCGAGCTGATGCAGAAGGCCACTGTTCTTTATACCGATCGCCAGCATCATCAGGGTGTTGAACGGATTCTGAATGATATCGTGTTCCGTCAACGCATTGCCTTCGACGGCCTCGAAGTGCGCGATTTCTGGCATTTTTTAGGCGACTTCCGCCTGATCAAGGATGAGTTTGAAATCGATCTGATGCAGACAGCCAATCGCATTTCAGCAGCTGCGCATCAACGCTGCATGCAGGATGCTCATGTGGGTATGTCCGAGCTGGAGCTGCAGGCTCTGCTTGAACTGGAAATGAAAACCGGGGGCTCACCGTTTACCGCTTATCATAGTATCGTGGCGAGTGGCAGCAACAATTGCTGTTTGCATTACAATGTGAATAGCTGCCCGTTGGAATCCGGCGATCTGGTCTTGATCGATGCTGGCTGCGCTTACGAAGGCTATGCCTCGGACATTACCCGGACGTGGCCGGTCGAAGGGCGGTTTACGGAAGATCAGCGGCTGATTTATGAGCTCGTCCTCAAAACGCAGAAGACCATCATCAATATGGTCAAGCCAGGGGCCCGTATTCCTGATCTGCAGGAAGCCACGATTCGTTTATTGACGGAAGGGCTCATTGAGTTGGGCGTCGTTAAACTCAGTTACGACGAAGCTCGTCAGGGCGATATGTATAAAGCTTGGTATCCGCACGGCGTATCCCACTATCTGGGCCTGAATGTGCATGACGCAGGCCGTTATGTGGTGGATGGACAGCGGCGTCCTTTGGAAGCCGGCATGGTGATTACAGTGGAACCAGGAATTTATATTCAACCTGGGGCCCCGTATACCGATAGCCGATGGCATGGCATTGGGATTCGTATTGAAGATGATATTCTTGTGACAGCCCAAGGAAATCGAAACCTGACGGACTGCCCCAAGGAAGTCGCGGATCTGGAAGCTTTACGAGCCTGAATGTCTTTTTTCCAGGACCTTCACAGCATCCGCCAGCTGCAGGCCGCGGCCTTTAAGCAAGACGGTGAGATGAAAGAGAAGGTCCGCGGCTTCACCGAGCAAAGCGTTATCATGCGGCGCCATGGCCGCAAGCGCGACCTCAACGCCTTCTTCACCTACTTTCTGGGCCATCCGCTGCATGCCGTCTTCAAAGAGCCGGGTGGTGTAGGATCCCACCGGGCGCTCCTCGTAGCGCTGATCGATCACACCCTGGAGTGTGTTCAAAAAATTCACCGATTCAGGTTTCGGACCAAAGCACGTGGCGCAACCGGTGTGACAGGTGGGGCCAATCGGATCAACCTTGATCAGGAGCGTATCCTGATCGCAGTCCAGGGCCAAATCTTTGAGTCGCAAGAAATGACCTGACGTTTCGCCTTTGGTCCAGAGCTTCTGCTGCGTCCGGCTGTAAAAGGTCACAAGCCCGGTTTCGATCGTCGTGGTCAGAGCGTCCGGCGACATATAACCCAGCATCAGGACAGTGCTGTCGCCCTTGTCCTGAATGATGGCCGGAATGAGTCCGTCGCACTTTTCCCAATCGATGGTTGTAATGTCGATCATAAACGAACCTCCTGGCCTGCTTTTCTCAGATAAGCTTTGAGATCCGGAATCAAAACCTCGCCCCGGTGAAAAATTCCAGCTGCCAGTGCCGCATCCACTCGGGCTTTGGTAAAGACTTCCAGAAAATCCTCGGGTTTGCCGGCCCCACCGGACGCCACGAGCGGAACCCGGCAAAGCTCGCGAGCTGCTTGCAACTGACGAATGTCATACCCAGCTCGCGTGCCATCGGCGGCCATGCAGTTGAGAACGATTTCACCGGCACCGCGATCCTGAACTTCACGGATCCAATCCAGAGTTTTTTTACCGGCATTCTGGGCCGTTTTTTCGCTGCCCGTATATTTCCAAATCATGTAATCTCCATCCTGCTCGATGGAGTCGATGCCGATGACCACACACTGACTGCCGAATTCATCGGCCAGGGCATTGATCAGTCCTGGATTTTCAATGGCAGGCGAATTGATGGAAACCTTGTCGGCTCCCGAATGCAAAATGCGTCTGGCATCGTCTACCGAGCGAATACCGCCGGCCACGCAGAAGGGAATATCAATCACGCGTGCGGTATCTTCAATCCACTGCGTGGACACAGTCCGGCTTTCCGCACTGGCTGTAATATCGTAAAATACCAGCTCATCGGCTCCGGCATCACGATAACGTCGTGCCAGGTCCAGAATATCGCCCAGAACCACGTGATCTTTGAACTTCACGCCCTTGACAACTTTGCCATCACGGACGTCCAGACACGGAATAATTCTGCGTGCTAGCATTGAAGAGCCTCCTGCAGCGAAATCGTGCCTTCGTAAAGGGCCTTGCCAATAATGGCTCCGCCCACGCCGTCGGCCTTGAGCTGCTGAATATCAGCAACCCTATGCATGCCACCCGACGCGAGAATGCAGAGCTGCGGATATTGGCGTTGCAAGGTTTTATAAAGCGCAAAGTTGGGTCCACTCATCATGCCATCACGTTTAATATCCGTGCAAAGTACCTGATTTAAGCCCATGCCTAGATAGGTATCCAAAACTTCGTGCGCGGAAACCGGTGACAACTGCTGCCACCCATGAGTGGCCACCCGTGGTTCACCGGCGTCATCCAACATCACATCGAGTCCAAGTGTGATATGGTCCCCACCAAACGTTTCAAAAATTCTTTTGGTCAGGCCCGGATCCTGGATCGCCAGGCTGCCGAGGACCACACGTTCCACTCCAGCCTGCAGCAAAGCCTGAACGTGTTCGATGGTCCGCACGCCACCGCCTACCTGCAGTTTTAGGGACACTTGCGTGGCCAGGGAACGTAAGAGATCGACTTGAATCGGTCGACCCTCGCGAGCGCCGTCCAGATCCACCACATGCAGGTAGGAGGCGCCCTCGCGCATGAAACCTTCCGCCGCTTCAAAAGGCGACTTTGCATAGGTCGTGCGATCTTCAAAACGCCCTTGAGCCAGGCGCACCACCTGACCATCCATCAGATCGATTGCGGGATAGATCTTCATAGATTTAAAAAGTTCCTTAATATCAGGGAGCCCGTATCACCGGAGCGTTCCGGGTGAAATTGAGTTCCGAAAAAATTATCCTGCGAAACCAGAGCGGGAACTATTTCTCCATAGTGCACGCTGGCCCGTGTCGTGGCATTCACCGGGGCCCTAAAGGAATGGACAAAGTACACCCGACACCCAGGTTCCAGACCTTCGAGCAGCGGGAAAGGTTGTTCCCAGTCCAGGCTATTCCAACCCATATGGGGCAGGCTCAAGCCGTAATCGCGAATCCGGGACACACGACCAGGCAGTATGCCCAGACAGGGAATATCGCCCTCTTCGGTGTACTCGTAAAGAATCTGCATGCCGAGACAGATGCCCAGCACGGGCTGCTTCAGTTGCTTGATCACAGGGATCAACTGCATGTTTTGCAGACTTTTCATGGAGGCCTGGGCATGACCGACCCCAGGCAGGATCACGTGATTGGCCGCCTGAATCACAGCGGCATCTGTTGTCAGTTCATAAGGACGATCCAATCGTTCGACGGCGTTCGCCACGGAACGAAGATTGGCCACTCCGGTATTAATGATGGCAATCATAAAAGACCCTTGGTCGTTGGCAGATCGGTACCCGACTTTTTCACGGCCTCGCGCAGGCTGCGGGCAAAAGCCTTGAAGATACCTTCGGCAATGTGATGATCGTTCTGACCTCGTGCCCGAATATGCAGATTCGCGCCCAATGTTTCCGCCAGGGAGCGGAAAAAGTGCGGAATCATCTCGGTGCTGAGCTCGCCAATTTTTTCCCTTTGAAAATCCGCTTCAAAGATACTGTAAGGCCGACCGCCAAGATCGAGCAGAACCTGGGCATCCGCCTCGTCCATGGGCAGTGCGAATCCGTAACGCTGAATCCCACGTTTATCGCCCAAGGCCTGCTTCAGAGCCTGCCCTAATGCCAGGCCCACATCTTCGATACTATGGTGATCATCGATTACGAGATCACCCTGGCATTCGATCTGGACACTGATGCCGGCGTGACGAGCAATCTGATCGAGCATATGATCAAAGAATCCTACGCCCGTTTTCATGCTCACCGGCTGCGACTGATCCAGATTCACAGCCACGCGGATCTGCGTTTCCTTGGTTTCGCGTCGAACCTCGGCCTTGCGATCGGCCAGCAGGAGTTCATCGGCTATCTGTGCCCAGCTTAAGCCTTCGCCAAAGGGAGAGGCGATACGCATGCCACGAATTCCCATGTTCGCAGCCAATTCCATATCCGTATCGCGGTCACCGATGACAGCCGATGCCGGACGATTCCAATCGGTGCGCTGGAGCCACGGCAGGACCATACCCACGCCCGGCTTACGGCACGCACAGCCCGCCTCACGAAAATGTGGGCAGATGAGGATCGCTTCAAAGGTGATGCCCTGACTCTGCAAGAGGTCGACGATGAAATTCTGACAAATCTCAAAGTCGGCCTGAGGAAACGAGTCCGTTCCCAATCCATCCTGATTGGTTATCATCACCAGCGCATAACCGGCCTCTTTGAATCGCAACAAAGCCGGAATTACCCCTGGTACGAAACGTATTTTGTCCAGTCGATCCACCTGGTAGTCCTGCGGCTCCAGGTTGATCGTGCCGTCCCGATCGATGAAAAGAATCTTTTGCATTCATTGCTCCTCGGGGCGCAGGCGAACACTGACAGCCAAACGGTGGGCTTCCAAGCCTTCCAAACGCGCCAGCTGCTCGACGGCAGGACCGATCGCTGCCAGGCCTTCGCGAGAGAGATGCTGGAACGTGATGTGCTTCAGGAAGGATTCCAGTGACAGTCCACTCCAGGCCCGGGCGTGACCATAGGTTGGCAGCACGTGGTTGGTTCCGGTGGCGTAATCTCCGGCTGATTCTGGAGAATAGGCACCCAGGAACACGGATCCCGCGTTTTTAAGACGACGGGCCCAAACTTCAGGCTCGTAGATTTGCAGAATCAAATGCTCGGGGGCATAGGTATCGGAGATCTCGACAGCCGTCTGGATATCCGGCACGACAAAGCAGCGACTATTCATCAGGGCCTGGGCCGCGATCTCCCGTCTCGGGAGTTTTTGGAGCAGGCGATCCAAAGCGCCGAGACATTGTTTGGCCAAGCCTTCGCTGGTCGTGATCAAAATCACTTGCGAATCCGGACCGTGTTCGGCCTGTGAGAGAAGATCGGCAGCAACAAAGATAGGATTGGCTTCGTCATCAGCGATGACCAAAACTTCGGAAGGTCCTGCGGGCATATCGATGGCTGCGCCTTCCGGATGTGAAGCCACCTGCTGTTTCGCTTCTGTAACCCAGGCGTTGCCAGGGCCAAAAATCTTATCAACCTTGGGAATGCTGTCCGTGCCGAAAGCCATGGCAGCGATCGCCTGAGCGCCGCCCACGCGATAGACCTGATCAATGCCGCAAAGAGCGGCGGTGGCCAGGACAATCTTATTGATTTCGCCATCGGCCTGTGGCGGTGAACAGAGAATGCGCAAGGGATTTTCCGCAATATGCGACGGGACACCCAGCATGAGCACAGTGGAGGGCAGGGGAGCCGTCCCACCGGGGATATAGAATCCCACGCGTTCGATAGGACGTGCTTCACGGAAACAGCGGATGCCCGACAGGGTTGGAATTTCAATGCGGCGCGGCAACTGCTGACGGTGAAAACGCTCGATATTATCGCGAGCCATTTCCAAGGCCTCTCGCGTTATTGGCTCCAGATTCTCCAGGGCCGCTTGGATTTTCGGCGGAGGCACGCGCAGGCTTTGCAGCTCGACCTTATCAAAGCGCGCGGTCATCTCGATAAGGGCTTGATCACCCCGTTCGTGCACATCGGCGAGAATCTCGCGCGTGCCTGATTGCAGTTCAGCCGAAGACGATGAAGCCGGCCTTTTCAAAAGGATTCTTTGTTCATCCCGCGACAGTTGATTCCAGTTATATATGCGCATGGCCGCTCTCACTCGATAATTTTTTCAATGGGCAGTACCAGGATGGAACTGGCGCCAGCTTCTTTTAGCTTTTCAATGGTTTCCCAGAAGACGAATTCCTTGGCCACGGCGTGGATGGCCACCTTGGTCTCGTCATACATCAGAGGCATGACAGTAGGTTTTTCCATTCCAGGGATGAGCTGGGAAATACGGTAGATGGCATCTTTGGGAGCATTCATCATGATGTACTTGGCATTCTTCGCTTTGCCCAGACCATCAAAGCGCGCCATGAGTCGGGTGATCAGCTGCTCCTGATCCTGACTCAACTGCGTCCGCGGTCGCACCAGGACGGCCTCGCTTTCCAACAGAATGGTGGTCTCACGCAGACCATTGGACTCCAGTGTGGCGCCAGTGGACACAAGGTCGCAGATGGCATCCGCGACACCTATGGAAGGAGCGACTTCCACCGAACCGCTGATCTGAACGATGCTGGCTTTAATGCCATTATCGTCGAGGAAACGCTGAAGGATATTGGGATAGGAGGTGGCAATGCGCTTGCCGCTGAAACTGGCGAGCCCTTCATAGGGCGTGGTTTTAGGCAAGGCCAATGAGAGGCGGCAGTACCCGAATCCAAGGGAGCGAATGATTTCGACCGCTGTTTCCCCTTTGCTGACGCGGCCCAGCTTTTCTTCCAGGACGTTCAGACCGCAGATGCCGAGCTGGGAAACCTGGTTATTCACGAAACCAGGAATATCATCGTCACGGACCAGCATCAGGTCGATCGGCTGTTCCTTGGCGCGGACGATCAGACGATCGGTACGGGCTTCAAAGGTAATGCCTGCCTGGGCCAAAAGGTCGCGACATTTGTCGCTCAGGCGACCTGATTTCTGAATGGCTATGCGCAGCTGTTTATTACTCACCTTGTTCTCCCTGTTGGCGCTGAAGCACCATGCGATAACCGCCTGTGCCATAAGTCAAGGAGCGGGCCACCCGAGTAATGGTCGCGGTGCTCACTCCGGTCTTTTCGTTGATGACGCGGTATGACAGGCCCTGGTCCAGGAGCTTGGCCACCCTCCAGCGGTCGGCCATGGAACGTAATTCTGCCGGGGTGCACAGATCATCAAAGAAACGGCTGAACTCCCCCTGATCCCGGATCGACCGTAAGGCCTCGAAAAGTTCAGTTAAATAGCTCTCGTCCCAATGATCATTGCCTTTACCACTCGGCATGCGGGCAGCTTCGCGTTCAGACATGTTCGGCTCTCCTGGCGTGAAAAGTGTTTTAGCCTGCTAAAACGCTAATGTGATAACATAATAATAAAGCGGGTTCAAGGTCTTTTATTTGGCCAAAAATGCGTGCTTTTTCACCTTGCTATCACCAGGAAGCTTGGTTATGTTACTGCGCTGAGCGGGATACGCCAGTATTCATGGCGGTGTCCAAGAGGCGGACTGAATCCCAAGTTTGATTCAGTTTGCGCAGTGCAAAGTTGTTTCGTTACCCATAGCGAGGTTAAACTCGCTGATCACTTTGAAAGAGGTAGTTTGAAGTATGAAAAAGCTTCTCGTTGTTCTTGGCCTGTCTGCGATCGCAATGGCCGGCAAATGTGGTTCGTCGAACTCTGAAGAGAAATCTCAGGACGCTGCTAAGACTCAAGAAGAGTTCCCAGTGAAAGAAGAGAGCCCAGTTCCAGCTGAGGAAGTTCCTTCTTACGAACAACAGGAAGAGGCTACTCCAGCACCTGCAGACGCGATTCCTGCTCCCGCTGAAGCCATTCCTGCTCCCGAAGCTGGCAAAACCACTCCTTAATGTACTTAGGGCGCGCTCTTGCCTCAACTTCAGCACAACTGGAGTTCAGTGAAAGCGCGTCCTCAGTTTTCCATCCGCTTGCCTCATGCTCGCCTTCCTTCAATTCCCATCAAAAAAAATGCTTGACCACAATGTGCGCAGCCTAATTTTTCGCTTGTCATCGTTGAGTCTTCTGAATATAGATGCCAGCTGGAAAAGCTGAGGTTTTTGAATAAGGTAAGGCCCCTGGCCGCCTGTTGGCTGACTGGAGTGGGGAACTATGACAACACAAGTAGTAAATGCAGAGACTGAAAATCAGAGTGTGGAATCGCCCGATTCATTCAGTGAGCAGCATTTCCGCAAACTGATCGGTCGTATGCAAAAGACCGTGGCTAAAGTTCGTCGGATCGATCTTCCTGAGCTGCTCGAGCTGGCCTGGGTGGATGGGATGCTCGATCCCTTCGCTGAACGACTGCTGCGGTCACGTCCTGATTTGAAGGATGATATCGACCAGATCACCAATGAACTCCGCAACGCGGATTAAGATTCTCTTCCGCCATGTTCGTAGCTCTAGCGCCTGGCCTTGATCCAGGGCTGGGGCTTGCCCTCCTTTCGCTTCCTCGCGAACAAATGCTCACCCGTGAATCGACCATTTGCACATCCGAAGTTGAAAATTTTACCCGCGGTAAGGATTTTTTTCGTCCAGATTCCTCCACGATTCCAGTGCGTTCAGACTATGACATTATTGTGTTGTAAATGCCAACTGACATGGTTTACAAGGTGTAGTCTTTCCGGGGTAAGGCCCTTATAACTCGCTCTCAAATCCTTTCGCCACAAGGGTTTGATGGACTACTTCGATCCAAAGGAGATGGTATGGAAACAGTCGATGCCGCCCACATGAGGGCCATGAACTGCAGCATTCTGCTTAAGCTCATCTGGAAGCATCACCGCATTTCGCGAGCGGATATCTCACGCATCACCAGCATGAGCCGTTCCACTGTTTCCGCTATCGTCACTGAACTGCTGGACCGAGGGTTGGTCTCTGAGCTGGGTATTGGGCCATCCAACGGCGGCCGTCGACCCATGATGTTGGCCTTTCAGGAAGACGCCTATTCCATTCTGGGTTTACAGATCAGTGCGCATTCCATCTCGGCTGCGACTTTGAATCTGAATGGTATCGTGCGACGTTGGGTCACTCAGCCTTGTGATGTTTTTCAAAATCCTGAGGATGCGCTGGCCCTGGTGCTGAAGATCATCGATGAAACAGCCGCGTTAACCTTTAGCGAAGACATGCCATTGATCGGCATGGCCCTCGCTTATCCAACCGGTGGCGCCGTCGATTTCAAAGGCTGGGAAGAGACCCTGCGCGAGCGTTTGACGATTCCTGTGCATCTGGGTTATGACGCGCATTTTGGAGCCATGGCCGAGCTTTGGTGGAATCAGACCGTTCAGCCTCGACAGCTCGGATATTTTCAGCTGAGTGAAACGCTGGGTTTCGGTCTTTTGATCCGCGATGAACAGAAGAGTTATGGCGTCAGTGGCAATCTGGGTAAGCTCCTTTTGGAAACAGAAACAAAAATTCAAAGCCTCTATCAATTGATCGGTGAGCGGGCTGCTTTGCCCCGCAAGCTTTCCGAAATCTTTGAAGCGGCCGGGTCTGGCGACAGCGCAGCCGAAGCCTGGATCAACGCAGCCGCGACTCCGTTGGCTTTGACGCTCTACAATGCTCAAGCACTTTTGCAACTGGATCGCATGGTCATCGGCGGACTTTGGCGCCCCCAAACCCAGAGGCTCAAAATCCTGGTCGAGGGGCTTGAGGAAAAATACGGTCGGGCCAGTGCGGTACCGGTTCACGAGTGGCTGGTGCCCAGTTTCCGGGGTGACCAGCAGGTGGCCTTGGGCGGCGGCACCTGCGTCCTGGAGAGGGTGCTCGAAGACCTGAGCCTCTTCCCGGCCAGACTAAGTATGTCACCATTGCAGGAAAAGCCGATCGACAGTCCATTTCCTTCTATGGAATGATAGGATCCGCGTTTAGTCATGCCAGGGCGGCGTAAACACCGTCCTTTCCTGCCCGCAAATGCCTGCCAAGCCTATATTTTCATTGATCCCGGTCGAGAAATCGTGTAATCCTCGCCACCGTTGACGAGAAACCGATGCTATCTTTGAGGTTAGAATGGCTCGATTTAAAGGCCCCCGTTTAAAGATCATGCGCTCACTGGGCGTCCAATTGCCCGGTCTGTCCCGTAAGAAGTGGGACGAGCGTAAAGCTTATCCACCTGGAATGCACCAGGGCCGCCACCGTAAAAAAGTGAGCGTGTACGGGACCCAGTTGCGTGAAAAGCAAAAACTGCGCTTCAACTACGGTCTTGGCGAAAAACAACTCCGCCGCTTCGTAGATATGAGTTTCTCGATGCGCGGTGACCCAGGTGAGAACCTTCTTCAGTTCCTTGAGCGTCGCCTGGACAATTTCGTATTCCGTGCTGGTTTCGCTGCGACCATCCCAGCTGCTCGTCAGCTGATCGTTCACGGCCACATCAAAGTTGATGGCAAGCGCGTGAACAAGCCTTCTTTCCTTATGAAAAAAGGCCACAAGGTGAGTCTGGCTGATAAAGCCACCAAGTTCACCCACGTTCAGGCTTCGCTGGAGCAATTGTCTCTGGTTCGTCCTGAGTGGATCGGCTTCGACGAAGGCGCGAAAGACGCGACTGTCGTGAGCATGCCGACTCGTGATTCTGTGCCTTTCCCTATTGAGATTGGTCAGATTATCGAATTTTACTCGAAATAAGTTATTGATATTGTTGGGTTTATCTGGGAAAAGATGTCCGATAAGCCTGATAGCAAAGCTTATAAAAAGACCCCGAATGGCGAAAGCTGTTTGGGGTTCTTTTGTGTTTTGGGTTTTGATGATGATGACGGAAATTTATTGGCGCGTGAATGCCTGGAGACGTCTTTGAAAGTCTGAAGACGTCTGTGCCGAGATCATAGCCGAGCGGATATATCTTCCGTGGTTATGGTAAAGTGCTATTCCGAATACATAAGACATGAGCCTGAACAAACCATTCTCTATCGAGTCGTAGACGAGCACGCCCAGCACTTTTTCGATTTAATTGATCGAGATCCCGATCGAAACCAGTTGCCGGAATTTACAAAGCGCGAGTCTGATAAATTTTTGAACTGCGGTATTTTATTAGCGGGATTTGTCAGGCTGAAATGTGACGACTGCGCCCATTCCATTATTGTTGCATTCAGTTGCAAGGGCCGTGGCTTTTGTCCATCCTGTGCAGCTCGAAGAATGTCAGAGCGCTCTATTCATCTCGCGGATAATGTCATCCCGTTTGTTCCAACGAGGCACTGGGTTTTATCAGTTCCCTTTGAACTTCGCTATTGGATGGCTTCTGATGACAAGCTCTTAAAACGAGTGAACAAAATCCTTTGCGATGAGGTCAATAACTACCTTCGAAAAAAAGCCAGAAAGCTTGGCATTGAAGGCGGTGAAACGGGCATCGTTTCCTACCTGCAACGCGCCGGGTCCGCACTCAATCTCAATCTTCATTTTCATCTTTTGGTCCTTGATGGCATCTATACGGTGGATGACGGAGGGGATCCTATTTTTCACCGAATTCCAGGAATTCATGAGCAAGAGATAGCGCGCGTGGTGGACGGAGTGTCGCGCCGCGTTATAAAGTGCTTGCGAAAGTCAGAAAAGCTTTCGCTCGAAGGCGAAGAGGTCTATATTGGCGATCAAACGAGTGTTGAAGAATTGACATTATCCCATCTGAAGAGAGCTTCTATCTCGAGTCGCATAGCGCTTGGTCCAGCGGCTTGAAGAGTGTCGGGGCAAACGCGGAACTGTAGGTGAACTCCTTCGCAAGGAAGGACTCTATGCAGCGCAAGTCGCCAAGTGGAAGGAAGAGGCTGAAGAAGCTCTTGCCGGCTCACTGAGCAAAAAGCGTGGGCCGAAGCTGAACCTGGAGGCTAAAGCAGAAAGGCGAATCGCGCAACTGGAAAGAGAGCTGGCTATAGCGAATGAACGGATTCGCCAGGAAGAAGTTGTGATCGAAGTTCAAAAAAAAATATCCGAGATCTTGGGTATCAAGCAGCCCCCGGAAGCCGACTGGAAAAGCGAGAAGTCGTGAAACAAGGCATTCTGGAACTGATCCAGCAGCGGGTTAGCCAGAGCTGGCTTGCGGGTATATATGGTGTGTCGCGGTCGAGCGTAAATCGGTGGCACAAAGGAAATGCGCCAAAACAAAAGCTATCCCGGAAGCCATCGAATGCTCTGAGTTAGTCAGAGAAGGCTCAAATTCTTGATCTGCTGCATTCAGATGAATTTATCGAGGATACGCCTTATCAAATCCACGCCTACAGCCTCCTCACGATAGCCGGAATCCATTCCGTCGCGAAACACTACGAGCTATCGATCGAACTGAGCCAGGAAGCGCTCGTCATACTAAAGAAACTCGGCTACAGCTATACGATATCCATGGTGCTATTCAATACGCTCAATGTGGGCCGTCGAGAACCTGCCTGACTTGACAGATCCCGCATGGTCCCAAATCTGATAGTCCCGCATTCAATATTTTTGAATGAGCATGTCCGGCTTGACGCAATATGTGGATTGAAGGAAAAAGGATCTGCAACACCCGCC
>NZ_DASQYZ010000130.1:0-2177 GCF_035638955.1 Oligoflexus sp. | reverse complement strand
ATGCGTAGTTTGCCGAAGTGGCCCCAATCGACCTGGGCCTGCTCACCGGCAATGACATGTTTTTTAACGTAAAATCGCTCCTGATACGAGGGCCGCATCGTACCGAGCCGCCGCTGAAGTTGTCGCAACGATCCCGTGTAGCCTTGCTCTTTAAGCATGACGTAAATCCTTGAGCCATGAAGCCTCGGATAGATTTCCACAGTCTCCCTGATCTTTTGATCGAAACGATCCAGCTCCGAAGGCGGCGTCTTACGTCGCTTTCGATCGAGTTCCAGCGCCCTTGAAACGGTATCGCGATGCAGGCCCAAAGCCTCCCCAATCGCATTCATTGAGAAATAACTGACGTAGAATAAGCGCCTGATCTGACTTTTTACCTCTGCTGAAATCATGAACTGCCCTCATATTTTTGCCCCCCGGAAGCTGCCGAAAGCCATAGAGGGCCTGTGCCGCAGTAATGGCAAAGCGATACCCGTGCTGAATCCGAAGGAGGTCCGGGAAAACTTGAGAGTCGCTCACTGGCGCCATTTTTGGGTGATCGGATAACGGCGTCAGGCAATGGCTTTATATTTATGGGGTTGGCTTTGGAAGACTGTCCCGTCGCTTTTTCTGCTGGCATGATCCGGGCTTTGAGACGGCGATAGCGCGCTTGGCGTTTCGTTTTTAACAGACGGGCGTTGAAGGTCCGCGAATATTTGCGATTGGAGCGGCGCTTACATGCAAGGCGGGCAGTCTTGGAACAACCCTCTGAGCAGTATTTAAAGTGCCGGGAGCAAGGGAGGCAGGCTACGAATTTTCTTCGACAAATGAGACATCTTTTCCAGCTTCCGACCAACACTGGGCAGACTCTGCGGCTGTAGCTCTGCGCTCTGCCAGCCGACAATCGACTCTGGAGCCAAGCACTCCAAAGGCTGGGGGTTCGCCGACCAAAGCAAAATAACCCCGGCCTTTCAATTCCCAACCTATCGAACATCCCCTTAAAAAGTTGACTCGCTGCCAATCACGACAAAAGTCCCTTGGTTGCCGTTTTTTGATGTCCGTTAACACTGATGTCAGAAGCTCACGCGGAAAAAGATATTCCCTCTCCTTTCTTCTTAACAGGGCAGCCTGTGCCATGATGTGTGGAGCCCAGGGCTTTGTTCAAATCGCCGAATGGATATGTGCCCAGCCCAGGTCCAAACTCCGCCTGCTCGGCAATTACAGAGATAGTTTTCCTGACGAATCCACAGTCCGCAAAGCCCTTGGGAAAGTTGAGATGAGAGCTTTTCACAGTCAGCTTTATGATTGGCTTTCCGGCAGCAGCAACTCCAAAGCCATTGCGGTTGACGGTAAGACCCTCAAGGCATCGAGGGATAAAAATGGCAGGCAGATTCATGTTCTTTCCGCCATCACACACGGCGATGCTCAGCCGCTGGGTGATAGGCAGGTTGATCATAAGATCAGCGAGATTGATGAAATAAGACCCCTCCTCGATTCGATTGATATTCGCGGCAAAATAGTGACCGTGGATGCTCTTCACAGCACAAAGGATTTTGCAGCCTGGCTCAAGGGCAAAGAGGCCGATTATGTTTTTCCGATGAAAGGAAACAGGAAAAAGCTCATCGATCGTCTGGACATGCTCAATATCAAGGAAAATTCATATTCAAAAGCGAGCACGCAGGACCGTGGACATGGAAGAGAGGATAAAAGAACTCTATACCTGATGAAGGAACTTCCATTCTGGCTTAATTTTCCTACGGCAGAGCAGGCCTTTATCATTGAGCGGGAAAGCATTATCAAAAAAAGCGGCAAAGTCAGGCATGATCATGTATACGGCCTGACGAGCCTTAAGGATGCCGATGCAAGGATGCTGCTTCAGTTGAATCGAGGCCACTGGACCATTGAAAACAAAATGTTTTATGTAAGAGACGTGACATTTAACGAGGATCGCAGCGGGGTCAGGTCCGGCTCTCTTCCACATCTTATGATCACTCTGCGTAACGTGATCATGGGCATCTTCAGGAAAAAAGGCCGGTTTCAGATCGCAAACACCATCCGCTGGGACCGTCGGCTAATTGGTGTCTCCTAATCTGAAACCGTGGTAAAACGGTCAGAGAAAGAAACACCAAATGAGAGCTCAAGTGTCTGTAATTAAGGTAGAAATCAAACTTCATGAAATTCCCAAAGCCATCGAGGCTTTC
>NZ_DASQYZ010000129.1:0-14276 GCF_035638955.1 Oligoflexus sp. | reverse complement strand
TGGCAACAAGGAAACATGCAGGTTTATCAATAGTGAAATGATCGGTGGAAGCCGGATGAGCTGAGAGGTTCCCGTCCGGTTTTAAGAGGGGTTCCGGGTGAAACTCCTGGGATCTACTCAACTGGCCATCAAGGTCAAAGGAAAGCTCAAAGGGCTTTACCGGGCCGTGGACGAGGATGGTGAGACCATTGATTTTCTTCTCGCGGCAAAGAGGGATCAGAGAGCCGCTCTCAGGTTTTTGAAAAAGGCCGTTCGTCAGCACGGTGTCCCCGGAAAGATCAATACCGACAAGTCAGGGGCAAACGCCGCCGGCCTCAAGGCTTTCAATGATGAGCATTCCACCGACATTGATCTCCGGCAGGTGAAATATCTTAACAATATTGTCGAGCAGGATCACAGGCGGGTCCGGCAAAGGACAAGGTCCATGCTCGGCTTCAAGACCTTCATGTCGGCGGCGAAAACGATTGCCGGCATTGAGATGATGGCCATGATCAAAAAAGGTCAGATTGATATCCCGGGCTCCACTCCATTCGAGCAATTTTACGCCCTCGCAGGATAATTGCGTCCGGGGAATGATCCCTTCAGAAACTCACTTCGACCTTGGAAATGTTTGCGACAGAGCCGAATTTCTTTTTCATGGCTTCCATCCTTTTTTTGGTGGTTCGTGTTGAAATCCTGCCGTCAATGCTTCATCCCTGCGCATCAACTTCTGAGAAGCCTATCGGAAACCCGCAATGGAAAATTAACAGAGTGAATTTTCCCTATATTTTGGATTACTTTCAATGATTGTCAGATTAATATTTCACTCCGATTTTTCCATTGACCCGCGAATTCATTCGGCACAAATAGAAATTGCATCGCGACGGTTTTGTCAGGCCAGGGATGAAGATATTGAATGATTTCGGATTAAGCGCTTGTGTAGACTGTGAAGCTGGGCGGGAATCTTCCGCGTGGTCGTGAAAACTCCACACTGGATGTGGGAGTCATCAGTCATGTGTGGCTGGACCACTGTCGACGTGAATGGTTTAGGTATTGACATGACTTTGGATTTTTAACCGAATTCTGGGATGAAATCCGGCCAATTTATCAATGAGGAGCGGGACATTTACGGGCTTCGTCAGATACTCAGTGAATCCTGCCTTGAGATACTTTTCATCATAGCCAGCCATTGCCGTGGCAGTCATGGCCAGAACAGGAATATTGATGCCATCCCGCCTCATGCGTTGAACCACTTCAACGCCATCCATGTATGGCATCTGAATATCCATCAAGACGGCGTCAAAGTTTGAACTCAGCACTTTTTCCAGCGCCATTCGACCGTTATCCGCCTGTTCAACCTGCGCAGCACCATTGCGAATCAAAAAGTACGAATAGGTCTCTCGAAGGGTAGGCTCATCGTCTGCAATAAGAAATCTCATGCCTTCGAGTCGTAGCTCGTTGCCATCGCTGACGGCTGATAATGCTGGCTCTGCCGCCGCAATCCGCGTTTCCCCTTTAACTGCCCCAAGCTTTACCATGAGTGTAAAGCTTGCACCTCCCTTCTCGGGCTGCTTCAGGCTAAGAAAGAGGTCTCCTCCCAAAATTTGGGCTAATGATTTTGCCTTGTAGAGTCCAAGGCCCGTTCCGCCATACTTTTTCCGAATTGAACTATCCAGCTGCGAATATTGCTGAAAAAGCCTGCCCTCGGAGCCGTCTTTGACCCCTATTCCGCTATCTTCCACAAGGACCTGAACCCACCAGGAATCTTTCAGAGCGGACTTCAACGCTGCCGAAACTCTGACTTCACCCTTTTCAGTAAACTTGATGGAATTGTCGATGAGCTGCATTAGAATTCGGCGGAGATGATTCGGATCACTTTGAACGGTGCGCGGAAAATCCTTGTCCAAATCGAGTCTGAGATTAAGGCCTTTTTTGATGGCCTTCGGCTCCATCATGGCCATAGTCTCTCTCATAAACTCAGCAAAAGGCACATCCATGTATTCCACTTGAACCTTGCCTGCCTCAATATTTGAAATGTCACTGATGTCAGCCAAAATCGATTCAATGATCAGGCACGACTGATTTATTCTGAACATCTGCTCTGCCTTGATTATTTTCAACTCGGGATGCTCCCTCATACTATCCAGAATTTTTTCTGTTTCACCCTTTATGACTGAAAGAGGCGTGCGGATATCATGATTCGTCTGAGCAAGAAAATCCGATTTCGCCTTGCTCGTCATTTCCGCCTCGACCTTTTCCTTCCTAAGCCTTGAGATTTTTGCAGAAAGTGCGAGGCACATACAGAAAGCCTCCGCAGTCTGCCCTACCAGCAGAATATTGCGGGTAAGTATACTTGCGGGTATGAGGTTCATAATTGTCAGCAGATAGATCCCCAGTCCCATCAGAAAACTGCCCCAGCCAAGCACATAATAGGTGGTTGCCTTTGCTCCCAGCCTTAAGGCGCAGCGCCCGGAAGTCAAAAGGATTAGGATTGCTGGGAGAAAAACAAGGTCCCAGAGATTGAACATTTGAACTCTGGAGAGATAAAAGCTCAGTCCAATCAAAGTCACTACAAGATACATATAAGTCTTAAGAACCCTATCCCACCTGGGGTAATGGGTTCTGGTTTGAAGAAATTCACGTGCAAACAAAAATGATGAAATGGCGCCCAATGGCCTTTGAAAATTGGATATGCTCAACCAATCAAAACCAAACCAGAAATTAATCCCTTCAGGATAGTTGACCGATTGCAAGGTCATATGCATGTTGATGGCAACGAAGGCGAGATAAAACAGGTAAATTCGCTCTCTAAATGCAAGATAGAGAATGGAATTATAAACACCCATAACAACAAAAGCGCCAACACATAGAAGAATAAGACCATACTCGCTCCGCCTCGCTTCAAAAAATGGCACGGCGGACATGACATCAAAATGCAAATCGACGATCTGCTTTGAACTTACACGGAGAAGAAATGTTGAAACTGATCCGGTTGACAATTCAACTCTGCCTGTCGGAACTCTTGTTTTAAAAGGTCTTACACTAATAATATCGGCGCTATTGAACAGGCTGAAAAACTCAACTTCCATTATCGGATGGCGGGCTGCAATGAACCACTCGTCTTCGCGGCTCTTGTTTGTCACTTGAAATCGAATCCAGAAGGTGGAGTCCGTTGGCCCGACGTTAAATTTATCCGAACTGAGCCTCGAGAATTTCTTTTGAATCTCATCCTTGGCTATATCATTTGCTTGAAGGGATGCGGTTTGATCCTCATAAATGTCAAGAGCAGAGATCTCGATCGAATTGGAATTTTCAAGGGTAAAGGCTGCCATATCAGCAAGACCTACCTCAGTTTTGATTAGCCAGGCAATCAAAACAAGAAGCCCCATTCCCCCAGGACGTAAAAAAGCAGACAGGTATGAAGACGCAGAGGTTTCAATCATCTGTTGATCCTATCGGGTTTAGGGGCGAAATATATTATCGATGCCGTGATTGCACAATCCGAATCCTTGAATAATTACGGCTGGTAAATAAAACTTATTTTAAATGCTCATCCGGGAGAACGAGGGCTGGGGTTTCAGTAGCTTCTGGCGATACACTGACGTAAAATGGATTTTTGCAGGTTATGCTGCAACAGAACCCTATCTATCGAATTTGTTTTGTTTTTCCCAATCGCACACGTTTTGCTGACCTTGGCCACGGGACCTTGTTGGAGCGTTTGTTGATCACGACCGGCATAAAACCGGCTACTGCTCACGCAGGAGAGTGGTGAGATCACGATGTGCAATATTTACTGAATATTAATAATTGTTCAAATTCGATTGCATCCCGACCCGGGCAAATTTCAAGATCAACCTCTGGAGAACAAATGAAAGCCTGAAAAGCAGGAATGCTGCATAATTCCAGCCAAAAGTTTGATCGGCTCCAGAACAGTGCTCACTTTATAGATGTTATTGTACATGTTATCTCAAGAAACCTGGTTGAACCCGAACGATTTTAAGTTTGTTGACGTTTATTACCAGGGGCTTGAATTTTTTCTGAACAAAATGCCGAGTTGGAAGATGAGCCTGGAGAACACTTTCGAAAGCACCTAAGCTACCAGCCCAATGTTCTGGCTCTGAAAGAACTCTATACTGAGCGCGATAGCAGCGGGCTTTCAAATTATAGTATTTCGTGAAAGACAATTGTGCTTAAACCAGGCCCAGCTTCACCTCCTCGGGAACAGGACAGCTGCAGGCTCTTACATCAGGGTTTCCTTTTCGAAACATCAACGTCGTGTTCCGTCGTCCATTGGCTCCAAAGCACATTAAGGCCGTCTTCAGCAATTTGACCGGATCGGACCGCAGGACGTTCGGTGTATGTAAAAGCAATTTCCCATACCTTGTCGCTGCCCTCCAAAAATCTACGAATCGAATAAATAGCGAACTGGTCGGAAAGGGTATGGGATGTAGCTTCGGTCTTGCCTCGGAAAAAGTCAGTCAGCCATTCCTGAAGCCTTTGCATATAGGGTCGCCCCTGGCAGCGGCGACCCTGCCACTGCTAAGGGCTCACCTATAACTCCTTAGTTAATTTTTCTGAACGCTTCCAAAAAGGTTGAAAGATTTACAGCATCCAAATGCAAAATTGATGATGGAGACTTGTAACCTTCCTGTAAGCAAGACATTTTTTTCCGCAATTGATTAAAAAGCAGTATTGCCGATAGATTCAGAGATTCCTGGATACCCATGTAATTTGCGATATTGAAAAAGTTCCAATCTGAATGAGAACGGTGGCAGAAATGATCGATTTTTTTACGAAACCAGCAAATGCTCATGTTTTTGTGATAGAGCCAATGGTTGCGCTGAGATCCGTAGTAATTGAAGCCCTAAGAAATAAAGGATTTTCAAATGTTAAAGCCTTTGGTGACCTGAAAACACTTTTGGATGCACTAAGCTCCGAACCCGCGGATTGGATTCTATCTGCCAGCTGTTCGAACCACGAAATCAATATCATGCATCTGCTAAAAATGTGTATCGAAGAGCCACGCTTAAGGAATACCCGGGTCAGCCTTTTACTGCGGGATCATGAACGAGATCTTCTTCCGCTCGCTTTTGAATGGGGCCTTCTCTCGTATCATAACACCACGATTCCCAGCCGACTTCCAGATGATGTTGGCGATCTTTTGAGAGTCGTGCGCACCGTAGGTTACAATGGAACTCTGACGGCAGAAAATTTCTTGCGCAGAGTTCTTAAGGAGAGTCGTAGCTGGACCATAATTGCAAGGCTGACCAGAACTCTTCTCGAAACCTTTCCAGGATCTCCACACCTGCTTCTTTCCCTCGCGGAAGCAGAGCTAAATAGTGGCAAAGAGGAGGGTCGAAATACACTTCAGCAGGTGTTATTGGTAGATCCCAGCCTAAGCGATGAAGTGCAGGATTTGGCGCAAAGATTTTCTGGTATTGACAGCTTGCAATCCCCCATTGACCTGGACGGGGACTTCCAAAAAGGTGCAAGGAATAATGCTTTAGGCTTGGAATGCTGCATGCTCATTGATCCTGATACGTCTGTGCATCATGCCGTCCGTCTCGCGCTAAGAGAGGCTGGAGTCGAGAATATTGATGCTTTTGAATCCGGTCAAAGCGCGTGGGATGCGCTAAGGCATGGCTGCAAGCCCTCATTGATAATCATGGAATGGCGAATACCGGATTTGAGCGGTTTGCAATTGCTACAGCGGCTTAAGCTGCAGGCCCCGGGCATCCCAATCATTCTTATCAGCTCGCTTGTAACCTCAAATGAAATGCCCTTACTTAAGGAGTTCGGCGTCAATTCACTGCTCGAAAAGCCTTTTGAAAAGCATGCTTTAATGAGCAAAATTGTTACCCTGGTTCAGCAGCACCGCTATCCAACCGAACAAGCTGCCATGGATCAAAGAATCATGACATGCTTACGTGCTTCGAACAAAACTGAGGCAGGTCGCCTGATCGCCATCTATCTCTCGAACCCTCAATATGATGAAGTGGGTAAATTGCGTATTGAAGCTGAATTTGAGTTTTTTGAAGGGAAATATCGCCAGTGCTGTGAAACCACTCTTCAGGCTCTAAAATTTTCAGGAGACTCGGTTGAATTATTGAACCTGTTAGGTAAATCGCTGATGAAGCTGGGGGAATTTGAGAGCGCCATGCGATTCTTCGAAAAATCCAATGTCCTTGCTCCAAAAAATATCGAGCGCATTTGCCAAATGGTAAGTATTAGCACGGACATGAACAATTTGGACAGCGCGGAGGCCCTGCTGGCTGAAGCAAAAGCCATCGACGCCAACAATATTCTGGTAATCGAAGCGGAAGCCAACCTGGCTATAGAATCGGATGACCAAAAGCGCGCCACCGAAGCCATGAAAGGCCTCGATAGCTTTCATCGTATTGCTGCATACATAAATAACAAAGCCGTAGCCAAAATTCGAAATAATCTAATCGGTGATGGGATCAAGCTATACAAGACCGCCCTGGGGTCATTGCCAGAGCCATGGAATTCGATTCACGATACGGTTTGCTTTAATTTGTCATTGGCCCATGTCCGTGCCTTGCAATACGAGGAGGCGATAAATATTCTTGCGCAGATAAAAGCGTGCCCGTCATCCGTTACTGGACAAAAGGTGAGTGCCTTATGCGCAAAAATCGAACAGGCGATTCGAACGAAGACTCAGCTGCATTTTTCGACTGACACAATCAGTGTCTCTTTATCAAATTCAAAGGATGAGCCGCAGTTTGACCTGTTGCAGATGATTGATCAGCTGACTCCAGTGCGTGGCGACATCTGTTGCTATCGATCATTCCAGGCCGGTGAACTGGCCAGTGAGGGAAGCCGAAAGCTGCTTCTAAACATGCCGAAAATCGTCGTACGTCCATCCATGAGAAGAGACGAGTCACCGCCACGCCGATCTTTCCAAAATCATGCTTCGTAGGGGATTTCATGAATCAGCTAAAAGCCCTGGTGGTTGATGATGAGACCGACATACAGAGGATCATTTGTGATGAGTTGATTTCACAAAATTGGGAGGCCAAAGGTGTCGGGGACGGACTGCTGGCTCTGGAGCAGCTGAAGAACGAGAAATATGATGTTATAATTAGCGACATATCCATGCCAAAAATGGATGGATTGGAGCTGCTTCGTGAAGTCAGAAAAACGGACAAGCGTGTGGTCTTTGTTTTGATGAGTGCAGTGGTTACCCTGCCTTTGTGGGAGGGGTATGCGCTGGGAGCAAACGCTTTCTTTGGCAAGCCCTTCCCAATTCATGATCTTACTCGGCTGCTGGTCCGAATGCAGTTGCCGGCTCGTCAGCGCTGGGCTGGAGCAGGGAAAAAAACGGATGAGTTCAAGATATCCAATCACATAGAATTGGATAATGGCGAGATTTCTGAAAATTTCAGCCTTGGATCTGGAGGAATGTTCGTGAATCCCGGCTCCCAGAATGCCGTTAAAGATCAGATACTTAGCTTTCGCGTCAACATGCCCCGATTCGTCCTTGAAGGAATAGGCATGGTGATGTGGACACGAAGGCCAGGAAATCCGAATCTTGCTCCAGGATTGGGTATAGAGTTCCTATATCTCGAGGATTCCTGCCGTGAGCTGGTCGCCAGCCTGGTTATCCGGAGCCAGGTGAAAGCTTTCATTCCCGCCGGAGCCATCGTTAAGAAAATAGCCGGGGAATCCTAGATCCCGTACCGCGCTCCGCCTCTGTGCTCCGACACACCCAGAGCGTACTCCGACACATCCATGTCCGAGGTTTCCAATGTAAACCCAACGGGCATTTGGTTGTCGCATGCTAAGTATTCATGGCAAATTGGAGACCAACTCAACGAACCATTTGCCAGTCCGCCAGTGACTCATGGCTTTTTATATCTACTCAAGGGTGTCCACCTATGGGCAAAGTACAGACGCCCAGGTCATGGCTCTCACCAGAAAATATCCTCATGTTGAGGTTGTCACTGAAACACGGTCTGGTGCGAAGGCAAGGCCGTTCCTTATGACCCTGCTTGAGCAGCTCAGGAAAGGGGATACCCTTATCGTGGCGGCCCTGGACAGGCTCGGACGCAAAACAACCGAGATCCTCGCAGTGATCGCGGATCTCCAGCGCCGGAACGTAAATCTCATCTGCGATCGTGAGGGAATTGATTATGGGAGTCCAACGGGACGACTTGAACCCAAATCCTTGTGTCCGTGGCCGAAATGGAGCGTAACCCTGCCGAGAGAACCCGTGCAGGGCTTGCTGCCGCGCGGGAGAAGGGCAAACGAATAGGCGCTCAAAAGGCTTTCAATTCATTGCAGTCAGGGAATGCAGTTCAGGCCGCCGTGCTGCGAGGGGGAAATTTCTCGAAGACCATTGTCAAAGTCGATAGAATCCGGTCTTCCGCGACGGGCTTGACGAACCAGACCACAACGCCTGCTTCCTTGCCTAGTTTTTTCAATTCCATCGATGACTCTGTCGTAAGCATGACAAAGGGGGTTTTGGCATATTTTTCCAGCTTCTTGATTTTCTGGATCATCGCCAGACCGTCCATGCCTGGCATATTGAAATCGGATATAATCATATCGAAATAGTCTTCGCTTTCCGCTTTCGAGTAGCAGTCATTGCCGTTAATCGCTGTTGCCACGTTGTAGCCAGCGCCTTCCAACACCGCCTTTAGGTCAACCAGGATGGTATTGGAATCGTCCACAATCAGGATCTTCGTCACTAGGGTCTCCTTGCTAAAAACGTGGTCGTCAAATGAAGGCCTTGTACCACTGCACCTTACGGGACAGATGATCAGGCATGAGTTGTCACCTTGCAGTTGAAGATGAATCGGGTGCCGCGTCCAGGCAGAGACTCAACCTTAAGGCCAGTGTCGTCAAGACTGATGGATCTGGCAGCTGCATCAGCAGCGCTGAGACCAACACCTCGGCCGGAAATCTCGCCGCCTTCCTCCTTGGTTGATAGACCTGGATGGAATATAAGCTGCTTTTTGTCGCCGTCGTTCATGGATTTATATTGAGATTCAGTAATTATACCGCTGGCGACCGCCCTTCGTGCCACAAGGTCCACGTCTATGCCACGTCCATCGTCTTCAATGAGACATGTTATTCCATTCTGAAATTTTCTGATAACAACTTTGATCAATCCGCGAGGCTTTTTCTGGTAAGTCTGGCGGGTCCCCGGTTCCTCTATCCCGTGATCAATGGCATTGGACACAACACGCGTTAGAATTTCGCTGAGAGCATTGAATATGTCCTGGTCAACTGTCAGCGTTTCTATGGTGAGATCGAGACCAATTTCCTTGCCGAGCTTTCTGGCTGTGCTATTGGCAATAGCCTGAATCTTTTGTTCAAGGTCTGTCGTCAAACGTGATTTTATGGGCTTTGAGATATCGCTCAATAACTGCTTCACCGCGCCCTTTAAGGAGACTATGTCGCCCCGCTCGATCGTTTCGAGTAGCTGGTTGATTTTACCCTGCAGGGCGGAGGTCGAATCCTCTATCCCATCGAGCTGGTCTCGATGGACGATAAGCAGAATATCTTTGGTTATTTTCCAGGCTTCAAGCAATCCTGGTAGCTGATCCTTGAAGGTCTTCAAAACTTGTTCCAAAGGCAGGTTTTCAACGTCCTTGCAAAGCAGGCTGTTCTCCGTATCATGAACAAGAGAGGTCAGGTACGTGAGGCCGATTGATCGGGCGGTCCCTTTAAGGGAATGCAACGGAAACATCAGCTGCGTTCGATCGGAAAGGGGCATGACCCCAAGGTTTGTAAGCTTGCTGAGATACTGGTCAATATCGCAAAGTGCAGTTTTCACCATTCGTATATCAATTTGATGGGCATCAAAAAATATGGATCCGTACATCTCTTCATTAAATGAGCGTCCCTCCTTAGCTTTTCTGGCCATGACCCGTTCAGTGACGTCCTCAGCAACCACCAGAATTTCCTCAACCCGACCATCGCGGATAATAGGGCTATAATTCAATCCTATCCAAGATTCCTTGCCATTTGAATCGAGCTTGAGCGTCTTGGGAAAATGGGTTTTATAAATGTCATACCAGAACTCTTCCTCACCCAGTGATGCCAGGAGCTGGTCCACACCGAAACGTTCAGTCGAGGTCATGCCGGTGAGCATGGGGGCAAGTACGTCGCTCAGCAACTGATTGCCAAGATCCTCTCGACCAAAGATAATTTCGGTATAGGCGCTATAAGGTTGCATGATCATCTTCTGACGATTGATCTGGAAAATGGCCAGCGGCACGGAGCTGAATATCATTCCCAGCCGCTTCTGATAGCGCTTGATTTCGGTCATATTGCGGCCAATGATCGTATAGATTTGACCTCGGCGGGATGAAACAGCATCGAATCTGGCAATGGTCCATAGAAAGTCTTCGGATTCGCCAGCTTTGCAAGCTTCGCCATCGATGCTTAACTCAAATGAAACATTGGACTTGTCTCGATGCTTTCTCAAAATTTCCATTTTGTTTGAGAACAGGAGCCACGCCTCTGCGGAAAAGAGAGAGCGAAGGTTCAATCGATAGAGAGTGTCAGCCGATGATTTAAGCACCGTAGACAAGGCCCGATTACCTTTAATGATCTGGCCGCCTTCTCCAAACAGGCAGAAGATATCTGTTTGACGGTCCAAAATAGTTTCAAGGGAACTCTTTGCTCCCGATAGCGCCTCCAGGATGTCATGGGTTGCCTGCAGATTATGGCTGGCAATAAGTTCATGATTCATGGTTCCGTCCATAACAGGTGTTTTTACAAGAAGATGGAGTCTTCTTCTGCGTCTTTCCTAGAGTACTTGTAGGCTGCCAGCCCACTGCCGAGGTTATCGAGCGTCAATGTAACAATAAATTGTCCATGATCCTTTACAGTGATGGCTGTATAGGAATAAGCTCTGCCGGGGACAAGTTGGTCTGACGATATCAGCTCATCATAACACGAGGCCGCAATGGGAAGAGAAATTCCGACAACGTAACTCATCTCCAGGAACGCAGTTTTTAGCGAACCAGCATAGAGATTCCCAAGCTCGTTGAAAAGAGACTGCATGGCTTTCTCAACCGTTTCTGAAGCATCCAGGAGGCTTTTGGGAACCAGGCTTTCCATTTCTGAGGGATTGTAATGTATCTTCACGGTCGCCTTCAAATTACTTCCAGATATCAGGAAGACAACCAAGCGGTCGCCATAAACAAACTGATCCGGGGCAATTAGGCTGTCAAATGTAATGCCGGATTCAGCGGTTCGGAGAAAAGCGCGGGTTTTTTCCCGAAGCATCTCATTGTATCGGAGAGAAAACTCATAATACCTTGTTTCCAGATACTCGCCGATACCGATCTTATCCATTCCAAATCCTTCTTAAGAGCATTTTCCTGATCATGGCCATCGATCTCAATTCCGCTGTTATTTTTGCGACACAAATAAAGGTTTAAACGACAGCATGGGTATTGCTCTCTGCTTTATTCGTCTGTGGTCGCGCTGAGTAAAGCTGTTGAGATATCCCGCCTGCAGGGTCTGTTTTAAATGACATAGCCCTACAACAGAACCTGCAGGCCTCCAAAACATTATTTTTTTATTTTAAACGCTTTAGTCAAAATGTTGTAATCGAGGTGGCCGTTGATTCCGAATTTTTCAATCCCGCCAACAGAGTTTCCAATACCAGCGGTAATAATCCTTTGTGAAGTAAAAAGCATCAAGGCTTCGTCATGAATATATTTGTCCAGGAGCTTAAGCCGTTTCTCATGATCAACCGGGTCGGACGTTTGGAGCGCATGGAGGAATTTTTTATCGTAGGCTTCATCATTCAACAATGACCATGGGCTTGGCGACGCCAGGAAAAGACCAGCGTGAAATGCCAAATTAACGATTGGATTATCGACCAAGTTTACTACGATATCGTAGTCAGGAGACTTCCCGTTTTTGATCTTGTATCCAATAACTTTTTCCGCCCAAACAGGACGTGAAGCAATCTCAATCTCAACTTCAACCCCAACCGCCGTAAGATTTTCTGCAATAACCCGGCCTACTTTTTCTGCAATATCTGCGACCAACATTTTCAATTTTAGTTTGCCGTTGACTCTCGAAAGAATCTCTTTTGCCTTCTCGGGATCGAATGGATATGGTTTCAGCGTTTCATTATAGCCAAACTCCCCTTCTTTCCCTATTGAGGCAGCTGGCTTGGCGTTTCCGTAGTCACCGTACTTGATTATGTCTTCCTTGTTGAGAGCATAATTAAGGGCTTGCCTGACCTCTTTGGAGGCGAGAGGACCAGAATTTTTCAAAAGCACCCAGTAGTCAGAAAGAATCAATCTTTTTATTATTCGAACCTTGCCGCCGCTGGCTTCAGTCAATTTACTTGTCTCACGCCCGGAGAGATTTGGTACAAAATCAATGGTCCCGTCAACAAGAGCATTTTTCCACTGCGACTCTGGGAGCATAACAAAGGAGACGGCTGGTGCCTTTGGTAGTCCCTTTTGCCAATAGCTTTCGTTTTTAGCGAGACGAATTTCTTTGCCTTGATTCCACGAAACGAATTTAAATGGCCCCGTACCGATTGGATGGGTGTGAAATTTGGCGATGCCAACCTCACGGATATATTTAGGTGGGCAAATGGAGCCAAACATTGAGAATCGGTACAGAAACATGCCGTCCGGAAAGGCAGTTTCGATGATGATGCGGTGTTTGTTTGATTCATCAACCGTAACACTTTTGATCGTATTGAGAATCCATGCATTCCCAGCACTATTCTCTTTATTCATAACATATTCATAGGTGAACTTCACCGCGTTGCCATCGAAATCCTCACCATTATGGAATTTTACTCCTTGCCTGAGTTTAAACTCCCATTTCGTTGGGCTCAGCATTTTCCAACTGTTGGCCAAGGCTGGAGTCAATTTGCCATCAAGGTCAATGTGAATAAGACTGTCAAAAATTTGCGTGATAACAGCATATGAGTCCGGATCGAAACTCGGATGTAAAGGATCAATAGCGGGTACATCCTTACTGAAATAAGCAACTCTAATTGCATCATTTGGCGATGTTTCCGCCGCAAAAGCTGGTCTTGAAATTAAGATCATAATTGTTGAAAAGGCAGTCATCATCCTAACAAAGCTGAACAGGGACAGAACCAACCAAGGCTTATTCATATCAAAGCTCCATAATATTCAGAAACAAACATATTGACTTGGAAATTTTAGGCCTAAATATGAGAATTTAAGCGTATTTTAAAGCATGCTGAGATTCATGTGTTGGAAATGAGATCATCAGAACCGCGCCGCCTGCTGAGTGGTTTGCGATTGAAGCATGGCCCCCGAGGTCTTCAGCCAACTTTCTTATGGCTGACAGTCCAACGCCTCTGCCACTTGTTGCCGTCACTTCATTTGCGGTGGAAAAACCATCTGAGAATAGAATCGACAGGACAGCTTCATCATTCGTCAGCATTGAAAGGGGAATTCCCCGTTGCAATGCTCTCTTTTTTACAGAATCCAGATCAATCCCGCGTCCGTTGTCTGCTATGCGAATTTCCTTCCAGCCTCTTTTCCGAACGCATGAAATTGTAATTTTTACGGGCGGACAGATAAACCCGCTTTTATCTCTAGGGATGATAAAGCTATGGTCGAGTATGTTACTAAAGATATGACAGAACATTTCATTGAGACTCCTGATCTCGGCTTCTGACCAATCTATGGAATCATCTTCCACGGCAAACCCGCCGTACTTCAGTTTTGCTCTATGCAAGTCACTTAGAATTCGCTGTTGATGTGGAACCAGAATAGATAAGAGGGATGGTGCCGTCTCTATCTCGGATGCTGTAAAGACATGATTGAAAACATTATAGTATAGACTGAATACCTCACCAAGCACGTCAACGCTTTGTATAAGGGCATCCTTGTGAACAGTACCGCCTTCCCTGATTTGATGTGCGACTTCCTCCACTTCATGAGCAGCATGGCTTAGTTTGCCAAGCTTGGCAATCCTCGCGCCACCTTTAACAGTATGGATTTCGCGAAATATTTCATGAATATCTATTCCCGGGTCCATGCTCTCAATTGTTCCATGCAGATCGGCAATGCGTTGTTTCACTTTCTCGATCCTGACATTAGCCTCAGAGAAAAACGAGTTAAGAGTTTGCTTGCTCGTGTTGAGAAGATCACTGATAATAGCCAGGGTTTGGCTTTGTTGCAAAAAATCTCTAGCATCCTGACACGGGATTGGTCATATTCACCAGTTCACCGTATCCAGGGAGTGGTTATGGCGCTGAGCTTCAAAGGACGGCATTTTGAAAAGTCCATTATTCTGACCTGCATCCGCTG
>NZ_DASQYZ010000128.1:0-6343 GCF_035638955.1 Oligoflexus sp. | reverse complement strand
CCCCAGGGAGCTTTGGCGTCGCCTGGAAATTCGTGCCTTGGAAGAGGACGCTGGGCTGGGGGCACAGAAGCCCGGCATGCCGATGACCGGGCCAGCCTTGCCCAAACCCATGCGGGATATGTTCTTGACGTGGATTCAAGGCGGCTGCCCCCTGGCGAACGAGGAAAAACTTTGCGGTGACCACGCGATTCCCACGATGAAAGGTGTAAAAAAATGAAGATGCGACTTGGAGTGTCGGGGCTCCTTCTTCCTCTTGTGCTCTCCGCTTGCACCAGCAAAAAATCAGAAGGTCCGGACAGCGGGACGGGCCCGACACCAACGCCGATTCCATCACCCACACCGACGCCTGCCCCCACAAAAGTTCCTCCTGTCGGTGGATTGGATGCCTGCAAGCCCGAGGGTTTCGAAGAGGCCCGCAGCATAGCGGAACCGACTCTCAGGGCCGCGTTTTGTCTCAATCATGCCAGGCAAGAAAGTTGTCGCGTGTCGGAAGATTACCTAGTCGCCTGCATGACGCTGGCTGGCGATTTGGATCCGACGGTGACGCGGGCGCATGTCGGCCTTATTATGAAAACCTATGAATTCAAGGAATAACGGAATGCAAAGCGGAAGAATGGGTCATAAAAAGCTGGGGTCGATGCTAATCTTTGTGGGACTTCTCATGGCCTGCGAAAAATCAAAGGACGATGGCGGGGCGCCGATCGATCCTGCTCCAGTCGTGACAGAAGCTCAGAAAGAGTGCATGAAGAACCAGCTGGTCACTGTCCTTCCATGGGGACCCTATGATGCCGTGAAAGCCTATCGCGCATGCGGTGGGCCTGATGACAGCAAGGTCTTCGCGGCGCTTGCCGAGGAGCTTTTTGTCGTGGAAGAGGGGAAAAACTGGCGGCTTCGCTAGGTTCTTGAGAATTATGGTTGAGTTGGTTGCATTTCACACGTTCAAAGGCTTTGAATGTAAGCAGAAGGCGAGTCCGCCCAACTTAAGAGTCTGGCGGACGGCCGGATTACGGACAGTTCGCCAAAGTCGCTGTTATATCCTTTTCCAGTTGATTGCGCACGGTAAAGGTCGCGGCTTTTTGATAAGCCTGCAGCTGCTGGTCCAGCGCCTGCTGTTTGCTTGCAAATGTGTCCGCGGGACAAAGGCTCCACAGTGCAACAGGTTTGAAAAATTCCTTTTCGATGGTGTAACGCGCCGTGAAGTAACGGCTGTCATGCAACCATTCCGCCTGATGCTGGCTCAACATTTTAGCCAGTTCCTCGTAGCGGCGGCCATAGGGAGCAAACAGAAGGCCGTTCTCGCGAGCATGGAAGATATCCTTAATCGTGCTGCAAGTGATAATGACTGTGGGAAGAGCATCAGCGCTGGCGCAGTAGCGATAATCACCCGAAACGGCCACGTACTGGGCCACGGCTTTGGCAACAGCGAACGACGTCTGAGTCCAGCGTTCATTCATGGCCTTGACTGCAAGGTCTGCAGCCGCGAGGTCATAGACGCCGTGGAACTGGGGAAGCTTCTCTTTTTCTGCCGCTAACATTACAAGAGATTGAAAGAGGGAGCTTCTGCTGCTGCTCGAGTGCTGGGACTTTAATGGGAAGTTTCAAAACTCATTCAACGTAAGCGTAGAACCGAATCAATGTGCGATCCGCCATGGCCAGACACTGACTAATGGCCTGCTGCCAGATCCGTTGATTGTGACCAAAATGAGCGGGGGTCAGCCACTTATTGTTATCAATCATGGCGGTAGGCGCAAATTTTGGGTCTTTAAAGAACAGATGGAGGACGTCTTCACAAGACACTTCTTCCCGATACACCAAACCATCATAGAGCCAGGAGGCCTCTCTATGAGACTTGGTCCCATCCAAATGCTTCTTAAGCTGCTGCTCCGTATGCTCACCAAATACAATCAGATATTTCTCTGCCATCGTTTGAAGCCCTTATGCCGTACGGCCTAAACTATAGCTCAAAGCCCTTGTATCAGCAATAGACTCTTCCATCTGCCATGGATTGAGGCCAATATTTTGCTGCAGAAAGCACAAAACGTCTGCAGTTTCCTCGATTCGTTTTTGAATGGGGCTCCTGCTCAATAGCCTATAAATTGCCGCGGACAAGACTGCTGCACAAAAAAGTAAATGAGCTCCTCTGTCGAAAAAATAACTTGAAAGAAAGTCCAAAGCAAATAGCTTTGGACCATACCTTTCTCAATCCTTGATACTGCAATTTTCCAAGTATTTTGCTATGAACTTTGCGCCGCAGCAAAGGCAGACTTTAAGTTTGCTTTCTGCGCATGATTAAGAATTAAATCTTAGACGGTCCCACAGACTATCAACGGCAGGAGCTTTAAGACATTTCAATTCTTCATAATTTCAAGTCAACTTCGGCAGAAACTATCTGTCCTGGCACCTTATAAGTACTGGTCCCCAATAAGTGCTCCGCACTCACCTGTGTCTTGACCATCTCGCACCTAAGAAACAGCTCCAGGAGGAAGAACAGAAAACGTCAAAGGAGCCACTCAATCGGAAGACAGGCCAGGACTCCAAGGCCAAGCCGCTGCCAAAATCCGGTTCCAGGCTCCTGGTCATACCTGACTTCCCGGCCGTCTTGTAACCCGATCCAATAGAGCTGATCGTCATCCCCCAGCCGGACCTCATAGGCCTGTTGATCAATTCTGCGATCAAAAACGGATTGAATCTCCTGGGCCAGATTGGGGCTGTCGATAACAAAGCCAAGCTCTGTATTGAGATCTGCCGATCTAGGATCAAAATTGAAGGACCCAATAAAAATCCGCGTGCCATCGATCGCCACCGTCTTCGCATGCAGGCTCGTCTGCGAGCTGCCTCGTCCCACGCCATCCGTTTCGATGCGGGGTGTGGCATTTCTAAACTCATACAGCTCCACGTTCAAACCTAGCAGCGGTTTTCGGTATTTTGCATACCCGGCATGTACGACAGCCACATCAGTGGCCTCGAGGGCATTCGTTAAAACCCTGAGTTTGACGCCCTGCTTCGTCATTTCAGCAAAAGCGTCCACACCATCCGCCGTCGGCACAAAGTAAGGCGAGACGATATCCATCCGCCTTGCCGCAGGCCCCATCGTAGCCCTTAAACGTTGCAGAAGCATGCTTTTCGGCGGTGCCTGGCCCAATCCTTTGGCAGGATCATCGCTCACCATGTGCGTGCTGGCCCATTCCAAATCGAGCCGACCCTTCCTGAGTTCCTGGACAAAGTTTGAGCTGCGCACCGCATCCAGGTAATGCTGAGCTGCAGCGCTCCGCTGGACTCGCTCGGCAGCTGCGGTGATATCAGCTTTGGGCTTCTCATCATCCAGGATAAGGCTCACGGGATAGGCCGAATGGCTGGCCCAGTAGCGATCAAAATCGCGTGACACATCCTTGACCACGGGACCAACGGCCAGAACATCAAGATCAACAAAGAGCATATCTGTGGTGACGCCAAAGTATTCATCGCCCACGTTGCGCCCACCGATAATAGTGGCCTGATTATCGGCGGTAAAAGACTTATTGTGCATGCGTCGGTTCAAGCGTGAAAATCTGTGATATAGCCAATCCATCTTGGTTCCCGGAGCAGGAATGGATTGAAGAGGCGAATTTCTATATGAGTGTGGGCATCGAGTGCCTTAAGGATGGGATCCATTCCAGACGTATTATTGTCATCCAAGAGCAGACGTACGCGAACGCCTCGATCCGCAGCGGCACGGATGCTCTCAAAGAGCAGGATTCCCGTCGTGTCCTGATGCCAAATGTAATACTGAATATCCAGGCTCCGCTCGGCAGCCTGAGCCAGAAGTATGCGGGCTGCAAACGCTTGCCGGGCCTTGCGTAAGGAATAAATTCCTGACTTCCCCTGATGAACACCTGACAGCGGGGTGATGGCCCGACCCAGTGCGGTGGAATCCGTATCAATCAAGGCTGTCGATGCCGAACGCTGGTCGAGGGACGGCAGGGTTCGGCATCCCATCAGCAAAAGGAAGATGGAAATGCGGCTGAAAAAAAATAACACTCTCAATCCCCCTCCTATCTCCTGGGCAGATGCGGAGAAACCTTATCAGGAAGATCAGTTTCCTTACTTTGTATGGACCAACCCGTCTTAAGCCCCAGTACGAACCATCCCAAACCAAGCGCTCCAACGGCGAAGAGTGTGTCACCGATAACCCTGAGCCAGCGAAGTTTATCAATGAGCGGTGTCTGCATGAATTCCGCTGAGCGCGCATACCAATAACCCTGTTCAAAGCTGGCCAGCGTTTGCAGGATCCCAATCGGGAGGGGACTCAGGAGGACCATCAAAGCCAGGCCTATGTTGATCGACCAAAGCGAGAAGCTGATGAGCCCATTTTTCCATACCTGCCGAGCCGCGAGACCCTTGAGTACAAAAAGCATAAGGCCAATGCCAAGCATTCCATACACTCCAAAGAGAGCAGAATGCGCATGAACGGCCGTCGTATTGAGTCCCTGCATATAGTAGAGGGCAATAGGCGGATTGATGAGGAAGCCAAAAATTCCAGCACCGAGGAAATTCCAAAACGCGACTGATATAAAGCAGTAGATAGGCCAGCGATAGGCCCTCACCCACGGCGCGGCGCGGCCCAGCTTAAGGTTGTGGTAGGCTTCAAATCCGACGAAAACGAGAGGGACCACTTCCAGTGCACTGAACGAAGCGCCTATGGCAAGCACAGCCGTGGGTGTCCCCGAGAAATAGAGATGATGGAACGTTCCCAGAATGCCGCCAGAGAGGAAAATAATAGTGGAGAAAAGCACCGTGGTTGTAGCCAAACTGACTCCAAGGAGTCCCATTCGTACAAAGAGAAATGCGATGACCACGGTAGCAAAGACCTCGAAAAATCCTTCAACCCAGAGATGAACGACCCACCATCTCCAATACTCAACGATCGCTAGATTGGTCGTTCGACCCCACATAAGGCCCGCTCCATAAAAGAGAGCGATGGCTGCGGATGAAATTAAAAACAGAGCGAGAAGATGACGGCCTTCTTCCTCTTTGCGAAAGGCAGGCCAGATGGCTCTTGTCATCAAAAATAGCCAAAGAAGAAGTCCTATGAAGAGAAATGCCTGCCAAAAGCGTCCAAGGTCGACATATTCATAGCCCTGGTGACCAATCCAGAAATTAACATCGAGATCGAGTTTCTGCATGATCGAGAACCATTGTCCCGCCAGCGAACCGACGACAATGATGAGCAAAGCCACGAATAAAAAATTAACACCAAGACGCTGGGCTTTGGGTTCATAGCCGGATACGGCCGGCGCTACAAAAAGACCTGTAGCCAACCATGACGTTGCAATCCAGAAAATTCCCAGTTGCAGGTGCCAGGTTCGAGTCACAGAATAAGGCAGGATTTCGGCCAGCGGAATGCCATAGAATGCTGTGCCTTCCACACCATAGTGAGCTGTCACGACACCGAGTGCAATCTGCACCACAATCATGCCCGCAACGACCCAAAAATATTTAAGAGTGGCTTGCATGGAAGGGGTCGGCGCAAGCGCGAGAAGCGGATCCTGAGTGGGAAGTTTGGACGCATCCAGGTGCTCTTCAGGCCGACTTGCGTAATAGGCGGCCAAGGCGCCAATGCCTGCTAAAAGCAGGATAACACTAAACCCGGTCCAAAGAAGAAGCGAAGAACTCGGTTCATTGCCAACAAGTTTTTCGGGAGGCCAATTGTTGGTGTAGGTAATGTCCTGGTTGGGACGTTGCGTGACCGCTGCCCAGGCTGTCCAAAAAAAGAACGCATTCATCTCTGCCATTCGCTCTGGATCGTTGATCGTATTTTTTTTCATGGCATAAGATTCCCTAAGGTCTGCCATGGCTGGGTCACCCATAAATAACCCGGTATAATGTTTTGAGACCTCCTGAATAGCTGAGGCTCTCAGAGGAGAAATGCTCAAAATGCCTGTTATGGGATCATATGTATTGGTTCGGAGTTCCTTCCGCAGTCTTGTTTTGAGAAGACCTTGCTGCTCTTCATTCAAAACGTCGTAAGGGTTGCCATACTCAGCCTGCGCTAGCTTATTTAATATAAAGATGGCTTCCCGATGGAGCCAATCGGCCGACCAATCGGGCGCGCTATAGGCGCCATGACCCCAGATGGAGCCGAGTTCCTGACCGCCCGTCGTTTGCCAAACCGCTCGGCCTTGGTTGATTGTATGGCCTGAAAAAACCACCTGTCCCTCTGAGGTCAAGACTTGCGAAGGGACCGGTGGAGCCTGTCGGTAGATCTCCCGACCATAGTAGCCAAGTACGGCAAAGGACGTGATAACCACTCCTGCCAGGACAACCCAGAGTCTTCGCGCGCCACTCATTTCTTTTCTCCACGATT